>NZ_JBDGAV010000009.1:0-87561 GCF_040910325.1 Collinsella aerofaciens | reverse complement strand
GCCTGACCCCATATCGTTGGGGCCAGGCCCGATTTTGCCTCTTGACAATGTCCTGCTCATATTAAAAGGAACGTCCCTAAGTGCCGGCACAAGAGGAACGTCCCTAAGTGCCGGCACAAGAGGAACGTCCCTAAGTGCCGGCCAGAGCAACGCCGCAGGTAGAGGACGGACAGCGAGCGACGTCCAGGGCGAACAAGTTGGCATGAAAAAGGCAAGGCATAGACCTTCTGGTCATGCCTTGCCTTTTGAATGACAAATTGTCGCCCTGGACGTCGCGCAGCGTCGAGCCGTTACGCGGTTCGTAGAACCGCGTAACTAGTTAGTACATCTTTGCGCCGGCGGGGATGGAGGCGTCGAGCTGGATCAGGTTGAGGCGCTCCTCACCATCCTCCTCGTGGATGGCACTGATGAGCATGCCGCAGCTGGGGATGCCCATCATCTTGCGCGGAGGCAGGTTGGTGATGGCGAGCAAGGTCTTGCCGACCAGGTCCTCGGGCTCGTAATAAGCGTGAATACCGGAGAGGATGGTGCGGTCGGTACCGGTACCGTCGTCGAGCGTAAAGTTCAGCAGCTTCTTGGACTTCTTGACGGCCTCGCATGCCTTGACCTTCACAGCGCGGAAATCGCTCTTGGAGAAGGTATCAAAGTCGACGAACTCCTCAAACAGCGGCTCAACGGCGATCTTGGAGTAATCGAGCGTGGGCTTAAGCGACTTAACGAATGGGCTCGCGGCGTTGCCGGCCTCTGCAGCCTTGGCGGCAGCGGCACCGGACTGGAAACCCTTCTCGGGCTTCATGTGCGGGAACAGCAGCACGTCGCGGATGGAAGCCTGGTTGGTGAGCAGCATGACCACGCGGTCGATACCGATGCCAATGCCGCCCGCGGGAGGCATACCGTACTCGAGGGCGCGCACGTAATCCTCGTCGTACTCCATGGCCTCGTCGTCACCGCCGGCCTTCTCGGCCATCTGGGCAGCGAAGCGCTCGGCCTGGTCGACCGGGTCGTTGAGCTCGGAGAACGCGTTCGCGTACTCGTGGCCGGCGATGACCAGCTCAAAGCGATGGGTCAGGCGCGGGTCATCCTCAAAGCGCTTGGCAAGCGGGCTAACCTCGATGGGGTAATCGCACACGAAGGTGGGGTTGACGATGGTGTCCTCGCCCAGCTCGTCATAGATCTCGGCGATGATCTTGCCGGCGGTCCACTCGGGCTTGATCTCCAGGCCCTTCTCGCGTGCGGCGGCAGCAAGCTCCTCAACCGGCGTGTCGATGGTGACCTGCTTACCGAGCACGTCGGAGACGATGTCGGTCATGGGACGGCTGGCCCACTCACCGGACAGGTCGATGGTCTGGCCCTGGTACTCAATAACCTCGGGGTTGCCGATAGCCTTGTTAGCGGCCTTAATGACACCCTGGGCGAGCGCCTTCATGCCCTCGAGATCGGAAAAGGCGCGGTAGGCCTCCATCGTGGTGAACTCGGGATTGTGGGTAAGGTCCATGCCCTCGTTGCGGAAGATACGACCGATTTCGAACACGCGCTCAAAGCCGCCGACGATGCAGCGCTTGAGGTGCAGCTCGGTGGCGATACGCAGGTAGCACTCCTGATCGAGCGCGTTGAAGTGCGTGATGAACGGCTTGGCAGTAGCTCCGCCCTGGATGGTCTGCAGGATGGGGGTCTCAACCTCCATGTAGCCATCGGACTCCATAAAGCGGCGGAACGTGGAGAGAATCTGCGAGCGCTTGCGGAAGGTCTCGCGAACGTCGTCGTTGGCGATCAGGTCGACATAGCGCTGACGATAGCGAGTCTCCTTGTCGGAGAGACCGTGGAACTTCTCGGGCAGCGGGCGAACGGCCTTGGACAGCAGCGTCGCGCTCTTGGGGGCAACGGAAAGCTGGCCACGCTTGGTGCGCACGACTACACCGGTCACGCCCAGGATATCGCCCAGGTCGAGTGCCTTGAGCGTGTTCCAGGCGGCCTCGTCCATATCGTTGATACGGCAGAACAGCTGGATCTCGCCGGTCGCGTCGCGCACGACGATGAACATGATCTTGCCCTGACCGCGCTTGGCGACCACACGGCCGCCGATCTTCACGACGTCCTCGGTGTCCTCGCCATCGGCGAGCTCGGCATACTTAGTCTCGATGTCGACGACGTAGTCCTCAATCTCGGAGTGCTCGGGATACGGGTTCTGGCCCGCCTCGAACAGGGAGGCACGCTTGGCCAGGCGAGTGGCGCGCTCGTCGTTGAGCGTCGATGCCTGATCGGCGGCGTTCTGGTTTTCTGCCATAGTTAGCTCCTCAAACTAAAACGCTCCCCAGGATTCGGTCCCAGGGAGCGAAAACATACCTTTACGCGGGACCGTGGTCTAGCGTGCGATCTTGGCGATGGTGTAGACGCGAGTCTTGCCGGAAGGCGTAACGACCTCGACGGAGTCGCCCTCGCCATGACCAATGATGGCGTGGCCGACCGGAGACTCGTTGGAGATCTTGTGCTCGAGCGAGTTGGTCTCGGTGGTACCGACAAGCGTGACCTCCATGACCTCACCGTTGGGATCAATCAACGAAACGGTGGAACCGATGGAGACGGTCAGATCACCCGTGGTGGCAGCAACCTGGGCGTTGGCGAGAATAGCCTGAATCTCGGCGATGCGAGCAGCATTCTGGGCCTGCTTGTCCTTGGCGGCATCGTACTCGGAGTTCTCCGAAAGGTCGCCGAACGCGCGGGCTTCCTTGATGTCCTCGACGATCTCCTTGGCGTAATCGCCCTCACGCCAAGCGAGCTCCTCGACGAGCTTCTGGCGGCCCTCAGCGGTCAGTACGATCTGGCTTGCGTCCATACGGATATCTCCCCAACTATGATGTAACGATCAACTGTCAACAAAAACGAAAAAGACCGGCTAGCCTGCGGGCAAGCCGGTCAGGTGCTCACCCCAAAGGGATGGGACTACTCTGCGTCCGCGTCGCTGTCCTCTGCCTTCTTTTGCTTGGCAGCAGCGAGCTTGGCCTCGAGCTCTGCGATCTCCTTGTCCTCCTTGGACTCCTCGACCACAACGTCCTCGGCCTGCTTGGTTTCGCCCTTATCGTCGCCCTCCATACCCTCGCGGATATTCTTGACGGTAGAGCCGAGGGACTTACCGAGCTTCGGCAGGTTCTTAGGCCCAAAGATAATCAGGACAACAACGAGAATAATGATGAGCTCAGGAGCCCTCAGTCCAAACATGTAGACCTCCACAATACAGCGAGACAAGCTCGAATGAGTATACCGCGGGTATCGCGGTATCACAACAATAGCTAAAAAAAGGGACCGCAAGAAGCGGTCCCTCCTCATGCTCTGGTCGGGTTGACTGGATTTGAACCAGCGACCCCTGCGTCCCGAACGCAGTGCTCTACCAAACTGAGCCACAACCCGTTAGCTCGACTATAGTAACAAAGATTTTCGCCGCGTGCTAGAGAAATTTTTATTTCTTTGGCGCGTCGATTTGAACCGTGTTGGGAATAAACTCAGTCGCGCAGGCCCACCAGCCATTTTGCTGGGCAGCATCGGCAAGCCTTTCGACCGTGGCAGCGGTGTCGCAAATGGCAAACGAGCAGGCACCCGATCCGCACACATCTACAGCAACGGTTCCGTCCTGTTTACGCAGCCAGTCGAGGACCGTTTGAATCTGCGACTCCATCTGTGCGGAAATGACACCCAGATTGTTATGGATGAGTGCATATGCCGTCTCGGCATCACCAGCACGCAAGGCAGAAGCTATCGCGCCGGGCTTGTCCGCAGGCACCGGGGCCTCGTCAAAACGTCGATAGGCTTCAATTGTCGAAACGCTTGCCTCGCGCGGCTTGACCAGCACGACGGGCGTCGCGGGCAGCGCGGGGTACTCAGTTGCCAGCACGTCTCCCCCACCTACGTAGAACGCAGGACTCGCGTGCAAAAAGAACGGGACGTCAGCACCAATGCCCCGCGCAATATCGTCGAGCGCTGGGTCGGTGCGATCAATGCCCCAGAGCTCTGCCAAGGCGACAATGACCGCGGCCGCATCCGTCGAGGGGCCGCCCAAGCCGGCGCACAATGGAATGCGCTTCTCAATCGTCACGCAGATGTTTGCCTCGCGACCATAATGCTCGGCCATAGCAACCGCAACCCGATACGCCGTATTCTTTTGCATGGGAAAATCTGATGCCGGAACCGTCTGGACGGTCAGCGCCTGCGCCGGCGTGACCGTCACGGTATCGGAAAGACCGACGGCCGCCATCAGGGAATCGACCCTGTGGTAGCCGCGGTCATCGCGCTCGGTATGAACCCCCAGGTAGAGGTTAATCTTTGCCGGCGCGGAAAGAGTCAGGGACCGATCGGTCACCGTTAATGCTCCTCGAGCTGATTGCCGAGCGGGGTAAAGATATGCTCGCCGCTCTCGGGGTCGAACAGCTCGACCTGACCGGTGAGCACATCGATATACTGGTAGGACTGACGCGACTTGCGGCCACGACGCTCGTCAACCTCGACAATGAAGACGGCCGGGTGGACGCTCTTGATGGTGCCCATGCGCTCGACGACGCGGGTACGGCCCATGTTGGCCTTAACCTTGACGCGATCGCCCACCATATCGGTCAGCTTCTCGTGGATGTCGTCGACGTGATTGACTTCCATCTCTTCCATGAACAGGGCCTCCAGAAGGTGCAATTCAAAAAGGGGATAATACCCCTAAGATAGACAAAACTCTAATACTATAGCACCCTGTTGTGGCCATACGCAAGTAGCTAAAAAAGCCCGGTCTCGAATACGTACCAGACGACAATCTCGCATGACCAGTTGTTACGCGGTTTGGTAAAACCGCGTAACCTAAAGGTTATCGGTGTCCAAGACGATGGTGAATGGGCCGTCGTTGACCAAGTCGACTTTCATATCGGCGCCAAAAATGCCGTGCGCCACGTGTTCGACATCTTGGCGAACGAGCGTCAGGAAGTACTCGTAGAGCTCGTTGGCAACATCGGGCGCGCCGGCATCCGTAAACGATGGGCGGCGACCGTGGCGGCAGTCAGCGAACAGCGTGAACTGCGACACCACGAGTACCTCACCGTCGACATCGGCAAGCGCCAAGTTGGTCTTGCCGTTCTCGTCCTCGTTGATGCGCAGCCCGCGGAGCTTGCCCCACAGCTTATCGGCCTCGGCACGCGTATCGCCATGGCCCACACCCAGCAGCACCAGGTAGCCGCGTCCAATGCGGCCCACGCACTCGCCGTCGACCGTCACGCCGGCGTTGAGTACGCGCTGCACCACCGCACGCACGGCCTACTCCTCGCCCGTCAGTTTGGCGGATAGGTGCTCGAGCGCATGGAATCGATGGCTGATGGCGTTCTTCTCGTCCGCCGTCAGCTCGGCCATGGTCTTGCCCGGCGTGTCGACCGGCAGGAACAGCGGGTCGTAGCCAAAGCCGTGATCGCCGCGGCCCTCGTGCGCGATAACGCCCTCGCAGGCGCCCTCACCATAGGTGACCAGACCATCCGTGTCGATGAGCGCGACGACACTCATAAAACGCGCGGTGCGATCCTCGTCTGCCACGCCTTCCAAGTTAACGAGCAGCTTGGCGTTGTTGGCGGCATCGTCGCCATGCACGCCCGCATAGCGCGCGCTATACACGCCCGGCTCGCCGTCCAGGGCATCAACGACCAAGCCCGAATCGTCGGCAATGGCCATAAGGCCCGTCTCCTCAACCGCGGCTTGGGCCTTGATGATGGCGTTCTCCAAAAACGTCGTGCCGTTTTCCTCGGGATCCTCAAAATCACCCAGCTGGCCGAGCGCCACAAAGCGCACCTCGGGCATGACCTTGCCCAAAATGGCCTCGATCTCGGTGAGCTTGTGGGCGTTGCCCGTTGCCACGACGATGGTCGCCGCCGGGTCGAGGGTGTCGATGTCAATCTTCTCAAGTGCCATGACTGGCCTCCTTGTCTCTATAGCAAGCCGCGTGAGGGGCGTTTGGGCACTTGACCTCTCCCCTCTCAGGCGATCGGACCTTTCAACGCAGCATTTCAGCAGATAAAACCTACCAAAATAAACCTGTCCCTTTTGGCAGGTTAGGCGATGGCTTGGCGCTGAAGCTCGATGAGCTCGGCGATACCCTTGTCGCCCAGGTCGAGCAGGGCGTTGAGGCGTTTGCGGTCAAAGGGCGCCTGCTCGCCGGTGCCCTGGAGCTCGATCATCTCGCCGGTGTCGGTGGCGACGAGGTTCATGTCGACCTCGGCATGGCTGTCCTCGGAATAATCTAGGTCGAGCAGAGTGTTGCCGTCGACAACGCCCATGGAAATCGCGGCGACCTGGCCCGTGAGCGGGATGCGCTCGAGCTTACCCGCCTCGACCCACATGGCAAGGGCGTCGTGCAGCGCCACCCAGGCGCCGGTAATGCTCGCCGTGCGTGTGCCGCCATCGGCCTGGATCACATCGCAGTCGACGGTAACGGTGTACTCGCCAAGTGCCTTCATATTGACGATGGTACGCAGGCTGCGACCGATGAGGCGTTCGATCTCCATGGAGCGGCCCTTGCGGTTGGCATGCTCGCGCTTGCAGCGCTTGCCGGTCGATGCCGGCAGCATGGCGTACTCCGCCGTTACCCAACCGGCCTTGGCGCCCTTGCGCCAGCCCGGCACGCCCTCCTCGATAGTGGCGGCGCACAGCACGCGCGTGTCGCCGAACTCGGCCAAACACGAGCCGTGGGCGTGCTTCATGACGCCACGGGTGAGCTTAACGGGGCGCAACTCGTTGGCGGCGCGACCGTTGGCGCGGTTGACCTGCATGTACTCCATAGAAATTTCCTTTCGGCAAAAGATGTGGCGAAGGCTTTGGCGGCTGCCTTACATCTATTTCAGCTCATCGATATCGATATGTTCGATGCTCTTGAGCGGCTGACCAAAGATAAAGCTACCCGCCACCGCAAACTCGGCAATGTTATCGGCCGTCGTGGCAAAACGATGCTGCGGCTCGGCGGCGTCGCCCGCCAGCTGCTCGCGGCGCGTGAGAATATCGGTCAGCTCGCGCGTGGTCTCCTCGGCGGAACTCACGACGCGCACCCCAGGCCCCAGCGCATGGCGGATAGGTCCCACCAACAGCGGGAAATGCGTACAGCCGAGCACCACGGTATCGATACCGTGGTCGCGCAGCGGCTCAACCGTGGCACCCACCAGCGCACGCACGGCGGGCGTATCGAAGATGTCCTCGTTCTCAAGCCACTGTTCCTGCAGATGTGCACCCGAGGCGAGCTCGTGTTCGACAACCTCGACAAAGCTCGAGGCAGGACAGCCGTATACATCGACACCGGCATCTAGATCCTGAATGGCGCGCGTGTAGGCGCCCGAGCGGATGGTGAGGTTGGTAGCGAGCACGCCCACGCGACGCGTACGCGTGCTGTTGATTGCTGCACGGGCACCCGGCGCGATCACGCCGATCACGGGAACGTCGAGCACCTGCTGGGCCAGACGCAAGGCCGCAGCGGTCGCCGTGTTGCAGGCGATGACCATAATCTTGACGTCGTGCTTCGAAAGCCAACGACCCGCCTGCAACGCAAACGAGCGCACCTCATCCTCGGTGCGCGTGCCGTAGGGGCAGCGCTTGGTGTCGCCAAAGTAGTAGACGGACTCGTGCGGCAGCGCCGTCGCGATGGCGCGCGCAACCGTCAGACCGCCCAAACCAGAATCGAACACGCCAATCGGGCGCGTGTCACCTGTCGGATTCTCGATATCGGACATTACCTCACCAGTCTCTCTCAAAAAGACATGTCCAAGTGCGGCGACGCCGCGCTACGAACGCGCCGCGACCAGCAGCTCTGCCGTCGCCGCCCAACCATCGACAATTTTGCCGCGCGTAACGAAAGCGTTCTCGCAAGCAGCCAGGAACTCGGGCGCGCCGGCGCTCGTCAGGCCATTCTCGACCAGGCAGAACGTGCCCACGTGATCGGCCATGTAGAAGTCGGACTCGGAATCGCCGAGCGCCAACGTCTCCTCGCGCTCGATCCCTAGGTGCTCGCAGAAGCGCGCAATGGCGACGCCTTTGTTGAGGCCTGCGGGGTTGATGTTGAATGCGCGACCGTCCTCGACGCGATCAAGCTCGAGCGTCGTCGGCTTGGACAGATGCGTCAGGTGACCGTTGCAAGCCCAGATCAGACCGCAGCCGGCCTCGTCCAGGATGGCCTGAACCTCATCGTCGGGCACATCGCCGCGCATGCCGACGGTGACCTCACGGTATTTGTAGCCGGTCGACATGTCGTTGTGATACTCGATCTTGTGCGGCCAGCGGGCGAGGATCTTCTCGCACACGCCGGTCTGCTCGATCACCTGGTGCGGCGTGAGGCCGCAAGAGGAGTCGTAGGGCATGTCGCCGGTCAGATACTCCCAATCGTTGGCTTTGAGGTCGTACATGACCAGGCCGCCCATCTCGCCGATGTAGGAGTTGAGACCGAGCACACGCGCGTCCTCGTGGATCATGGTACGGTTGCGGCCCGAGGTGGGAACCACCTGAATACCAGCGCGAGCGAGCGCCACGACAGCCTCGACGAGTTTGGTCGAGGGGTTGCCGTCGTTGTCGCGCAGCACGCACGAGCCGGGCGCGAGCATCGTGGCATCCAGGTCGGTAAAGACGTACTTGACCTTGGCCAAGCGCTCGCGCATCTCGCCCGAAAGCTCGGCAACGGTCGGCAGGGTGTTGTGGGACATGGTTACTCCGTTTACGTAGAAGGGTTTGGACTTGGACGGCATGTTTTGATTGAGGGAACACGCTTATGGCGACAGCGCACTCAGGGCGCCGCCGCCATCATGGTTCATTAGTCAAACTGGGTAACATCGATCAGGCGATTGGCCAGCGAAAGGTCGCTCTCGATGGGCACGAACTCGTCGCCCACGTGCATGAGCTCCTCGTCACCCTTTGCCAGCAGCAAGACAATGGTGGGAGCATCGGGGTTGACGTACTCCTCGCGCGCCGCCTTGAACGCCGCATGCACAGCGGCTTCGCGGTCGAGGATGATCTTGTTCGGCGTATCGTCGGGAACATGCTCGGCAAGCTCGCGACAGACCTTCATCGGGTCCTCGTGAGCTGGATCCTCGTTGGCAAAGATCATCAGGTCGGAATACGGTGCGGCCTCGCGCGGAAGCTGCTCGCGGCGCTCCTGCGCCTTGCCGCCGGCAGCGCCAAACAGCGCAATGACGGGGCTAGCGGGAAACGCGCGCTTGACCGACGAGAAAAGCGAACGGAACGAAAGCTGGTTGTGCGCATAGTCGACGACGCAGATCACGCGACCGTCCTTCGACTCCACGACCTCCATACGGCCCGGCACACGCAGTTTGGAGAGGCCCTTCTTGATGGCATCGATACCGATGCCGATCTCGCGCGCAGCGGCGATAGCGACCAGCGCGTTCTCCACGTTAAAGTCTCCCGCGATACCCAGCAGGATCTTCTCCCCCGCCTCGGACTCGTCGGCGCTCATGCCGTGCAGGTTAAACTCGATGTTAAAGCCGACCATGCGTACGTCGCTCGCCCACAGGCTTGCCTCGGGATGCTCGACGCCAACGGTCACCAAGCGCTCGGCCGTCGACGCTGCCTCCAGCACACGGTCGACCTCTTCGGTGCCCAGATTCACCACGGCGGTCTTTGCCTGGTCAAAAATCCTGAGCTTGCTCTCAAAATAATCCTCAAACGTGGGGTGTTCGATCGGCGAGATGTGGTCGCGGCCGATGTTGAGGAAGCACGCCACGTCAAACGGCAGATTCTCGACGCGTTGGTACTTGAGCGCCTGGCTCGAGACCTCCATGACCATGGACTGGCGACCGGACGTGCGGCAGTTGGCGATATGGCGCCAAACCTCGGGGGCCTCGGGCGTAGTATTGGTGCTCTCGTAGCACTCGATACCATCGTCGGTACTCACCGAGCCGATCATGCCGCAGGACTCGCCCGCCGCTTTGATAATCGACTGGAGCATAAAAGCGGCCGTGGTCTTTCCCTTGGTGCCGGTGATGCCCACGATCTTGACGTCGTGGTCGGGACGGTCGTAGACCTCCGGCGGCAACAGGGCCATGGCCGTGCGAACACTATCAACAACCAGCATCGCAGCACCGCTCTCCTTCGCCAGCGGCTCCAGAGACTCGACCAGCGACTCCTCGCACACAAATGCGACGGCGCCCGCATCGAGCGCCATGCTCAAAAACGCGGGCTTAAAGGCAGCACCTTTACAGAAGAACACGTCACCTGCCGAGACCGCGCGCGAATCAAACGAGCAACCGGTCACGGCACGCTCGTCAACCTGCTCTGATGCGCGCAGCTCGCCGCACACATCGAGCAGCTTGGCAAGCGTATCGACCGTGGTCACGGTCGCGGAATCCGAATGGTGCATCTTTCACCTTTCTCAGCCATTTGGCAGGGACGGTTTTCATAGTAACTGAAACGTGCTCGCGCAAAAACGGCTCCCGGAGGAGCCGTTACGCGCAGGCATTCGTAGGCCGAGACTAGGCAGCCTGAACAGAAGGCTGGCCCTCGTCGATAAAGAAGCGCTTGTACCACACTAGGAACACGAGCGGCGTATAGATCTTGCGCTGGAAATCGCCCTTGCCCGCAAAGTGCAGATCGAGCAGGTGCATGAGTTCGTCGGTATTGAAGAACTCACTTGCCCACGGCGCGGTGAAGTACTCCTTGACATAGTCGTACCACTTTTGCTCGCGCAGCCAGTAGACAATCGGCACCGGGAAGCCCACCTTGGGACGGGTGGCCCACTCATCGGGCAGCGACTTGTTGGCAGCGTGGCGGAGTACCTGTTTGTTGCCGTTCTCGTTGATGCGGTAGCGGTCGGGAATGTGCTCGGCGAACTCCATGACTTTGCGGTCCAGGAAGGGCACGCGCAGCTCCAGCGAGTGTGCCATGCACATCTTGTCGGCCTTGAGCAGAATGTCGCCCGGGAGCCACATGTTCATGTCCAGGTACTGCTTCTTGACCAGTTCGGGCTGACCCTTCACGCGTGCGTAGATGGGTGCAGCGAGCTCGAAGGCGCCGTCGCCGGTGTTGTACTCGGGCTTGAGCACGCCGTCGACCTCGCGCTCCGGCCATACCAGAGCCTGTCCCAGGAACGACTTCTCGGGGATCTCGGCACCCTTGACCAGGAAGTTATGTCCCTTGAAGTACGGCATATGCAGCGCCAGGTTACCGAGCGCGCGACGGATGGGCAGCGGTACCATCTTTTTGTACTTGCGCACCGGGACCGTATCCTCGTAGTAGGCGTAGCCGCCAAAGAGTTCGTCGGCGCCTTCACCCGAAAGCACCACGGTGACGTCCTTGCGGGCCATCTCGGCCAAGAACCACAGCGGCACGGAAGACAGGTTGGACTGCGGCTCGTCCATGTGATACTGGATGTCCTCGAGCGCACCGAAGAACTCGTCGGCGGTAATCATCTTGCGAACGTTTTCGACGCCGAGCTTATCGGAAAGCTCCTTGGCGTAGTTGGTCTCGTTGAAGTTCTTGTAGTCAAAGCCCACCGAGAAGGTCTTGTCGGGCATGAGGCAAGCGGCGATGTAGCTGGAGTCGACGCCACCGGAGAGGAACGACGCGACCTTGACGTCGGCGATGCGATGGGCCTCGACGCTCTCGTGCACGACCTCGTCCAACTCATCGACATACTCTTCGAATGGCTTCTCGACGGCAGAGTAATCGCAATCCCAGTAGCGCTCGATGTTCATCTTGCCGGTCGGGATATCGGCGGTAAAGTAGTGCGCCGGCGGCAGCTTGTAGACACCCTCGAAGAAGGTCTCCTCGGTTGCCGAATACTGCAGCGTCATGTACGGACGCAGGGCCTTTTTGTTGACCGCCTTGTGGAAGTGCGGGTAGTCCAGGAAGCTCTTGATCTCGGAACCAAAGAGCACGCCCGGAGCGCCGTCGCCCGCATCGGCCATGGGATAGTAGTAAAGCGGCTTGATGCCAAAGATGTCGCGGGCGCCAAAAAGCTTGTTCTTCTTTTTGTCCCAGATGACGAAGGCGTACATACCGCGCAGGCGATCGAGGACGGCCTCGCCCCACTCCTCGTAGCCGTGCAGGAGGCTCTCGGTGTCGGCGCCGCAATGGAACTTGTAGCCCTTGGCTTCGAGCTCGGAACGGAGTTCTTGGAAGTTGTAGATCTCACCGTTGAAGACAATGACGACGCTACCGTCCTCGTTGGCCATAGGTTGGGCGCCGGCCTCGGTCAGGTCGAGGATCGACAGGCGGCGGAAGCCGAGGGCAACGCGGCCGTCGATAAACTGACCGCCCATGTCGGGACCGCGATGGACGATGCGGTCCATCATCTTGGTGAGCACCTCGGATTGGTTATCCGTCCCACCGACAAAACCGACAAAACCGCACATATACTATCCCCTCTGCTGTTGCTGGGCATCAAATCGAATCAGTAGCTTTTGAGTATACCCGAGGGCGTAAAGAGGGGCGGAATGTTCAGGCAATCTCAACTGAATCAGCTCCGCTGTGACACGCGCGAGTTACCTTTAATGGATATGAGGTGAATGAGGCGATTGTTTTGCTATACTCTCTCCGCACGGGCGATTGGCGCAACGGTTAGCGCAGGTGCTTTACACGCACAAGGCTGGGGGTTCGAATCCCTCATCGCCCACCATTGAATTGGAAACGGTCCTCGAAAGGGGACCGTTTTTGTTTGGGCCCATTTCATGGGATTCGAACCCGCAAGGGTGCGGAGCTGAGGAAACGCGAAGCGTTTTCCAGCGCAGCACGCGAGGAGCGAAGCGACGAAGCGGATGCGGGCGGCGGAGCCGCACGCGGACATCCCTCATCGCCCACCACTGATTTGATAGGCTCCCAGCAATGGGAGCCTTTCTTTTTTGGGCCCAGCGCATGGGATTCGAACCCGCCAGCACGTCTGTCACAAAGGCCGTGGCCAAATAATGGCAAAAATGAGTACTGCTACTTTGCTTGCAACATATAAACAGATAGTGTTTGCTTAGGTTACGCAACATATGTCCATTATAAGGACTAACAGTCAGATCAAAATCGTGTATTCATCGCCATTTCGACTTGCCATCTGGCCTTATTAGTCCAAAATTGCTGCTACCAAATCGGTAACAGTACTCATATTTGATGTTTTTTGACCAGCAGGTCTCCCTGCCTTAGCAAATCTAAGGCAAAACGGGCTCCAGACCGCTGAATCATGCCGCATAGGGCACGTCCGCAGTCCGGAACTCGGTCCAAATTGAGTTATTGCGCCGCGTTAGCCCAAAACACCCGACAGGATCTCGATCAGACTGTCCACGTCGGCTTCCTCGCAGACGAGTGGCGGCAGGAAACGCAGCGTATGCGCACCCGTAGCGTTGATCACGGCACCGGCGGCCAGCGCGCGGGCAACAACACCATGCGCGTCGCCCGCGGCATCATCCAAATCACAGCCGAGCATCAAGCCGCGACCACGTACCTCGGTCACGTGCGGCAGCTTGGCGAGCTTTGCCTCCATATAGGCACCCACCTTGGCAGCATGCTCGGCATAATCGCCACGCACAAGCGCGGAGAGCGTCGCGGCACACGCCGCGATGGCCAAGCAGCTACCGCCAAAGGTCGAGCCGTGGTCGCCCGGCTTAAACACGTCGGCAATCTCCTTCTTCGCCACGACGGCACCCATGGGCACGCCATCAGCAATGCCCTTGGCAAGGCTCATGATGTCGGGCTCCACGCCATAGGTCTGGAACGCAAACGGCTTGCCGGAGCGGAAGATGCCGCACTGGACCTCGTCGGCGATAAGCACGGCGCCCACTTCGTGTGCCAGGTCGCGCGCCGTAGCCATAAACTCCTCGGTCATGGGATGCACACCGCTCTCACCCTGGATCGGCTCGAGCATCACGGCACAAATTTCGCTCCCCAGCTGCTTAAAGATCGCACGCAGCTCATCCACATCGTTGGGCGTGCAGGCCACAAAGCCACCCGGCAGCGGGCGGAAGCTGTCCTGCAGCCAATCCTGCATGGTGGCGGCAATGGTCTCGAGCGTACGGCCGTGGAAGCCGCCGCGCATGCACACGATGGTGTTGCCGCCATTACCGGCACGCTTGGCGTACAGGCGCGCGAGCTTCATCGAGCCCTCGTTGGCCTCGGCGCCAGAGTTGGCAAAGAAGGTCTCCCAAACCTGCTCATCCGCAGCCGGGGCACCAAGAGCAGCTGCCGTGGTCTCATCGCCGGCGGCAATGGCATCGGCAAGCACGCGCGCACCATCTACGTCGTCGTTAGCAAGCTTGGACAGCAGCGCCGCGACCTGTCCGCGCTGCTCAATGTAGAAGTAATTGGAGACATGCATGAGCTTTTTGGTCTGTGCCTCGAGCGCCGAGAGCACAGCCGGGTCGCCATGACCTAGGCTGCACACGCCGATGCCGGCAAGAAAGTCGAGGTACTCACGGCCATCGTCGCCGGTGAGCTTCATGCCGTGACCCTCGACAAACTCGACCGGAGAGCGGCCAAAGGTATGCATAATGTAATGGGATTCAAGCGATTGCTGAGCTGCAAGTGACATGAGATGCCTTTCGTTGGGCGCCAGACGGCGCGGGGCTATGGGTGCAGGAATGGGGCGGCTGAGGGTCAGCTAGACCGTCTGAAGCTTCTCGACCTCGTCAAGGTTCTCGGTCAGACGCGCAGCAAACGTCGAAAGCGGATGCGGATGCGTATCGAACTCGTAAGCCGTCTCGGTGGAATGGATCACGGTGCCGACGCCGGCATCGGTCAGCAGCTCCAGGAGCAGCGAATGCGGCGTAGTACCGTTAATGATGTGGGCACGAAATACGCCGCCGGTAAGCGCATCGACGGCCGCACGCAGCTTGGGAATCATGCCCTTATCGACCTCGCCGCCGTAGAGCATTTCGTTAACCTCGTCGAGCGTTAGGTTGGAGATAAGCGAGTCCTTGTCGCTAAAGTCCTTGTACAGGCCATCGACATCGGTCAAAAAGATCGCCTTATGCGCGTGGAGCGCCGTGGCAACGGCACCGGCGGCGGTGTCGGCGTTGATGTTGAAGAAACCGCCGTCCTCCCCCGCCGCGACGGTAGCGATGACGGGGATGTACTCGCTATCGAGCAGGCGCTCGATATAGTCGGTGTTGACGTGCGTGACCTTGCCTACGCGGCCGAGCTCTGGGTCGAGTGGCTCGGCGATAAGGGTGCCGGCGTCGCTGCCGGACACGCCCACGGCCAGGTTGCCGTGGTGGTTGAGCGCCGCGACCAGCTCCTGATTGACCTTGCCGCCCAGTACCTCGCGCACGATGTCCATGGTGGCAGGCGTAGTCACGCGCTGGCCGTTCTTAAACTCGACGGGGATGTCGTAGTGGCTGAGCGCCTCGTTGATAGCCTTGCCGCCGCCGTGCACGATGACGGGACGCATACCGATGATCTTGAGCAAAACGATGTCGCTCATCACGTCGCGGCGCAGCTGCTCATCAACCATGGCGGCTCCGCCATATTTGATAACAACCGTCTTGCCGGTCAGGTTCTTAATCCACGGCAGCGCTTCGAACAGCAGCTGCGCGGTTGCTTCGTTGGATTCGCTCGAACGACAATCGCGTGCGAATTTCATAATCTGCCTCGTCTTTCGTATCGTTATCGCGCCGTACTCCGCCGTCCGCAATCGCGGCAAGATGCGCAGCATGCCTGGAATCTAGGAACGGTAGTCGCCGTTGATGGAGATGTATTCATGCGTGAGGTCGCAGGTCCACACAGTCGTTGCCGCGTCGCCTGCGCCCAGGTCGGCCGAGATCACGATCTCGGGCGCCTCGAAACGTCGTAGAGCCTCGTCCTCGTCAAAGGGAACAGTCAGACCGTCGCGACAGACAGGCATGCCCATCATGTCGATGGAAACGTCTTCCTGATTAAACTTCACGCCGCACTTGCCAAGCGCCATAGCAACACGGCCCCAGTTGCAGTCGTGGCCGGCGATGCAGGTCTTAACGAGCGGCGAGTTGGCGACGGCACGGGCGGCGATATCAGCTTCCTCGTCGTTGGCGGCTCCGGTAACGTTGACCGTAACAAGCTTGGATGCGCCCTCACCATCGGCGGCGATATTGCGCGCCAGGCTCTCGCACACCTCGTGCACGGCAAATGCCAACTCGTCAAAGGCATCGGAGCCCTCGACGATAGGCTCGGCATCTGCGGCAGCGGCGCCGGAGGCAAGCATGATGCAGGTGTCGTTGGTCGAGGTGTCGGAATCGACCGTTACCTTGTTAAAGGTCTGCTTGACGGTCGAGAGCAGCAGGGCATGAAGTGCCGCAGGCTCGACGGGGGCATCGGTGGTGATAACTGCGATCATGGTGGCCATGTTGGGCATGATCATGCCCGAGCCCTTGCACATACCGCCCACCGTATAAGCGTTGCCCGCATGGCCCGCAGCCTCGCTGCGATAGCGAACGGCATACTCCTTGGAATGCGTATCGGTCGTCATGATGGCACGGGCCGCATCGGCACCGCCATGGGCAGAGAGCGCCTCGTAGGCGGACGGGACGGCTGCCTCAAACGTGTCGATCGGCAAAATCTGTCCGATCACACCCGTCGAGGCAACCAGGATCTGCTGGGGCTCGCAGCCAATAACCTGCGAGGCGATGTTGCACGTCTCGCGCGCGCAGGCTAGGCCGGTCTCGCCCGTGGCAGCGTTCGCGTTGCCGGAGTTGATTGAAACGCCGGCGATGATGCCATAGCCCTTGTCCGCACCGCCCAGGTTGACACGGCTCACCTGCACGGGCGCCGCGCAAAAGCGGTTGGTCGTAAACACGCCGGCGCCGGGACAGGGCTTATCGGGCACGACGAGCGCATAGTCCAAGCGCTCGGGATTCTTCCGGAATCCCGCATGGATGCCTGCGGCCTTAAAGCCAGCTGCCGCCGTAACGCCACCCTCGACGGCGCGTATCTTAATATCAATCAGGTCGGTATTCATCGTCCCTACGACTCCCTATATCAAATAAAAAAGCGGGCATCGGCTGGCACGCCATACCGGTCGCAACTACTAGACCAGCTTAAAAGTGGCGCCCAACTCGATACCCGACTACCAAATCGCTAACAATCGAATGTGCTACACCGGGCACGCCACTGTGAGCAAGCCTCGTCGCTCGTCAAAGCCAAAAACGATGTTGGCGCACTGGACCGCCTGGCCCGCAGCACCCTTGCACAAATTGTCGATGGCGCCCGTCGCCACCAGCACGCCTGCACGCTTGTTGAGCGCAAGGCCAATCTGGGCGGCATTGGTACCGACGACCGAAGCCGTCTTGGGCTGCTGGCCGGCATCGAGCACGCGCACAAAGGTGCGACCGGCGTAAAACTTCTTGTAATGGTCGACGACATCCTCAAGAACCAGCGCGTCGAGAGCCTGCGGCGCGAGCGGCATCGTCACCGTGGAAAGCAGGCCGCGCTTGAGCGGTGCCAAGTGCGGGGTGAAGACGATGCGGTCGGCCAGGCCGAGTATCTGCTCGATCTCGGGCGTATGACGATGCTTGCCCACGCCATAGGCTTCCAGGTTCTCGTCCGCGCTGCAAAAATGGGTGCGGGCGTTACAGGACTTGCCGGCACCCGTCACGCCGCTGATAGCGTCAACGATCACGGGACCGCTCTCGGCCACCCAGCCCGCACGCACGGCAGGAGCGGCTGCAAGGCTCGTTGCGGTGGGATAGCAGCCGGCGCAGGCGACCAACACGGGCTTTCCGGCGGCATAATCGGATGCGGCGGTCTCCAAGTCCTGGCAGAACAGCTCGGGCAGGCCGAAAGCGCGGGTCTTGAGCAACTCGGGGCTCGTGTGCTCGACGGCATACCATGCCTCAAAGACAGACGCGTCGCTCAGACGGTAATCGGCCGAAAGATCGAAGCAGGACACGCCAGATGCAAGCAGTGCGGGCACCTGTGCCATGGCAGCCGTGTGCGGCACGGCCAAGAAGACGGCGTCGCAGGATTTAAGCTCGGGGGCGTCATGCGTGGTGAAAACCAGATCGCTCACGCCAGCAAAGCTCGGATACACCGCGGACAGCGGCTGGCCGGCATCGGCGTTGGACGTAATGGCAACAAGTTCAAACTCGGGATGACCGAGCACGAGGCGAATGAGCTCGGCTCCGGCATATCCAGCCGCGCCGACGATTCCAACCTTCAAAGACATATCAGACTCCTTGTCTGCGATTTATGCACCGATGCGCATTTCGCAGCGGCCGTTATGAAGTGGGTTGAAACTTTAGCACCAAAAGATGCATGAATACGTAAATGGCTTGCATATTCATGCATTGAAACATTCCCGACACATTCGCTTGAAGGAATTGACAAATGGAGCGGGCCCCGTATTGACCGGCGCTCCTAACGGCACCGGGCAATACGGGGCCCGCCCATGCGAAAACCAAGTTGTTAGGATGAGCCAGCCGGCTAGAGCTCGACCGGCACCCATTCGTCGTGATTGCAGATAAAAGCCTCGGGATCCTCGACGCTAAAGAAGACGAGCGTGGGGTCGTTAGGCCCCTCATAGTGCTCGCCCAGGTGCTCTAGATGCTTCCACCCGGCTTCGCGCATTTCGTCTAAAGCCCGGTCATCCAAGCCGGCACGCCCGCGCAAGATAAGCCAGCCATGGCCCGGCCACCAACTCGTGGCCTCAAAGCGCTGGTTTTGCAGCAGCTCTTGCCACACATCTTTGGTGCGCGCTGTTACAAACCACAGCTTGCCATCCTGGATCTGCGCAAACGAAAACGGACGCACATGAGGCTGTCCGTCAACGCTCGTCGCCAAATACCATGCCGGCACCGACGTCAGATACTCCAACACCGTATTCAATCCGTCCACGTTTCCTCCTGTACTAGTTAGTTTGGGAACCTGGTTTGTGCGAGCTAGAGCTCCAGGCGCTCCTCGCTGCCGTCGATATCACAGAAGCGCGCGGCAATATTGCGGACCGAAAAGAAAGCAAGGCGGCCGTCGTTGGCACTCTCGTGTTCCTCGCCAATGCCCACCATGTGCTTAAAGCCCGCTTGACGCACCTTGTCGCTCGCAACTGCGTCGTCCTCAAGTGCGGCTTCGCCGGTCAATACGATCCAACATTCCCCCGGCTTCCAGCCCGAGAGCTCAAACTTGGGATTCGCACTCAGCTCCGCCCACACATCCTTGTCGCGCGATGTGCAAAACCACAACTTACCGTCATCGACCATGGCAAACGAAAACGGTCTCACGCGGGGCTGATGTCCGTCGGCCACATCGGTCGTGGCCAGATACCACGCCGGAATGCGCCTGAGATACGAACAGGCGCGCTCAAGCTGAGCCGTGCGGTCGTTGTCGGTCATAGGGACCCCTTTCTTGCGCTCGAATCGCGCCTAAACAAGTTGAAGGTTGATGACGATGACGCAGATGAGCAGCAACGCCGTCACCACCGCCGCCAACGCATCGCCGCGGCCAAACGTAAGCGCATGCAGGCGCGTGCGGCCCTGCTCGCCATGATAGCAGCGTGCATCCATGGCAGCAGACAGCGTCTCGGCATGGCGGAACACGCCGGTGAACAGCGGGATCGCCACACTGCCGAGCATGCGTACGCCACCGAGCGGACCGCCCGTCACGCGCGCACCGCGGCTTGCCTGTGCATCGGCCGTCTGCTTCATCTCAGTGGCAAACTGCGGCATAAAGCGTAGCGCGATACCCATGATCATGCCGAGCTCGTGCGTAGGAAGTCCCACACGCGCAAGCGGCGCGAGCAGGCGCTCAAAGCCCGCGGTGAGGTCGAGCGTCGGCGTGGTGAGTGTAATGGCGCTCATACCGGCCATCATCAACGTCAGGCGACACGCCATAAAGGCGGCAGAACGCAGTGAGCCCTCGCTTATCTGCAGAAAGCCGAGCTGCCACAGGATGCGCCCACTCTGATCGGTAAACAAGTTGAGCACCGCGACCACGACGACGATTGCCAGCAGCGGCGCCATCGACGACAGAACGCGACGAACCGGCACCCGAGACACGGCATAGGTCAGCACAACGAAAATTGCGACCGGGGCCAGTCCGCGGAAGCCACTGACCGTGAGCGTCGTGATCAGAAACACAAAGCCCAAGAGCAACTTGGTTCGCGGGTCCAGGCGGTGGATTGCACTATCGCCGGGATAGTAGCTGCCAAACGAAAACGCCTCCATCAGCAGCCCTCCTCTCGCGCGACCGTCTTGGATTTAGCAATGTCCGAGACGTTAGAAGAACCGCCCGAGCGACCGATTAGCAGGTCCACCAACTCGTCTGCCAGCGACTCAACCGTATAGAGCCCGCCGCGACGCAGCGGCACGCCCGCCTCCGTAAGCGCCAGCGCCATACGCTGGGCGGCGGGAACGCCCAAGCCGATCGACTTGAGCTCATCGGCATGCGCAAACACCTGCGCGGGGGTTCCCTCGGCAAACACCGCACCTTCGTTCATTACGACGATACGGTCGCAGCAATTGGCCAGGTCATCCATGCTGTGCGAAACCATGACAACGGTCAGGCCCTCGCGATGGAGTCGACCGATGAGCCCTAGGAAATCCCTGCGCGCAGCCGGATCGAGCCCCGCCATGGGTTCATCGAGCACCAGGACTTCGGGCTCCATGGCGAGCACGCCGGCGAATGCCACACGCCGTTGCTGACCGCCCGAAAGCTCAAAGGGACTCTTGTCGCCGACCGTGGAAAGGTCGAGGCCCACGCGCGAGAGCGATGACTCGACACGACGGTCGACTTCATCTTGCGGCAAGCCAAGGTTGTGCGGACCAAACGCCACGTCCTGCGCCACGGTTTCGGCAAACAGCTGACGCTCAGGATATTGAAACACCACGCCGACCTTGGCCTTAACCGCGGCGGCGTCTTTCTTGTTTGACAGATCGAGCCCCAGCGCGCGAACGGATCCCTCCTGGGGGCGAATCAAACCGTTGAGATGCTGGACCAGCGTCGACTTACCCGAACCAGTATGACCTGCCAAGCCCAGGAACTCGCCGCGACGCACCGTCAGCGATACATCGCGCAGTGCCCACGGACTGCTGGGGTCGTTTCCCCAGAGAGCCTGTTTGCTCGATTTGCCCGCAGTGGCCGAGCGCTTATGCCAGCGGCGGCGCTCGCGCGGACTGAGCGAATAACTGTACGAAACATGGGATAGCTCTATGACGGGCTCCGACGCGTTGCCCTCGTTGTCTACCGGAACAGTGCCGTCAGCGATTTCCAACTGGGATGCGGAAGACTGCCCCGCGGTGCCTGCCCCACTCCGCTCGGCATAAGCCTGCGCAATCTCGGCGACCATATCCGCCTCACGCACCTGCGCGCAAACGGGCACGCCCTTCGCACGAAGTGCCCTACCTAGGCAGCACGACGCCGGCATATCCAGGTTGAGCTGCGCAAGCTCATCCGCCCGCGTCAAGATTTCCTCGGGCGTACCGAGCATGGCAACGTGCCCCGCCCGAAACACCGCGACACGATCGGCCTCGGCGGCCTCCTCCATAAAGTGCGTAATCATCACGATAGTCATGCCACGATCGTGAAGTGCGCGGCACGCTTTCATAAGACCCTTGCGTCCGCGCGGATCGAGCATCGAGGAGGCCTCATCCAAAATGAGCACGCGCGGCTCCATGGCGAGCACGCCGGCAAGCGCCACGCGTTGCTTTTGACCACCCGAAAGCGCATGGGTCTCGTGGCGCTCAAAGCCCACCAGGCCCACGCCCTTCAGCGCCTCGCGTACGCGCTGCGCAATTTGCGCCGATGGCACGCCAAGGTTTTCGGGACCGAACGCAACGTCATCTTCGACAAGCGTTGCCACCAGCTGATCATCGGGATTCTGGAATACCATGCCCGCGGTCGAACGAATGTCATAGACCAGCTCGAGGTCGGACGCATCCATACCGTTGATACGCACCGTGCCCGCATCGGGCTGCAACAGTGCATTCAGATGCTTGGCAAACGTCGACTTGCCCGACCCATTACCACCGAGGATGCAGAAAAACTCGCCGTCCTCGATGTTTAGATCGACGCCGTCGAGCGCCGGCACGGCACCGTCATAGCTAAAGGAAACGCCCCGACACTCAATCATGCGCGGCCTTTGACCTGGTCCTTCTTGGGCGTGATGAGATTAGAGACCGCCTTGTACACCGCCAGCGTGAGTACCGAGTTAAGCACAGTCTTGATGAGGTTAAACGGCAAAACAGCGGGAAGCATGAGCGGCAGAATCACATCGGCCGAGCCATACCAGAACCATACGCCAATAGTAAGGTTTGCGACCATAGACAGCGCTGTAGCGGCAATGACGCCGAGCACCAGGCCAATCACGGCACCCTTGTAGGTGTGCATCTTCTGATAGACGATAGCCGCAGGCAGAATATAGCCCAGCGTGGCAACCAAGTTCATAAGCGCACCGACCCAATCGCCCGTGGTAAGCGCATGGATAACGATCGCCATAGCGGCAACAGCTGTGCCGGCACCAGGGCCATACGCAAATCCACACACCATCGCCGGCACCAGCGACGGGTCATACGTCAAAAACGGCGCCGAAGGAAGGATGGGCAGCTGCACATACATAAACAGGGCGCCCAAGGCGCACATCAGCGCCATGGTAACGAGCTGTTTGGTGCTCCACCTATTCGTGTTCTCAAAATGGATATGCTGCGACTGTTCAGACATAAGATCACCTGCCTCTTTCATCCGGACTCTAACCGTTGGTACTGGGATCTCACCAGTTCAGCCGGCATGCGAACCAACGCACACACGGGTCGCGGACTCATCGGCTCGGTCGCAGGCACTTTACCTGCGCCACGGTACCCCTTTGGCACCGCCCGATTTACCGCCAGTGGGGAATTTCACCCCGCCCTGAAACAGCAATTGCAAGTGTAGCACCAGTAGGCTTTCGCGCAAGTATGCCAAGGGTAATTTGTGGCGGAGATCAGTTGCCAAAACAACCACGTTCCCCACCCATCCCAAAGTAACGCGCCTTTCGCGCAAAGCGCGAAACAGCGAAGGGGACACGTATCCCTATCGACCACATCCTTCTCCGCCCGCCGACCTCAAGGCCGTAAACGCAGGGAATCCGGGGGCGGGACGGGGACTTCTCTCCGGAATATTCCGCAGGACGCAAAGAGGCTCCGCAGCGCGAAGCGCGATGCGGAGCCTCTTTGCATGTCCGAGGACGTTCCGGAGAGAAGTCCCCGTCCCGCCCCCGGATTCCCGGTGGGAGTTCTAGACCTTGTCGGCCTTAGTACATACCGCCGCCCTGCTGACCAGCGGTAGCAGCAGCGATAGCGTCCTCAAGCTGAGTGTTTTTGGGCACATCGGAGACGGTGGCCTCGGTGATGAGGATCAGGCTGGCGACAGAAGCAGCGTTCTGCAGGGTGACGCGGCTGACCTTGACGGGGTCGAGGACGCCCATCTCGATCATGTCGCCCCACTCGCCGTTGGCAGAGTTGAGACCCTGGCCGGCAGGCAGCTCGGCAACCTTGTCGACCACGACAGCGCCCTCAAAGCCAGCGTTCTTGGCGATGGTAGCGACCGGAGCGGTCAGAGCCTTCTTGACGATATCGACGCCGATCTTCTCCTCGGGGTCGTCAAGCTCAACGGCGTCGAGCGCAGGAGCAGCGTCCATGAAGGCGACGCCGCCACCGGCGACGATGCCCTCCTCGACAGCAGCGCGGGTAGCCTGCAGGGCGTCCTCGACGCGATGCTTGATCTCCTTGAGCTCGGACTCGGTAGCAGCGCCGACCTTGATGACGGCAACGCCACCGGAGAGCTTGGCCAGGCGCTCCTGGAGCTTCTCACGGTCGAAGTCAGAGGTGGTGTTCTCCATCTCACCCTTGATCTGAGCGATACGAGCGTCGATGGCCTCCTTGGAGCCAGCGCCGCCGACGACGACGGTGTTGTCCTTGGAGATGGTGACGGACTTAGCGGTACCGAGCATATCGGCGGTAATGTCAGCGACCTTCACGCCCAGCTCGTCCAGGGCAGCCTGGCCACCGGTGAGGACGGCGATGTCCTCGAGGATGCGCTTGCGGCGATCGCCGTAGCCCGGGGCCTTAACGGCGCAGACGTTGAGGGCGCCACGGATCTTGTTGAGGACCAGGGTAGGCAGAGCCTCGCCGTCGATGTCCTCAGCGATGATGAGCAGGCCACGGCCAGCGCGCTGGACAGCCTCGAGAACGGGCATGATGTCCTGAACGCTGGAGATCTTCTGGTCGGTGATGAGGATGTACGGATCCTTCATCACGGCCTCCATGCGGTCGTTGTCCGTGACGAAGTAAGCGGAGACATAGCCCTTGTCGAACTGCATGCCCTCGACGGTGTCGATGGTGATGTCGAACGTCTGGGAATCCTCGACGGTGATGACGCCGTCCTTGCCCACGACCTCCATGGCCTCGGCGATCTTCTCGCCGACCTCGGGGTCACCGGCGGAGATGGTACCGACGGAAGCGATCTGCTCCTTGGTCTCGACCGGCTTGGCCTGCTTCTTCATCTCGGCGACGGCGGCGTTGACGGCCTTGTCGATGCCGCGACGGATGGCCAGCGGGTTGGCGCCAGCGGCGACGTTGCGCAGGCCGTCGTTGACGATGGCCTGGGCGAGCAGGGTTGCGGTGGTGGTGCCGTCACCCACGGTGTCGTTGGTCTTGGTGGCAACCTCCTTCACCAGCTGGGCACCCATGTTCTCGATGTTGTCCTCGAGCTCAATCTCCTTGGCGACGGAAACGCCGTCGTTGGTGATAGTCGGAGCGCCGAACGTGCGCTGCAGGGCGACGTAGCGGCCCTTGGGACCCATGGTGACGGTAACGGCGTCGGCCAGAGTGTTGACGCCCTTGGCGAGCTTAGCGCGGGCATCGGTGTTGAACGTAATGTTCTTTGCCATGGTGAGTAATCCTCCAAAAGAAATGTGACTCGCGTCGCCGCTTCCGAGTCCTATGCGGCGACCGCGTTCAAAGACGAATCAGAGAGCCTGGTGAGATTAGGCCTCGACGACGGCGTAGATGTCGTCGGCGCGCATCAGCAGATACTTCTCGCCGTCGACCTTGACCTCGTTGCCACCGAACTTACCGTAGATGACAACGTCGCCAACCTTGACGTCCATGGGGATGCGCTCACCCTTGTCGTTGACCTTGCCGGCGCCCACGGCAACGATGGTGCCGCGCTGCGGCTTCTCCTGAGCGTTGCTGGCGATGTACAGACCAGAGGCGGTCTTCTGCTCGGCCTCGTCGGGCTTGACCAGGACGCGATCTGCAAGCGGCTTCAAAGACGACATGCTTGTTTCCTCCTTTGTGGGCCGCGCGGTCATGCCGCGCGGGTTAACCCTTTTTGTTTGCGTACGCGTTGAATGGTACCCACGAATGACGGGTTATACAACACAGAGTCAAAAAATCTTATTTTTTGGCACTTAGATTTTCTGAATGCCGGTGGATAACTTAGCGGTGGCTCCCGTGTGGCTCCGGAGGGGCGGGGCATAAGGTTTCCTGCTCGGGCAGTCCTGCTCGCACGAAGGCCACATTAAGTGGCCTTCGGCTCGTGCGGAACTCGCGATAAACCTTATGCCCCGCCCCTCCGGAGCCACACGGGAGCCAGGTTAACTAATTCGGTCCCGGCATTCATAAAAGTCGGTGCAGCAAAATGGCGATGCAGATGGTGCGAATAAGAAAGGGGCACGTTGCTGAAACGTGCCCCTTATAAGTGGGGTATGAGGCTAGCGCTCGTAGATTAAGTTACCTGCCAGGTAGGTGGCCTGAACCTTGGTGGCTTGGAGCTCTTGGGGGTCAACGGCGAGCGGGTTTTGGTCCAGGACTACCAGGTCGGCATACTTGCCCGGCTCCAAGCTGCCGAGGTTTTGCTCGTCGCCCGCTGCATAGGCGCTGCCCAGGGTGTAGTTGCGCAGGGCCGTTGCTGCATCGATGCGCTCGCTCGGCAACCAGCCGCCCTCGGGCCAGTGGCTTTTGGGGTCCTGGCGCGTGATAGCCGTGTAGAGCACGTTCATGCTGGTAACGGGCGTGATAGGGCTGTCAGTACCGAAGGCTTGGCGAATGCCGCGCTGCTTATAGGTCGCAAACGGCCACATGATGCGGCTGCGCTCCAAGCCCAGATCGCGCTCCGGTCCACCCGGGTCGAGCGTAATGTGGCAGGGCTGGCTCGAAGCAACCACGTTGAGTTTGCGTAGGCGGTCGATGTCCTCGGGCAGAAGGTTCTCCAGGTGCTCGAGCGTATTATGGCCGCGCTGGGGCAGGCCGTACAGGTCGGCGGCCTCCTCGAAGATATCCAGCGCGGCATGAATCGCACCGTCACCAATGACGTGGATGCGCACGGTGTGGCCTCGCTCCGCGGCCGCCAGAACCAGCTTGCGCATGCGCTCAGCCGGGACCGTCAGACGGCCCTGGTCGCCCGGGAAGCGCGGATTGGTATAGGGCTCGGTGAGATATGCCGTGTGTTCGCTCGACACGCCGTCGAAGAACTGCTTAAAACCCGGCGCCGAAAGCAGTGCGTTGTTCGCGTAACGTACCTGCAGCTCTTCTAGACGCGACTGGTCATCCAGCAGCGTGGGGAACAGATGGGCACGAATGCCCAGCTTGCCGGCCGTCTGCAGTTTGTCGTAGACATCGTCGCGGATAAAATCGCAGCCCGGCATGGGCATGAGCGACATATCGCAGATCGAGGTAATACCCTGCTCGGCCATGCGCCTCATTTGATCGGCGTAGGCGCTTGCGATGCGATCTTCGCCCAGCCACTCAAGGCAGCGCGGCAGCAGCTGCATGGCAGCCGCTTCGTGCGCAATGCCCGTGAGCTCGCCGTTTGCGTCCTTGTCGTAGCTGCCGCCCGCCGGTGGCTCGCTGTCGCGCGTGACGCCGAGTGCATCGAGTGCGCGGCTGTTGAGCCACAGCGTGTGGCCGTCGCCCGAGTACATGACGCAGGGACGATCGGGGAATGCTGCATCGAGCGACGCCTTGGTAGGATGCTCGGGCGGGTCCCAACGGTAGTCGCGCCAGCCCTGCGTTACAACCCAAGCGTCGTCGGGCAGGTCCTGGGAAAACTCGAGCGCATGTTGCACCAGCGCCGCCTCGGACGTGCCCATGTCCATGAGCATGTACGGCGAGGAACCGACCGAGGTATGGAAGAAGTGCAGATGAGCGTCATGGAAACCGGGGCAGACAAACTGCTCGCCGTAGTCGATAACCAGCGTGGCGGCGGGAGCGGCGGCGATCACGTCATCGGGCGCACCGGCTGCGACGATACGGTCGCCTGCGATGGCGATCGCCAACTCGCGGGCGGTATCGATGCCGTCTTGGGCGGTAAAAACGTTCTTGGAGCGGATGATCCGATCGATATGTTGCATGGGCATCCCCATCTCTGGCAGGAAATTCAACACCCCCGAGTGTACTCCCCCGCCCTTGCAACAAAACCCCAAGCGGCAAACGGCAACTTTACCAGCTCTAGCGGCAGGTGGCATACTGGAGAGAGCCTGTACGATTTTGCGATCAACCCAGCAAGGAGCAAATCGACCATGACGAAGACCAAGGCACAGCAGATTATGGCGGCAACCGAGGTTCGCGCGGCAGACGACGTCACCGCGGCCATCCAAGATATCGCCGCCGAGTTTGAGCCCTACATCATTAAGCAGCGCCGGCACTTCCATAAGCACCCGGAGCTGAGCCTCGTCGAAGAGCGTACGACTTCTGACATCGCCAACCAGCTCGACGCCATGAATATCCCCTACGAGCGCCCCCTTAAGACGGGCTTGGTGGCGACCCTTCGCGGCACCGCGCCCGACGCCTATCGCGAAGACGGCACGCCGCGCCGCCGCATCCTGCTGCGCGCGGATATCGATGCCCTGCCCGTCACCGAGCAGACCGGCGAGGAGTTCGCCAGCGTCAACGAGGGCTGCATGCACGCCTGCGGCCACGACTGCCATATCGCCATGATGCTCGGCACGCTGCAGATCCTGCGTCATATGACTGACGACATCCACGGCGAGGTCCGCATCGTCTTCCAACCCAGCGAGGAAAACGGCCAGGGCGCCAAACTCATGATCGGCACGGGCGTGCTCGACGGCGTCGATGGCGCCTACGCCGCGCATATCTGGAGCGAGGTCGACGCCGGCACCGTAAGCTGCGAGCCTGGCCCGCGCATGGCCAATACCGACTGGTTCCGCATCGATGTCCGCGGTACCTCGTGCCATGGCGCTATGCCCCAGCGCGGCCACGACGCTGTCATGGTTGCCGCCGAGATCGTCAACGCCCTGCAGACCATCGTCTCGCGCGAAATCAGCCCCTACGAGCCGGCCGTCATCACCGTCGGCGAGCTGCACGGCGGCACCGCGCGCAACGTTATCGCCGGCACGGCCTACCTCGCCGGCACGGTGCGCACCTACGGCGATTCGACCCACGAGGAAATGCCGGAGCTTATGCGACGCATCGTGGAGCATACCGCAGCAGCTCTGGGCGCCGAGGCAGAGCTCACCGACTACACCATCGCCAACTACAAGGTCGAAAACGACTCAGCTTCGAGCGAGCGCTGCCGTCAGGCCGTAATCAAGTGCCTGGGCCCCACCGGTCAAGGCCATTACCGTGGCACGCTCTCGGGCGAGGATTTTTCGGAGTACCTGCGCCGCGTGCCGGGCGTGCTCGCCTTTGTAGGTACGCGTAACCCCAAGATTGGCGCCACGTACGCCCAGCATTCCTGCTTTTACAAGATCGACGAGTCGGTACTGTCCAAGGGTTCCATGGTAGCCGCCCAGTATGCCATCGACTTTTTGGCCGAGCCCACGCAAGAGGAGCTCGACGGCCCCACGATCGCCGCGGTTGCCGAAACCAACCCCGACTTGGCCGCCAAACTGCGCTCTGCCAAGGCAACGGCCGCCGAGGCTCGCGACGCCATGCACGATGCCCGCACCGCCCGCCATGCCGCAATCAAGGGCATCCACGATGCGCGGGCTGCCGCTCGCTGCGAGGGAAAGCACGACGAGTAGTCGATTCGCTGGCATCTCGCAGTCATAGCCACATCGCGATGTCAAAGCGGGGGCGGACGTTTCGACTCGTCCGCCCCCGCTCATTTGTCAAACGCTATTTCTGCCATTTGTACCCCATCCCCAAATGGCAGAGCCAGCGTGGGGGTTCGAGGTGGATGATATCGGTGGGAACTCCGGCGGGAGCGTGACCACCAAAGAGCAGGCCCGCGTCTGCCGGATTGATAAGGCGCACGATCCATACGGCGACGACCAGCACGCACAACATGGCGACCGCAATGTCGATACCACGCTTTAGCTTGCTCGATGCCACCTCCTCGCGCACGAACGCGAGCACAAACGCAATCGGTACCACCCAAAACAGCGGATGGTAGGCAAAGGCCGCCGCAAAATCGAGGCGCAGCGCCGCCAGCCACGCCCTCGTCATACCGCATCCCGGACAAGGAATGCCCGTCATCAATCGAAAAATGCAGCCGATGTCGAGCAGGTAGAGCGCGAGCCAGGCGACAAAGAGCGCGCCGGTGCAAGAAAGGGCGCGGCGAAGGAGCTCCGCCGTGCCCTTATGTCCCTGGGAGCTGTTCACGCCGCCCTTATTGTTAGGCATGAGCGCCAAGACGGATGTTGTAAGCCGTTGCCATGGCATTGGTATTATTGATGATGATGTTCATGGCAAAGATGGGGCCAAGACCGCACAGCAGCACGCCGATGATCTGCCACAGAAGAACGGTGGTGCCGTTTTCCTGGAACACCAGGCCGTAGCGAGGAGCGTTGGCCTGCAGGCGGTTGCCAATCTTGTAATACCAGTAGTACGCGTAGAAGCCGCAGGTCACAAACGACAGCAGGATGAATGCCGCCAGACCCGGCGTGGAATCGCCGTCGTCCTGGCACATGACATTGATGTCGCGGGCCAAGCAATACAGGAAGTAGAACGAATAGATACCGCAGGTCACAAGAGAGAGCAGCAGCCAGCCGATCAGGCTGCGGTCAGCCTTGACGGGGCCATAGTCCATCGGAGCGGATGCGGACTGTTGGGCGTATTGACCGGTGTACTGCTGCTGACCGGTGTACTGCTGCTGAGGCTGGGGCGCGGGCTGAATAGTCTGGGCCGGAGCGGGCTGGGGCTGCGGGGCCGCAGCGGCAGAAGCGGCACCAACGGCGGATCCGCAAACAGGGCAGAATTTGGCATCATCCGAAATGGGAGAGCCGCAAGTGGGACAGAACATCAACTTCTCCTTTTCCTAAGGCGTCGCACGCCTTCAAACCTAACACGTCTATGTCCTCAACAATAGCCGCGACGTTGTTGCGCAACATTGGCCAATTTCCGAGAAATTTTGCTGCAACCGTTTTCCCAGGCATTTTCTTGCTTTCGCAGTAGAAAAAGGCACCCCGGACTCAGTTGCCCAGGGCGCCTCGACCGACTATTCGGTTTGATTGTTTTCGGCAGCAGGATTATCGCCCGGCTCATCCGCCGGCGTGGCAACGGCATTCCAATCGGGTTCCGCAGGCGTCGCCTCGGGCGCCGGTACGGGTTCAGGGGCAGGTGCCGGAGCAGGTGCAGGCGCGGATGCCGGGGCAGGGGCAGGCGCGGGTGCAGGGGCAGGTGCAGGGGCAGGTGCCGGAGCAGGTGCAGCACCAGTGGCGGCCGTGGGATTGAATCCCGCAGGAGCAGGCTTCTTCTCACCCGGGAGCACAAACGTCAGGACGTCGTCGGTATCCTCGTCGGACCACTCGCTGGCATGGCGTGCCGCCCAATAGCCAACGGCGCGATACTTGAGCATCTTGCCAAACACAGTCAGGAACACCGTGACAAAGGCAACAATCATCAAGAACAGAATGAGCGTGATGCCGCCGCCCGTGATGATTGCCTCGAGACCCGAAGGACGAGAATAGTAGCCGTAGTAGCCATAGCCGCTAATGCCCAGCGCGGCAACAAAACCAAAGATGGCGGTGAAAATCCAAGTGATGATATTGGAAACAATGCCCGTCAAAAACTCGGGGAGAATCGATGCGCAGAACAACTTGCCCAGGTTGGCCTTATAGGACTTCCAAACCTTCTCGAGCGAAAACGCGCTCTCCACGCGGCCGGCGACTGCAAAGTGCATCACAGCGGCATCGCCAAACATCTTAAAGAAGATGCCCAGTACCACCGACACGATCATGGCAAAGACAAGCAGACCCATCGACCCGATGAGTGCACCCTCGAGGCTGCTCGAACCGTAGTAATAGTACGAGCCAACGGCACCGATCACAGCGCTCTCAAGCACCGAGAACACCACACCGATCACCGGAATAATGGCTATGAGCCGGAGCACGTTCGTAATGACAGACGAGAAAATGCCCAATCCAAACGAGGTCGAGCGCAACAGCGGACGCTCCATGCCGTTATCATCCTTGAGCGACAGGTCACGACCCCACTCGATAGCAAAGCCGGCACCGCACACGCTTGCCACGTACGCAAGCAAAAAGCCAATGGCCGCCGCAATGCCACCGATAACGGGGATAAACAGCACAAGCACCGACACGACGCAGATCAGCGCCGGCAAAAAGGCGATTTGGCATACGCGAACCAAGGCGCCGGGAACCTTGAGCATGTCGTTGAAGGCCTGAGCCATGCAACCCTTGGGCGCGTTCATAGCCGGCTGGGGCGCAACGAACGGCTGCGGCTGCGGCTGGGCAAACGGCTGACCCTGCGGCTGAGGTTGAGCTTGCGGAGCGGGACCGGCGGCCTTAACCTCGGTATTAGGGGCACCGCACACGCCGCAGAACTTGTCGTTATCGCCCATGGGGGCGCCGCACTGCGAACAGAACATCGAAATCATCCCTTCGTATCTAGAGCGAATCACCTGGATCGCAAACGATGTCTTTGGCATCATTATCACCCAATGTGGGATCAAATACTCAAAGATGACCGATTTGCAAGATACACGGCGCCAGCAGGCGGTTCGTTGAATACGTCTGCGCTAGTTCGTTCCGCGGAAGCCCTTGCCGACGATCTCGGAGCTGTCGACAATCGTGATAAAGGCACCCGGATCGACTTCGCGCGCATAGCGGCGCAGCTGCACGGCCTCGCGACGGCTCAGCACGCTCATGATCACCGTCACGCACTTGCCCGAGAAGGCACCGTAGCCGCGACTGATGGTCGCTGTGCGGTTGAGATGCTTGACGATAAACTCCTCGACCTTAAGGGGTTCGGAGCAAATGACCGTGCAGACCTTACGAAGATGGATGCTCTCGATGGCCTTGTCGACCACAAGCGTCTTGGCAAACAGGCCGAGCACGCAATACAGACCGACACGCGGGCCATACAAAAAGGCCGCGATGGTCACGATACCGATATCGACCAGCAGCAGGGCGCGGCCAATCTCGAGCGTGGTGCGGCGCTTGAGGATCATGGCAAGAATGTCCGTGCCACCCGTCGAGGCGCCGATGTCAAAGACAATAGCGCTGCCGAGCGCCGGCAAGATGACGGCAAAGCACAGGTCGAGCCACATATCGCCCGTCATCGAGACATCGGTCGGAATAAAGAGCTCAAACAGCGAAACATAGGCGGACAGCGCAAACGAGGCGAAGACACTCCAAAGAATCGCCTTGCGCTCCAAAAAGATAAAGCCCAAAACGACGAGAACCGCGTTGATAATCCACATAAAGACGCCGACGGGCAGGGTCGGGAACAGCGTGGACAGAATGACCGACACGCCCGAGGTGCCGCCAAAAGCAAAGTGATTAGGGGTTTTAAACGCAACGATGGCAAAGGCCGTAAGAATCAGGCCCAGATTGAGCTCGGCAAAAAAGCGCGGGAAACCCGGCTCCTGGCTGCGCTTTTGGCCGGCACGCTCGCCGCGCTCGATATCGGTGCGATCAACCACGCGCTCCATCGGCACTACGGGAGGACGATGCACCTCTTCGGCAGCACGCGATGCCGCCTCTGCCGCGGCGGCCTCAATCGCCCATGCCTTGCTTTCTGTTTCGTGCTCGTCAGCCATTACGGCAACCCCTCGTTAACAATTTGGAAACAATGCGCCCATTAGGGTAACGCGGAACGCGACGATTGCAACCCCTAGTTAGACGAGCGGTATGCCTACATCGGGGGGCATACAAATAACGGCCGGCCACGCTTTTGCTTGCGCGGTCGGCCGTTTAACGTTTTCGCAGATAAAACCTGCCAAAACAAACCTGTCCCTTTTTGGAAGGTTATTCGTGCTGGCTGGTGCGGTGCTCGTACTCCTCGGGGGTGATGACGTCCTCGATACGCAGGTTGACACCCGCCACCTCAAGGCCGGTCATCGCGGCAAGGCGCTCGGTGACACGTGCCTTGACATCGTCGAAGATCGCGGGCGCATAGGCGCCGTACTCGATGATGACGGAGATGTTGACGACCACGCGATTGTCATCGGTGACCTCGACCGTCACGCCCTTGGTCAGATTCTCGGCACCAAACTGCTCCTGCACAAAATGCATGAGGTTACCCTTCATGCCCAGAACGTGTGGAACCTCGCGAGTGGCCATAGCAACGATCTTTTCGATCACACCGTTGGAATAGGTCAGCGAGTCCTCGGACTCGTCTGTTTCCTCATCATCCTCGTCCGCATCATCGGCGGACTCGGCCTCGACGAGCGCCTCATCCTCGAGCGTTACGTCCTCGGCCTCGGCGGTGACGGTCTCGTCTGCCTCGAGCTCGGTATCGGCCACATCGACCTTCGTATTAAAAGCCATGGTTCCTCCTTATGCCTGCCGCGGATGCGACAGTCGAATACATATTAGCGGCCGCTAAACAGACGGCCGAAGAAGTTGACGATCCCGTTCTCGCCGTCGCGAATTTGGCCGATCACGGCGCCGATCAGCACGAAGAATGCAATGACGAGCGTGTCCCACAGGCCCAACGTGAGCACCAACACGGCGAGGATAAAGCCGGCGACGGCGCCAAGCGTGGTGTTGGGATGACGCACAGCATAGCTCCAGATGGCAGCGCCCGTACCCTTGATGAGACCCATAGCCTCGTCAAAATCCGCGGCTGCCGCGTCTTGCAACTCGGTTGCCTCTGCTTTGGAATCAACAGGTTCGCTCGCCGGCGTGGCGCTCTGGTCAATCGTCAGGCGCGGCGTACGAGCGGTCTTATCTTGATTGGTATCACTCACCGGAAACCTCCACGGTCTGGACGGTAGTCTTGGACGGCAAAAAACGGACGCGCGCGGTCGTACCCGGCGTGCCGAGCATGGTGTCGCAAGCTTCCTCGATGCGCTGCTGCATCGCGGTAGCCAAAGATGCCACGTCCTTATCGTCAAGCGCGATAGCCTCGACCTTAAAACGGACGTGCGAATCGTCGGAACCTTGGACGCGGGCCTCGACATGCTCGATCATCACGCGGTCGTCGCGCTCGGCAGCAGCCCTGGCACACGAAGAAAGCGCCGCGAGCGTGACCTCGATATTGCGCTCCCCCGCCGGATGCACGCAGAACGGCTCGCGACGAGCAAACATCAGGCGAAAGAAGCTTACCAGCACGCCGATCGCCACAACTCCGCCGCATGCCGTCACGACAATGCGCGGCATGGGGTCGCGCATCAGCAACATAAAGCGATACGTATACGGCCCCCAAAACTGGCAGACAAGCGTACCCAGCGCCACGATGGTAGCGGCAAGGTACACGATCGCTAGGGCTCGTTTGAGTACGCGCACGCGGCGCTCCCTTCAAATCTCGGCTCTCGAAATGCAAAACGGTTCGCATCATTATAAAAGAGCCGGGTCCGGTGCTCTACGCACGCGGATCCGGCTCATCTATTCCACGAGGCTTGCATGCTCGCTTCATTATGCCCAGATATGCACGGCTTAACCCGTGCGGGCACTACTCCTCCTCGAGGGCAGCGATGACCTCGTCGGTCATGTCCATGGTGCTGTAAACATCCTGGACGTCGTCGAGCTCCTCAAGACGGTCGATGAGGCGCTGAACCTTCTTGGCGTCGGCGCCGGAGACCTCGGTCGGGGTGGTCGGGACCATGGTGGTCTCGGAGCCCTTGACCTGGACGCCCTGCTCCTCGAGCGCCTTGGAGACAGCCATGACCTCGTTGGCAGTAGTCCAGACGATCCACTCCTCGCCGGCGTCCTCGTAGTCCTCGCCACCGGCCTCGGCGATGGCCATCATGAACTCATCCTCGTCACCGGCAGCACCGTTGGCGATCATGGTCTCCTTCTTGGCGTTCTCGTCCAGAATCTCCTTGGCGACGACGATCTGGCCCTTGCGCTCAAACTGGAAGGCGACGGAGCCGGAGGTGCCCAGGTTGCCACCAGCGTGGGAGAAGGCGGAACGGACATCAGCGGCGGTACGGTTGCGGTTGTCGGTCAGGCAGTCGACGTAGACGGCGACACCGGCGGGACCGTAGCCCTCGTACACGATGTTCTCGTAGACGGCAGCGTCAGCACCCGAACCAAAAGCCTTGTCGATAGCGGACTTGATCTTGTCCTTAGGCATGGACTGAGCCTTGGCCTTGGCAACGGCAGCGGCGAGGCTGGCGTTGTTCTCGGGCAGCGGGTCACCGCCGAGACGGGCAGCAACGGTGATGTTGCGGCTCAGCTTGGAGAAGAGGGCGGAACGCTTGGCGTCCTGCGCGCCCTTACGATGCTTGGTTGTGGCCCACTTAGAGTGTCCGGACATACGTGTCTCCTATCGGTTTCGACCTAAAGCCCAGCGCAGATGCTCGGGCAATATAAACAAACGTCGTTATGATATACCTACTGGCCTGCGAGATAAACCCCAAAATGAAGGCGACGTGATGATGCAACCCCTTGGTGCAAAGTAACCTGCCCCCTTTGCACCAAACTTAGGACCAGAGGAGGTCGCTGCGGGTGATGGTGGCGCCGATGGCAAAGGGCATGCAGGCGATGACCGGGTACAGGTAGCGCATGTAGGTCGAGCCGTTGCAGGGACCGATCAGGCACACGGCGAGCACGCCCAAAAGCGGCACCCAAATGGCCAGCCCGCGCCACGAATGACGACGTAGCAGATAGGCCACCACGGCGATCATGATCCACACATAGGTGGCCGAGCTCATGGCGAGCGAGATAAACGGAATGCGCTGCACCGCCACGCGATACAGGTTGATCAGGTGGTCGCACCAGCGCACAACCTTGCTATCGACCGGATGGAAGTCGAAGTACTTGAGGTTATCGGGCTTCGCCATAATCTCGGCACTGCGCGCCGTGCTGTAGACCCATGCATCGCGGGCACTCGGATAAAAGTAGCCGTAGTAGTTATTGATGAGCGCCGAGATATAGCACTCGGGATCCTTTTTGAACATCTGGGCCCACACCTCAAAATAGGCCTTGATGTCCTCCTGCAAGGCGTACTCGTTAAAGCAATTTTTGACGGCGTCCGACTTATCCGGGTTGTAGCGGCGGCCCAGATTCTCGTACTTGAGCACACGGTCGATCACGGCACGCTCTTCGTCGGTCACCAAGCCGTCGCAAGGAGCCTCCACGATGGTGCCGTCCTCCTTAACCGTGGGGTTGACGCCCGAGTTGAGACCGTCGTGTTTTTGGACGAAACGAGCCGTCTGCTGGAACGGAATCGAGAGGATTTCGCGCTTGGAACCAGGCGTGATGTCGTGCGCCGGCATAAAGACCTTGGTGAAGTACATATTAGAGGCAAGGCAGAGTGCAAGCACCGCAAGAACTCCCACCCAGCGGAAACGCGGGATGGCGCCCGAAGGCGCAGCACCAGCCAGCTTGGCCGCACGGCGAGCCACATGTGCGTCCCATGCGCAAAACGCCGTCGCGATTACGCATGCCGCCAGGGGAAACACCAGGCCGCCGTTGCGCAGAAACGTGGAACCCATGGCGCCCAGAGCGAGCAGCAGCCAGTCGTGGCGCGCAAAGAGCACGGGCCTCTGTTCGCCCGCACGCTCGGCATTGGCATCGCGACGGGGCAGGCCGCATGCCACGAGCTTCACGGTCTGCACCAACAGCACCAAAAACGCGTCGGCAAACAGCACATCTTTGGTAAGCAGGGCCGCGTAGTTGGAGAACATGGGCATAAACACAAAGAACAGCAAGATCACGCCGCGGACCGGCAGGCTCACGCCCAGCTTGCGCAGCGACGAGATGGAATAGGCCATGCAGGCGGCCGTAATGACGAACTGAGCGCAGGTGTAGATGGCAAGACCTACGTTGGCGCTGTTGAACAGTGAAAGCCCCAGCTGGACGCACGAACCGATGATAGCCGTGTGTACCACGGGGTGATGTCCGTTGAGCAACACATTGGGATTGAGCAGACGCAGGTAGTCACTCGTGCCGTTGGGGTAGTTGAACCACTGGCGAATCTGCGCACCCGTATCTCCCATAAAAAGGCCGGGCAGCGAAGCGATGAGCGTGGGCGCCCAGGCGACCATAAGCACCAGGAAGGGCCCGGCAAAGGGATGGACCGAGAGCACGGCGTGAGCCATACGCCATACGCGGCCAAAGTGCGCTTCGGAAAACGGAATACGCCGAGAGCTCAGCCAATCTAGACACTCAAAGGCAAGGTAGAAGGCAACGACCGCCAAGAGCATCCAGCCCGCACCGCCTATCCAGGCGCAAATGATGCGTGCCTTGTCGCCAAGCACGATCTCGGCCGAATCGGTGAGGTCGTAGCTACGGCCAAACACCATGCAGACGGCAAAGAACAGCGACGGAAGGATCACCGAAGGACGCCAAGCATCGCCGCGGCCAAAGAATACGTAGCGAAACGGCAGCGTGAGCAGGCAGGCAAGCGCAAGCAGCATGACCGCGTCGGTATGGCCGGCAAACGAGAGGAGCACCTCGTAGCACACGTACAGCATGCCCGAGGCTTTGGGGTCAATCGCCAAGACTGCGTTGCTCGACACCGGGGCGGGATCGATGGAAAACGCCGTGGTCGCCAACAGCGCGAGCAAAAATGCGATGAGCGTCTGCTTGGCGGGGTAGCGCTTAAACCAGACGATGCGGGCAGCGTCGCGCGCAGCCGTTGTGGAGAGGTCGGAATCCTTCACAGTCCGAAAGCCTTTCTAGAAACCTATCAAACTCGGCAAGACCACCACAAAGGCGCCTGTCCCCTTTGCGGTGGTCTTGGTGGTTAGGCGTCGAGGTAGATGCGCTGGGGGCGATTGCGGTGTCGGGCGAAGATGATGAGCGCCAGACCGGCGATCACGAGCGGCAAACTCAGCAGCTGACCCATGGTGATGACGCCGCCCAGCAGATAGCCCAGCTGCGCATCGGGCACGCGCACAAACTCAACGAGAAAGCGGACGATGCCGTACCCCATCACGAACACGCCCATAAACGTACCCTGGGGCAGCAGCGGCTTTTTGCGGCTGAGCACCTGCAAAATACAGAAGAGCACGACGCCCTCAAGAAACGCCTCGTAGAGCTGGGAGGGATGGCGCGGCATATCGCCCGCGGTGCCGCCAAAGACCACACCCCAAGGCAGATCAGTCGGTTTGCCCCACAGCTCGCCGTTGACGAAATTGGCACAACGGCCCAGGCACAGGGCCAGCGGGGCGCCGATCACAGCAAGGTCGGCGACGGTCCAGGCGTCAAGCTTGTACATGCGGCACACGATGATGCCGCCCAAGATGCCGCCCACCAGGCCGCCGTGGAAGCTCATGCCTCCCTCGTTGGTGGCAAAGATTTCGAGCGGATGGGTCCAATAGTAGCCATCGCCGTAAAAGACGACATAAAACAGGCGCGCGCCGATGATGAGACCAAAGACCGCGCCGACCACGACGCTCGTCAGGTCATCAATCGTAATGTCGAAGCCCCAACGACGCTGCGTGCGGTACATAACGACCGCCGTGAGCAGAGCGCCGACCACGTAGGCCAGGCCGTACCAGTAGATGGTGATGGGACCCGCCGAGATCGCGACGGGGTCAAGCATGTGGTAGAGGTCGTTGAGCATATCGATCCCCTGCTCCCTACATACAAATGCGGCCGCGGGCCTTGCGCTCGCAGCCGCATATCTGGGCGTAACGTCTATGCGGAGCGTACCGTCCGCAGCTTTCGCATCTTAGAACGGCGCGTACTCGTCGTACAGGTCCTCGGCCTCGCCGGAAGCATTGACCTGCTCAACGCGGGTAACGCCGGGCACATGCTCCTTCAGGATGCGCTCGATACCCATGGAAAGGGTTAGCGAGCTCATGGGGCAGCCGGCGCAGGCGCCCTGCAGCTCCAGCTTGACAACGCCCTCGTCGTCGACGCCCACATACTCCATATCGCCGCCGTCGGCCTGCAGGTTGGGGCGAATCTCTTCAAGAACCTTCTTAAGCAGCTCTTCGTTAACAGCCACAGGGGCTCCTTTCTCACAATAACGCGGGCACGCCCGCGGACAGAAGCTATGTTACTACAGCCATGTACCCGCTCACGAGCCGTCCATGCGCGCAGACGCGACTTTCACGAGTAGTCAATTTGGGACGGGGCTCTTTTGGCTGTGTTCGTCGTCAGATAGCGACAACGCATATTACTGCCGAGTCTGTCCCCCGGTACCAATCTGGACATCGACGATGACCTGGCGGTAGCTGATGCCGCAGGAGTCGAGAATGCGGCGGCTGATACGGCCGTCATCGGTGTCGGCATACTTATTGTCCAGGTAGACGACCTCGCCCACACCCACCTGCGCCAGGATCTTGGCGCAGTCATGGCACGGGAACAGCGTGACGTAGACCGTGGAACCCTCGAGATCCTTGAGCGAGCCACGGTAGTTGAGCACGGCGTTGGCCTCGGCATGGACCACGTAGTTGTGCTTGTCCTGCAGCGGGTCGTCGCTCGTACCCCACGGAAAAAAGTCGTCGTTGAGTGCCGAGGGTGTACCGTTGTAGCCCACCGAAAGGATGCGGTGGTTGGTGTTGGCGATGCACGCACCCACCTGCGTGTTGGGGTCCTTGCTGCGGCGCTGCGCGGCGATGGCCACGCTCATAAAGAACTCGTCCCAGCTAATGACGTCCAGGCGCTTGCCTGACGAAGTTTGATGAAGATCGTCCGACATGGCAGACACCTCCGTAATCGCAATAGTTTGACCCATTGTAGCAGGTGAAAGGTGGGGGCGTTTGTCCCACCGGCGCCCTCACTTTTACACGCGGCGGGGCTTTTGGTTGATGTGGTAGAGCTCGGCGAGACCCCGCAGCGTCAGCGCATCGTCGACCGTCAGGCTATGGCCGACCAGCGCCGCAAGCGCCTCGGCATCGTCGCCGGTAATGACGATGGGCACGTTGCCTTCCCCCGCGGCCTTGGTCGCGCGCATCTCGGCGAGCACCATGTCGAGCATGCCGTCGATGCGGGCTACCTCGCCCAAGACCACGCCCGAGCGCATGGCCTCGCGCGTGTTGCGGCCGATCACATGCGTGGGCGCCGAAGGCTCGACCTGCGGCAGACGCGCCGCAGCGGCCGAGAGCGAGCGGGCGCCGAGCGCCAGACCCGGCGCGATGACGCCGCCCACAAAGGTACCGCACGCGTCGATGACCTCGATATTGGTCGTCGTGCCCAGGTCGATCACGATGCACGGAGAGCCGTAGACGGCACGGGCCGCCACGGCATCGGCGATGCGGTCGGGGCCGATCTCGGCCGGGTCGTCGTAGTGCACGGGCATGCCGGTCTTGAGGCCCGGCCCCACGGTGAGCACGCGCCCCGTGCAGGTACGGGAAAGCGCCGCCTTCCACGGGCGCTCGAGCGCCGGCACCACGCAGCTCAGCACGGCCGCCGTGGGCACGAGCGCGCCGGGCATGCCCGCATCAGCCGCCAGCGCGGCCATGACTTGAGCGAGACGCATACGCGCTTCGTCGGCCGTAATGCTCGATGGCGTCGTGATCTCGCACGTCGCAAGCGGGCATTCCTGCGCCGCGGCCGAATCCTCTGCAAACAGGCCAAAGCGAATGAACGTGTTACCCACGTCGACCGTCAATATATATGCGCACCCATTAAGCATCGTCGGCGCTCCTTTCGTCTGCCCAGCAGTATATCGCCTACCTAAACCAGTCATCCCAAAATGACTAGGTTGCGGCTATACTGATGCGCGGTCGTTTGCGAGCTCACGCGACGGCCTTTGGTAACCCGACTTCCCGCGCCGCATCCGTAGCGGCGCTCCCGGGGGAAGCGGATATACGCAAAGGAGTTCAATATGAGCAATCCCTCGAACCGCGCCTCGATGCGCGGGCAACTCACGCTGCGCGGTGTCGTCATCGGCGTCCTTGGCTGCGTGATCATCACGGCAAGCTCGGCCTACACGGCCCTCAAGATGGGCGCCCTCCCCTGGCCAATCATTTTCGCTGCCGTCATCTCGCTGTTCTTCCTGAAGCTCATGGGCAACGCCAGCCTCAACGAGGCCAACGTCACCCACACCATCATGTCTGCGGGCGCCATGGTCGCCGGCGGCCTGGCGTTTACCATCCCGGGCGCCTGGATGCTGGGTTATGCCGACCAGATCAGCTGGCTCGACATGTTTATCGTGGCACTCGCCGGCACCATCCTGGGCCTGCTGGCCACCGCGCTCATCCACCGTCACTTTATCGTGGACGCCGCGCTTGAGTTCCCCACCGGCAACGCCGCAGCTCAGACTTTGCGCGCGACCGAGGCTGGCGGCAAAACCGGCAAGCAGCTCTTTGGTTCCATGGCCATCGCCGGCATCTATAGCGTGCTGCGCGACGCCCTGGGCGTGGTGCCCAGCATGCTGTGCACGCTCAACATCCCCGGCGTGACCTTTGGCATCTACAACTCGCCCATGCTGCTCTCCGTCGGTTTCCTCGTGGGCTTCGCCCCGGTCGCTTTCTGGTTTGCCGGCGCCCTGTTAGGCAACTTTGGCATCATCGTGGGCGGCACCGCTGCCGGCCTGTTCGACGTTGTGACTGCACAGGGCATCGTCAAGTCCCTGGGTATGGGCCTCATGATGGGCTTTGGCGTCGCCGTCGTCCTCAAGGACATCTTGCCGCAGGTCGCCGGTATCGTCCGCGGCCTCGCCGCCGACAGCTCCACCGACACCGACGAGCAGTCGCTCATCTCGGGCTCCCTTAAGCTCGACGCCGGCATCATCGGCCTGGGCGCTGCCGCCATCGCCGTGATCATCGCCATCGTGCTTGACCTTGGCCCCGTTCCGGCCGTCATCGTGACGCTGTTCACCTTTGTCACCACCATCATGAGCGCACAGAGCTGCGGCCAGACGGGCATCGACCCCATGGAGATCTTTGGCCTCATCGTTATGCTCATCGTGGCTGCCTTCGCACAGATTGCTCAGGTCAAGCTGTTCTTTATCGCCGGCATCGTAGCCGTGGCGTGCGGCCTTGCGGGCGACGTCATGAACGACTTTAAGGCCGGCGCCGTGCTGGGCACCAACCCGCGTGCGCAGTGGATCGGCCAAGCCATCGGCGGCATCGTGGGCGCCCTGGTCGCCGCAGCCGTCATGGTCGCGCTCGTCACCGCCTATGGCCCGGACGCCTTTGGCCCCGACAAGAGCTTTGTTGCCGCGCAGGCAAGCGTCGTCGCCACCATGGTCTCGGGCATCCCGAGCGTGCCGTGGTTCGTTGGCGGCTTTATCGCCGGCATCGTCATGTACTGGCTCGGCATTCCGGCCATGATGATCGGCCTGGGCGTGTACCTGCCGTTCTATATGTCGCTCACGGCTTTCCTGGGCTCCTGCGTTAAGCTCGTCTACGACAAGTGGGCCGCTCACCGCGACGCCGAGGCCGGTCTTTCGGACGAGGAGAAGGCCGCCAAGGACGCCGCCTTCCAGGAGCAGGGCCTGGTTGTCGCCAGCGGCCTGCTGGGCGGCGAGTCTATCGTCGGCGTTATCCTGGCGTTTGTCTCTGTTGGCCTGAGCCTGCTGGGCTAAACCCAATAACAACGCACCCGTGCAGAGCGCGGGGTCGGAGACCATCCGGCCCCGCGCTTTTTTGTCTATTTGACTCTTATGATCCTCACGGCGTTTTTTGTCATGCCGATTGGCCTGACTTCCAGGTCAACAAACCCTGTCTGACACCTCGCTCAACGCGGTGTAGAGTAAAGACGACGGGCGGGATACGCGGCACGTGCCAGAACGAGGTGGACATGGAACTCGATAAACAACAGCTCAAGCGACTGCGCGAGCGCCATCATCGGCGCCATGGCATCCGCCCCGCCCACAGCGAGGCCATGGAGAACGCAAGCCGCTTTCTAAAGCGGGCATTCAACATTCGCGAGGGACGCGCGCCCTATCACGTGATTCGCAAGCGCTTTGTAAACGGGGCGCGCCTGACTGGCTCACACTTATGCATCTTGATCATTGCCATGTTGATCGCGAGCATCGGCCTCGATATCGACTCGGATATCGCCATTGTAGGCGCCATGCTCATCTGCCCGCTCATGGGTTCGGTCCTTGCCATGGCATACGGCATCGCCACGCTCGACCGCGAGATTACCCTTGAGGCCGTCGCGAGCTTGGCTCTGCAGATGGCCTTTTGCCTGGTCACGTCCACGTTGTACTTTAAGCTCTCGCCCCTTGGCACCACCACGGCCGCCATCATCGACAATTCGACACCGACTGTGTGGGACCTTGCCGTCGCGCTCGCGGGCGGCTTTGCGGGTGGCCTGGGCAACTCGCGCGACCAGGAACCCGCCACGCTCATCGCCGGGGTGGCTGTGGCGACCGCGCTCATGCCGCCCCTGTGCGCGGCGGGCTATGGCATCGCCATCGCAAGCGGGTCGCTGTTCCTCTCGGCACTCTACGAGTTTGGCATCAACGTGGTCTTTATCGCACTGGCCGCCGAAGCCGTACTGCTTCTTTTGCGCGTGCCGCTCAAGCGCGACCTGAACGGCGACGGTATTGTGACTGCTGAAGAAAACGCCGAGGTCGACGAGCTATCGCGCAAGGTGCGCCGCCGCATCATTGTGGGCACGGTAGTCTTTGCCATCCCCTGCATCGTTATGACGGCGGGTTCCATTGGCTCGGCGCAGGCCGGCGTGCAGGACGGCTACGGCGTGACCGAAACCACGCGCGAGCTTGCAGCGGTGCTGCCAGGCTTTAAGGATTACACCGTCGCCGTCGAGACCTCGGCTACCGAAGGTGACGAGGAAGGCATCGTCGAGCGCGAGATTGTCGCCCATGTGACAACGAGCGAGGCGCTTGGGGCACACGACCGCCGTATCGCCCGCAAGCTCATCGACCTCAATGTGCCCGGGCTCGATCGCGTGGAGTTTGATGTGGAGTAATGCGGAGCATGGGATGGCTCTCGCGCACAGGCGCAAGTCGCGGCGAGGCTCAGACGCGACGCAGGCACATGCAAAAAGCGGGACGTAGTTCACGTTCGCGCCCCGCTCGCTGTTTTATTGCCGTGAATCAGACGTCCGCATCGACATCGCCAGATTCCACTGTAAACGCCGGATCGGTGCTCACCAGATAAAATCGGGTCACCTTAGTATTTCTAATTAGGTAAATCTGCCCCTGATTGCGTCGGCGCGATATATACGCAACGTGAATCGTGCCGAATTCTTCGCCGTTTTCCTTCTTTAATATCAGGATGTTGGGGTCATCCGTACGCTTAAACTGCCCGTCTGTGCAGATTCCGTCTTGATCGACCAGCTGCCATCGACAGTTGTCCTCCTCAAGAAAAGCCAGGGTTTCCCGACTCGTTTTGTCATCCCGATAGTAACCATCAATGGCAAACCCTTCGGAAGCGCATTCCTGCATATAGGACGTTTCTCGGCTTATAGCAAACAGCCCTGTAGCGCCCAGGAGCACAGCCAGGCAGACCACTGCAAGGGTTATCGAAGTAGCACGGCGACCCATGTTAGCCAGACCAATACTTGTTGAACGGAGTGCAAAACATACTTGGTACCTCCGATATCAAAGCAAACGTCACCCGCGGCCCGCCGGCAACTATGTGTTTCTAACATTAAACCATTTGGCTACGACTCGTTGGAGATAGGTTCCATAAACGGACAGTGATATACGGCGAAAGGCCACACTTATCCATTAACCCAGAGTTATGAAGGCCGTTTTTCATATTGCGAGACCGCGGTTTTCGGAAGTGCGGTGAAAAACTGAGCGCCGCCGACCAGACCGACTTTTTTAGCAACAAAACCGCAGGTCACAAGGGTGCAAAAGAGCCGTGTGCTCGGAAATTCGGAGTTTTTCCCCGCACTTCCGAAATCCGAGTCCGCGAAAGGTGCCGGCAAGGCCAATTACGCAACATATATCCAGTAAAAACGGGTGGCAGCCGGTATGGCTGCCACCCGTTTTTCTCATACCAGCCTAAAGCAGGCATGTTTCTTCTTAATGCCGCCCCCAGACGCTCGGCGACCGATGCCACGGCATCCTCGCTAACCGAATCGCAGGCAGGCGAAGGGCTGCGTGCAGATGGTGTTGGGCGCACCGTGATCGATTAGGTCGAGCATCTCGGCCGTGAGCAGCCAGCCCTCGCCCATGTTATTGCATACCGAAAGCACCGTGCGGGCTTTATCTGCCATGGTGCCAACACCTGAAGATTTTGAAGATTTTGTCCGTAACTCAAAGAGCTAGGATGTTGATAAAATCCAGAGACATCATGGCTAAAAGAGACGGACACACTGTCCCTGTTTTTCGCACGAGCAGCGCAAAAATAAGGCCCAAACAAAGATAGCCCCCCATCATTGCAATGATGTAATTTGTGGGTGCCCCGATTAAACACTGTTGAGTCACGAGAAGCAATGACCATAGCATCGACTGTATAAATGCCCTTATGCAAAACGGCCGAACTATTCCGACGATTGTGTATTCAAATAAAAATACGTACCTAAATAACAGCTCATGCAAAACTGAAACCGAACAGACCAATACCCATCTGGATATTGATTTTCCACCTATATCGAGCATAAAGGCCATAATAATAAATACGATGAAAATGAACTGCCATCCCAAAAGAATCCCACGCCGTTTGGGCTTATCGCAAGAAACAGCGCCCCGAGTTGCAAAAAGATAGACTACCAACGCACAAAAGAGCGCCCCTGTAGAGCACAGCCAAGCGGGGGATCCTTTTGCAATAACCCAAATAGCCCACGGCACGCTAGCAACCATCGTGCCCAGTAGATAACGTGCCCCCAGGCGCATTATTTCAGTCGCTTTTCCCAAGCTCTACCACCTCATCACTAGCATCTATTAGGTCCATATCGTGTGTAATTGCAATGACAATCTTGTGCTTTCGCATTTCCTTCATAGCTTTTATCAGAGCTTCTTTATGAGCAATATCGAGTGATGCTGTTGGCTCATCGAATAAATAGACGTCTGCCTTCTTTTCTAAGACCCGTCTAATTTCCAGTTGTTCCAGTTCCCCGGGAGACATTCCTCCGCACCTCTTCCTTTCGATAGAAGGAAAGTTTCTATCGCAAAGAATATCCTTTACTGATATCGGAGTTTGTTCAGCAAACGAAACTAGCTTCTGCCTAAGGAGCTCACAGTTGATTTCTTCTTGGGCCTTACCGTTGTAGGAAATAGTTCCAACGTAATCCGAATTGAAACAACCCATCAATAAGTACGCAAGGGTCGTTTTGCCCGAGCCATTAATCCCTACAAGAGCATAGAGCTTTCCTTTTTCAAACTTGACATTCAAGTTGCTGTAGAGACACTTTCCATTTAATGTAAAGCCGAAATTATGCAGTTCGATGTAATCGATCTCCAAGAGCTCCTCTCCAGCAGCAGCCGAAGGCATTTTAGAGGCATTTAGACGGGATATCGATGAGAAGCAGTCTTGTGCGCTGCTACCTATACCGTAGATTGACCTCACGGCAGATAGCATTAAAGCCATGTAGCTCGAAACAGCAACAAGTTGGCCTACACTCATGCTTCCATGCATTACATAAAAAGCCGAAATCAAAAGAATGGTCACCTGGGACGCAGCCGCAGCAAAGGAATCAGTTGCCTGAAATTTCGAAATGACACTTTGATAGGCGACTCCGGCGTGCAGCAAAGACGAAAAATAGCTATCTATGGATTTCAATGCTCTTTCGAACAGCGCATTAACATACAAAAATCTCTGATGCGCAAGTAGGGACTCCACTTTTCCGAAATACAGGGACTGCTCTTCCTTAAAGGTCAGACCTGAAACAAAAAGCGGTTTTTTAAATGAAGCATATGCAATTGCATACAAGATGCAAAATGTCACGGAAACCCAAAAGAGCGCTGTGGAACATCCATAGAGAAAAAATAAACTGATACCTAGCTGGACAATCGCAAGGAGTACCGTCTGGAGCATCGACAATCCGAAGGACGCCACAGTATTGGCATCTGAACAAATCTGTTGAGTTTTTTCAGCAGACTCCTGCTCAAAAAACAACTCAAAAGGCATCCGCACGAGCTCATCGATTTTCTTTCGAGCAATCGAGAATGCAGCCACGGTCGTTATCCGCATTGAAAGAAGGGTGCTTAAATAGCTGACAACAATATCGATTAATGCCGCGAAACCAATTAACGCACTGTCAATCATAATAGCACCATAAGGAGCTTTTTTAGATATATTATCAACCAGAGCGCTCGTGAGCAGCGGGGATACAGAGGCCATCATTCCAGATATTATTAAGCACAACGTAAAGGCTATAACCAGAAGCAATTGGGAAGAAAACCCAAGTCTGAAATATGGCAGATAGTCGAAGATCGCCGTTGAATCCGCATCACTTCTTATGCTTGAGATCATAGGCCGCCCTCATTACTTTTATACAGTTCTTTCTTGCGGATACACAGCTTGTCTTATTTTCATACAGCCTGGTGAAGGGACAGCCACCCATGCACATAGGAAGAAGTGAGCAGTTAAGGCATTCTGAATCTGAACAAAAGTCGTAAGCATTCCATATGGAAACTTCGGATGCGCTACTCGTTACATTTTCAAAGATGCTCCCATAGCTTCTGTCGGAATATCCTATTTCATTCCAGCATTTATATAAGGAACCGTCTGGTCCAATAACTTCTGAATATTTATTGACGGCTCCGCATATGGTCGGATTAAAGCCTGGAAGAAATGGATCCATGTACCCTGTCATTTTGTAGCGAAACAGACAGGATGCTTCAATCGAAGCAAATTCATCCTCTGAATAGCATGGAGAGTTAGCGCACATCCCATTTATATCATCCACTGCCGCTAAATATAGTTTTACTTTATTACGAAGACCTTTACAATCAAGCGAATCAACCAAACGATCAATCTGATCACCGTTCGACGGATCAACATTGACTCTTAAGATGACATCAAAGTACGCACTAGCCCTTTTTACGTTATCAATAATACGGTTGAACGTATCGCCGCCAGAAGGAAGACATCTTCTTCGATTGTGTATCTCAGGCGGACCATCGACAGTTACCTGAACGTGCGTAACCCCATTTTTTGCAAGCAACTCCGCCGTTTTCCCATCTAAGAAATAGCCATTGGTCACCATACTGGCGTTAAATAAGATTTCATCGCTTCGGATTCCGCGCGTAATCTTCTCCACAGTCTCAATCGCCAATAAAGGCTCGCCGCCATACCAGGCAATCTGCAAACTTTCCGCCTGATTGTCTATAACCATGCCATTGATATGCTTTATTACCTGATCGACGCATCGGTCGCTCATTGAGCCATAACGCTTGCCGTTCTCATAACAATACGGACATCTGAAGTTACAATTCAATGTCGGGGCTATCGTAAATGAAAGTGATTTTGATTGCATGCGACAGGCCAACGATATCTCTTTTAAATGTTCGATCTCGTCAAGTCCGTCGGGAACCAACAACCCCGCGTCCGTCAAATTATCGACAATTTCCGAAGGGTAATTAGCTCCATTCTCAAAAAGCCCCTTCTCGTATTCTGCATCCAACGCAACGATTGCACCAGAGTACGAGTTATATGCCAGCGTAGGTTGATTCCCTTTATCGATTACATTAAAGCGAGACTGTTTCATTTCTACTCCGTTGCATATTTCAATATTTCAACCTGCCATTAGGAGTAATTCCAGCCACAAAATTTGGTAATGCAGATCCTCAGGCCACACGGTCCTCCCCCTGAATAACTCCAACAAATATGTGCTGCACAGGACACACACGTAGAAATATCTCGAGACGAAGCAGGCATCTGAGTATTCACTGGCTTTTGAATATATTCCATCGGAGCTCCTAGCTAACGTGTATACCGCAATGTTGAAATGCGCGGCAATTCCCGCCCGTGTACACGGCACACATCCCCCAGGGATTACAGCGCCCTTGACATTTTGCGCCCTGACAAGGACACCAACTTGATAGCAAAGCAATATCGTTAGGTGTTTGAGTTGGCTGTATCCAATCCACAATGGCTCCTTTCTCGTTCTAGGCCTAGTTATACTTTGGTCAAAAAGTCAAAAGCTGTTTGATAACTTTTTGTACTAGATGAAACAATTTGTTTGCCTTGTTTAACATTATTTAATTTACACTTAGACTGATTAAAAATTCAACCTAAGGAAATTCTGGTGAATGTTGTTCAGCTGCAGTATTTCATAAAGGTATTTGATTATCAGAATTACTCGGATGCAGCAACTATATTAAGCGTTTCGCCGCAAGCTGTTTCAAAAGGCATTCGAGCATTGGAATCTGAACTTGGTCTGAAGCTGTTCGAAAAAAGAGGCAGTATTCTACATCTAACAAACTATGGAGAGGAAATCCTTCCTATAGCATTAGATGTACTAGCTTCAGTTGAGGGAATTCAAGCGTATGCGCAAATCACGCGTGAAAAGATAAAAATAACCCAGACACGTTTGACACGCGTTGCAGTCGGACTAGCACCAATACTCGCAAGCTGGTTCAACCAGCCCACACTGAACAGGCTTTCGAAAAAGTATAAGGGCGGTAAGTTTACTGTTTCCAGATATGACGACGGCGGAACGTGTTTATCCCTTCTACTTGACAGACAAATCGACATTGCAATTGTCGCTGGACAAGTAGACACCAATCTTTTTGAATCACATTTTTTATTGAATGCCGAAGTCAACCTCTTAGTTGAAAGCAGTCACCCATTAGCTAGTCGCGCAACGGTAAATCTAAACGCGGTGGCTCGATATCCAATTGCAAACACCTGTGACATTCGATATTGTCGAAAGAGAATAAACTCAGTATTTAACCATCTGGGCCTTTCCCCTTCCTACGAGAATATTAACTTAGCAGACCAGCAAAATTTGTCCGATTTTCTGATTCATAAGCATGGGATTATTCTGACCATAGCCTCGCAAGCGTCTCAATTCAGGATAGGCTATCCAGCAAAAATCGTTTGCCTAGACGAACAAGACAGAATATCAATCCCTTTTTACTGCGTTTCAAATTCAAACGATACCCAAGCGCAAACTCATCACGCGATAAGCTGCATTCAACTTGAGGCACGCCAGCTCTCTCGATGTTTAAAAAGCGCTGAAAGAGGAGACCTTTCCAGCTGAATGTGACGGGCATGCTAATTCCATGCAAAACAGCAACGTATTCCGCCAGAACAGAAGCGTGGGTCAGCCCATGTTTTTTGAAGTATTCCGAGAGAAAACAACGAGGGCCTGACAGACTCTTGCCAAATCAGTGACCCACTCACCACCCGCAAGCCTGTGCCCCACTTCCGAAATAAATGGCTCAGCCCCACCTTCTCAGCGGGTTGAGCCGAGCACTGACCGCACCATTCATTGTCAGCACCGCCCCAGACCAAGCCAGAGAAAGATGGCGCGGCGACAGCCAGATGGCCGCCACCGCGCCTCACACATTATTTCGGCAAGCCGCTGTTAGCGTCGGAATAATTTAGCTACTTCACACCGCGTCCCAGGCGCTCAGCGACCGACGCCACGGCACTCTCATCGACCGAGCCGCAGCTCACGCAGCCGTCATGGGCACGCATCTGGCCGGTGACCTCGTCCATCGCGAGCGGCGCCACCTTCTCAAGCTTAAAGCCCTTGCCGGCGCGCATATTCTCCTTTGCCACACTGATCATGAGCTTAATACGGTTGAGCTGGTTGACCTCGGATGCACCGGGGTCGTAGTCCACCGCAACGATGTTGCTCTCGGGATGCTGGCGGCGCAGCTCCTTAATCACGGCCTTGCCCACCACGTGGTTGGGCAGGCACGCGAAGGGCTGCGTGCAGATGATGTTGGGTGCGCCGTGGTCGATCAGGTCGAGCATCTCGGCCGTGAGCAGCCAGCCCTCGCCCATGTTGTTGCACACCGAAAGCACCGTGCGGGCCTTGTCGGCCATGGTGCCGATGCGCTCGGGCGCCTCGAAGCGGCGGGACTTCTCGAGCATCTCCTCCACCGGCGTACGCATCCAGTCCACGAGTTTGATGAGCGCCTGCATACCAGCGCGCGTGGTAGCAGAGCTACCCAGCTCATCCTTCTGCAGCTCGGCGTTGCTCATGGAGTACAGGAAGAAGTCGAGCAGACCCGGTACTACGGCCTCGCAGCCCTCGCGCTCGATCACGTCGACCACATGGTTGTTAGCCGTGGGATGGAACTTGACCAGGATCTCGCCGACCACGCCCACGCGCGGCTTGGTGCCCTCGCCCACGAGCGGCATGGTGTCGAACGCGCGGATGGCCTCGCGGCACAGCTTGGTGTAGTTGTGGCGGTTGAACTTGGGCGCCAGCTTGCGGGCGCGCGCCATGTACTCCTCGTAAAGCGCATTGGCGGCACCGGGCGCTGCCTCGTACGGGCGGCAGCGGTAGAGCATCTGCATCATCACATCGCCAAAGAGCACCGCGTAGACTGCCTGCTTAAGCAGTGCCGGCGTAATCTTAAAGCCGGGGTTGTCCTCGCCGAGCGCCACGGCCGAAAGCGAGATCACCGGGATCTCGGGGTGGCCGCTCTCGCGCAGGGCCTTGCGGATGAGCGCGATGTAGTTGGTGGCACGGCAGCCGCCGCCGGTCTGGCTGATGACCACAGCCGTCTTGGACAGGTCGTACCGACCGCTCTCGATGGCCTCCATAATCTGGCCCGTCACCAGGATCGACGGATAGCAAATGTCGTTGTTCACGTAGCGCAGGCCAGCCTCGACGGCATCGTGGTCAGTCGAGGGCAGCAGCTCCAAGTTGTAGCCAGCACCACGGAACACCTCTTTGACCAGGTCAAAGTGGATCGGCGCCATCTGCGGGCACAGGATGGTATAGCCCTCCTCGCGCATCTGCTCGGTAAAGGGCACCTTGGGCCACGCGGTCGATGCGCTCTCACGCTGCGCCTCGAACGTGTACTTGCGGCTCGCGAACGCGGGGGCATCCGTGGAGGGCGCCACCGGCGCGGCATCGCCTTGCTCGTAGGCCTCGCCCGCGGCCGTGGCATCGGCCAGGCGCTCGGCCTCCTGGTCCTTGAGCGCAGCCATGAGCGAGCGGATGCGGATGCGCGCGGCGCCCAGGTTGGACACCTCGTCGATCTTGAGCACGGTGTAGATCTTGCCACTGGCTTCCAGAATCTCCTGCACCTGATCGGTGGTCAGAGCATCCAGACCGCAGCCGAAGGAGTTGAGCTGGATTAGGTCCAGGTCGTTGCGCATCGTCACAAAGCGGGCGACGGCGTACAGGCGGCTGTGGTACATCCACTGGTCAACGACGCGAATCGGACGCTCGGGCTTTATCAGATGCGCAAGCGAATCCTCGGTAAAGACCGCAAAGCCAAAGCTCGAGATAAGCTCAGGCAGGGCGTGGTTGATCTCGGGGTCATTGTGGTAAGGACGGCCGGCGAGCACAATGCCGTGGCCGCCGTGGTCCTCGACCCACTTAAGAGCCTCCTCGCCCATGGTCTGGATGTCCTCGTGGAAGCGCGCATCGGCCTCAAAGGCAGCGTTGACGGCGGCATCGACCTCGGAGCGCGTGATTTTAGGACCGCGCACGCGACCGCGACCGGCCTCAGCATCGGCCACGCGGTCGACGGCGAGCACCTGGTACAGACGGCGCTTGAGCTCGGTCTTGTCGTGATAGGGCACAAACGGGTACAGGAACTCGATGTTCTGCTCGCGAATCTCGTCGATATTGAGCGCCAGCGCCGTGGGGTAGCTCATGACGATGGGGCAGTTATAGCAGTTGCCAGCCGTCGGATCCTCCTTGCGCTCCCAACGCACGCACGGCATCCAGATGAAGTCGACGTCACGGTCGATAAGGTTCATCACGTGGCCGTGGCTCATCTTTGCCGGGTAGCACACGCTCTCGGACGGCATGGACTCGATGCCCGCCTGGTAGGTCTTCTTGCTCGACTGGTCGGACAGCTGCACGCTAAAGCCCAGGCGCGTAAAGAACGCGTGCCAGAAGGGGTAGTTCTCGTACATGTTGAGCGCGCGCGGGATGCCGACGGTGCCGCGCGGGGCCTCGTCGGGGCTCAGGACCTCGCGGTTAAAGAGCAGCTCGTTTTTCTTTTTGAAGAGGTTGGGGGCCTCGGTCTTCTGCTTTTTGTGGCCGGCGCCCTTCTCGCAGCGGTTGCCGGTAATGAAGCGCCTGCCACCGCCAAAGTCGTTGACGGTAAGCTGGCAGTTGTTGGAGCAACGGCCGCAGCGGACATGCTTTTGCGTCACGGTGAGGTGCGCGATGTCCTCAGCCGAGAGGATGGTCGAGGTGCCGTCGGCGCCAGCGCGATCGCGAGCGAGCAGGGCCGCGCCGTAGGCGCCCATGCAGCCGGCGATGTCGGGACGCACGGCATGAACGCCGGTGAGCTGCTCAAACGCGCGCAGCGTGGCATCGGACATAAAGGTGCCGCCTTGGACGATCACCTGGCTGCCGATCTCCTTGGGATCGCGCAACTTAATGACTTTGAACAGGGCATTCTTGATGACGGAATAGGACAGGCCGGCCGCAATGTCGCCCACCGTGGCGCCTTCCTTTTGCGCCTGCTTGACGCGCGAGTTCATAAAGACCGTGCAGCGACTGCCCAGGTCGACCGGGGCCTTGGCATGGATGGCGGCGTTGGCGAACGCGCGCACGTCCATGTTCATAGAGACGGCGAAGCTCTCGATAAAGCTACCGCAACCCGACGAGCAGGCCTCGTTGAGCATGATGTGCTCAATAACGCCGTCCTTGACGCGCAGGCACTTCATGTCCTGGCCGCCAATGTCCAGAATGAACTCGACGCCGGGCAGGAATGCCTTGGCGCCGCGCAGGTGCGCGACGGTCTCAATCTCGCCGGAGTCGGCCTTGAGGGCCTCGATGAGCAGCGCCTCGCCGTAGCCCGTGGTGGTCACGTGGCCGATGGTGCAGCCGGCAGGGATGTGATTGTAGAAATCGGCCATGATGACCTTGGCCGTGCCCAGGATGTCACCGTTGTTGTTGCCGTACCAGGTGTGCAGCAGCTGGCCGTCCTCGCCCACGAGCGCGGCCTTCATGGTGGTGGAGCCGGCGTCGATGCCGATGAACACGCGGCCGGTGTAGCCGTCGAGCTTGCCCTTGGGGACGACCTCGGTGTCGTGGCGGGTTTTGAACTCGGCGAAGTCCTCGTCGGTGGCAAAGAGCGGATCCAGGCGCTCGACCTCGGCACCCTGTGTGTCACCCAGGGCATCGATAGCCTCGATGAGCTGCGGGAACGTGCTGAGCTTGTTGGACTCATGCGCCATGGCGGCGCCGCTCGCCACAAACAGGTGGGCGTTTTGGGGCACAATGCGGTGCTCCTCGTCCAGGTTGAGCGTGAGGTAGAAGCGATGGCGCAGCTCGGAGAGATACTGCAGCGGGCCGCCCAAGAAGGCGACGTTACCGCGGATGGGACGGCCGCACGCCAGACCCGAGATGGTCTGGGTCACGACGGCCTGGAAGATGGAAGCGGCGACGTCCTCGGGACGGGCGCCTTCGTTGAGCAGCGGCTGCACGTCGGTCTTGGCAAAAACGCCGCAGCGGCTGGCGATGGGATAGATGGTGGTGGCGTTGGCCGCGAGTTCGTTAAGGCCGCTGGCGTCGGTGTGCAGCAGAGTGGCCATCTGGTCGATGAAGGCGCCCGTGCCGCCGGCGCAGGTGCCGTTCATGCGCTGCTCGATGCCGTTGTCGAAGTAGATGATCTTGGCGTCCTCGCCGCCCAACTCGATAGCGACATCGGTGGCCGGGATGAGGGTCTCGACGGCGCGCTTGCTGGCGATGACCTCCTGGACAAACTCCAGGTCGAGCCACTGGGACAGCAGCAGGCCACCCGAGCCGGTAATGGCGCAGGTCATCTGGGCCGTCGGCAGCACGGTCGCAGCGCCCTCGAACAGATCACGGGCGCAGGCACGGACGTCGGTGTGGTGGCGCTGGTACTTGGCGTAGACGATCTGGTTATCGTCGTTGAGCACGGCGAGCTTAACGGTGGTGGAGCCCACGTCGATGCCCAAGTGCAGGTTGCCGTGGGCGGCCTCGGGGTTGAAGACCGCGCCTTCGGGAGCGTGGGCGGCAGTGGCGGCTACGGGCTCAGCGGCGGTGGCGGGCTCGTTAGCGACGGACGTCCCCCCTGCCGCGTTCTTGGCATCGGCAACTGCCTCAGCAACTTTCTCGGCAGCCGCGGTCGCGGCCTTCTGCGCGGCGTCCATCACGGCGGGCGCGGCCTCACGCGCGGCAGCGACCATACGGTCCTTAATGCCCTCGACGAGTTTGCTCATCTGTCTCTCCTCTTAGTTGTTGGACTCGATGGTTGCGGCGGTGTCGACCGCGTCCTCGAGCTGCAAGTTCAATAGCTTCATGCCGTATTCCGGCACGTTGATATCGATGGGTTGGCCATATAGGTCGCCGGGACGCACAAAGGCGATAACCGTCATAATGCGCGCCATGGCTTCGGGCGATTCGGTGAGCCCACGCTCAAACCAGCGCTGAATCAGGCCGACCTCGGCACTCACGACGTAGGTAACGTAGTAGTCAAAGAATGTACCCAGCGCCAGGCCCAAAATGCCCGTCTGCGCACGAGGCACCACGGCCTCACGCGCGGTGTCGATAATCTTTTTAATAAAGGCGGGGTCGCCGCCCGGGCCCAGCAGGGCCCCGATAAGGTCGCGATTGGCCGCAAGATAGCGCAGCAGCTCAACCGAACCGGGTGCCGGCTCAAGATCATCGATGTTGTGATAGAGGTCGGGCAGCTGAGCTGCGGTGATGAGCTCAATGCGCTCACGGATCTCGGCCAGCAAGCCGTCCTCGATTTGATTGATAAAGTCGGGGATATCGCGGTAATGCGAATAGAACGTGCGACGCGTAAGGCCAGCGCGCTCGGTGAGCGACGCGACATTAATGCGCGAAAGGTCGCCGCTTTCGGCAAGCTCGCTAGCAAGTGCCTGGCGAAGGGCACGCTGCGAGCGAAGGGACCGGCGATCGCATTTCTCGAGCTGGGACAAGCGTCCTCCTTGTTACTCAGCCTGTGCGCTATTGCACAGTGCGAGTATTATTGCACACCGTGTGCATCAACACGTAAAGGCAATATTTGGGCTGTGACAAAGGGACGGTCCCTTTGTCACATTCAGCGACCGCCTAGGTTGTGCCAGTTGTGCCTGGCTTTTGAAGCGGCATTGCCGATTGTTCAAAATGTCATTCGTGGGTAGAATAGTGTCGACGGCAGCCCAAGTTCTGGAAAGCTGGGCAGCGCCGTTGTTTGCATTAGGGGGTCAACGCCTTAGCGGCGGCGACCCCTTCTGTTGCGCTTCGAACGCTGCTTGAGTGCCTCGGAAAGGCCGACAAGTGCCGTGAAGAACGAGACCAAAGCGGTCAGAAGTCTCACGAAATCAATCAAATCGGTCATGGGCATCACCTCCCATCAGATGGAGGGCGCTGCCCGACACATGGAGCTGCCGTCAACGATACCGATTCTATCAAAACTTAGTTATATATACGAATATATGTTCGCATGCCAAAGGTGCAGGGTTCTCGTGAAAAAGGGGCTGTCCCTTTGTCACATTATTCGATGACGGTGCGGGAATTTTGCTTGTGCATGGTGGCGAGCATGTGTTTGGGGACGGCGTGGACCATGCAGCTGCCGATGGTCGCGCTCGCGGCGGCCTTGGCGGCATCGCTTGCGTTTTTGGTCGCGTAGCTGTGGCGGAAGCGTTTGAGCATGGCAATGTCGTTGCCGCCGTCGCCGTAGACCGCGACCTCGTCCTCGGCAATACCGTAGTAGCCCGCCAGCCACGCCACGCTCTCGCCCTTGTTGCACGCCACGTCCGTGATCTCGAACATCACCGGATCGAACGGCGCGTTGACCACGCGGTCCGATCGCTCAGCCAAATATGCCTTAAGGTCGCGCTCCAGCTCGGGCGAGGTCACGCGGCAGTTGATTTTGCACACGTCATGACGCAGGATGTCACCGATCGACTGGTCGAAATACTGTTCCTCGTGATACCCGCCACGTGCACGCATGCCGCGCATCACGATGCGCTTGATAGGACTGTCCTTTTTAAAGCCCGCCTGGTGCATCTCGAACGAACCGCTCGAGAACATGCCGTCGGGCGTGGAGCAGTCGAAGCAAATGTCCGGGAACGCTTTGAGCAGCTCCTCGGTAACCTGCGGGTCGATGGTCCAGGTCTTGAGCACCTCACCATGGCTGTCGCGCACGATGGATCCGTTGGAGCAGCAGGCGTCGAGTGCCAGACCTGTGAAGCCATGCTCGCCGATCGGCAGCGTCGAGCGTCCGGTCGCGGGAACCACATGCAGCCCGGCTTCGGTCAGCTCGCGAATGGCGCGGCGGATGGTTCCGTCGGCCTCGTGTAGGGCATTCAGCAGCGTTCCGTCTAAGTCACTCGCAAACATCTTGATCATGGGCATGCCTCTCCTTCGTCTGCACGATATTGTAGACGAGAACGGGCGCACCCCAAGAGAGGCACGCCCGTCAGGCGAAAGATTGTTCTACACCGCGGCGGGGCCGTGTTCGCCGGTGCGGATGCGGATAACTTCCTCGACCGGCTCGACCCAGATCTTGCCGTCTCCAACGGCACCGGTGCGAGCAGCATTGCAGATAATCTCGACAATTCCGTCGACATGCTCATCGGCGCAAATGAGCGTGAACTGCACCTTAGGGATCGTGTTGACAAGCAACTCGTTGCCGCGCACGTATTCCTTCCAGCCATGCTGCGCGCCGCAGCCCTGCACCTGGTTGATAGTCATACCGCGAACATCAGCAGCAAACAGCGCATCTTTAAGAACCTCAAGCTTTTCCTGGCGCACGATAGCCGTGATCTTTTTCATAATGAATTCCTCTCAATAATCAACGTATCCCTTTACATGAGACGCGGGTTTCCCAGATGCCGCAGATTGGATTGAAAGAGGAACGCCGCGTACTTTTGTACGCAAGCGACGGTTTGAAACCCAAGATGCGGTGCCTGGGGAAGCCGCTAGTCAAGTCCCGAGAAGGAGGGATATGCGCTCTCGCCGTGCTGACTCGCATCCAGGCCCAGCGCCTCGTCGGCCTCGTCCACACGCAGGCTGCCGTAGAACAGCGCCTTGACCACTGCGGCGATCACCAAATCGAGCACCAGCACAATAGCAACCGTCACCACAATGCCCAAAATCTGCGAGATGAGCAGCGACACGTCGCCCGTGTAGAACAGGCCGCCCTTACCGGTCCATGAGAGCTCCGGCACGCAGAACAGCCCCGTGAGCACGCCGCCCAAGATGCCGCCGATGCCGTGGCAGCCAAACGCGTCGAGTGCATCGTCGTAGCCAAACTTGGTCTTGAGATGGCTGATGGCCAGGTAGCAGACGGGCGAGACGATCAGGCCCATGACCAGCGCCGCCCACGGTTCGACAAAGCCCGCGCCCGGCGTGACAACCACAAGGCCCGCGACCAGACCGGTGCTGGCACCCACCAGCGTGGGACGACCGGTGTGTACGCGCTCGACGGCAAGCCACGAGACCATGCCCGCCGCGCTGGCCGTCACGGTGTTGAGGATGGCAAGCGCCGCCACGGCGTCGGCCTTGAACTCGCTGCCGCCGTTAAAGCCAAACCAGCCAAACCAAAGCAGGCCGGCGCCCAACGCTACAAACGGTACGTTATGCGGGCGATAGCTCACCATGCCAAAACCGCGACGACGGCCGAGCATCAGGCAGAGAATCAAGCCCGTCAGACCGGACGAGATGTGCACCACGTCGCCGCCGGCAAAGTCGAGCGCGCCGATGATGTCACCGATAAAGGAGCCCTCGCCGCCCCACACCATGTGGGCGAGCGGCGCGTAGACCACGAGCAGCCAAATGCCCAGGAATGCCGTCATGGCACCAAACTTAACGCGCCCGGCCAGACTGCCCGTGACGATAGCGGCCGTGATCATGGCAAATGCCATCTGGAAGGCGATGTTGATGATCTGAGGGTAGACGGCACCGTCCGCAGCATTGCTCTCGGCCGCCTGAAGCACCTGGTTGAGCACCGGCAGGCACAGCAGTTGGTCAAAGCCCCCAATAAACGGACTAGAGCCGTTGCCGCCGTAGGCCAGCGACCAGCCGGCAACAATCCACAGCACACCAACCAGGCCAATGGCGCCAAAGCACATAAGCATGGTGTTGATGACATTTTTGCGCCTGGACAGGCCGCCATAGAAAAACGCCAGACCCGGTGTCATTAAAAACACGAGCATGGTACAGATGAGCATAAACGTTGTCGATCCCGTATCGTACATTCGCTCCCCCTTGGTCGCATGAACGTTGTCGGCGCCCATGATGCGACCGAGGGGCAACTGGTGTAGACCAGGTACGGCGTTGTTAAACGCTGCGTTGTCGAATGGAAACGGCACCGCAATCTTGGAAACGGCGCGGCAACGGACGAGAAACGAACGGGAAATACGCGAGCAAGGGAGCCGCGAGCGCCCCGTCCCGGCTAGCGCCGAAACAGCTCGTGGGCGCGGTCGCGGAGATTAGTTGCTCGGATGACACCTTCGTAGTGGTTGATGCGCAGACGCGGGAAGGCGTTAAAGAAGCGCAGGTCACGACGACTGAGTGACACGCTCGGCACCGGACGGCTCATGCGCTTACCGGCAAGGCGACGGCTGAGCGACGGACGCGGCATGCTCGGCGCGGCATCGGCCACGCGACGGGCAGCGAGCGCCAGGCCGCGAGCACCGTCCGCGATAAACGTCGGCATCGAAGCCTTCTCGCGCAGGGCATCGAGCGTCGCGTCGCCCAGCTCGGCCAGCCACGCGTTAACGGCACGACTGCGGATATGCGTCTGTGTCACCGAGTCGATCGCCGAATCGGGAATACGTTCGAGCATGGAGTCGGACGCATCAGCAAGCGACTCGTTGATGCGGTCGGCAAGGTCGGCGCGCACACGCTCCAGCTGATCCGACAGGCGGCGCCAGCTGGCCAACGAGCACGCCGCGTCGACCATCATCGCGACCGCGACGATAAAGGAGGACAGCCGCACAATCAGCACCGGCAGATGACCAAGCAGCCCCAGCAATGCCGGCTCCACTAAACGGCAAATGCACAGCGCACCCAGGCCAAACGCGCATGCCCAGTACAGGCAGATACGTCCGTGCAGGTTAAACGGCAGGTGCGAATAGTCCCAAAAGCGAGCGCCCGTTGTTTTTTCCAACAGCACGCCTACGCTGTACTCAATCACGCTGCAAACGAGCGCTGCAGCGACAAACTGGCTCGAGGCATCCGGAATCCCGCGCAACAGCAGCCAGCAGGCAATGCCGCCCACACCATAGATAGGACAACACGGCCCCAGCAAAAAGCCACTGTTGGCAAATCGTCCGTGATTGAGCATGGCGCATACTGTCGACTCCCATACCCAACCGCAAAACCCGTAAAAGGCAAACGAGAGCACCAGTGCCGAGAGTGGGCAGGCGGCAAGCGTCGCGCCGCCAAACGCCATATCAATCGCGGTTTCCACCGTCTACCCTCTCCTCTTTTCACTCGATGCTTTGCTCACGCTATCGTCCGTCTCATCCTTGCGCGGCAGGCGGCCGGCGACCGTCTCACGCAGAGCACACCATTTATCCGCCAGGCACACAATCCACGCCTCGCGACACGTCGGCGGCACCGGCACCAGCGGAAACATATGCCGCACGATAATATTCCGCTCGCGCGGCGTCAGCTCAAAATCTTCCTCGGCACGCGCCAGAGCAAAAAATGGATGCCGGAATCCGTGCAGTCGATGGCTCGGGTCGGGGTCGTGCCAATCGTAGAGAAAGTAATCGTGTAACAAGGCTCCGCGCAGCAACGAGGCGCGGTCGACCGAAACACCGACGCGGCCCAGGCGCTCGGCAAAGGACAGGCTCGCCCGCGCTACCGAAGTCACGTGCGCATAGACCGTCACATCGCCATGTTGGATAAACTCGCGCGTCAGGTCCAGACGGCCCGCCTGTGCCAGTTGACGGGCAGCATGGTCTACTTCGCGCGCGATTTTCTCGGCACGAACGGCATCGGACATGCTGCCTCCCTCCAGCGGCTCACGGCGGCAAGCCACAGCCTGCACGTATTGAAAAAATCATCATCGAATCTATCAGTATGGCATCGGACAAAACGTTTTGCCCCACCAGTTGTCGAATTACCGCGCCGCCGTCACATATCAAACGCCAAAATGTGCGAGACTGTCTTGTGCAATTGTGTCGGCCGAGGGAGCGCCGGCGCTCGATTCGCATGGAGTAACCCACAACGATGCTGCTTACGCAAACGACAACGCCCGAGGACGTCAAGGCTCTCGACCGCGCCGAGCTTCCGCTGCTCTGCGGCGAGATTCGCCACGCCATCCTCGAAAGCTCCGCCGCTGTCGGCGGACACGTTGCCCCCAACCTGGGCGTCGTTGAGCTTACGGTTGCGCTTCATCGCGTGTTTAACTCCCCTATCGACAAGATTGTCTTTGACGTTTCGCACCAGACCTACGCCCACAAGGCGCTGACCGGGCGCGCGTATACCTATATCGATCCGGAACGTTTTGGCGAGGCTTCTGGCTTTGCCAATCCCGACGAGTCCGAGCACGACCTGTTCGCCATGGGCCACACCTCCACATCGGTGAGCCTGGGCTGCGGCTTGGCACACGCCCGCGATCTGGCGGGCGACAGCTACAACGTCATCACCATCATTGGCGACGGCTCGCTTTCGGGCGGCTTGGCGTTTGAGGGCTTCAACAATGCCGCCGAACTCGACAGCAACCTGATCATCATCGTCAACGATAACGACCAGTCCATCGCCGAGAACCACGGTGGCCTCTATCGCAATCTGGCCGAGCTGCGCACCAGCAACGGCACCTGTGAGCGCAACGTTTTCCGCGCGATGGGACTCGACTACCGTTATTTGGACGCCGGCAACGACGTGTTGGCCCTGGTCGACGCGCTGCAGGAACTGCGCAATATCGATCATCCCATCGTGCTGCACGTCTCCACCGCCAAGGGCAAGGGCTTTGAGCCGGCCCAGAGCGACCCCGAACGCTGGCACCACGTGGGTCCGTTTGACATGGCGACTGGGCGCAAGCTTTGCCCGGGCCATCCGAGCGAGCCCGCGCCGCGCACCTATGCTGACATTACGGGCGAGGCGCTCAGCGCCGCCATCGAGCGCGATCCACAGGTCGTTGGCATCACGGCCGCCACGCCCTACATCATGGGCTTTACACCCGAGCTTCGCGCTGCCGCCGGCAAACAGTTCGTCGATGTGGGCATTGCCGAGGAGCACGCCGTGACCTTTGCCACCGCGCTTGCGCGCTCGGGCGCCAAGCCAGTCTTTGGTGTGTACGGTACGTTTTTGCAGCGCGCCTACGACGAGCTGTGGCACGACCTGTGCCTCAACGACGTCCCCGCAACCATTTTGGTGTTTGGTGCGTCAATCTTTGGCACCACGTCCGAGACGCATCTTTCGTTCTTTGATATTTCCATGCTGGGCGGTCTTCCCAACATGCACTACTTGGCGCCGGCCTGCATGGAGGAATATCTGTCCATGCTGAGCTGGTCGCTCGACCACCGCGAGCATCCCGTGGCAATCCGCGTACCGGGCATCGGCCTGGTAAGCCGCCCCGACCTTGCGCCCGCCGAAGACACCGACTACAGCGCCGTTCGCTACAACGTGGTGCGTCAGGGCCGCGACGTTGCCGTGCTCGCGCTTGGCGATTTCTTTGAGCTGGGTGAGCGCGTGGCAAACCGTCTGACTGCCGAGTACGGCATCGAGGCCACGCTCGTCAACCCGCGCTTCGCAACCGAGCTCGACCGCGAGTTCCTCGACAGTCTTGCCGCCGAGCATCGCGTTGTCGTCACCCTCGAGGACGGCATCTTGGACGGCGGCTGGGGCGAGCGCGTGGCATGCTATCTGGCATGCACGCCGTTGCGCACGCGCACCTTCGGCATCGCCAAGGGCTTCCCCGACCGCTACGACCCCAACGAGCTGCTCGCACAGAACGGCATGACGATCGAGAACATGGCCGCCGAAGCCGTAAGGCTACTCAACGAGTAAGAAAACCTCCGCAAGGGAAGCACCCCTGCGGAGGTTTTTATTTTCCCAACTCAATTATCTCGATCTGTAACATCTAGGGCCTGAATTCCCGTCTAACTGTTACAGATTGAGACAAAACAGCGAGGCAGGCCGCCACATCTGCAAGATCCACCACAAAGGTGCCTGTCCCCTTTGTGGTGGTTTTCAAAACGCTATCTCAGCTGTAATAATCGACGTTTGCCCAGATAAAACCTGCCAAAATAGACCTGTCCCTTTTTGGTAGGCAGAATAACCCATAAGGTAAGTATGTTTCTGAGTTATTTCGTGTTGACCCATTTGAGCGCGATAGGGTATAACTCTACTCAACCGCTAGGGATTTTATTGAGAAAGGTGTTCTACCATGAGCAAGAACCTCTCCCAGCAGGTCGTTCTCGACCGCCGCGGCTTCGTTGCCGCCACCTTCGCAACCGTCGCCGGCCTTGGTCTTGCCGGCTGCTCCGACACCAGCGCCGAGGCCGACAAGGGTTCCGCCGCCGGCTCTTCCAAGAGCTCCGAGGATACCGAGGTTTCCGCCACGCTCGATGCCAAGGCATTCGACAAGCTCGTCGACAACGGCCCCAAGGCCGATGACGACGCCATCGCCGCCAGCGCCTGGGCGACCGCCGTCAAGGACGCCGGCGTCTTTAAGATCGGTGGCGTTCAGACCTCCACGCTCTTCTCCCTCCTCAACGAGAAAGACGATCAGACCCGCGGCTTCGATGCCGGTATCGCACAGCTCCTGTCCAACTACATTCTGGGCGAGAACAAGGTCGAGATCACCCAGGTGACCTCGGATACGCGCGAGTCCGTCCTGCAGAACGGCCAGGTCGACGCTGTCTTTGCCACCTACACCATCACTGACGAACGCAAGAAGCTCGTCTCCTTCGCCGGCCCCTACTACTACACGCAGCAGGCCATCCTGGTGCTCGCCGACAACGACGACATCAAGAGCGTCGACGACCTGGCCGATAAGAACGTCGCCGTCCAGTCCGGCTCCAACGGCCCCGCCATCCTGGAGGAGTTCGCCCCCAAGGCCAGCCAACAGGAGTTCAAGACCGACGAGGAGGCCCGCCAGGCACTCCAGCAGAGCCGCGTTGACGCCTACGTCATCGATAACAACATGCAGCAGAGTGCCCTGGTCCGCGAGCCCGGTAAATACAAGATCGCCGGCAAGCCCTTCGGCAGCAAGGAGCCCTATGGCATCGGTCTGCCGCTCGATTCCGACGGCGTCGCCTTTGTCAACGACTTCCTTAAGAAGATCGAGGATGATGGCACCTGGACCGAGCTGTGGCAGATCTGCATCGGCGACCGTACGGGCGACACCAATGTTCCCGAGCTGCCCGAGATCGGCGCCTAGGCAGCGAGCCTGGTAACGACCGCAACGAAACCATACGGAAACGCATGGTGCGCTTTATTGCGGTAAACTGTTTCCTCACTGAGTTGTCGGGGCTTCCGTACACACGGGAGCCCCTTTCCTTATCGGCGGGAGGTCCGCATGAGTCTCTCCGAGCTCTGGTCGCTCTATGGCCAGAACTATATCGACGCGCTGCTAGCAACCTGGGGCATGACGCTTGAGTCGTTTGCCATCGCCATGGTGCTGGCCGTCGCCGTCACCGTGATGCGCGTGTCGCCGCTCAAGCCGCTGCGCGTCTTTGGCGACCTGTATGTCCAGGTCTTCCGTAACATCCCAGGCATCGCACTGCTCATCATCGTCGTCTATGCGCTGCCGCCGCTCAAGGTCGTCCTGCCCTACCGCACCTGCGTTATCGTCGCCACGGTCCTTTTGGGCTCGGCCTTTGGCTCCGAGAACTTTATGAGCGGCATCAACACCGTCGGCGTCGGCCAGGTGGAAGCCGCACGTTCACTCGGCATGAGCTTCAATCGCATCCTCGCCAAGATCGTGATTCCGCAGGCACTGCGCTCGAGCGTGCTGCCCATGACCAACCTCTTTATCGCCGTCATGCTCACCACCGCGCTCGGCAGCCAGGTGCCGCTTAAGCCGCAGGAGCTCACCGGCGTGGTGAGCTACATTAACACGCGCTCGCTCGGCGGCGTCGCCGCGTTCTTTATCTCGGCGCTCGGCTACCTGGGCACGGCCTTTGTGGTGAGCCACATTGGCAACTACATCGATAAGAAGGTGAGGATCCTCCGATGAGCAAGCACTCCACCTCCGCGCTCACCATGCGCGATGCGCTCTACGAGGCTCCCGGCCCCAAGATGCGCGCCAAGATTCGCATCGGCACCGCCATCTCGCTTGTTGCCGTCGCCGCGCTTGTCGTCCTCGTGTTGCAGCGCTTTTATGTGACCGGCCAGCTTTCGGTTCACTATTGGTATTTCTTTACGCACCTCACCACCTGGAAGTTCCTGCTTGCCGGCTTTGAGGGCACCGTTAAAGTCGCACTCACCGCTGGCGCCATCGCGCTGGTGCTGGGCTTAGCCCTTATGCTCGGCCGCACCAGCGACATTAAGCCGCTGCAGCTGGTCTGCCGCGTGCTCACCGATTTCTTCCGCGGCGTACCGAGCCTGCTGTTCATCTACTTCTTCTTTTTGGTGCTGCCCCAGTACAAGATCGCGCTGCCGTCGTTTTGGATGCTCACGCTTCCCGTCGCGCTCGCTGCAGCTGGCGTACTTGCCGAGATCTTCCGTGCCGGCGTCAACGCCGTGCCGCGCGGCCAGGTCGAGGCCGCCCAGGCACTCGGTCTCTCCAAAGCTAAAATCACCTTTAAAATCGTGTTGCCGCAGGCTATTCGGTTTATCATTCCGTCATTAATTTCGCAGCTTGTGGTCGTAGTCAAGGACACCACCGTTGCCTACGTGGTGAGCTACCCCGACCTCATGCAAAATGCCCGCGTGCTCATTACCAACTACGACGCCCTCGTATCGGTCTACCTGGTGATCGCGGTCATCTACATCCTCATCAACGTCGCGATTAACAAGGCCGCTGTCTATGTTTCGCACAAGACCGGCGCGACCATCATCCGCTAACGCTTTACCATTTCGAGTCATAAGGAGCCGAGCACCATGGCACAGAGCACCTCTTCCACCGGCAATCAGCCGCTGATCGAGCTCAGGCACGTCGATAAGCACTACGGCGATCTGCACGTCCTCAACGACATCAATCTGTCGGTCGACCGCGGCGAGGTCGTCGTTGTGATCGGACCCTCGGGCTCGGGCAAGTCGACCATGTGCCGAACCATCAATCGCCTGGAAACCATCGACTCAGGCGAGATCCTCATCGAGGGCGAGCCCCTGCCACAGGAAGGCAAGGATCTTGCCCGCATGCGTGCCGAGCTGGGCATGGTATTTCAGCAGTTCAACCTGTTTGCACATATGACCGTACTGCAGAACGTCATGCTGGGACCGGTCGATGTGCTGGGCGTCTCCAAGGAGGAAGCTCGTGAGCGCGCCATGGACCTGCTGGGCCGCGTGGGCGTTGCCGAGCAGGCCGATAAGGTGCCCGCACAGCTCTCGGGCGGCCAGCAACAGCGTGTAGCCATCGCACGTTCGCTTGCCATGCAACCCAAGGCCATGCTTTTTGACGAGCCCACGAGCGCGCTGGACCCCGAGATGATCAACGAGGTGCTCGAGGTCATGGTCCGTCTGGCCCAGCAGGGCATGACGATGATCGTCATCACGCACGAGATGAACTTCGCCCGCCGCGTGGCCGACCGCGTCGTGTTTATGGCCGACGGCCAGATCGTGGAAACCGGCACACCCGACGAGTTCTTCGACCACCCCCAGACCAAGCGCGCCCAGGACTTCCTCAACTCCATTAAGGGCCACTAGCCCAATTGCCACGCGGGCAAATTCATCAGTAACGTTTGTCCCGCGCCACCCCTGTGCCATGTCCACCCGGATTCGAAAGCCGCACCCATGATCGGAACCCGCACCTCATCGTCCTATACTCCGCACGTCGACGTCGATCCCGCCGACCGCCCGCTCATCCTGGTAGCACCACGCTGGGAAGAAGCGAAGCCCTATTTGAGCGAGACGCTCTCCCCCAACGAGGAGATTGCGAGCGTATTTGTCGACGCCATTCTTGCCGCCGGCGGTCTGCCGCTGCAGATGTCCATCACCGAGGACATTGAGGTCATCCGTCATTACGTCGATATCGCCGACGGCATCGCCATTCCCGGCGGCCCCGATGTCAATCCCAAACGTTGGGGCGATGATCGACCCTACGACCCCACCCTCTGCTGCGAGATCCGCGATAGTTTTGAGTTTAAGCTGGTCAGCGAGGTGCTCCGTGCCAAAAAGCCGCTCTTTACCACCTGCCGCGGCACGCAACTGCTCAACGTCGCCACCGGCGGCACCCTGTGCATGGACGTGCCGAGCCTGGGCGCGCGCGAGGGCCGCACGCAGTGGCGCCATACCCACGTGCTCAACGACCCTGTGCATCCTGTCGAGGTCGTGCCGGGCTCGCTGCTGGAGCGCGCGGTTGGCGGGCACAGGCTGATCCAGACCAACTCCGCACATCACTGCTGCGTCGATCGTCTGGGTAAGAGCACGCGCTTGGTCGCCAAGGCAACCGACGGCGTTCCCGAGTGCATCGAAGTCGAAGGCCAGCCGTTCTGTCTGGGTGTGCAATGGCATCCCGAGTACACCTGGCAGACGCTCGAGACCGACTTTAACCTGTGGAAGTCGTTTGTCGAGGCGGCGGCCAAGGTAAAGCAGACCCGCTAGTTCGCGAACCGCATAACAGATAAGGGCGCCCCGCCGGCCACATGGTCCGACGGGGCGCCCTTTTGCCTATACGCGACAGGCGCGCAGCCCAAGGCTCGCAAGCTCTTATTCGGCCGTCTCGCGCAGGGCCGACATCGTAGCCGCATATTGCTGCTGCAGCGCATGCATCCCCTCGCGAGCGCCGTCAACGGCATCGGCGCCGCGCAGCGCCTCGGTCACCACGACCGCCGGCTCGTACAGATTATCGAATCCCAGGTTCTGGCTCACGCCCTTGAGCGTGTGCGCTGCCATAAACGCACCTTCGGCGTCTCCCGCCGCCATGGCGGCCTCCAGCTTGTCCATGCTCTCGTCATCCAAAAACTTGAGGGCAAAGCGGGTAAGCATTTCCTCGCCCATCAGCCGAGCGCACGCGTCATCATAATTGGCGCCGATCTTCTCATACGCCTCACGCATGGAAATCATGGATTAAAACTCCTTTGGTCAAACTAAATCGTGGGAAACGCGACAACGTCGGCGGGGCGTGCCAACGTCTCGGCAATACGGTCTTGCACCTCGAGCAGGCAGTCGAGCAACAGCGGGTTAAAGGTGCCGCACTTACCGTCCAGGATCATCTGGATCGCCTCCTTGTGCGGGATAGCGTCCTTGTACACGCGCACGCTCGTCAGCGCATCATACACGTCGGCCACCGAGACCACCTGCGCGGCAATGGGAATCTCGTCGCCCTTAAGGCCATCGGGATAACCCTTGCCGTCCCAGCGCTCGTGATGCCAACGCGCAATCTGGTACGCATATTCCATAAGCGCATTGCCGACGTGATGGCGACCCAGCTCAAGCAACATGTCGGCGCCGATCGTGGTATGCGTCTTCATAATCTCGAACTCCTCGGGCGTAAGGCGCCCGGGTTTGTTGAGGATCGCATCGTCAATCGCCATCTTGCCAATATCGTGCAGCGCCGAAGCCAGGGCAATCGTGGAGCGCTCCTCATTGTCGAGGGAGATAGTGTCGCTACGCTGGACCAGACAGTCAAGCAGCAGCTCGGTCAGCTTCTCGATGTTCGTAACGTGCCTGCCGCTCTCGCCGTTGCGAAGCTCCATGACGCCGGCCATGATGTCGATGAGCATGCGACTGTTCTTGACGCGCTCGTTGTACTGCTGGGACAGCAAACTCGTCAGGCGGCGCTGTTTGGCGTATAGGCGGATAGTGTTGCTTACACGCCGGCGCACGACACGGGAGTCAAACGGGCGGTTGATATAGTCCGAGGCGCCCAGCTCGTACGCGCGCAGAACCATATCATCGGAATCTTCGCTCGAGATCATGATGAAAGGCAGATTGTCGATACCCGATCGGCGCGACAGATCGGCCAGCACCTCAAAGCCGCTTATGCCCGGCATGACAATATCCAGCAGCACGAGCGACAACTCATCGCCATAGCGGTCGACCATATCGAGCGCCGTACGACCGTTGTCGGCCTCGAGGATGCAATACTCGTCCTTGAGCATCTCGTTGAGAATGGCTCGGTTCATGTCGGAGTCATCGACAATAAGCACCAAAGGCTTTTCGCTTTGGAAGGCTTCGATGGAATCGGCATCGGTCACGACCGTACCGGCTTTTGCCTTAGCGCGGCTCAATAACTGGACAGCGCGGCCAACTCCCTCATCGACCGTCTCGCCATGAATGCGAACGCCACCAACACATGCCGTCAAGCTCACGTACTCATGGCCCGGAACAATCGTGGCATGAACGGCATCGGACACCTGATGCAGGCGACGGGTGAAGTCATCGGAGGGAATATTGGGCATGACGACTACAAACTTATCGCAGCCATAGCGTACAAGCTCGTCAGTCGAACGAATTCCGCTGCGTATGGCTGTCGCCACAGCACCGAGCGCAAGGTCGCCGGCATGGCGGCCACACGTATCGTTGAAGACCCTAAAATCATCAAGGTCGATCACCGCAACGCCGGCATTCATGCGGGCGCTACGGAGCTTTTCCTCGTAATATCGGCGATTGCGCACACTCGTCAGCACGTCGGTGTAGACAAGGTCCTCTTCTGCAGCCTCTTGTTCATCGATCGGACGCACCATCAGCAAGACGTGAGGCTCGCCCTCGACCTTCAGAGGGCGTAGGCGGGCGCGGTACTCAACACCATCGTTGAGCAGTTGCTCCGACACCTCATCGGAATCTGCCAAGGCCTCAAGACTCGACTGACGCAGACAAGGGCACCGATTGCCGGCGAGCAGGCAGTTAGGCTCGCTCTTAATCTGATCGGCCGACAGCAAACGCACCACGGGGTAGGTCTTCGCGACGCGGGCGACCTCGGCGGCAGCCTCCTCGTCGGTTAGATTGACCTCGTGATTATTGAGCATATGGGGCCCTTTCTATCGTTACGCACGGCAACGGTGCATATCAATTGGTACAAGGGTAACATCTAGCAGCTGAAGGCAAACGCGCGATTATCGTTACATTTTTCTGACCTGGCAAGCGGCGGTAATGGAGCCGCGGGCGCGCGGTTATGAGCGCATTCGTTAACAATGACGAAACGCTAACGACCCCTCTCCCCGCAGGTCATCGAGCGTGCTAACGCTCCAAGACATCGCGAACGGCGTTTGCCGCCGTAACGGGGCGATCGCGCAAACCGTTATGCGCGCCCGGGATCGCCACGAGGGGGCAATCGAGATATTCGGCAGCCGCTCGTGTGCCAGCCTCGCGGGGCGTATCGACCGAAAGCTCGCCCAAAAACACGGCCGACACCGCCTTTGACGCGCGGGCGCGCTCCCAGTCGGGAGCATATGTCATATTTGTTCCGTATTCATTGGCCATAAAGCAACGACCATTGCGCAGGGCATGTTTGACTTCCGCTTCGGTCGTCCCAGGAGCCTCGGGGTCCAAGTCGCCGAGGGCTCCCAAGAAAAGCCGGAGCGCCCTTGAAACCTTTCCAGCCGCAATCATATCGAGCAAAACCGGAGCTGCGCCCATGCCGACGCCTTCGGCCGACACAGCCGGCTCATGCAGAATCGCACGGGCGACGAGATGGGGTTCGGTACGAAGAAGCTCCAGCGCCACCAACGTACCGGCGCTGTGCGCAAGCACATTTGCCGGAGCGCCGACGTGTTCGATCACGGCTTGCAGGTCGGCGGCCTGAGCGGCAAGATCATAGCTGCCGTCTGCCGCATCGCTGCTGCCACCGCAGCCGCGGCGGTCGTAGGCAATTACGCGGTAGTTACGGCTGAGCTCACAAGCGATGCCGTCGAAAAATGTACCGTCGACACAAGCGCCGTGCACGCACACCAAGGCAGGAGCATCAGGCGACACATCCGGGCCGGCATATTCGCGACAGGCAATCGTGGTGCCCGCATTCTCGACCGTAAAATCCATGTTGTGCCCCCATCATCAATGCTCATCCAGTTGCACGTCAGTGCGGTTGGATGGACCCGCATTGCCTTACGCCTTGTTAACAGATTAACTGTACCCGACCCGAGGCTTTTCATGGCACGGCATAATGAGCGACGTGAAAAAACGAAACTTGTAAAGCAAGAGCCCGCACCTTGCTTTGGAGCCGATGCTATGCTTAGGCACAATTGTCTTGAGGAGCATATGCCTATGTCTACGTTTTTGAATGCCAGCCCCATCTTTGGGCCCGTTCGCAGCCGTCGCCTTGGTCTCTCGCTCGGCGTCAACATGATGCCGGCCAGCGGCAAAATCTGCACGTTCGACTGCATTTACTGCGAAAACGGCCTCAACGCCGAGCGCCCCTGTCATGAGCCGTACAACACAGCTGCCGTGGTACTCGACGCGCTCGAGGCAAAGCTGCGCGAGATGGCAGCCGAGGGCGAGCTCCCCGATGTGATCACCTTCGCAGGCAACGGCGAGCCCACTGCCGCACCGGAGTTTCCGCAGGCCATCGCCGGCGCCGTCGCGTTGCGCGACGAGCTTGCCCCAAACTCCAAGATCGCCGTGCTCTCCAACGGCACGCGCGCCGACCGCCCCCAGGTGCACGACGCGCTCATGATTGTCGACGACAACATTCTTAAGCTCGATACCGTCGACCCGGCGTTTATCCAGCTGCTCGACCAGCCTGTTGGCCCCTACGATGTCGAGCACCAAATCGAGACGTTCGCGAGCTTTGACGGTCACGTTATTATCCAGACGATCTTTTTGACCGGCGAGTATCAGGGCAAGCTCATCGATAACACCGGCGAGGAGTACGTTGCCCCCTGGCTCGTGGCACTCGAGCGCATTCGTCCGCAGGAGGCGACCATCTACACGGTGGCGCGCGAGACACCGGTCGACGGCCTTGCCAAAGCAACGCCCGAGGTGCTCGACACGATCGCCGCACGCGTGCGCGCCCTCGGCATTCCCTGCCAGGTGAGCTACTAGCAAAACCACGCAGCAGCTAGTGTCCGCCATCCCACTCCATCAGTTGCGGTGATATAGTTCCTGTTTATGCTGTTAAACCGCTTAAATCGGAACTATATCACCGCAACTTTAATGGACGCGTGGGTGGGCTATACTAGCTGCGGATGAAAGGAAGTTAGCCATGTATGACAAAGGACCCGTTCCTGGCCGCAACGACGCTTGCTGGTGCGGCAGCGGCAAAAAATATAAGAAATGCCATAGCGCCTTCGACGAGCGCCTCGAGCGCTTGTGGGAAGAGGGCTGGGAGGTTCTGCCCCGCACGCTCTACAAGACGCCCGCCGATATCGAGGGCATCAAGCGCTCGGCCGCTATCAACGTGGGCGTGCTCGATTACGTAGGCGAACACATCGCCGCAGGCATGACTACCAACCAGATTGACCAGATGATCTACGATTACACCGTCGAGCACGGCGGCACACCGGCAGACCTCAACTACGAGGGCTACCCCAAAAGCGTGTGCACCTCGATCAACGACGTCGTCTGCCACGGTATCCCCTGCGATGCGGATGTGCTGCACGAGGGCGACATCATCAACGTCGACTGCTCCACGATCTTGGACGGCTACTTTAGCGACTCGAGCCGCATGTTCTGCATCGGCGAGGTCTCGGCAGAGCGTCAACGCCTGGTCGACGTCACCCGCGCCAGTGTGGAGGCGGGTCTGGCGGCCGTCAAGCCATGGCTGCCGCTGTCCGTTATGGCCGAGGCCGTGCAAAGGACCGTCGAGGACGCCGGCTTTAGCGTGGTGCGCGAGTACGGCGGACACGGCATCGGTAAGGAGTTCCACGAGGACCCGTTTGTGGGCTTTACCACCGAGGCTCCCGACGTAGACACCATCATGGTACCGGGCATGGTCTTTACCATCGAGCCCATGGTCAACGCCGGAGCGCCCGACATCAAGATCAGCAAGGGTGACGGCTGGTGCGTGCGCACCAAGGACGGCAGCGATTCGGCCCAGTGCGAGGTACAGCTCGTGGTGACCGAGGACGGTTACGAGCTGCTCAGCTGGTAGCTGTGGATGCGCCGGATGCCGACGGGCACGCCCGTCTTGCATCCGGCGTTTTATTTGAGCGTTTTGCCTGATAAAACCTGCCAAAATTAACCTGTCCCTTTTTGGCAGGTCGAGCGGAGAGGACTGCTTGTGAACATCCTGGTTTTGTTGCCTGTCAACGACCGTCATCGCGCAATTCTTGAGTCGAGCGCTCCGGGCGAGGACTTTATCTACACGAGCGCCGATGCCGTCACGCGTGAGCAGGTCGCCAACGCCGACGTGATCCTGGGCAACATCGACCCTGACATGCTCACAGCATGCAAGCATCTCCAGCTGCTGCAACTGCAGACCGCGGGCTATGACGATTACTTGGCCGCCGGCACCGTGCCGGCCGACGCCAAACTGTCTTGTTCGGTAGGCGCCTACGGCCAGGCCGTGAGCGAGCACATGTTTGCCATGGTGCTGTCTATGATGAAGCGCCTGCCCGGCTACCAGGACCTGCAGCGCGAGCATCGCTGGGAGGATTTGGGGCCGGTCACCTCGCTCAAAAACGCCAATGTGCTGGTGCTGGGCGCGGGCGACATTGGCGGCCACTTTGCCACGCTCTGCCGCAACATGGGTGCGCACGTCCGCGGCATCAAGCGCCACCCGCTCGTCTACCCCATTGTGTTTGAGGACATGGACGGCATGGACGCCCTATCCGAGCGCCTGGCCGAGGCTGACATCGTCGCATCCTTTATGCCCAGCACACCCGAGACCCGCGGCCTGGCGAACGCCGAGTTCTTCGCCGCGATGAAACCGGGCGCTTTCTTTGCCAACGGCGGCCGCGGCGACCTTGTGGTCGCCGACGACTTGGTTGTCGCCCTGGAGTCGGGACATCTCGCCGGCGCCGCGGTCGACGTCACCGACCCCGAACCGTTGCCTGAGACAAGTCCACTGTGGGATGCGCCCAACATGCTCATCACGCCACACGTCTCCGGCTGGTTCCACCTGGCAGCCACGCTCAACAATGTGGTCGACATTGCCGCGGAGAATCTGCGTCACCTGCAGGCAGGCGAGACCCTGCGCTGCTGGATCGAGCACTAATCTTGTTCCGCCGTTCTAACGAACGGCGGACCGGTCGACGCTGCGCGCCGCCCAGAGCGACAATTTGCCATTCAAAAGGCAAGGCATGACCAGAAGGTCTATGCCTTGCCTTTTTCATGCCAACTTGTTCGCTCTGGACATCGCTCGCTGACGTTTGCTCAACCTGCGGTGTCATAACAATTCTGTCCAGCTGTTGGCATTGCGGCATTTGCCCAAATAAAACCTGCCAAAGTAAACCTGTCCTCTTTTGACAGGTTTTAGAGCTCCGCGCTTTCGGCGCCGTTGATGGTTAGGTTGCGCTCGTAGAAGGCGGTGAGGGCGCGGATGGCGTACATCACGTCGCGCACGCCGCCGGTCTCGTAGCTCGAGTGCATGGCAAGCTGCGGCAGGCCCACGTCTACGGCGTGCATGCTCGCCTGCATGTTAGACAGGTTGCCCAGGGTGGAGCCGCCGGCCATATCACTCTTGTTGGCGAAGGCCTGCGTGGGCACGTCGGCGTCATCGCAAATAGCCTGGAACACCGCGCGGCTAAAGGCATCGGTGCAGTAGTGCTGGTTGGCGGCTTCCTTGATAACGATGCCGCCGTTGAGCACCACCTGGTTGCGGACATCGCACTTCTCGGCGTGGTTGGGATGCACGGCATGCGCATTATCGCAGCTCACGAGCATCGAGGCGGCAAGTGCGCGATGGTACGACTCGTCATCGAAGCCCAGCGATCCGTTAATGCGGCGCAGCGCATCGGCCAAGAACGTCGACATGGCTCCCTGCTTGGTCTCGGAGCCAACCTCCTCGTTATCAAAGCAGCAGAAGACCGAGATATCGCGCGCGTTCTCAGCACCCAAAAATGCCTGCAGCGAGGTGTAGGCGCAGGCCAGGTCGTCAAGCTTGGGCGTCGAGATAAACTCGTCGGCCCAGCCCCAAATGCGCGCATCCTGACGATTGACCAGGAACAGGTCGCGACCCAGGATCTGCTCGGGCTCAACGTCCAGTTCGTCGGCGATCAGAGCGTCAAAATCTCCCTGCTTGAGTTCACCGGCGCTGATGAGCGGGCACAGGTCGACAGCACGATTAGGCGCAAAGCCCTCGTTAACGCCGCGGTTCATGTGGATGGCAAGGCTCGGGATAATAGCGACCTCGCGCTCGGTGGCAAGCAGGCGGCTCTCAATACGGTCGCCCTCGCGTACCAGCACGCGGCCCGCGAGTGCCAGCGGACGGTCGAACCAGGTGTAGTCGATCATGCCGCCGTAGGCCTCGGTGTTCAGGCGCAGCGTCTCGCCCGCGCCGTCGAGCTCGGGCACGGCCTTAACCTTAAACGTCGGCGAGTCGCTGTGCGACGCCGTGAGCTGAAAATGATAGTCGCCGGCAACGCCGTCCTCGCCCCACGTAGCAGCCAGGTCCTCGCCCACCTTAAAGGCAACGACGCTCGAGGTGTTGCGCTGCGTGTAATAACGCCCGCCCGGCTCGATGTCCCATGCCGCGTTCTCGGGCAGGTAGGTAAAGCCCGCCTCGTCGAGCTCGGCCATAATGGTCGCCGCCGTATGGAACATGCTGGGGCATGCCTCGATAAAGTCGATAAGGTCGTTGGCGGCCTCGATATCGTCGGCCGTCACGTGCGCGCGCTCGGGCGTTTCCTGATCCGTCATGCTCTCCCCTTTCGCTGGGTTGATGGTCCCCTCCAGCATACCCCGCCACGCCAGCGCCGCACTCTTCATTCCGTGCTTAATTCCGCGCCGCTCACCAACTTGAGCCATCATGCCCGCGTTCCTTTTGCGACAATTGCGCTAACAGGACGAGAGGAGCCGTCATGAAGCCACGTAACATTGCCATCACCTGCGGTGCCGCGGGAGTCGCCGTCGGCCTTGCCGCTGCCACCGGTATCGTTTATCACAAGCAAATCAAGTCCACCGCGTCGCTCAAACGCTTGACCGGCTACGCGGATGGCTATGACCTGTACGCAATCGACATCGCCTACGACTACGATCTTGATCGCATCATCGCCGCTGGCGTGCGCGACGACCAGGCCTACATCGATGCCGTGGTGGCGCAGGTGCTGCCCGGTGTGCCGGCACATGTCCAGGCGCCCCAGTTTGCCTGCAGCGCTTTTGTCGCCGTAGATGCCGAAGGCCGCGTGCGCACCGGTCGCAATTACGACTTTAAGGACGACACCTCGGCGCTGCTGGTGCGCAATCACCCACGCGGTGGCTATGCTTCCATCGGGTTTGCCGCCCTCAATAACCTGGGCGCCAACACTCCGCTTGACTCCATCACCGGACGCGCCGCGGCGTTGATGGGCCCGTTTGCCCAGCTCGACGGTGTTAACGAATGCGGCGTGTCCATTGCCGTACTCACCCTGGATTCCAAGCCCTGTGACCAGGACACGCAACGCCCCGCCATCAATACCTCGCTCGCCATCCGCCTGGTGCTCGACCGTGCCGCCACCACGCAAGAAGCTGTCGACCTGCTTTCCGCCTACGACATGCACGCTATGGCAGGACGCGATTACCACTTCTTTATCAACGACGCCGCCGGTGACGCGCGCGTAGTAGAGTGGGATCCGCGCGATCCGGACCGTGCTTTCAAAGCGACTCCTGTACGCCAGGTTACGAACTTCTACGCCTGCTATGGCGACGAAGTGCTGCCCAACCAAAAGAATGGCGAGCTGGGCCATGGTAAAGAGCGCGCCGTCGCAATCGCCGATGTCCTTGACGCCCATGTCGGTGCTCAGGACGAGGCAGTCACTTGGAAGGCCCTACGCGCTGCGGCGCAAGAGCCCAATCCGGAAGACATCACCAGCAACACGCAGTGGTCGGTCGTCTTTGACAATACCGAGCCCGCTGCCGCCATCACGCTGCGCCGTCACTGGGGCAACGTCGATGCCTTCGCACTGTAAGGAGCCAGGCCCGTCGACCTTACGTTCCCTGACGTTGCTTACATTTCCATACGCTTGAGCTAACACGTTTTACCCCCGTATCAACAGTGTGCGGGGGTAAACTTATGCGCATGTTATAACTTGCCCGGAAGGATTCATCATGCTCAGGATCGGTCTTCTTACCAGTGGCGGCGACTGCCAGGCGCTCAACGCTACCATGCGCGGCATTGTCAAAACGCTTATGACCAATAGCGAAGAACCTATCGAGATCTATGGTTTTGAGGACGGCTACCAGGGCCTTATCTACAGCAGGTTCCGCGTCATGTCGCCCGCCGATTTTAGCGGCATCCTCACCCGCGGCGGCACCATCCTGGGCACGAGCCGCACGCCGTTCAAGCGTCTGGATATTCCCGAGGCCGATGGCGTCGAGAAGGTACCCGCAATGGTCCACACCTATCATAAGCTGCAGCTCGACTGCCTGTTTATGCTGGGCGGCAACGGCTCCACCAAGACCGCCAACCGCCTGCGCGAAGAGGGCCTCAACGTTATCGCCCTGCCCAAGACCATCGATAACGACACCTGGGGCACCGAGCTGACGTTTGGCTTTACGAGCGCCATCGACGTCGCCACCAAGTGCATCGACGACATTCACACCACCGCTTCGAGCCACGGCCGCGTGTTCGTTATCGAGATCATGGGCCACAAGGTCGGCTGGATTCCGCTGTACGCCGGCGTCGCGGGCGGCGCGGACGTCATCCTGATTCCAGAGATCCCTTACGACATGGAAAATGTCATCAAGACCATCGAACATCGCATGGAGACCGGCAGCCGCTTTACGATTGTAGCCGTCGCCGAGGGCGCTATCTCCAAGGAGGACGCGGCGCTGTCCAAGAAGGAGTACAAGAAGAAGCTCGCCGAGCGTACGAGCCCCTCGATTGTCTACGACATCGCCAAGGAGATCGAAGCCAAGACTGGTCGCGAGACCCGCGTCGCCATCCCCGGCCACACGCAACGCGGCGGCCAACCCGACGCTCAGGACCGCATCTTTGCGACCCAGTGCGGCGTCGAGGCGGCACTTGGCTGCCTACGCGGCGAGTTTGGCTACATGATCGCCCTGCGCGACGGCAAGATGTGCCACATGCCGCTCGAGGAGGTCGCCGGCAAGCTCAAGTATGTCGATCCCCAGAGCGACCTGGTACGCGAGGCCAAGGCGTTGGGCATCAGCTTCGGCGACGAATAGCCTCGGCCGAAATCCATCCCATCGGACCCTCCGACCCCGCCCGACGTATTTCGATTTGGCTCCTCCCTTGACTCCGTCAAAGGTCGCCAATCGAAATCGTCGGGCGGGGTCGGAGGGTCCTTCGTTTACATACTCGCCGAGGCAATTCGTCTTCTTGCTGCGGGTGCCTGGTCTGAAATTCAGTTGCGGTGAAATAGTTCCTGCTTAGCCCGCAAATGGCTAAATCTAGAAGCTATTCCACCGCAATTTACTGAGTGGGGGCTCTTGGCTGCTACTTGCACTGACATTTGTCCTGAAATGGCTGGTCGTTAGGGGTTGCTACCGGTAGTTGCGGTAGGGTTGGAGCAGATTCTAACTAGAAATGGTGGTCGCTACCGGTTGTTCTCAGCATACTCGGCTCATTCGATTCGACCATCAAACGAAAGGAACCACCATGGATCTTGCGATGGCACAGCGGCTCGTTGATCGCCGCAAGGCTGCCGGGCTTTCTCAGGAGGCGCTTGCCGCCCAACTGGGCGTGAGTCGTCAGGCTGTCAGTAAATGGGAGCGCAGCGAGTCCTCGCCCGATACCGATAACCTTATTGCGCTCGCCGCGCTGTATGGCGTGTCGCTGGATGAGCTGTTGTATGGGGAGACGGTGGATAGCACTGACGACTCGCAAGCTGATGATGAGGCACAGGACAGCGACGCCGGCACCAAAGCTTCAGATGAGGCTGAAGAGGCTGAGGCTTCTACTGAGCACTCTGGTTACAGCGATAAGCCACTTGTCGATATTTCCCTCACGCGCGGCATCCACGTTATTGATCCCAACAAAGGCGAAGAGGTCCATGTTGGCTGGAATGGCATCCATGTGGCTAACGAGCGCAAGGGCGAAGAGGTCCATGTGGGGCCAGGCGGATTGCATATCGATACGCTTGAGGACGATGGACATAGCGTGCATACCAATGACGACGGCACCGTCACCATCGACGGCGAGACGTTTTCCAGCTGGAAGGAAGCACACGACAAGCTCGACCATCATGGCAAGCATTTCCACACCAAGGTCGGACGTACATGGAACAAATTCCCCTTCCCCGCGCTCGTCACCCTCGCCTACCTGGTGCTCGGCATTGCCTACGGCACATGGGCTACGGGACTCTTCCTCGTCTTTTTGATTCCCGTCTATTACGCGCTTGGCGACTTTATCGACCAACGCCACTTATCTAAGCTGATCGATGTCGTCTATTCGGTCAGTGCCGAGGCATGGTTCCTCTACATGTGGCTCTGTCTGGGGCAACCCCATCCCGCCTGGGTAATTCTCATCACCATCCCGGTCGTAAAAGCACTCATGCGTTGGTGCCGTAAACGATGGAAGCATCGCGAACGAGCCTAAACCATCCCAGCCCGACGGCAGCACCCAACTAGTACCCCCCGCCCCTCCCTCCTAAGTTGCGGTGATATAGTTCCGGTTTTAGCCTTGAGTAGTCGAATTTAGGAACTATTCCACCGCAACTTACGAATGATCGGAGCGGCTACAGCACAAGCGTCGGCGTTCGTTTGATGGTCCGCCACGAAAAGGGCCTATCTACTACGTTTAACTCGATGGGGCCAACCATGACCGCCTTTTTCGAAAATCGACAGGCCTTCTACCTGCGGTTTTATTTTTCGTTTTCCCGGCATGGTTGAGGGTATCCAATTAAACGTAGTAGATAGGCCCGTTTTGTGGCATACGACCCATTCAAGCCCAATCTCGAAGGCTAAAGAGAGCCTCTCATCCGCACCTGCGAGCGAAAACCAAATAGAATGAAAGGCAAATGGAAAGCCCGTTTGACGAGCGGAGAACATATGCGCGACGTAACCGAAAGCGACTGGAAGCTGTTTAAGAAAATGCTTCCTCAATGGCAAGAACGTTATATGGAAAAGCTCATCGGCCAGTACGTTGAGATGCTGAACGGCGACAGCGAAGCGTCCAGTAGATTTTGGGCACTAGAAGAGCGCCTCAATAGAGACAAGCTGTCCTCAGGCGTAATTGCAAACGACATTCGCCGCAGCACAATGCACCGCGAGATAGCCAATTTGCTTATCGACAGCGTGATCACCCTTGACGACCTTGACGGTTTTACCGAAGACATTAAGAGCTATGCGCAACACTGGATTGGCCAGTAAGAGCACTGAACGACAGACATCCCCAGCAAAACGGGGCAAACGCTGGGCCACCTAAAGCTGACGTTAGATAACGATACTTTTGAAAACACCAGAAAATCAAGGTTTTTCGAGCGATGGACAAGCAGGGTATTGTACTAAAAACTGAATACGACGCAAAAGCGGCGTTTCCCACTCCCTACATGGGAGAACAGGAACGCCGCTTTTTTCATGCCCTTTGTTACGCAGTAGGGGCAGAAAAAGCCTTGCTACAAGCGGCTTTCCGGGCGCGTATCTGACGCGGCAAGGGATTTATACCTTATCCCCCGAAACCGCGCTTCTACTGCGTAACAAATCCACAGCAAAAGGAGTGATTTACTATGGCAGTTTTCCGGGTGGAACGAAACAAGGGCTACACCGTAATGAGCAACCACCACCTACGCAACAAGGAGCTATCCCTAAAGGCAAAGGGGCTTTTGTCGCAAATGCTGTCACTCCCCGACGATTGGGACTACACCTTGAAAGGCTTATCCTTTATCAACCGGGAGAAGATAGACGCTATCCGCGAAGCCATACAGGAGCTTGAACGCGCCGGGTATATCGTCCGTTCAAGGGAGCGCGACGAGAAAGGACGCTTGCGGGGCGCGGACTATGTGATATTCGAGCAGCCGCAGCCGCCTACGCCGGATTTACCTACATTGGAAAATCCAACATTGGATAATCCAACACAGGGAAAACCAACATTGGAAAAACCTACGTTGGAAAATCCAACGCAATTAAATAAAGATATACAAAGAACTGACTTACCAAAAAAAGAAAAATCAAATACAGATTTATCAAGTACCCATTCCATTCCTATCCTTTCCCCTAACCCCTCACCTTGCGGGGGAGCGGCTACGCCGCCGGAACGGAAAGGAACGGAAGCGGCAGCACAGAGCGCAGTAGAGATATACCGGGAAATCATCAAGGACAATATCGACTACGACATTCTCAAACAGGACATGAAATTTGACGGGGACAGGCTTGACGAGATTGTAGACCTCATGCTTGAAACGGTATGCACCGCCAGAAAGCGGGTGCGGATTGCGGGGGACGACTACCCGGCAGAGCTTGTGAAGTCAAAGTTTATGAAACTGGACGGCGAGCATATCCGCTTTGTGCTTGACTGTATGCGGGAGAACACCACGAAAATCCGCAACATCAAGCAATATCTGAAAGCAGCCCTTTTCAATGCCCCGTCCACAATCGGCAACTACTACACTTCCCTTGTCGCCCATGACATGGCAAGCGGCGCACTTGCGCCACAGGAGCCGCACGACCCCTATTCATTCAAACCGGGCGAAAGCCTGTAAACAACAAAAGGAGGATTTTAACCCCTATGTATTTGACGGGAGCATGAGCATTGAAGATTACGAGCTTATGCACCGCATGATGAACGAAGAAAGGAGCGAACAAATGGCAGAACCGATTTTAAGCGGCTATCTTTCCAATCTTGGGAAGTACACCGAGGGCAGACCCGCGGGCGAATGGGTGACGTTCCCCACGACTGCCGAACATCTGAAAGAAGTCTTTGACCGTATCGGGATTGACTTCAAGCATTACGAGGAATGGCATTTCACAGAATTTCAATCCCCTATTCCCGGCTTGACGGAACATTTAAGCGAGTATTCCCACCCCGACGAGCTGAACTATTTAGGGAAGCTCTTGGAAATGCAGTTTGACGACGACCGGGAGAAATTCATTGCAGCCATTGAATACGGCGACCATGCCGACAGCTTACAGGACATCATCAACCTTGCACAAAACCTTGACTGCTACTGGATTTACCCGTCCGTCCACAATGAAGAAGAATACGGGCGTTATCTGGTTGATGAACTGGAAGAACCGGAGCTTCCCGAAGAAGCGAAAAAGTATTTCATGTATGAGGAATACGGACGGGACGCTTCCATTAACGACGATGGTATGTTTACCGAAAAGGGCTATATCTACAACAACCGCAACACCTTTACAGAATGGTACGACGGGCGCGACGTGCCGGAGGAATACCGGGTAACGCCGCAGCCCCCGCAGCCGGAAAGACCCGACCCGGAAAAGGTAGAAATGGACGCAGCCGCGCCGGGGCAGAGAACCGCGCAGACCGCAGAGCAGCCACAGGAGCCGCGCCCGGTTATCCCTATCGTGCTGACGAGCGAGAAGCCCGCCGAAAAGCTCAAAGAGATTACCGACCGTCTGGAACAGGGCATTGCGGAACTCTTTGACAGCGAACGTTACCGGGAATATCTGAAAGTCATGTCAAAATTCCATAATTACAGCTTCCGAAACACCGTCCTTATCGCCATGCAGAAGCCGGACGCTTCCCTTGTGGCGGGATTTTCCGCTTGGAAGAACAACTTTGAGCGAAACGTGATGAAAGGGCAAAAGGGAATTAAAATCATTGCCCCGTCACCCTATAAAATCAAACAGGAAATGCAAAAAATCGACCCGCACACACAGAAGCCCGTTATCGGCAAGGACGGAAAGCCCGTCACCGAGGAAAAGGAAATCACCATACCCGCCTACAAGGTAGTGTCTGTTTTCGACGTTTCCCAGACCGAGGGAAAGGAGCTGCCGGATATTGCGGTGGACGAGCTGACGGGCGACGTTGACCGCTACAAGGATTTTTTCGCAGCCCTTGAAAAGACTTCCCCCGTTCCTATCGCCTTTGAGGAAATCGTGGGCGGCTCTCATGGCTACTACCACTTGGAGGACAAGCGCATTGCTATCAACGAGGGCATGAGCGAATTGCAGACCTTAAAGACCGCCATTCACGAAATCGCCCATGCGAAGCTGCACGATATTGACCTCAACGCGCCAAAGGACGAGCAGCAGCCTCGCGTAGACCGCCGCACCCGCGAAGTCGAAGCGGAAAGCGTCGCCTATACCGTCTGCCAACATTACGGGCTTGACACGTCGGACTACTCTTTCGGCTACGTCGCCGGGTGGAGCAGCGGGCGGGAACTGTCCGAGCTGAAAAGCTCCCTTGAAACGATACGCAGCGCAGCCGCCGAGATTATCAATTCCATAGACGAGAACTTAGCGGAGCTGCAAAAGGCACAGGACAAGGAGCAGACCGCCGGACAGGAGCAGCCCACCAGAGAGGGACAGGAAGCCGCGCCGGAGAAGCCGGATCCGGAAGCAGCCGCACCGGGAAAATCCGGCGCACAGGAAAAAGCGGGCGCAGCCCCGAAAGAAGCCTTTACCCCGGAAACGATTTACAGAGTGCGCCGGAACCCTTACAGCGACAGCCGGGAAAACAGCTACCTCTTGCAAGCCTATGTGACACAGGAGAACGGGCGGGCGAAAATGGGCGACGTGCTTTATACGGGAACGCCGGAGAAATGCCGCGAGCTTATGGGGCAGCTCAAAAGCGGCGAGCTGACCGAGGGCGACGTGAAGCAGCTTTACGCAAAGGCACAGGAAACGGCGCAGACCGCCGGACAGGACAAAGACACCTTTTCCATTTACCAGATAAAGGGCGGGGACGAAACAAGGGATTTCCGCTTTGAGCCATACGACCGCCTGCAGGCGGCGGGAAATGTGGTTGACAGGGCGAACTATGAGCTTGTCTATTCCGCGCCCCTTGCGCCGGAAACTTCCCTTGAAGATATTTACACCTGTTTCAATATCGACCACCCCAAAGATTTTAAGGGACACAGCCTTTCCGTTTCCGACGTGGTAGTGCTTCATCAGGACGGACAGGACGCGGCGCATTTCGTTGACAGTGTAGGTTTTCGGGAAGTGCCGGAGTTTTTACAGGAGCAAAAGCAGCTTACCCCGGACGACTTGGAAACGGGCGAAACTGTCAAGACACCGAGGGGGACTTTCCATGTGACCGCCATGAGCCGGGAGCAGATAGAAGCCGCCGGATATGGCTTTCACCACCAGTCGGACGACGGAAAGTATCTGATTATGGGGAATGGGACGCGGGCGTTTGCCGTTGCCGCAGAACAGGCGCAGCGGGACAATCCCTTGAAAACCGCCGAGCAGACCACAGAGCAGAACGGGAACATGATTGACGGTATCATCAACAACACCCCCACCGTTGACGAACTGGAAGCAAAGGTAAAGGCGGGCGAGCAGATTTCCCTTGTTGACCTGGCTAACGCTGTCAAAGCCGACAAGGAGCGCGGCAAGGGAGCGAAGCCGGAAAAGAAACCCTCTATCCGGGCGCAGCTTAGAGCCGACAAGGAAAAGGCACAGAAGAAAAACGCAAAGCAGAAGTCACAGGACTTGGAAAGGAGCTGACCCATGCCGGAACAGAGCAAATTTGAAAACATGGATTTGTTTGCTTCCCTTGAAGCGATTATGAAGCAGAACACAGGCTTTTACCAGAGCGACTTAGACATTGACAAAGAGATTATCGCAAAGGCGGCGGCAAGCCCCCACAGGGAGGACAAAACACTTTTGTGGTTCTGCCGCCCGTCCGGGACGCACTGTTTCCGGGAGCGCGACGTTTTCCTCAAAGACACCGCGCCCCACAACACATGGCGTTTCTACATGGAGCAGACAAGCGACCGCGTTCTTGCCTATGCAATCGAGCTGACGGGAAAGGAGCGCGGGAAAATCAAGGGCAATCTGTACGAACTGGACTACTCTAAACATTATGAGCGCGTCAAGGAAAAGGAGCTGCCCGCCGATACGGTGAAGCTGATTTATGAGCATGGGGAAAGGGTACAGGAAGCCGGGAGATATTTTGACGGAACCCCAGACCCGCAGCTTGGGAAATTTGAACGCTTTGAAGCCGTACCCAACGACCCGGACGCGCTGCAATCGCTCTTACAGGAAGAACGGCGCAGCCGGGAGCAGCTTTCGCCGGGGGATTTCAAGGCGCATATTGCCGCTTTGCGGGACGGGCTGATTGAAACGGAAGCGCGGCGCATTGTGCGGGAAATGAAGCGGCATTACGAGCCGAACAGCCCGAACAAGACCCATTTCATGGCAGAGCTTTCCCCGGCGTTCATGCGGCTTGCAGCCACAAAGGACACTGACCGCCTTTTCTCCATGCTGCCCTACAAGACCCTTTCCTTTTCCAAAATCGAGGGCAGACATGGGACGTATGCGCTGATTGACAAGGGGGAGAACCGGGACAGGGAGATAAGGAAGCCCCGCCCCTCTATCCGGGCGCAGCTTAAAGCAGACAAGGCAAAGACCGCCCCGAAAAAGGCGGCGGCAAAAACAAAAAATCACGATATGGAGGTATGAGCATGATTAGACTGACTGTTGAAGAAACAAACCTTTTGAGCATTTACAACGAGGGCGGCAAGCGGGCTTTGATTGAGAATGTCAACGCCGCGCTGCCCTACATGGACGCGGATATGCGGGAGCTTGCAAAGCGCACCCTTTCCAAACCTTAATTTTGTTGTAGTGTTATATGTATAAATGCAGGTCAATGCTCATGTTGAGAATTGACCTGTATTTTTTTGCACAAAAGGAGAAATATTATGCTTGAAAAATATTGGATAAAATGTCCAATTTGTAACGGAAAGACGAGGGTTCAAGTATTTTATAATACGGTATTAAGAAATTTTCCTCTTTTCTGCCCTAAATGTAAATTAACACATATCATTGATGTTGAAAAATAAGATATCATAATCAAAAACTCTGAAAAAGGAAGGATATTAAATGAAACACTTACCTAAAAGTACACTTACGGAAATATTGAATGACCCATACGGATTTACTTACAAAGAAATGTCGGAAGTAATTGGAGAGGATAAAGCAAGAGCCTTATATGCGGAATTGTATAAACAGCCATTTCACAAAAAAATCTATCAATATCAACAAAAAAAGTCTATAAAAGTAGCGATACTGAAAAGTATGTTTATGAATTGAAAGACAACAGGTATATCGAAACGGTTTTTATTAAACGGCGAGATGGTGGGACTGTTTGCGTAAGTACGCAAGTTGGTTGTTCTGTTGGCTGTATTTTTTGTGAGTCCGGACGCAATGGTTTCGTTCGTAATCTAACACCATCTGAAATTGTGCAACAGGTCATATTGATACGTCAAAAAGTAAATCGTATCGTTTTTATGGGAATGGGAGAACCTTTATTCAATTACGACAACTTGATTGCAGCAATCCATATTCTTCGAGATAGAAATGGACTTAACTTTCCAACCGACGGCATTACCGTATCAACAGTTGGTCCAGTTAATCAATTAAAAAAATTGCGCGAAGAACATCTAAAAAATCAGTTGACAATATCTTTACATGCAGCAACACAGGCTGCGAGAAACTGCATCATTCCTCATATGCACATGTACGCTATTGAAGATGTTGTTAAGCAAGCATTGTCCTATTCACAAAGGCATAATCGAAAAGTGGTATTTGCGTATTTGCTTTTACCAGGTATAAATGACCGTTCCTCAGATATAAGGCAACTTGCAAAATGGTTTAAGGGCAAAAATGTTATGATTAACGTGCTGCAATACAACCCGACGAGTAATTCAAAAATTAGAGCACCACAAAAACAAGAAATGGTTGCGTTCAAACATCAATTAGAGCAAACAGGACTTGAAGTTACCATGAGAGTTTCTCATGGTAGAAAGATTAAAGCAGCTTGTGGACAGTTAGCTAATACATATAATAAAGCCAAAAAACAACAAAAATAATTTAATTAAAAGAGCCAGACGCACAGACGCAGAGCCGATAATATGCAGTTTGAAATACTGCTGTTATCGGCTCTTTTTTGATTTAATTTGTGCCCCCAATAACCATATTGGAGCAAAATCAGAACTGTTGCTTGTCGTTCTTTGATTTCCGCAGCAGCTTTGAAAAACCAAAGCCGCCGTTTCTTTTTATCTTCTAATGAAATGACGCGGTATCACTGTTAAAAGCGGCGGCTAAAAGGAGGTAGCCGCCATGAAGCACATACCATATCGATGTTAGCGTCGGAATAATTTAGCCAAATATAGTCGGCCGAGATTGACCAATCCCGGCCGACCCATTTTAGCCAACAC
>NZ_JBDGAV010000008.1:53235-87932 GCF_040910325.1 Collinsella aerofaciens | reverse complement strand
ACGGTGGCCATTATTCGGTGACCGGGATTGGTCAAAATAGTTTGACTATTAGCGGCTAAAATCGCCCGGCGCTAACAAAGGAAAGAGGAGCGCTTCGTAGCTGCCTGGAAAGTGAGGATTTGACCATCTGGTTGTCTCGATCTGTAACAACTAGGCGGTCAAATGCTCGTCAGATGTTACAGATCGAGATTTTCTGCCTGGCCGATTCCGTTTGTCTCAATCTGTAACAACTGGGACCGAAAAGCTCGGCTAGATGTTACAGATCGAGATTGAGCGGATTGACCTGTGCGTTTGTCTCGATCTGTAACAGGTAGATGGTCAAAAGTGGGCTAGGTGTTACAGATTTAGATTATTCGGACCGGCCTGCGCGTTCGTCTCAATCTGTAACAATTAGGACCGAAAATCCCAGCTAGATGTTACAGATCGAGACAAACGATCCGCGCGGCTCGGCAAAAAATAAAAAGGCCGCATGCGATCCCGTGGAGGGACTCACATGCGGCCGACAGGGGGTATGCGGCAAAAGTTAGGCCATGAGCAGGCCGGTCTCCGCGACGTTCTTGTACCAGTACGCGCTCGCCTTGGGATAGCGCTTCTGGGTCTCAAAGTCGATGTAGAACAGGCCATAGCGCTTGTTGTAGCCGTTGGTCCAGGAGAACTGGTCCTGCAGCGACCACACAAAGTAACCGTCAACGTTTACGCCGCCGTCGATCGCCTTGAGGATCCACGCGAGATGCTGACGCATGTAATCGATACGAGGGGCGTCGTCAATAAAGCCGTCCTCAAAGTCGTCCTTATAGCCCATGCCGTTCTCGGTGATGTAGATCTTCTTGTAGTTGGGGTAATCGTTCTTAATGCGGAGCAGCAGATCGTACAGGCCCTCGGGATAGATAATCCAGTCCCAATCGGTGGTGGGTACGCCTTCGCGCACGCATGACTCACCAACGCCCTTGAGGAACCAGCGCGAGGAGCCCTTGTCGCCAGTGCCATTGTGGTTGATGTCGTTTTCGCCCTCGGCGGCACGCAGGAACTGGCACTTGTAGGTGTTGACGCCCAGGCAATCGTTGTAGGGGAGCGCGGCGGTCAGCGCGGCGATGTCCTCGTCGCGGACGTCGAGCTCGCCGCCAGCGATATGGGCCAGCTTGGTCGCGGCCTCCATGGTGTCGGCTGCATAGTGGCCGCGGAAGGTGGCGTCGAGTACCCAGCGGTTGTTGATGACGTCGGCCATGCGGGCGGCTTCGCAGTCGGCAGCGCTGTTGGAATCGAGGGGATACTTGGGCTCCAGGTTCTGGACAATGCCGATCTCGCCCTCAAAGCCGCCCTCGTGGAAGGCGACGACGGCCTTGGCATGGGCCACCATCATGTTGTGCATGAGCTGGAAGGCCTTGTCCAGGCGGTACTTCTCGCCGTGCGGCCAGTTGCCGACGATGAAGCTGCCCTCGGCGGTCGCGGGAATCTCGTTAAAGGTAAACCAGTGCTTGACCTCGGTGAACTCGGCAAAGCAGAACTTGGCGTACTCGACAAAGGCGTCAATCGTCGTGCGCGTCAGGAAGCCCTCGCCGCCGTTCTGGTAAAAGGCCTCGGGCGTATCGAAGTGATCGAGCGTGACATAGGGGATAACGCCAGCATTGTTGCAGGTGGCAAAGAGCTCGTGATAGAAGGCGACACCTTCGGGGTTGATCTCGCCAGTGCCGTTGGGGAAGATGCGGCTCCAAGCGATGGAGACGCGGATACCGTTGATGCCGAAGCGCTGGCACAGGTCGATATCGACCGGGTACTTGTTGTAGAAATCGCTTGCGGGATCGGGGGAGAAGCGACCCTGAGCAGCCAGGAAATCGTCCCAGGGCACTTTGCCCTTGCCGTGCGTACGGGTCTCGCCCTCAACCTGGTAAGCAGCGGTGGCGCCGCCAAACACAAAGCCGTCGGGGAACTGCATGGGGTTGTTCATGAGTCATCCTTTCTGTGGGATTCGAATAGGGAGGGGTGCCCGAACTGGGGATCCGGGCACCAACAGAGGGAGGAAACTAGTCGAGGTTCTCGCGGAGCCACTTGATGGCGCCAGCGGGGTCGCGGGTAAGGTCGATATATTCCTTACCGCGCGGGGCGAGCAGCTTAATGCCCAGGCGATCGGTGTCGGCCTTCATGTCGTTGTAGTAGCTACGGACCTGCGGGGCAAGCACGATAACGTCGTACTGATCCATGATGGCAGTGTGCTGGCCATAGGCGCCTGCGGAGGAAGCGATGTTCTCTCCGGTCTGCGCAGCACCTTCCTTGATGGCGTTGGCAAGCATGGCAGAGGTACCGGCGCCGGCGCACAGGACGAGGACCTTCAGGCCGTCGACATCCTTCTTAGCGGATGCGTCGGAGGTGGGCTCGGGCTGATCGGCGACAGGCTTGCTATCGGCGGCAGCGGCGGCCGTCTCGACGGAAGCGGTAGTCTGCTCGACAGCGGGCGCAGAGGCGTTGGCGGCGATGGTGGCGGCACCATCGGACTCAAGACCCAGCTCGGCGGCGCGCTCGGCCTCCTGGTCGCAGAGCAGCTTATCGTATGCCTTCAAGAACGGCAGGTAGATGATGGCGTCCAGCAATATGATGATTGCGACAAACACCAGGGCAATAAGCTGGAAGTTCGTGGTGATGAAGATGCCGATGGGGGCAGGGGTAGCCCAAGGCACCACGAAGGAGAAGCCGTTCATGCCCACGTTATCGATAAAGAACTTGGCAACGCTTACGTTGACGCAGCCGGCGGCAACAAAGGGGATGAGCATGTAGGGGTTAAGGATCATCGGCGCGCCAAAGAGCAGCGGCTCGTTGACAGCAAAGGCAACAGGAACAATCGAGGCCTTACCGACGGCTTTGAGCTGCTTGGACTTCATAAAGAGAATCAGCAGAAGCGGCACGATGAAGGTGGCGCCGGTGCCGCCGAACTCACCTACGAGCGACATGTTAAAGGTGAGGGAGTGGGCGGGGTGGCCACCGGCCAGCAGAACCTGCAGGTTCTCGGCCTGGTTGGCAAGACGGATGGGGTCGATGCCCGGCTGGACGATCGAGGGGCCGTGGACGCCGATGAACCAGAAGAACGCGGTGGCTGCCTGGATAAGGATAAGGCCAGGATAGGTTTCTGCAGCGGTAAAGAGCGGGGAGAGCAGCTTGATGAGCAGCTCGGAGAACGGAACGCCCATGAGGTTGCGCACAACCACATCGATGATGCCGCAGATGATGACGGCGCCGCCAAAGGGGATGATGTCGCGGAAGTTCTGAGCGATGGCGCCCGGGACCTCCTTGGGCAGCTTAATGGTCAGATCGCGCGAGACGCAGAACTTATAGACCCACACGGTAATGAACGCGGCGATATAGGCCGAGAACAGACCGCGCGTACCCATGCTGGTGCAATCGAAGACCGAAAGCTCGGAGCCGTCGAACTTGGTGGTGAACTGCGTAACAGCGAGCAGCAGCATGCTGCACTGGGCGGCCACCATGGTGGAGCCGTCGTTGAGCACCTTGCCGGCGGGCATGCGACGGTTCATGGAAGCCGTAAAGTTCTTGGCGGTGGTGCCGGCAACCATGATGCCCATAACGCCCATGGTGAAGTTGTACAGCTTGTTGCACCAGTCGATGAGCGGCTGGGGCAGCGTGATGCCAACGACGCCAGGAAGGGTGGCGATTAGCAGGAAGATCGAAGAGGTGAGGACGATGGGCATGCACCCAAGGAATCCGTCCTTAATGGCCTGGAGGTAGACGTTCCTCGAGATCTTCTCAAAGAACGGTTGATGCTTTTCGAGCATCTTTACGATGGCGTCCATAGAGCTCCTTTGCTACTTGATGCGCGATGCATGTGGATGGAACTGGTCGTCGATGGATGGTCAGGACTGCCCGGAAACCTCCCTGCTTAAGGAAGGCATTGCGAAATGACAACGTTGTCATTTCGTTAATGACAACGTAAGACATTTTTGGAAGAGCAACAAGGATTTACGGGTGAGCGGTCGATATTGTCCGGTAAACGGTTGATTTGTCAGTCGGGCAGGTAGTGTATGCTAGAACGCAAAAAACAAGCGATGCAAAACCGACTGGAGAAGTAGTGGCAACGATGGACAAGAAAAATGTCTCAATGAACGATGTGGCGATTGCCGCGGGTGTTTCTCTCAAGACGGTGTCGCGTGTGATCAACGAGCCCGATAGCGTGCGAGAGTCGACACGCGATAAGGTCCATTCCGCAATGGAAGCGCTCGGGTTTCGAACCAACTTTGCCGCGCGTTCGCTCAAGTTGGGTCGTTACGGGTGCATCGGCGTCGTGCTGTTCCACTTGTCGGGCGGTGCCGTGGACATGATTGACGGTATCGCCGATGCCGCCGAAGAACGCGGCTTTGCGCTCACGATGATTAAGAAGCGCGCAGGGGAGAAGATGACCCTTGCCGATGCGGCGCGCAGGATGTCGCAGCTGCCCGTTGATGGCATGATCTTCAACCTGCGTCAGATGGTTGATGACTTTGATACCTTTGAGGCGCCGAAAGACCTCAAGACGGTGATTATCACACCGATGGAACATCCTACCTGCTCCACCGTCAGTGACGATCAAGAGGGTGGTGCGCGCATGGCGTGCGAGTACTTCTTAAATCGCGGGCACAAGAACGTGTATTTCGTTTCGGGTAAGAAAGAGTCGCTGTCGAGCCAGTGCCGTATGAAAGGTTGGCGAGCGGCACTCGAGGCGCGTGGCATTGAGCCGCCCGAGCCTCTGCAAGGTGATTGGAATGCGGATAGTGGCTATGCCGCGGGCCTCGTGCTTGCCGATAAACCCGATTGCACGGCGGTCCTCGCTGCTAACGACTGCATGGCAAACGGCGTGATGATGGCTCTACGTGACAAAGGGCTCAGTGTGCCCGACGACGTGTCCGTGATCGGCTTCGACGATGAGCTCTACAAGACGATTCCCAACTCGATTCTGACGTCGGTGAAGTTTCGCCACCGCGAGCTGGGCATCCGTGCGCTTAACGAGGTCGTCACAGGTCTGGAAGTCCCGAGCTCCAGAAGCCGTACACTCGTCTCTGGCGTGTTGATCGAGCGCGCGAGCGTGCGGGATCTGCGGGCGTAGACGTGCTCGGCCTGTTCATCTAAATCTGTAACAGGTAGGGCCCAAAAAACTCGGCTAGATGTTACAGATTTAGACAATTCGGCCCGGCTTATTCCGTTTGTCTCGATCTGTAACAGTTAGGAGTGAAATGACCAGCCAGGTGTTACAGATCTAGATTGATTGGATTGACCCATCTGTTTGTCTCGATCTGTAACATCTAAGCGGTCAAAAGCGGTCTACATGTTACAGATTGAGATTTTTGGCTTGGCCTGTGCGTTCACCTCGATCCGTAACAGCTGGGACCCAAAAACTCGGCTAGATGTTACAGATTGAGATGAACAGGAGGACGGGTGCGGTCTAAACAAAATGGCCCGCGCATCACACATCGATGCACGGGCCATTTATTGTCTGCAAGCGGCAGGTGGTGTCAGCGTCTTATGCCTCGAGGTTTTCCTCGATCCAGGCGACGGCACCCTTGGGATCCTTAGTGAGGTCGATGTACTGTTTGCCCTTGGGCGACAGCAGCGTGATGCCCAGGCGGTCGGTGTCGGCCTTCATCTCGTTGTAATAGGTGCGAACCTGCGGAGCCAGGACGATGACGTTGTACTGGTCCATGATGGCGTAGTGGCTGCCGTAGGCACCGGCGTTGGCGGTAATGTCGATGCCCAGCTCGTCGGCGCCTTCCTTAAGCGCGTTGGCGAGCAGTGCAGAGGTGCCGGCGCCAGCGCACAGAACCAGAACCCTCAGATCCTTGCCCTTAAGGGCGGACGGAGCTGCGGAGGCCTCGGTGGCAGAAGCGGTCTCGACAACAGGAGCCTCAACGGCGGGGGCGGCAGCGGTCTTGACGGCCTTGGTCTCCTCGGCCTCTTCTTCGGCCAGGGTCTCGGCCTCCTGCTTGCACAGGACGTTGTCGTAGGCCTTGCAGAACGGGTAGTAGATCAAGAAGTCAACGACCAGCAGGACGACAACCAGGACCAGAGAGATCGGCTGGAAGTTGGTGTCGATGAAGGTGCCGATCGGTCCGGGGAGTGCCCACGGCATGGCATAGATAAAGCCGTTCATGCCCAAAAAGTCGATGAAGAACTTACCAATGAGGACGTTGGCCACGGGGGCAAACAGGAACGGGATCAGGAAGTACGGGTTGAGGATGATGGGCGCGGCGAACAGCAGCGGCTCGTTGACGGCGAACATCACGGGTACGACAGAGGCTTTGCCGACGGCCTTGAGCTGCTTGGAGCGCATAAAGAGCAGGAAGATGATCGGGACAATGAACGTGGCGCCGGTGCCGCCGAGTTCGCCGATGTAGTTACCGAAGTTCTCGGTCAGGGCGAGGGCGGGGTGACCGCCGGCCTGCAGCGTGGCGAGGTTGGTGGTGATGTTGCCAAACAGCGCGGCGTTGAGGGCAGGCTTAACGACCGAGGGGCCGTGGATGCCCATGAACCAGAACAGCGGGATCATGAACCAGATGAGGGCGAGGCCGGCGTAGGAATCGGCAGCGGCGAACAGCGGGCTCACCAGCGTGGAGATGACGTTGGCAAACGGGACGGCCAAGCAGGTGCGGCAGATAACGTCGATGACGGCGACAAACAGGATGGAGAAGCTGAAGGCGAAGATGTCGCGGAAGTTCTGGGCGATGGCGCCGGGGACTTCTTTGGGCAGCTTGATGGTGATGTCTCGCTTAATGCAGAAGGCATAGATGTTGACCGTGGCAAATGCGGCGACAAAGGAGCTCAGCAGGCCCTTGGTGCCCATGTTGTCGGTAAAGAACACCGAGACATCGGCGCCGTCGATCTTGGCACTCGTCTGGGTAACGGCCAAGATGAGCATAGCGCACATGGCGGCGACCATGGTGCTCGTGGCGTTGATGGCCTTGCCGGCAGGCATGCGGCGGTTCTTGGAGCCGGTCAGCGCGCTTGCGGTGGTGCCGGCGACCATGATGCCCACGACGCCCATCGTGAAGTTGTAAACCTTGTTGCAGAAGTTCACGACGTCGACGTTCCACCAGTCGGGCAGCGTAAAGCCGCCGACCGTGGCGACAACGCCCGGCAGGGTCGAAATAAGCAGGAAGACAGAAGAAGACAGGATGATGGGCATTGCTGCCAAAAAGCCGTCTTTAATGGCCTGAAGGTAGATGTTCTTAGAGACCTTGTCGAAGTACGGCTGACCTTTCTCCAAGAACTTAACGATCGATTCCATAGTTCACGCTCCTCTTTGCATGAAATCTTAATGGCATGGACGTTGAAAACCTATATGGTCTCCCGCTTGCTAAAAGCCCGGGTGCAGGCGGGGCCGGTCCCAGGGGGAGAGAGGGGGGCGGCTGGGTTTGTATCGCATAGGGCCGCTCCCCTCTCGGGGGAAAGCGAGGCGATGCGCTACTGCGCGTCCGCCATAGTGTCGGCGAGCTCCTTGTACCAGAGTGCCGACTGCTTGATGTAGCGTTTTTGCGTGTCGAAGTCGATGTAGAACAGGCCGTAGCGCTTGTTATAGCCATTGGCCCACGAGAACTGGTCCTGCAGGCTCCAGATAAAGTAGCCCTGGACGTCGACGCCCTCGGCGCGCGCCTGGAGCACCTTCTCCATGTGCTGGTCGACAAAGTCGATGCGCTCGGGATCGGCGACGATGCCGTTTGCGTCGGGCTCGGGGTCCTTGTGGCCCAGGCCGTTTTCGGTGATATAGATGACGGGGAGGTTGGGATAGGTGGCGCTGATGTGCTTGAGCGTGTCGTAGAGGCCTTGCGGGTAGATGAGCCAATCCCAGTCGGTGGTGGGGATACCCGGCATATCGACCTGCTGCCCGACGCCCTTAAACTTAAAGCACGAGGTGCCCTTGTCTCCGGTGCCGTTAAAGCTGTTGGTTGACTCGCCATCGTAGGCGGCGATAAACGCCGACTGATAGTAGTTGAGGCCGAACATATCGTTGCGGGGCGCCGCCTTGGCGAGCTCCTCCATGTCGCTGTCCTCAACCGTAAGTGTGGCGTTGTTGGCACGCAGAATCTCGTTGATGAGTGAGAGGGTGCGCGCGGAGTAGTGACCCAGGAAGGCGCCGTCCATGATGAAGTCGGTGTAGAAGGCGTTGTACAGGTCGGCGGCGTGCTGGTCGGCGGGCGAGTCGGTGGCAGGATATGCCGGCGTCAGGACGTTGACCATGCCAATGCGTCCGCCCAGGTGCTCGGTCTCGTCAAGATCCTTATACAGGTTGACGGCGCGGGCGTGGGCAACGAGCTCGTTGTGCTGGCTCTGGATGCCGCTCGTCACATCAAAGTGATGGTTGGGCGGGAAGTTGCCTTGGATGTATTGGGAGTGCGAGAGGCTGATGAGCTCGTTGATGGTGAACCAATTCTTGACCTCGCGGAACTCGCGGAAGCAGAACTCGGCATAGCGCACATAGGCGTCGACGGTCTTGCGGTTGAGCCAGTCGCCCTGGTTGAACAGGGCGGCGGGGGAGTCAAAGTGATGCAGGGACACATAGGGCTCGACGCCATACTTTTTGCAGCAGGCGAACAGCTCGTGGTAGTGCTTAACGCCCTCGGCGAGGGGTTCGGCATCGTCGCCGTTGGGGAAGATGCGGGTCCAGGCGATGGACACACGAATGGCGTTGAGTCCATGCTCGGCAGAAAGGCGGATATCCTCCTCGTAGCGGTTGTAGAAATCACTGGCCGGGTCGGGCAAAAAGCGACCCTGGGCGACAAGGTAATCGTCCCACATGGTCTTACCCTTGCCTGCCACCTTCGTGGAACCTTCCGTTTGGTACGCGGCGGTTGCGGCGCCCCAAACAAAGCCCTTCGGCAGCTGCTGTACGCGGTTTAGCAAAGACATATGCATACACCCTCTCGTCTCGCTGTTCGATATTGTGCGTTTGCGCTCAGGAGGCTCCCTGGTTAGCGTTCAGCGGTGAAAAAGCCCGATAAACACTATCTTAAAATGATTAGAACCAAAATGAGCACGTGAACATTTGACAATGAGCACGTTAACATCCGGCTGGGATGTATAGAAACAAAACAACTTCAAACAGCCGCGAACGGTTGTATTTGTTCGGTAAGCGGTTTTGATTGACAGAAGTTTTCATGTTGTGGTATATGGCTCGGGTATCATGAGCACGTTATCAATGTATGTACGATGCGCCATGGGCGCGGGGAATAGTTGGGAAGCAGGTTAGCGTGGAAGGCATGGATCAGCAGACAAGGAATGGTCGTTCGGCGAGCGCGGCAGAGGTTGCGGCGCTCGCTGGCGTGAGCCGCCAGACTGTGTCTCGCGTGGTCAACGGTATGCCCAACGTGACGGAAAAGACGCGCAAGCGTGTGCTGGCCGCCATGGAAGAGCTGGGCTTTCGTCCCAATTTTGCTGGAGCGGCGTTGCGCGGCGGGTCGTATCGTTCTATTGGCCTGTGCATGTACAACATCACACGTGTCGGTAACCTGGCGACGCTCGAGGGTATCATGCAAGCGGCGCGCGAGCACGATTTTGCCGTCACTATGATCGAGATGGGCGGCGACAAGCCCTATGCACTTGCCGATGCCTCGCGCCGCATGGTCGAGCGACCCGTCGACGGCATGATTCTCAACATGAACCGCATGGCTCCCGATTTTGAGGAGTTTGTTCCCCAGCCGGGAGTGCGAACGGTCATCCTGTCCATGTATGCGCATCCGCGCTGCACGACGATCGACTCCGACCAGTATGGTTCGTGCGAGCTGTTGACCAATTATCTGCTGGAACATGGTCACTCGAATATGCGGTTTGTGGCGGGTCCGGAAAACTCGATTTCCTCGCGTTTTCGTGAGGCCGGTTGGCGCGATACGCTGGGTCGTGCTCATGTCGATGCCGCTCCGATGCTGCGCGGCGATTGGAGTGCGGACAGTGGGTACGCCATGGGCGAGCGGATTGCGGCCGAGGTGCTTGCCGGCGGGTCGCAGGCGCCGACTGCCGTGCTTGCGGCAAATGACCAGATGGCGCTGGGCGTTATCGCCGCGCTCGAGAACGCGGGCCTGTCCGTGCCCGACGACGTGAGCGTGGTTGGTATCGACGACGCACTCGAGGGACTTGTTCCTCACAATCGGCTGACGACGCTGCGATTTGATTTGCGCGGTGTCGGTAAGCTTGCGTTTGAGGCGGCGATTGGAGAGAGCTCGTCTATCGAGGCGATTCATGTGCCGAGCACGCTGGTCGAACGCTCGACTGTTAGGGACATACGGGGTTAGGTCCTACTCCGTTTGTCTCGATTTGTAACAGGTAGACGGTCAAAAGCGGGCTACGTGTTACAGATTTAGATTCTTCGGAAAGAGCAATCCTGTTCGTCTCAATCTGCAACAGCTAGGACCCAAAAACTCGGCTAGATGTTACAGATTGAGACAAACAGACCCCGAACCGCCCAAAAAGGCCGGGGGCGGCGCGCCGTGTGACGTGCCGCCCCCGGCTGAGAAATGGGGACAGGTTATGTGGGCGGTGCAATTCCGCCAACCGCTTGTCGCAAGCCGCTAGTCCAGACGACGGGTCTGCGCTACGTGCTTGTACCAGTATGCGCTTGCCTTGGGCGTTCGCTTCTGGGTTTCAAAGTCAACGTAGAAGAAGCCGTAACGCTTGTTGTAGCCATTGGTCCAGGAGAACTGATCCTGCAGGCTCCACAGGAAGTAACCGCCCACGTTGACACCCACCTCCATGGCCTTAAGCAGCCAGCGCAGGTGCTGCTCGATGTAGTCGATGCGCGGCTGGTCGTCCACAAAACCGTCCTTGTAGGGGTCCTTGTAGCCCATGCCGTTTTCGGTGATGAAGATCTGCTTGTAGTTGGGGTAGCGCTGCTTAATGTAGACGAGCAGATCGAACAGGCCCTCGGGATAGATGATCCAGTCCCAGTCGGTGGTAGGGATGCCGGGTTTGTTCACGTGCTCGCCAATGCCCTTAACGCGCCAGCGGCCGGTGCCCTTTTCGCCCGTGCCGTTGTGGTGCAGGTCGTTCTCGCCATCGTAAGCCTTCAAGAAGCGGCACTGGTAGTTGTTAACGCCCAGGTAGTCGTTGTAAAGCGCGGCTTCGCGCATAATCTTGAGGTCCTCGTCCAGGATTTCGATGGTGCCGCCCGAGACGGCGGCCAGGCGGTTGGCGCACTCGAGGGTGTCGGGTGCGTAGTCGCCGCGGAAGGTGGCGTCGAGCAAAAACTGGTTTTGCAGCACGTGCTCGTTGTTGGCGGCTTTGATGTCGGCGGGGTCGTTCTCGTTGAGCGGATACTTAAACTCCAGCGACTGAATGACGCCGATCTTGCCCTTAAAACCGCCGTTGTGGAAGGCCAGTACTGCCTTGGCGTGGGCGAGCATCATGTTGTGCTCGCACTGGAAGGCCTCGGCCAGATGCGCCTTGACGCCACCGGGGAAGGTGCCCTCGATGTAGGTGTTGGAGGCGTCGGCCCAGATCTCGTTAAAGGTGAACCAGTAGGTCACCTGGTCGGCGTACTCCTTAAAGCAGAAGGTGGCAAAGTCCACAAAGGCGTCGATGGTCTCGCGGTTGAGGAAGTCGCCCTTCTCAAAGAGGGGAAGCGGCGTATCGAAGTGATGCAGCGTGACAAACGGCTCAACGTGGTGCTTATGGCACTCGGCGAAGAGATCGTGATAGAACTGGACACCCTCGGGGTTGATTTCGCCGGTACCGTTGGGAAAGATGCGGCTCCAGGCGATGGAGAGACGAATGCCGTTGATGCCGAACTCCTCGCACAGCTCCAGGTCGACGGGGTACAGGTTGTAGAAGTCCGAAGCGGGATCGGGGGAGAAGCGCCCCTGGGCCTCCAGAAAGTCGTCCCAGGCAACCTTGCCCTTACCGTGAGTGCGGGTCTCGCCCTCTACCTGGTAGGCAGCGGTGGCGCCGCCAAAGACAAAGTCCTCGGGAAACTGCGCGGGCGGGTTGGTGACGCTAGCAGGATTAACGGACATGATGATCCAATCGTCTAAATCGAAGGGCCAGCCGGTCTTGGATGGTCGGCTGGCCCTGGGCGTTACTTACTTCGAAAGTTGCTCACTCACGAAGGCGAGAGACTTGTCGCCGTTCTGGGAGAGCTCGATGTACTGCTTGCCACGGCAGGCGACGCACTTGTTGCCCACGCGCTCACAGTCCTTCTGCAGGTCGGCCAGGTAGCTTGCGGCCTGCGGGGCCAGGACGACCAGGTCAAAGTCGGGGAGCATGTCCACGTGGTTGCCATAGGCCTCGGCAGCGGTCTCGAGGTTAATGCCGCGCTCCTTGGCGGCCTTGGCCAGCGCGTTGGCGAGCAGGCCCGAGGTGCCGCCACCCTGGCAGAGCACGAGCACGCGCTTGCCGTTGAGGTCGCTGGCGGTCGTTGTCTCGGCAGCGGGTGCTGCGGAAGCGGCGGGGGAGTCGGCCTTCACGGCCTCGGCAGCAGCGCCGGCGGCAACGCTCTTGGCGTCAGCCTTGCCCTGGAAGGCATCGTTGAGCTTGGCGGCCTTCTCGGCGTTCTTGGCGGCGAGCTCCTCCTGGGAGATCTCGGCCTCCTCGGCGCACTTCTGGGCGTCATAGGCACGGAAGAACGGGTAGTACAGAACGAAGTCGACGACCAGGATAAGGGCGAGCATCACAAAAGCGAGCGGCTGGAAGCCCAGGCCCATGATGGTGCCGATGGGGCCGGGGACGGTCCAAGGCAGGGTGTACATAAAGCCGTTCATGCCCAAGAAGTCGATAAAGATCTTGAGGATCCAGATGTTGGCGATCGGGGCAAAGACAAACGGGACAAAGAAGACGGGGTTGAGCACGATGGGCGCGGCGAACAGCAGCGGCTCGTTGACGGCAAAGCAGACGGGGACGATGGCGGCCTTACCGACGGCGCGCATCTCCTGAGACTTGGCCAGGAAGCAGAACATAAAGACCAGGACGAGCGTGGCGCCGGTGCCGCCCATGCAGACGACGAAGTACTGGGCACCCTGGGTCAGGACAGCGGAAGCGTGCTGGCCGGCCTGGAACGCAGCCAGGTTGTCGGTCATGTTGGCAACGAGGGCGGCGGCGATGGCGGGCTCGACGATCGAGGGGCCGTGGACGCCGACGAACCAGAACAGGCTCATAGCGCCGTAGATCACAGCGAGGCCGATGTAGCCGTCGGCAGCGGTGAACAGGGGCTGGAACACCTGGATGACGCCCTGGGCAAAGCAGAAGCCAAAAGCAGCGCGGAAGGCGATGTCAAAGACCCAAAAGACGGTGATGCAGACGGAGAAGGGGATGATGTCCTTAAAGGTCTGCGAGATGTTGGGCGGAACCTGCTCGGGCATCTTGACGGTGATGTTGCGCTTAATGAAGAACTTGTAGATGATGCCGGTCACAAACGCAGCGATAAAGGCGGTCAGCAGGCCTTTGGAACCAAGGTAGGTGGTGTTGAAGCCGCTGGCAGCGTCCGTGGCGATCGTGTCGCTCGAAAGGAGCAAGAAGCCGATGATGGCCGCGCACATGCACGAGATGAAGTTGATCTGGTTGTTCTTGGGCAGATCGCGGTTCTGAGCGTCGGCGAAGTGCTTGGCCGTGGTGGCGGCACAGGCGATGGCCAGGATGCCCATGGAGTAGTTGTAGCACTTCCACAGGGCGTTGTTGATGTCATCGGGCCAGTAGAAACCCCAGATATTGGGAACCGAGGCTACCAGGCAGAAGATGGACGAGAAGATGATGATGGGGATGACGGAGATAAAACCGTCGCGGATCGCCTTGAGGTACTTGTTGCGGGCGATCGCGTTGAAAAAGGGCTGCCCCTTTTCGATGATGGCGATGAGTTGCTCCATGCAAAGCTCCTAAGAGTCGGTGGGTTGGCAACGATGGTAGCTTTTGACGTTTGGTTGCCAAAATGTTGACGTTGCCATTTTGCGACACAAAATAAGACGCGAACCGATGGCCCCTGTGCCTGTGGACCGTCGATTCCTTGCGCGTAAACGTTTGAGCCGCCCGGTGGCTCTGTGTTTGCACAATGGCAACGTTAACATTTGGGCGACAAAAGCCGTTCGGGGAAGCAAAAATGTCGGTGAACGGTAGGTTTTGGGTGGTGAGCGTATGGTGGGGGAGGCGTTGGATATACTTGAAGGCGTTAAAAATGACTGCGCAAGGTGCCACCAATGGCATCGTTGACATAGAAAGATCGACCTATGGCCGCTGTTAAAAAATCGGTATCCGTCAAAGACGTAGCGCGCCTCGCGGGCGTCTCGGAGCAGACGGTCTCGCGCACCGTGCACGATTCGCCCAGCGTGCGCCCCGAGACCAAGGAACGCGTGCGTGCCGCCATGCGCGAGCTGGGGTATCGCCCCAATTTTGCCGGTCGATCGCTGCGCCGCGGTAAGTTTAAGACCGTCGGCGTCGCCATGTTCAACATTACCGGCACCGGCAATCTCGACCGTATGGAGGGCTTTGCCGCCGCGGCCGATAAGCACGGCTATGCCATCACCCTCACTAAAGTAGACGGGCATCCGTATACCCTCGAGAGCGCATCGTCGCGCATGAGCGCACTGCCAGTGGACGGTATGGTTGTGATCATGAATCGCATGCCGGCAGACTTTGGCACTTTTGAGCCGCTGCCCGGCATGCAGACGGTGCTCGTTACGATGTTGGAGCACCCGCTCTGTTCAACGGTCGATAACGACCAGTTCGATTGCTCGCGCCAGGTGGTCGAGTACTTGCTGGAGCGGGGGCACAAGACCGTGCACTTTATCTCGTGTCCCGAGCGCTCGCTTTCGGGCATGCGGCGCGAGGAAGGCTGGCGTGAGACATTGCGTGCGCATGGCATTGAGTTCCCGCAGCTCGTGCGTGGCGACTGGACGGCGCAGAGTGGATATGCTGCCGGCCAGGCGCTTGCGGATGATCCGACCTGCACGGCCATTTATGCCTCCAACGATGCCATGGCATATGGCTGCATCCGTGGGCTCGAGTCGCGCGGGAAGTGCGTGCCCCAGGACGTGAGCGTGGTGGGTGTTGATGACAGCCTGGGCGATATCGTGCCCGATTGTCGCCTGACCACGGTGCGCTTTGACAACAAGCGCGTCGGCATGTGGGCGGTTGACAAGATTGCCGGCGCCGAGGGCGTTGAACCCGGTGTGGAGCACATGCTGTTTCCGGGCGTGCTCGTCGAGGGCGATACGGTGCGCGATGTACGCTAGGGCGCGGGTCTGTTTGGGTTTCTGCTAATTGTGTTCGATATTGTTCAGATTGGTTTAAAAACCGTTCACGGTCGAAAAGTGACCGTTCATAGCTCGAAATTACGTTTTGCGCTGTTCTTTTTTGTTTGAATGTTATTGTTTCTGTCATACACAACGCAGCGCGTATGCCCGGACGCGATGCTCTCCATTGGTTCATATGTGAAAGGAACGCAACATGGCAACCAAAGAAGAAATCTCGATGGTTGGATTCGAGATCGTCGCATACGCAGGTGACGCCCAGACCGATCTGCTTGCAGCGCTCGATGCTGCTCGCGAGGGTGACTTTGAGAAGGCCGAGCAGCTGCACAAGGATGCCAGCGATGCGCTCATCGGTGCCCACGACACGCAGACCAAGCTGCTTTCGCAGGAGGCCGGCGGTGGCGAGATGGAGATGACCTTCATCATGGCTCACGCTCAGGACACCCTCATGACCACTATGATTCTGGAGAAGCAGGCCCGCTTTACCATCGATGCCTACAAGCGCATTGCCGAGCTCGAGGCCAAGCTCGCCTAACGAGCCCTCACAACCAAGCCCCTTTCCAAAAGCCCTGCCGCTACTGCGGCAGGGCTTTTTCTGTCCTCCTCCCCGCAACTCATTCCGAGATAGTCATTGGGGACGTTCTTAAACGACTAGTCATTGGGGACAGTCTTGGTGCGCTCCGTTCGTCCTCCCGTTCGATTTTTGCTCGGTGGGTATACTTCCTTTCGCATTAAACGCCGGACTGAGGAGGTATCCAAATGCCGGATAACGGGTCAATACAAAAAAGAGGCGCGCACGAGATGGCTCATGGGCGTCCTGTCCAGATAACCGAGCACACGACGGTAACCGAGCTGCAGCCCAGTCTGTCCGATGTCGTGTGCGCAAACAAAAAGCTGCAGATTGGCTTTATCGTTGCGCTCGTGGTCCTGGCGCTGCTGTCGGGCTTTGTAGCTCGTCCGCATTTCGCCGATACCAAGACTTGGGACTCCACCATCGAGGTCATCGACCAAAAGAAGGGTAACGTACTGGCGCTCACGACCTCGTGCGTGGCGCTGTCTGCAGGCATTACCGCGCTGCCGGGTGATACGGGAACGCCGGTTGCCGAGCAGCTCGCGCAGCTTTCAGGCAACCTTGGTATTGTGCTTGCCGTGCTCTACCTAGAGAAATACCTGCTAACCATTTTGTGGTCGGTTGGCCTGGGCATCTTAATCCCGTTTGCGTTGGTGCTCTTTGCGGTGTCGCTCGGCATTCACGGGCGCTGGAGCACGAGCGCTGTCCTGCGCCGTGTGGCGACGCGCGTGCTGGTGGTTGCCGTGATCGGCATGGCGCTCGTGCCCGCGAGCGTATGGGTGTCGCAGAAGGTCGATGAAACGTATCGCGTAAGTATTGAGCAAGCTGAGCAAAAGGCTGCGGACGCGGCCGACACCACGGACAAGCCAGCCGAGACCAGCTCAAAATCGAACAAGAAAAAATCCGAGGCCACGGAGTCCAAAAACGTGCTCGAGCAGTTGACTGATGGGGCCTCGAGCCTTGTTACGTCGGTGACCAGCGGCGCCAAGCAGATGACCGATGAGATCGTGCGGCAGGTGACCGATCTGATTGAAGGCGTCATCGTGATGATCGTGACTTCGTGCGTTATCCCGCTGCTGGTGCTCGTGGCGTTTCTGTGGCTGGGACACGTACTGCTGGGGATTGATATTTCCGGCCCGGCGAACTATTTGACGGGCCGCTTTCTGAGTGCTCCGTCCAAGCACGCCAAAAAGGGTGGGCAGCCCGAGTAGCTAAAACAGCTGTATATACCGGGGAATACCGCCGAAGGGCGGCCGAGACACGTTCTCGGCCGCCCTTTTGTTTGTTGAACACATGGTCGCTACGTCCGCGCCCGGCTCAAACGGTCAGCAATCATCCGTGAACGGTATTTGTTCAAAAAAGAACAAAGATAAACAAATAGTTGTTGCAGTTACTGTTCGAATGTGTTCAAATAAACATGAACAGTGAAGAACCGCACATTCAGATGCCCGGACCTGAACGCGATTCAACACTTCCAAACAGAAACTACGCACCTGCGTATCTCTCAAGGAGGATGTCATGAGGGTTGTAATCGCTTCCGATGCCGACGGTATGTCGATGAAGGAGTCCATCAAGGAGATGCTCATCGCCGACGGTCACGAGGTCGTCGACTATTCCGAGACCCCTGCCGCGGACTTTGTCGATTCCGCGACCGCCGTTGCCAAGGACCTGCTGGAGCACAAGGATTCCCAGGGCTTCGCATTCGATAAGTACGGCGTCGGCTCCTATATGGCCGCCGTCAAGATTAAGGGCATGGTCGTCGCCAACATTTCCGACGAGCGTTCCGCCTACATGACCCGCGAGCACAACGGCTCGCGCATGGTCACCATGGGCCCGGGCGTTGTGGGCACCGAGGTCGCCAAGAAGATCGCCCGCGAGTTCCTGCGCGCCCAGTACGCCGGCGGCCGTCACCAGATCCGTGTCGACATGCTCAACAAGATGGCCTAACGAGAGCCACCGAGAACTCGAACTTCTACCTCAACTTGTGAATTCAGACGAAAGGACGTTCTGATGAAGAAGACCATCGCAATCGGTTGCGACCATATCGTTACGGACGAGAAGATCTATCTGGCCGACCGCCTGGAGCAGGCTGGCTACAAGGTGCTCGACTGCGGCACCTACAGCCACACCCGTACGCACTATCCCATCTACGGTAAGGCTGTGGGCGAGGCTGTTGCCAGCGGCAAGGCCGACTTTGGCGTGGCCCTGTGCGGCACCGGCATCGGCATCACCAACGCCGTCAACAAGGTTCCCGGCGCCCGTTGCGCCCTGGTCCGCGACATGACCTCTGCCCTGTATGCCCGTCGCGAGCTCAACGCCAACATCGTGGGCTTTGGCGGCAAGATTACCGGCGAGTTCCTGATGGCTGACATCATGCTTGCCTTCCTGGAGGAGCCCTACGAGAAGACCCCCGAGCACGATGCCCTGATCGCCAAGATCGATGCCTGCAACAAGGCCGATGCCGAGGCTCAGGCCGACCCGCACTTCTTTGACGAGTTCCTCGAGAAGTGGGACCGCGGCGAATACCACGATTAGCGGGTATCCGGCGTAATTAACTAGTCCGTTGACGGCTCGCGTTTCTGTGAGGGGGCGCGGGCCGGTTTTCTATCAGCCCTATTGACTTGGCGGGCTGTCGTAAGAAAGGGAAGGCTCCTATGGAGTTTGTTCTTGATAACGGTTCTATCCGCGTGGCACTGAGCACGGCGGGCGGGTCGTTCACTTCTATTACGGCCAACGGCCGTGAGTACCTGTGGCAGGGCGACCCGGCGGTGTGGTCGGGCCAGGCACCCATTTGTTTCCCGATCTGCGGCGGCCTTCGTGACGGTCGCGCAATGACCATGGGCGGCCGCGAGGTCAAGCTCGCCCGCCACGGCTTTGCTCGCAAGCAGGAGTGGAAGCTCGAGGAGCGGAGCGACAACATGGTTGTGCTGAGCTTAAGCTCTGCCGACCATGCCGAGTTGCTCGAGCAGTACCCGTATCCGTTTAAGATCGTTGCTCGTTACACGATCGATGCGGAGAAGGTGGCCGTGTCGTACGAGGTGACCAATGAGGGCACCGAGGACATGCCGTTCTTTGTGGGCGGTCACCCTGGCTTTAAGTGCCCGCTTGACGAGGGCGAGTCCTACGACGACTACGAGCTCCGTTTTGAGCAGCGCGAGGCCGCCGAGCTCTGTACTGCCGTTCCCTCGACGGGCCTGATTGATGTTGAGCATCGCAGCAAGAACCCGATGGTTGGCCATGACCTGCCGCTGACCCACGAACTCTTTGACTTCGCAGAGACCATCTTTGACGTGCTCGAGAGCCACGTGGTTACGCTTACCAAGAAAACCGAGGACAAGGGCGTGCGCCTGACGTTCCCCGATATGCCATACCTGATTGTGTGGAGCAAGCCCGAGGGCGACTTTGTGGCCGTGGAACCGTGGGGCGGCCTGTCCACCTGCTCCGACGAGGACGATATTCTGGAGCACAAGCGCGGCTGCCTGGTGGCCAAGCCGGGAGAGACCGTCACCCGCGGCTTTGAGATCGAGATCCTTTAACGAGCTATCGTATGTTTGGGGCGGGTTATGCCGCCCCGGAACAGGAGTTCAACATGATTCTGACCGTTACCATGAACCCGTCGATTGATACGCGCTATCAGCTCGACAAGCTGATCATCGACGATGTTAACCGTGTGACACCCGAAAAGACCGCTGGCGGCAAGGGCCTCAACGTGAGTCGCGTGCTGCTGCAGCTGGGTGACGACGTGCTCGCGACCGGCCTGCTCGGCGGCCACATGGGTGCCTATATGGCCGAGCTTATGGATGCCGACGGCGTCAAGAACGACTTTGTGCCTATTGCCGGTGAGACGCGCATCTGCCTGAATATCCTGCACGAGGGTAATCAGACCGAGCTGCTGGAGAGCGGCCCGCAGATCGCCCCGGCCGAGCTCGAGGCCTTTACGGCCAAGTTTGCCGAGCTTGCAGCGAAGGCGGACGTTGTGACGCTTTCGGGCTCGCTGCCGCGTGGCGTCGATGCCGGCTACTATGCCGAGCTCGTCAAGATCGCCGAGGAGGCGGGCGCCAAGGTGCTGCTCGATACCTCGGGTGCATCGCTGGAGGCCGCGCTGGAGTCCGACGCTAAGCCTGAGCTCGTAAAGCCCAACCTGACCGAGATTAACGGCCTGCTGGGTACGTCCTTTACGACCGATGATGTCGATGCCCTGCGCGAGGCGCTTGCCGCCGATGACCGTTTTGCCGGTATCCCCTGGGTTGTCGTTTCGATGGGCGCTGCCGGTTCGGTGGGCTTCCATGAGGGCCGCGCGTTCCGCGCCAAGACGCCCGCGATTGCGGCTGTGAACGCGACGGGTTCCGGCGACTCGACCATCGCCGGCTTTGCGCATGCCATTGCTGCCGGCGCCGACGACGTCACGGTGCTCAAGACCGCCAATACCTGCGGCAAGCTCAACGCCATGGATCCCAAGACCGGTCACCTGGTCATGGACCGCTGGGACGAGGTCTACAACAGCGTTGAAGTAACGGAGCTTTAGAGTTACGCGGTTTTACCAAACCGCGTAACCAGCCGACGCTGCAAGCCCGCCAGAGCGGCAATCTGCCTTTCAGCTTCGGCGGCATGACCAGAAGGTCAATGCCGCCTCGCTTCAAGGCACCTTGCTCGCTTTGGCGGGCTTTCGCTGTCGTAGCCAAAACATCGGTGTTGCCTTGCTTCGGGAATGCGGCAGATGGGGACGTTTCTTTTCTGCCGGCAGTTTGGGACACTCCTTACGGGGCACCCCCCCTCCACAGCGCCTATGCCAGCTTGTCGATTTGCCCAATCTCCCAGAGCGGAATGTTGACGAGCGTGCCCTCGTCTCTATATGCCGCTAACGATGTTCTCACGCAGCGCTCGAGCTTGAACTTCTCGCAGGCAATCCTCAGGCTCTTTGCTTTGAGGTTCTCTGCCGCCTTGACCTCGAGCGGAAGCACGGTCCCCGCATGGTCGATGGCAAAGTCAGTCTCTGCATTGCCGGAGGAGGATGACCAATACGCGGGAGTTTTGCCTTGGAGCAAAAGCTCCTGTGCGACGTATTGCTCGGTCAGCGAGCCTTTGAACTCCGTAAAAACAGCGGGCCCGTTCAGAACAATGGCCGGCGAGAGGCCAGAGAGTGCTCCGAGGATGCCGGTGTCGATGCAGAACAGCTTGAAGCCCGAGAGATCCTCGTAGCTTGTGAGCGGTGCTCTTAGGGCGGAAACACGTGGTACCTTATGAACGATTCCATAGTCCATGAGCCACTGGAGGCTTTCCTCAAAATCGCGTGCGCGCGCCCCGGGACGAAGCGCGCCGTAGACGAACTTCTTGTTTTCCTTTGCGAGCTGGCCGGGAAGGGATTTCCAAACCAGCCTCATGCGCTCGACGATGCGGGCTGGCGCATGCTTGCCAAAATCGGATTCGTAAGCTTCGATGATTTGCTGCTGAAGCCTGCGGGCCTCGATGAAATCGTGGGAGGCGGCGAAAGCGGAGACAACTTCTGGCATGCCACCGACAACGAGGTATTCCTTGAGCAGGCGCTCGAGCTTTTCGGAAACGTTTGCCAGCAGGTCCATGTCTGCGGCAAGGATGGCATCTGCGAGCGGATCGCCATCGACGGCACGAACGAACTCGACAAACCCCATGGGGCGCATGGTAAGCTGGTCAATCTTGCCGACGGGGAACGACTCGTTTTCGCGTCGGAGCGCGAGCCCCATATAGGAGCCGGCTGCCACGATATGGTATTCCGGCGCCAGCTCGTTGAAGTATTTGAGCGAGGTGATGCCACGCGGTGCCTCTTGGATTTCGTCGAAGATGATGAGTGTGTCTGTCGGCGTTATGGTCTGGCCGCGCAGGAGCTCTATCTGGGAGATGATGCGTTTGGGGTCAAGGCTTCCGTCGAACAGCGAGCGTGCGCCCGGTTCGAGCATAAAGTCAAAACGGATGACGTTTTGATACTGCTGGCCTGCGAATTCGTTGAGAAGCCAGGTTTTTCCCGTCTGGCGGGCCCCCTTAAGCAGGAGGGGCTTGCGGTTTGCCCTAGATTTCCAAGCGATGAGTTCGTCCATTAGCTGTCGCTGCATACTGCCTCCTAACGATCATGGTTAGTATAAGACCGTGTTGGTCTTTCCATCGAAAAATGTGGGAATGAACCACGTTTTTCCATCGAATAATGTGGGAGGCAACCACGTTTTTCCATCGAATAATGTGTGGGTTTAGGTCGGCACCTGGGGACGTTCCTTTTCTGCCGGCAGTTCGGGACACTCCTTGCTTTGGTGTAAATTAGTTACCCTTGCATCAGAAAACGGCGCCCGCCGGCGATGTTGCCGGCGGGCGCCGTTGTCGTGTAGACGCTATTTGTTAAGTGCGTGCGTTCGAGCTTGCGTGCTACAGCGAGTCGATAAAGCGCTGCTGGGCGGCGCGTCCCGCCTCGTCCCACTTAAAGACGCCGGCGTTGTCGAGCACGTGGCCAAACACCACGCCGACCTCCTCGTGCAGGATGTCGATGGCGTTGTCGGCCGTAAGCTCGTCGGCGCGGCGAGCAAAGACGTCCTCGGCCCATGCGGCGTGGCTGCGGCAAAGGTCGTCGCCCTCGAGCGCGCCGGCGAGGTCGTAGCTGGCATCGGCCTTGGCTGCCAACAGGTGCTCGCGGACAGCGCCAAGCTCGGGAACCAGGCGCGGCGGCAGAATGGCCAGGCCCATGACCTCGATCAGGCCGATGTTCTCCTTCTTAATGTGGTGGTACTCGGCATGCGGGTGGAACACGCCCAGCGGATGCTCGTCGGTCGTGATGTTGCAGCGAAGCGCCAGGTAGGCCTCGTAGATTTCGCCGCCGGCATTTCCGCGAGAGTCGACGCGGCGGATGACGGGCGTCACGGTGTTGTGGGCCACACCGTCAGCCGTGTATGCGATGACGCCCGCAGACTCATCGGTCCACTCGCGCCAGGCGAGGATAATCTTCTCGGCAGCGTCGAGCAGCTGAGCGCGGTCATGCGAGCGCAGGCGCAGCACCGAGAGCGGCCACTGCAGCACGGTACCGCTGACCTGGTCAAAACCGGGCACGCTAAACTGCGAGACCTCGGCGGCATGCATCATGGGGAACTCGTGCGCGCCGCCCTGGAAGTGGTCGTGCGACAGAATCGAGCCGCCCACGATGGGCAGGTCGGCGTTGGAGCCAATAAAGTAGTGCGGGAACAGGTCGACAAAGTCGAGCAGGCAGGTCAGCCCCTTGCGGTCGACGTGCATCGGACGATGCTCGGAGCTCATGGCAATGCAGTGCTCGTTAAAGTACGCGTACGGGCTGTATTGGAAGCCCCAGCGCTCGCCGTCGAGCTTAATGGGGATAACGCGCAGATTCTGGCGGGCGGGATGGGCGCCGCCGTCGGCTGCAGCGGAGCGTCCGGGATAGCCCTCGTTTTCGATGCAGAGCTGGCAGGCGGGATACTTCTCGCCCGTGTTCTTTGCGGCGCCGGCCGCGGCAATATCGCGCGGGTCCTTCTCAGGCTTGGACAGGTTGATGGTGATCTCAAGATCGCCCCAGTTGGTGGGGGTGCTCCATTTGATATTGCGCGCGATGGCGGCACGACGCACGTAGCCGGCGTCGCAGCACAGGCCGTAGAACCAGTCGGTCGCGGCGCGGGGCTCGTTGACGCCCATGCGGCCGTTGAATTCCTCGTTTACAACCGAAGGTCTCGGCATGAGCACACCCATAATGCGCATGGTAATGCGGTCGCGGCCCGATGCCGTGTCCTCGGCGGCGCCGTTGGCAACGGCAGCCTCGGCAAGCGCAGCAAGCGTGCCCTCCAGGTCAAAGTTGGGCAGGGTATCGGGGTGCAAGAGCGAGAGCTTCTCGTTCTGCAGCGCCCAGGTCATGTCGAGCGCCGGGCCCGTGGCGCCGATGCACTCGAGAATGGTGTTGTAGGCCCAGATGCGATCGTCCTGTCCGATCATCGATCGGTGGATAGCGTATTCGATCAGGTTCTGCGCGGCCTCGCGCACGTCGGTCATTACAGCCATGCCGCGTAAGCCCCCTTGTCAGAGATAGCGTAATGACGGGCAGAGCCATCGCCCAGCCAGCCGTTCATCTTGGCAATGAAGGTGTCGACCAGGTCGAGCGGCACGAAGGCCTGGATGGTGCCGCCAAAGCCGCCGCCGTGGATACGGACGGCGCCGCGGCCGTCGAGCACATGCTCGGCAAGAGCAAGTGCGTACATGGAAGGCTGCTCGGCACCCAGTTTGGCAACAACATTCTGCAGGTACATGGCGGAGCTGGCGCCGGACTCGCGCGTCAGGACCAGGAACTGGTCAATGTCGCCGGCGTTCAGGGCCGCCCAGCGCTTATCGACCAGGCCGTTCTCGTACCAGTAGTGAACGGCGCGCAGGCAGGCACGGTCGCCCAGCTTGGCGCGTAGCTCGGGGAGCTTGGCGTCAAAGTCCGCCACGTTTACCTCGCACAGGCGTGCCTTGCCAAACTCGGCAGCGACGTCCTGCATCTCGCGCGGAACGGCGGCGTAGTCGTCGGTAGCTGCCACATGGTCGGCGCCAACCTTAACGAGCACGAGCGCATAACCGTGATCCTCAAAATTGAGCTCGAGCTTCTGGGTTTTAGGCTGAGCCTGGTCCTCAAAGTCCATGTAGGCGAGGCCGCCCAGGCACACAGCGGCCTGGTCCATCAGACCGCAGGGCTTGCCGTAATAGTTGTTCTCGGTGCGCTGGCTCATCTGGGCGAGGGCGACGGGCTCGATGGCGGGCGCGCCCCAGAGCGTCTCCATGGCACGACCGTACGCGGCCTCGACGGCGGCAGAGCTGGAAAGGCCGCCACCCGAGGGGACGGAGCAAGTGAAGGCGAAGTCGAAGCCGTGGGGCTCAACACCAAGCGCTGCGATTTCGTGGGCCATGCCGCGGACGAGGCTCGCGGACGTGCCCTTCTCGGACTCCTGAACGTCTAGCGTGTCGAGCGCGATCTCAAACGTGGGATAGCCCTCGTCGGCAACGCGAACCTTGTTGGTGTCGGTCGCCACGGCGATGCCGTCGACAGCGACATCGAGCGAGCCGGCGATAACGTGGCCGCCCTCGTGGTCGGTGTGGTTGCCACTGATCTCGGAACGGCCGGGCGCGTGCACATAGAGCACCTGGCGGTCGCCGATGGGGCCAAACTCCTCCTCAAACAGTTTGGTGAGCGTGGCGAATGTCTTTTCGTCGGGGGTGGTCATGGGAGTCCTTTCCTTGGCGCGTACGGGTAAGTTTTGCGTCGTTATGAGTACGTTAACAACTTGAAGCGGCGTGAACCGAGTGTTCACGATACCGCACGTTACGGGCTATGTTAACGTACTCATAACACAACGCTTGTCACTTTTTGAGAATCTGGTAATCGGTAGAAATTCAGCCGTGAACGGTATTGCCGTATGGACTTATAAAGCAGAAGAGATGCGGATTGAAAAAGTAGAGTACGTTAACATGCGTCCGACGATAGCGGGCCTCGGCGCGGGCTAAACTCCTGCCCGGGCCGGCATTCACGCTATTCAGATCTCGCAAGGGTGAAGGTGATCCTGTGGCAAGGCGCCCGTCCAACGATACAGGTACGCGTCCGGTCTCCATGGCCGACGTCGCCCGCGCTGCTGGCGTTTCGCAGCAGACGGTTTCGCGCGTCGCCAACGGCTTGCCCAACGTTAACGAGCAGACGCGCCAGCGCGTGCAGTCCGCTATGCAAGAGCTCGGCTTTCGTCCGAGTTATGCCGGTCGCTCGCTGCGCGACGGTCGCTACCATTCGGTCGGCCTGTGCGTCAACGATGTCACCAAGTTTGGCAACCTCTCAATGATCGACGGCATCGCCAGCGCTGCTCGCGAGCATAATTGCGCCATCACGCTGGTCGAGATGTCCAAGACCGAGGAGTTTTCGCTTGCCGAGGCCACGCGTCGTATGGCTGCGCTGCCGGTGGACGGCATCATCATCGGTATGAGTCGCATGGCGCCCGATTTTGAGACGTTCGATCCACTGCCGGGCATTGGCACGGTCATCGTTACCATGTATGCGCACCCGCGGGTGACCACGGTCGATTCCGACCATTACGGCTGCTCGCTGTTGCTTATGGATCACCTGTTTGAGCTGGGGCACGAGCAGATTCGTTATATTGGCGGCCCGTCGTTCTCGGTCGACGAACAATTTCGCCGCGCCGGTTGGCAGGATGCGCTCGAGCGTAAACACATCGAGCCGGCAGAGCCGCTCGAGGGCGACTGGTCTGCCAACAGCGGCTACGAGGCCGGCAGGTACCTGGTCGAGCACGACCGCACCATGACGGCGATCTATGCGGCAAACGATCAGATGGCAAATGGCGCGATTGCCGCGCTGCGCGATAGCGGTCTGCGCGTGCCCGAGGACGTAAGCGTGGTGGGCGTCGACGATTCGCTCGATGATTTTGTCGCACACAACGAGCTCACGACCGTGCGATTCGATCTACATCAGCGCGGACGCGAGGTGTTTGAGCATGCGGTTCCCGAGGCGGGTACGGCGGGCAAAACCGTTGCCATTCGTATTCCCGGCCAACTCATCATTCGACATAGCACGGCGATACCGCGCGCATAGTTTGTGCAGGTAAACGGCGGTATATTCCGCCTCAAAAACAATCGGTAAGGATGCTGACAGATAGCCGTGGCTATGAAGGCGAGTGCTATGATAGACGGGCTCTTTTGTCTATCTAGGAGGCTTTGCCTGATGGAGATCACCAAGGATATCCGCTACATTGGCGTCGACGATCACGACATTGACCTGTTCGAGGGCCAGTACGACGTGTCCGAGAACGGTATGGCATACAACAGCTACGTTATCTTGGGCGACAAGATCGCCGTCGCCGATTCGGTTGACGCTGACTTTGTCGACGAGTGGCTCGGCAACCTCGAGGCCGTGCTCGATGGTCGTACGCCCGATTACCTGGTCGTCCATCACATGGAGCCCGATCACTCCGCTGGTATCGCCGCCTTTATGGAGCGCTATCCCCAGGCCCAGATTGTGGCTAGCATGGGCGCCTTCCGCATGATGGTCAACTACTTTGGCACCGACTACCCCGAGCGCAAGATGGTCGTCAAAGAGGGCGATGTGCTCGACCTGGGCGGCCACAGCCTGACCTTTATCGGCGCCCCCAACGTTCACTGGCCCGAGGTGATCTTCTCCTACGAGTCCACCGACAAGGTGCTCTTTAGTGCCGACGGCTTTGGCAAGTTTGGCGCCAACGACATCGAGGATCCGGAAGGGTGGGCTTGTGAGGCTCGCCGCTACTACTTTGGCATCGTCGGTAAGTTCGGCAAGTTCGTGCAGGCCGTCCTCAAGAAGGCCGCCGATCTGGATATCCAGATCATCTGTCCGCTCCACGGCCCCGTACTGACCGAGAACCTGGGCTATTACCTCGACACCTATAACACCTGGTCGAGCTACCAGCCCGAGGACAAGGGCATCACGATTGCCTATGCGAGCGTGTACGGCCATCTGAAGGCTGCCGTCGAGGAGCTCGCCGCAGCGCTTGAGGCTCGCGGCCAGAAGGTCTCCGTCTTTGACTTGGCTCGCGACGACATGGCCGAGGCCGTTGAGGATGCGTTCCGCTACGACCGTCTGGTGCTCGCCTCCATCACCTATCAGGGCGAGATCTTCCCGTGCATGAGCACCTTCATCCATACGCTCGCCGAGCACGCCTACCAGAACCGTACGGTGGCGCTCGTCGAGGCCGGCTCTTGGGCGCCTGCAGCTGCCAAGGTTATGACCAAGGAGCTCGAGGGCATGAAGGACATCACCCTGACGCAGAACAAGGTGACTGTGCTGGGCTCGCTCAACGACGCCTCGCGCGCCCAAATCGAGGCCCTCGCCGACGAGCTGTCCAAGTAGCGATATATCGCTTTTAACGCTCAAACCACCACGAAGGGGACAGGCACCTTTGTGGTGGTTTTTGTTTAAGCGCCGGCGATGACGAGGGCTGGACGTGAGCTGTCAGTGGCCTCGGCGATCGAGGTGGCGACGGCATGGTCGGGGTCACGGTCCATCACGATGGAGTCGACATCGGCAAGCTCGGCAAAGCGGTACATGCCGCGTCCGTTAACCTTGCTGGCGTCCATGAGGGCGACGCTTTGATGGGCCGCGGTGATCATAGCCGTTTTGGTCTCGGCCATCTGGGGAAAGTCGGTCGTAAAGCCGCAGCTGGGGACAAAGGCGCCGGGGCACATGACGGCCAGATCGGCATGGACCATTTGGAGCGCCTGCATAGTGAGCGGTCCGTACAAATAACGATGGCCTTTGCGCAGCGCCCCGCCCAGCATGACGACATCGACTGAGGGCATGCTCTCGTCGATGTAATCGGCAATGGTAATGTCGGCCGTGATGACGGTGATACCGTCGCGCTGATCGAGGAGCCGGACGAACTCGAGCGCCGTGGTGCCCGAGTCGACGAGCAGCGTGTCGCCGTCATTGACGAGCTCGATGGCGCTTTGCGCGATGGCCTGCTTGGCGGCGACGTTGACATTGATGCGGCGATCCTGCGTGGAGACGGTCAGACGTTTGTGGAGTGATACGGCACCGCCGTGCGTGCGGCGCAGCTTGCCTGCTTCGGCGAGCGCGTCCAGGTCGGCGCGGGCGGTGACGGAGGACACGCCAAAGGTCTGGGCGATTTCTGCTACCTGCACCGAGGCATTATGATCGAGCATTTCCATAATGGCGGTACGGCGTTCGTCGGCAAAGGCACGGTTGGTGGCTTGGGCCATGCTTGCTCCATTCTCGGCTAAATTTGCAGGAATTGTGTTGACTCTATTTTCGTTCATTTTCTTTTTGAGTAAGAAAACACCTTTCGATTACTTATCTTTTCTATAAAAGAAAGACGCTGAACGCCCAAAATTCAATATCGAACATGTCCACTCGGCTCATATTCCTTCCGTTTACTTTTCAAAAACGACTGTATTGACCTGCATGGGCTCAATATCTCGCGCGTGTAAAGCCGCTGAATTTCATACAATGAGCGCAGAAAAACGCAAGGTAAAACGCCTTGTGAACAACTACGCCCGATGTCCAGATGCGGGCGAGGGAGAGGAGCAAACGCTCATGGCACTTGTTACCACCGAAAAGATGCTCAAGGACGCTCAGGCCGGCCACTACGCTGTTGGCGCTTTCAACGTCGAGAACCTCGAGTTTGTTATGGCCGTTCTGGCCGCTGCCGAGGAGACCAAGTCCCCCGTCATCATGCAGACCACCCCGGGCACCATCAAGACCGCTGGTCTGGACTACTTCTACGGCATGGTCAAGGCTGCCGCCGAGCGCGCTTCCGTGCCCGTCGCTCTGCACCTCGATCACGGCGATGGCTATGACCGCTGCATGCAGGCTTTCCGCACGGGCTACACCTCTGTCATGATCGACGGTTCGCACGAGTCCTTCGAGGACAACATCGCCCTGACCAAGTCCGTCGCCGATGCTGGCCGCGCCATGGGCGTGCCCGTCGAGGCCGAGCTCGGTAAGGTTGGCGGCAAGGAGGACGACGGTCCCGCGGTTGAGGGCGAGAGCCCCTACACCGATCCTGCCGAGGCCAAGGAGTTCGTCGAGCGTACCGGCTGCACCTCCCTCGCAATTGGCGTTGGCACCAGCCACGGCGTGTACACGAGCGATCCCCACATCGAGCAGTCCGTGGTCAAGGCCATCCGCGACGCCGTCGACGTGCCGCTGGTTCTGCACGGCACCTCCGGTGTGCCCGATGAGCAGGTTGCCGAGGCTGTGAAGAACGGCATCTGCAAGGTTAACTACGCCACCGAGCTGCGTCAGGCCTACACCAAGGGCTTCATGGCCTACATGGCCGAGAACCCCGCCTGCTTCGATCCCAAGAAGCCGGCCAAGGAGGGCATGCGTGAGATCACCGAGCTGGTTAAGATCCGCATGACCAACCTCAACTCTGTGGGCAAAGCAGAGTAACAGCAAGGGTACTCTGATCCCACCGGGCCGTCCGGAAACGGAAAAAGGGCCTATCTCTCAGAACGTCCTCGGACATGTCGGAAGCCCCGCTGCGCGCTACGCGCTGCGGGGCTTCCTCCGTCCTGCGGAATGTTCTGAGAGATAGGCCCTTTTTCCGTTTCCGGACGGCCCTACTCAATCGCCCCTGTGGCGTTGGGGCTGAAGAGATGGGGCGCGAGGGGCGCTTTGTTGATGAGGGGCTAGTATGCCCGGGCTTGGTTGGGGAATGACTTGTTTAGGGATGCTTGGAGCTTATCGAAGGATGCTCGCAGGTTGAGTTCCTGGTCGGTTGAGCGTTTGGGTTTTGGGGTTGGGGAGTCGAGGAGGCCGTTTCTCTGTGTCGGGGGGAAGGAGAAAAGGTCTGCATGTTTTAGGGATGGCTGCTGTGTTGCGTCATTGGAAGAATGCATGCTTATGCGGCCTCCTCGATGTCCACCAAAAGATTGCGCTCGGGGTATGCTGCTAGGTCCCGTGCGCTGGCAGTATTATGCCGCGGCTGCTGCAAAGAAGCGCTAAAGAAAGGCTTAATGAGGTTTGACGTTGCGATGAAACCGCAGGTAAAAGCTATCGAGTAACACTCTTGAAAGGTTTTGAGCTTAAGGGCTTTCTAAGGTTTGTGACGTGGATGTGGCGCGGACGTGCGGAGCGTGTGAATGCTCGCTGTTAGCGCTGCGGCTCTGCGGCCCGTACCTGCTCGATGACCTTTTCCATCGTGGCGTCGATGCGGTCCTTTTTGAGTTCGCATTCCCAGATGGTTATAGGCGTCCAGCCCATTTGAGTGAGTGCTGCCACGGCGGTGCGGTCGCGCTCGACGTTGCGGCGAAACTTTGCCTCCCAAAACTCAACATTGCGCTTGGGCTGGCTAGGGTTGCACTTGGGGCAGCGGTGCCAAAAGCAGCCGTTGACGAAGATGGCGATCTTGCGCCCGGGAAAGGCGATGTCGGGTTTGCCGGGCACCTTCCATTCCAAACGATAGCCCGTAAGGCCCGCTGCCCGCAGGCGCTGGCGAACGAGCAGCTCGGGTTTGGTGTTCGCACGCTTGTTGCCCTTCATGGACTTTTTTATAGCGGCGCGACGGCGCACGAGTTCACGCTCGTCGGCGGAAAGGTCCGAGGTGTCGATGCCGTCGAGCAGGCCGGGCTTGGGGCGCTTTTTGCTGCGGCGCTTAGGTGCGCGCTTGGGTTTGGCGGCGGGGTGTTCGGTCGTGGCGGCCTTGGCATCTTTGGCAGTGCTGTTGGCCTCAAGCCGATCTTCCTTCAACTCAATCAGGGCATCAATGAGCCCCTTGTCAGCGGGCATCCATTCCACCGTGGCAAGCGAGGTACGCGGAATCCAGCGGATATCGAGCTGGCGGTCGTGCTTCTGGGGCTCGCCAGACCCTTTGGTCAGCGAGCAGTAGTAACACTCCATGGAGAGATGAAAATCGGGGTAGTCATACTCAACGGTGTAGAAATCGCGCAGGTTGGTGACTTTTACCTGCAGCTCTTCCATAAGCTCGCGGCGCACGGCGTCTTCGGGCGTCTCGCCGCGCATGAGCTTGCCGCCGGGGAACTCCCAAAGTCCCTGCATGTCGCCGTAGCCGCGCTGCACGGCAAGCAGCTCATCGGATCCTTCCTTGCGAATGATCCCAGCGGCAACATGAACAGTCTTCAACAGGAGTCCTCTCTCAACATCAACACGTGGCAGGGCAGCTACCCGTACCTTACACAACGGTAAGGCAAGCGTAAGCCATATCGATGGTAGCCGACTCGTCTTCTTGCGACTATAGATGCCGTAGACTAATCGCAAGAAAGGACTCGGTATGCAAACCACGCACATGGCGACCCCGGTACTGGAGGTCGCGCATCTCGAAAAGGTATATGGAGCGCTGGGCAACGTGACCCGCGCGCTCAACGACGTCAGCTTTACCGTCAACCGCGGCGAATTCGTTGGCATCATGGGCGCTTCGGGCTCGGGCAAGTCGACGTTGCTCAACTGCGTGTCGACCATCGATAGCGCCACGAGCGGCACGATCCGCATCAACGGGCAGGACGTAACACGCATGAAGCAGGCTAAGCTTTCGCAGTTCCGCCGCGAGGAGCTCGGCTTTATCTTCCAGGACTCCAACCTGCTCGATACGCTCACGGCACGCGAGAATATCGCCCTGCCGCTCACCATTGCCCGCACAAACTCGGCAGAGATCTCGACCCGTGTGCAGGATGTGGCAGCGCGCCTGTCTATCAGTCAGGTGCTCGACAAGTATCCCTACCAGATGTCCGGCGGTCAGCAGCAGCGCGTTGCCGCGGCTCGCGCGCTCGTCACCGACCCCACCATGATCATGGCCGACGAGCCCACCGGCGCCCTCGATTCCAAGAGCGCTCGCCTGCTGCTCGAGAGCCTGGAGGCCCTTAACCGCCGCCTACGCGCCACCGTGCTCATGGTCACGCACGACAGCTTTGCCGCCAGCTACACGAGCCGCGTGTTGTTTATCCGCGACGGCAAGATCTTCACCGAGCTGCGCCGCGGCGACACCGACCGCCGAGAGTTTTTCGACCGCATAATGGAGGTCGTTGCCATGATGGGCGGTGAGGGCTCCGATGCTCTGTAAACTCGCTTGGGGTAACGTCCGCCGCGCCGGCCGCGATTACCTCGTCTACCTTTTGACGCTCACCCTGGGCGTCACGGTCTTCTATGCTTTTAACACCATCTCGATGCAGGTCGACATCGCCGGAATCGATGAAGAGGGCTTGGCGCAGGTAATGGGCAGCATGCTCGGCGACCTCACGTACTTTTTGGCCGGTGTCATGGCCTTTTTGATGGTGTATGCCAACAACTTCATCATGAAACGCCGCAAGAAGGAGTTTGGCCTGTACCAGGTGCTCGGCATGGGGCGCGGGCGCGTCGCCACGATTATGGCGCTCGAGACGGTGATCGTTTCGGTCGTGGCCTTTGTCGCCGGCATTGTGCTGGGTGTGGGACTCTCCCAGCTCATGACGTTCTTTACGGCCTCGCTCTTTAAGACACAGATCGCCAATTTCCACTTCTTTTTCTCGGTGCATGCGTTCAACCTGACCCTTGCTTGCATGCTCGTAATGTTTGTGCTCACGCTACTGCTGAACCTTCGCGCCGTGCGTCGTACCAAACTCATCGAGCTTATGGGTGCCGAGCGTCGCAACGAGAGCATCAAGACACGCAACCCCTGGATCGCGATTGCCATCTTTGCCGTGGGCGTGGTGCTTGTGGGCGTGGCCTATTACCGTCTGCTACGTGATGGGTTCCCGCTAACCGCGACGGACAGCAAGCTGCAAGAGGCCATGAACCAGTTTGGTATTACGACCGCTATGGTTACCGTGGGCACCTTTGCCCTGTTCTGGGGACTCTCGGGCATGCTCATCAAGCTGCTGCAGAGCCTGCGCAGCGTGTATTGGCGCGGCCTCAACATGTTTACCGTGCGCCAGCTTGCGGCCAAGGTCAACACGGTGTGCTTTTCGATGGGCGTCATCGCGATGCTCCTGTTTTTGGCCATCACCTCGGTGACGTGCGGTATGTCGATTGCCAATGTGATGAACGAAAACCTGGAGCGCTATAACCCTGTTGACGTGTCTCAGACGTATGTCTATTACACGCCCGATACGCTCGACTACTACAAAGAATATGTCAATCCGTCTGAAGCCGACCGCATGGTGCTAGCCGATACAACGGTCGATTTGTACTCCGCATGGCACGGCAAGGGCAAGTCGGCGGACAACAACGACGAGACCGGCAAGAAGGTCAATATCGCCGATGTTGCCGGTGAGCATGTTCAGATCGATTCGTATCTGAGTTACCCGTTTGGCGGTTCGAATCCTTCGGTGTCTGCGGGTGAGATGTGCAAGACCATGGGCGAAAAGCTCCCCAAGGCGCTCGGGGGTAGCAATGCCGATACGATGGGTCTGTTTGTGACGCCGGCGAGCCAGTACAACAAACTGCGCCAGATGATGGGCGAGGAGCCGGTGAGCATTGGCCGCGACCAGTACCTGCTTACGTGTGATATGGGCGGTGAGCTGGGCGACCTGTACACCAAGTACATGGCCGGCGGCCATACCCTCACCTTGGGCGGGCATGAGCTCAAGCCCGCAACCGATAAGTCGGACAAGGACACGGCGGCCATCGCCAACTCGGCGATGGGCAGTAATCCGGGTACCGTCGTCGTTGCCGACGAGCTGTTGTCCCAACTTAATCTGCAGCCGTATTCCAGTAGCCTGCTCGTTAATTACAAACAGGGGATGGATACGACCGAGGCAGACGAGAGCATTAAATACACTTTGCTCGACAATCTGCTCGTTGACGGCAAGGAGCCGGGGTCATGGGGGATCTTCATCACACGCTCCGAGATGTACACGCAAGCAGCGCAAATGAACGGCATGATTAGCTATCTGGCCATCTACATTGGCTTTGTACTGGTCGTTGCGTGCGCGGCGATACTGTCGATCCAGCAGCTCTCCAATGTGGCCGACGGCAGCCGCAGCTATCGTGTGCTGGCACAGATCGGCTGTGACGACCGCCAGATTCGCCATTCGGTGATGGCGCAGCAAGCGGTATTCTTCTTGTTCCCGCTGGCAGTGGGCCTGGCGCACTCCTTTGTGGCGCTCAAGGTGATTATCGAGCTGGTGAGCATATTCGGAGATATGAGCATCGGCGGCACCGTGGGCCTCACCTGTGCAATCTTCCTGGCAGCATACGGTGGCTACTTCCTGGTGACCTACCTCATGAGCGCCGGCATGGTACAAGCTGCCATCGCCACCCGCTACAGCGAATAAGCGACCTAAAGCAAAACAATCGCAGGTTGAGCATAAGTCAGCGAAAGCGCCCCTAGGCGAGCAAGGTGACGTGAAAGAGGAGGGAAGCGTACTTTGGGTACGCGACCGACGATTGAACGTCAGGTTGCCGCTTAGGGGCGCTTGTAGCGTCGAACCGTTACGCGGTTTGGTAAAAC
>NZ_JBDGAV010000008.1:0-53085 GCF_040910325.1 Collinsella aerofaciens | reverse complement strand
ACCAGACGCAAAACCTCGGCCTCGCGGTTGGAGAGCCTGTGGGCATTGCGATAGAAGGGCATTTGCTCTTCGATGTGCCGATCAAGATCGCTGACGTTCTTTTCCTCGGGCGCCTCCTGCATGCGGATTGAAAGCACGTGGTAGGCGTAGATGATCAGCAGAATCGCAAAGTAGCACGCAAAGACGTTCTCGCTAAAGTTGCGCTCGGATAGATACAGCTGCAGCCAAGAGGGTGTCAGACTCATGGGGATGACAAGGATGTTGTAGAAATCCTCGGCAACGATGCAACCGACCAGAATAGCGCCGATAATCAGGTGCTTTCGCTGGTTGTTAACGCGTGCCTTCAGCTCAACCTCTGTACTCTTATGAGCCGTCCAGAAGATATACAGTCCCACAAAGACAAGGAATACCTGACGCATCGTGTAGTAGATCCACTGACGCATGGGGCCGGAGGGGACTGCGACGATAGTCAGCGACTCGCACAGCAAAAACTTTAGGACAGGGATGGCGAACAACTTCTTAGAATGCTTATCGAGCAAGTCCATGGCAATCAGCCAAATACAAGCCTGTGAAGCAGTCACCACAAGGGTCCGCAATACAGGCATGGTAATTGAGTAATAGTCGCTGTCCGGAAAGCTCTCGTTTTGCAACGTGTATTCAAAAAAGAAGATCTCGGTCATCTCGATGGCGTAGCAAATAAAAACGCCACTGCCATAGATAAAGAAGCGTCGACGGGATGAGGCATAGGCGGCAAGCGAAAGCACTGCCGTCACAATACAGATTACGAGTATCGCTTGGGTATAGAAGAACATGAGTGTGTCCATCTGTCACTGTCCTGTCTTATTTGATCTCTTATGGAGCCCGCTATATCCCCCGGGTATATATGTCTCAGCCGATTCTTCCATTGCGGATTAGACGCCAAGATACAGCATAGCCGTATACCGTTCGTGGCTCCAGATAGTAAACCTTCTGTAAACACTTGACCTGCGGGTTTATATTGGATTAGAGAGGGTGTAACTCCGTGAACGGTCTTTAATCCCGAATAAACTAGGTAAAAATTGCATACGGGTGAATGATGGTCTTGTCAACACGAGGCGTGATGTCCGAGCGTCTCATAGTAATAGTCGGCAAGACCGGCGGAAAGGAAATCGATATGGCACTGCCTAAGGATTTCATCGACACCAACGACTTCACCAAAGAGCAGATCCTGGCTATCGAGGATCTTGGCCTGGCAATGAAGAAGGCCATCAAGGTTGACGGTTATTATCCGCACCTGCTTCGCAACAAGAGCCTTGGCATGATCTTCCAGCAGGTCTCCACCCGCACTCGTCTTTCCTTCGAGACCGCTATGACCGACCTCGGCGGCCATGCTCAGTTCTATGGCCCTGGCACCATCCAGCTCGGCGGTCACGAGTCCCTGGGCGACACCGCTCGCGTTATGGGCTCGCTGCTCGACATCATGATGGCTCGCGTTGACCGTCACAAGGACGTCGTCGGCCTCGCCGAGGGCTCTGCTGTGCCCGTCATCAACGGCATGTCCGAGTTCAACCATCCCACGCAGGAGATGGGCGACCTCATGACCATGCTCGAGAACCTCCCCGAGGGCAAGAAGATCGAGGACTGCACCCTGGCCTTCATCGGCGACGCCACCCAGGTCTGCGTCTCCCTCATGTTCATCGCCTCCAAGGTCGGCATGAAGTTTGTCCAGTTTGGACCTAAGGGCCACCAGATCCCCGACGGCGGCCTGCACGTTGGCACCGTCGAGGAGCGCGCCGAGTTCGGCAAGCAGATGATGGCCATCGCCGAGGAGAACTGCAAGGTCTCCGGCGGCTCGGTTGTCATCTCCGACGACATCGAGTGCATCAAGGGCGCCGACTTCATCTACACCGACGTGTGGTATGGCCTGTACGACGAGGAGGTCTCGGGCGAGAACTACATGGACGTGTTCTATCCCAAGTATCAGGTCACCATGGACATGATGAACTTCGCCGGCCCCAACTCCAAGTTCATGCACTGCCTGCCGGCCACCCGCAACGAGGAAGTCGTCGACGAGGTCATGGACGATCCCGAGCGCTCCCTGTGCTGGGTCGAGGCCGAGAACCGCAAGCACTCCATCCGTGCTCTCCTTGCCGCCCTGGGCAAGCGCACCCCGCTCAACGACGAGGGTGTCGAGTACTCCGCCAAGGCTGAGCTCCACGCCGCTCTCGAGGCTCTCGAGCAGCTCTAAGCCTCAAGGCTTCTAAAAGCACGTTTGCGGGCGGTGGATGCTCGTCTCCTGCCGCCCGCTCACCGAGGCCCAAGCAATTGCCTTAATGCCTTAGGGCCTCGGATCTGTCCAAGACTGAGCGAAGGAGCTCATCATGAGCGACGGAAAGAAAAAGCTTTCCTTCTTTACGGTCATTTCGACCATCATCTGCGTCGTCTTCGTTTGCGAGGCCGCCGCACCTGCTGCCGCCATCGGCAACCAGCAGTTCTTCTGGTGGATCTTCCTGATCCTGACCTTCCTGATCCCTTACGGCATGGTCGTCGCCGAGCTCGGCACCACCTATGACGGCGAGGGCGGCATTTACGACTGGGTACGCGATGGCCTGGGCGACAAGTGGGGCGCCCGCATCTCGTACTACTACTGGATTAACTACCCGCTGTGGATCGCCTCGCTGGCAACCATGTTCCCCGACATCCTGGGCATGGTCTTCGGCGTCGAGTTCAACCTGATCGCCAAGATGGTTATCGAACTTGCCTTCGTGTGGATCGTGTACCTCATGGGTCGCTCCAAGGCTGCCGACTCCGAGTGGGTCCTCAACGGTGGCGCCCTGATCAAGGTCGCCGTAGCCGTTGTCGTCGGCGCTCTGGGCATCTGGTTTGCCATGGAGAACGGTTTTGCGAACGACATGTCCGCCGCCACCTTCCTGCCCGAGCTCACCAACACCAACGCTCTCGGCTACCTGTCCATCATCATCTTCAACTTCATGGGCTTCGAGGTCATCTGCACCATGACCGACGACATGGCCGATCCCGCTCGCGATATTCCCAAGGCTATCATTGTCGGTGGCGTGGCTATTGCCGTCATCTACCTGTTCGCCGGCTTCGGCATCGGCGCCGCTGTGCCGGCCGATTCCATCGACCCCGACTACGGCATGATCGTCGCAGTCCAGACCATGGTGGGCGACTCCATGCTCTTCAAGGTCATCTGCATCGCCTTCCTGATCACCCTGTTCGCCAACATGGCCGCCTGGTCCTTCGGCGTCAACTCCGTCGCCCGCTACGCCGCCGAGCACGGCAACATGCCCAAGGTCTTCGCCTCGATGATCTCCGAGGACGACATGCCCAACGGCGCCAACCTGGTCAACGCCGTCGTCGCCTCCCTGGTTCTCTGCCTGCAGCTGGTGCCCATCGACGCCATCTCCAACGGCGTCTTCTGGATGCTCTTCGGCACCTCCGTCGTCTTCCTGCTGCTCACCTACATCCCGATGTTCCCGGCGTTCCTCAACCTTCGCAAGAACGACCCGAACCGCGAGCGCATCTTCACGTTCCCGTTCAAGGGCGCGATGATGAAGGTCATGCTGGCCATCCCCTGCATCGAGCTGGTCCTGGCCATCGTCGCGACGCTGGTGCCGTTCTCCGCCGCCGAAATCGGCGACAAGGTCCCGATGATCGTCATCTTCATCGTGCTCGTGCTCATCGGCGAGGTCGTCCGCGTCGTGAGCGCCAAGGGCCGCAAGGAAGAGTACAAGGGCCTCACCCCCGAGCTGGCTGCCCAGCGTCTCGCTGAGGAGGCCGCCGAGGCCGAGGAGAACTAGAGCACCCGGTTCTGGGACTCCGATCCTCCTCGCGTACCAACGTGCGCTTCGTCGGGCTTGTCGCTCCCGACTCCGGGCACTCCGGCCTCTTCGGAGGCGTGCCCAAGCGACAGGTTTGCTAACCATTCCCTGGGGTGGGTGTGAGCTATTGCTCCGGTAACCACCGCCCACCCCAATCTCTCTCCCGTATCCTTCGTGCGTTTTGTCTCCGCGCACCGGGTTACGTCGTCGCTTGCCGGTGCGACTCCGTGAAAACCGGCGCCGGGCGCCCCGACCTTTGCCGGGGAACGGGCGCCTACCATCTCTTGGTTTTAGGCTGCGGGTAACCCGCCCGCGGCAAACGATCGTTCGATTTGGAGGAAATCTTATGCGTACGATCACCGAGTCCGAGTCCACCCCCAGGGCCGACGGCTTCTTCATGCCCGCCGAGTTCGCCCCGCAGGACCGCGTGTGGATGGGCTGGCCCCACCGCACCGACACCTGGGCCCACGGCGCCAAGCCGGCCCAGAGGCAGTATGCCGCCATCGCCCGCGCCATCTCCGAGTTCACCCCGGTCTACATGTGCGCCAACCAGGTCGACTACGCCAACTGCAAGGCCGTCTTCGAGGAGGACGAGAACGTCACCGTCATCGAGATGACCACCGACGACGCCTGGTTCCGCGACACCGCCGCCACCTACGTCATCGACGGCAAGGGCGGGAAGCGCGCCAACCACTGGCACTTCAACGCCTACGGCGGCCTCGTCGACGGCCTGTACTTCCCGTGGGACAAGGACGAGCAGATCGCCCTCAAGATGGCCGAGCTCTCCGGCTGCCGCCGCTACCGTCCCGACGACATGATCCTCGAGGGCGGCTCCATCACCGTCGACGGCGAGGGCACCCTCGTCGTGACCGACCAGTGCCTGCTTTCCCCGGGCCGCACCTGCTCTGCGGTGCTCGAGGAGGAAGAGGACCCCGAGTCCATCTGGCCCAAGTACCGCAAGAAGTTCGAGCCCTGGAGCGAGGAGCTCCGCGCCTACATGGACGAGCACCTCAAGGACTACCTGGGCGTCGAGAAGGTCATCTGGGTCAAGGAGGGCATCGACCCCGAGGAGACCAACGGCCACATCGACGACGTCGCCACCTTCATCGCCCCGGGCGTCATGGCCTGCATCTGGACCGACGACCCCGAGTACCCGTTCTACGACCAGTGCCACGCCGCCTACGAGACCCTCTCCAACGCGGTCGACGCCAAGGGCCGCAAGATTAAGGTCTACAAGCTCTGCATGCCCGTGAACCCGCTGTTCATGGACCAGGCCTCCTGCGACACCATCGACGCCGACGAGAACGCCGAGCCGCGCGTCCCCGACGAGCCGCTGATCGCCTCCTACATGAACTACCTGGTCACCAACCACGGCGTCATCGTCCCGCAGTACGGCGACGAGAACGACCAGCTGGCCGTCGACACGCTCCAGGAGATCTACGACGAGGTCTGGGGCGAGGGCGTCTACAAGTGCGTGGGCGTCCAGTCCGATCAGGTCGTCTACGGCGGCGGCAACATCCACTGCATCACGCAGCAGGAGCCGTCCGCTTAATCGTCTGGCTTTCCGAGGCACCCCATCTCGCCGCTCAAGCCGTCGCTCGCGGCGACCTGGGGCACCTCGGAAACCCAGCCGGCCAAGCGCACAGGGCTACCTGGTTGGTCGGCTGGGTTCTCTTTGGGCACTCCGTTGCCTCCACATCGGAGTGCCCTTTTTCTTTGATTGGGTACGCGTCTGGCCTGGGATTTATTGCGGGTTAGGCCAATTGTTCGCTTGGATATCCCAGGTCAGACGCGTCTTCAATCGCCGAAAGTTCCCGGTCGCGAGCGCGGCCGTTTTGATCGGAGTATCTTTGTACCAGCGTATCGTCATCTTCACCCGCCTGTTCCGCGAGCGTTGGTCCAGCAATTGCATCCTCTCCTCTCTTTGGGATGGCACCTGCACCGGTGACGCGGCCTGCAACCCTACCTTGGGCTGCGCCTTCGGTACAGATGCCATCCTTTTTGCTGTAGGGGGAGCGTGCCATGGCAGGTAAAAAGTTCTCCCTGTTCGAGGTCATCCTCTCGGTTATCTGCGTCGTGTTTACCATCGAGGCGGCTGCTCCGGCGTCTGCCATGGGTAACGTGCAGTTCTTCTGGTGGATCTTCCTCATCATTACGTTTTTGCTTCCCTATGGCCTGGTGGTGGCCGAGCTCGGTACGGCGTTCGATTCCGAGGGCGGTCTGTACGATTGGGTCCGCTTGGGCCTGGGTGACCGTTGGGGCGCCCGCTGTTCCTGGTGCTACTGGGTTAACTTTCCACTGTGGGTGGCAAGTATCGCCTGCATGTTCCCCAGTGTTATCAATGCGGTATGGGGTATCGAGTTTTCGCTCGGGGTCCGAATTGCCATCGAGCTTGCCTTTGTGTGGGGTGTCACCGTCATGGCGATGCAGCCGGTTGCCGAGGCCGATTGGGTCATGGATGGCGGCGCCGTCATCAAGGTGCTCATCACCGCCGTGGTGGGAATCGTCGGCATCTGGTTTGCCTGCAACAACGGCTTCGCCAACGACATGTCGTTCGAGACCTTCATTCCAGACTTGGGCGACACCAATTCGTTGACGTTCCTATCGATCATCCTATTCAACTTTATGGGCTTCGAAGTGGTCGCGACCTTTGCCAGCACGATGAAGAGCCCGTCGCGCGATATCCCCAAGGCGGTTATCGCCGGTGGCGTGGCCATCGCGGCGATCTACATCATCTGCGGCATCGGCATTGGAGCCGCGGTCCCCACCGAGCAGCTTTCGCTCGATTCGGGCATTGTGGACGCGGTCGCCGCCATGGTGGGGCGCACCCACCCGCTGACGATGATTGTTGGCGTGGCCTTTTTGGTGACGCTGTTCGCCAACATGATCTGCTGGAGCTTTGGCGTCAACAACGTGGCGAGCTATGCCGCGCGCCATGGCAACATGCCGCGCCCCTTTGCTCTGGTGTCCAAGAAGACCGGCATGCCCGACGGCTCGGCGCTCATTAACGGTTGCTTTGCCAGCCTGGTGCTACTGCTCCAGATCCCGCTGGGCGAGGGTTCAGACGTCTTTTGGGTTTTCTTCTCGATGAACGTCGTCTTTTTGCTCATGAGCTATATCCCGATGTTCCCGGCGTTTTGGCGCCTGCGCAAATACGACGGTCGCCCGCGTGTGTTCCGTGCGCCCTTCGAGGGCAAGGTACTCGCGGTGGCGCTCGCGATTCCCGTGGTGGAGCTCGTGCTTTCGATTATCGCTACGATCGTGCCGCTCAACAGTTCACCCACCGAGATGGCAAAGATGCCGATCCTCTTGGGCGTGGTGATCGCCGTGTTGCTGGGCGAGGTTTCGCGCCTCATATCGCGCCGCGGCCGCAGCGTCGATAATCCCGGCGTTGGCGCAAGGGGGACAGGTCGCTTTGCGCCAAAACAGTAGCTCCGCGAGCTGCGCGGCGCTCGCTGCATCCCGGATTACTGTCCGCGGTGCTCGGGATCAGAATCGAGCTTGGGCGCAAAGTAGGGGACGTGGCCCAGGTAGGGGCAGCTGTCCGAACGCGCCTCAACGGCGCAGGGGACATTGTCGTAGGTCATGGAAGAACCGAGTCGGGTGATGGCCTTGGCGGCGGGCGCGACGAGCATCTTGAGCGGAGCGATCGGCGTCATGGCATCTCCTTTCATCGGTGAGACACAGCTTGTTTATCTAAACGATACAGTACGTTTAATCGGTGAGTCTAATCTTGCGGCAAAGAATCTGTCAACATCCTCACAGCATCTAGACAGGGGAGGCGGGCATGAGTTTCGCGTTCTATATCTACACCACGATTATCATGGGTGTGGCTCTGGTGACCAGTGCCGTGGCATTGGTGGTTTGGCTCATGACGCGCCGTCGCGACAGCCTCGTGGCCGCGGCGGGTTTTTTGCTCTATATGCTCGATATGTCGGTCATCTTTTTTGACGAGTACAATCGGCTCAAATACGACTACGCCGTTACCTTTAGCGAGCCGCTGCAGCACCCCTTGCTGCGCTGCGTGCTTGGTATTGCCATCTATGCCTGCGTGGTGCTATGGATGTTTGCGCGCTTGCGCAAAAGACCGACGTCGCGCATGCTCGGACTCGCTATCGTGCCGTTTTCAATCTTGCAATTGCTGCTGGTGCCTCGCAGCGGCGCTGCCGGAGAGGTGCAGCAGTATCTCTTTTGGCTCACGCGTGACCTGGGTAATGTAGGATGTCTTGCCTATGCCGCCTGGCATTACCGGTACAGAGCAACGCGTGTTGAGAAACTCGACCTCGACCGCTCAAAGCTCTTTTGGAAGGTGGCCTTCGTTCTTGTGTTTTGCGTGATCGCCGAGGACACCTACATGATCTTGTTCTGCCGCCCCGACTCCCAAAACCCCGTCATCGGCCTCTTTTTGTGGTATCTGTCCGAGCGCAATATCTCCGAAAACGTGCTGCTCGTGGTATGCGCGGCTCAGCTTTTTTGCCAGTTTAGCCATATCCTGCGTGTGTATGCCCGTCATCCGCGTGCCGATGAGGACGTGGCAGCCGAGAGCGCAAGCTCTGAGGACGATCTCGCATCGCGTGTGGTGATTTATGCCGACGCCCATAAGCTGTCACGGCGCGAGCAGGAGGTGCTCACGCTGGTGCTGAAGGGCAACGACGCCCAAAACATCGCCAGCGAGTTGGTCATCAGCCCTGGCACGGTCAAGGCACACTTGCATCGCATCTACGTTAAAAGCGGCGTCTCCAACCGAGATGACCTTATAGATACCTTTTGGCGTTCCTAGCCTCATTCTTCCTCGCATGCGGGTCTTGCTGTGTGGGCGGCCACACCGTTGGGCGTAATGAAGCGGTAATAATCTCAGACAATAAACCTGCAGGTAAAGCGTGTAAACCTGCTTAAACTGACCGTTTGCGGTCCCTGGCCTTGGCACGGATTTGCCCCTGTGTATCAATGGGTGTAGCGCGAAGCCGCGGACGTGGGACAGACGTCCGAGCACGGCTTGTAGGCACGCGCCGATGCGGGAGCGCTACGCTCCCAACCGAGTGCCCACGCGGGCGGTGCGTCCGCGTTACAACCAAAGATGCCTGAGGAGGCTCACATGGACAAGGCTGATGTAGTTATCAAGAGCGACGCCGTCTTTACCGGCGATGGGCTCGAGCCGTTTAAGGGCGGCGTTGCCGTGCGGGGCGATAAAATCGTTGCCTGCGGTGACGATGCTCACCTGGCACCGTTTATCGGTCCCGATACCGAGGTGCGCGACTTTGGCGACCAGCTCGTCATGCCCGGCCTGATCGACTCGCACACGCATTTTGCCCAGGGCGCGTTTATGACCGACCCCGATTTTGCCGTCAACCTCATCGACTGCACCAGTTTTGAGATGGCGATGGAACGTGTCGTGGCGTTTGCGGCCGACCATCCCGATAACGAGTGGATTCTGGGCTGCCAGATTATCCAGTTCCAGTGGGATGTCCCCGAGATGCCCACGGCCGCGATGATCGATGAGTACATCTCCGACCGCCCGGTATTTCTGCAGCAGGTTGACTTGCATACCTTTAGTGCCAATACCTGCGCCATCAACAAGGTGGGAGTAACTTCGCAGACGCCCGATCCCGCAGGCGGCAAGATCCTTAAGGATGCCGACGGCAATCTGACGGGCGTGTTTTCCAACAACGCCGGCGCCTTCTTTATGGACGAGGTCTACGACCCAGCGCCCGAGGTTGTTGACGCGTCGTTTGCAAAAACCGCCCGGCGCGCCAATGCCCTGGGAATCACTACGGTCGGCATGGTCAATCCTACGTTTGTGAGCATGGAAAACCCGTATGCGGTGTTGGCAGGTCTTAATGCCAAGGGCGACTTGCCGCTGCGCGTGTTCCTGTACACCGACCTGTTCGAAAACGAGTCCTTGACGCTCGAGCAGATCAAGGAGAAATACGCCTTCCCGGGTACGCAGGTGGAGTGGCACGGCTTTAAGCAGTTCCTTGATGGTGTGTGCTCCGACCATACCGCCTGGATGCTTGAACCCTATAGCAACGCACCCGACACCTGTGGTGAGCCCGCGGAGGAGCCGGAGCGCATCCGTGCTGCCATCCTGAGGGCGCAGGAATGGGGCGTTGACACGCGCATCCATGCAATCGGCGATCGCTCGGTGCGTTTTGTGCTCGATTGCTTTGAGGAGGGCGAGCGCTTGCATGGCAAGCGGGATTGTCGCCACTCCATGGAGCACAACGAGACGGTTCAACCCGAGGATATGCCGCGTTATGCCGAGCTCGGCGTCTGCCCCGGCATGCAGCCGTGGCACATGCTGCTCGATATGGCTGACCTTGCCAAGGACGAAGCCGTGGGTCCCGAGCGTGCCGCGCTTTCGTGGCCCCTGCATAGCCTGCTTGCCAGCGGAGCCGTGGTGCACCTGGGCAGTGACTTCCCCGTTGTGGGCTTGGAGCCCATGGAGGAGGTGTACGGCGCGGTCTTCCGCATGCTCGAGGACGGTTCCAACCCTGAGGGCTGGTTCCCCCAGGAGCGCATTACCATGGCCGAGGCTCTGCGCGCCTACACCTATGGCAGCGCCTACGCCATGCATGCCGAGGACCGCATCGGCACGCTCGCGTGCGGCAAACAGGCAGATATCTGCGTGCTCGACCGCAATCTCTTTGATTGCGAGCCGGCCGAGGTGCTCGAGGCTACCGCAGCCCTCACGATGATCGCCGGCAAGGTGGTCTTTGAGGCATAGCGCCATCGTTTGATTGGGCGGCTTGGTGCCAGTTGTCAGCCGCCTGACATCCGTTCAGCACTACTCTCTCAAGGAAAGGGGAGAACAATGGCAGAAGAAGTAACCGCTGCCGTGGAGGAGGAGCGCGAGCTCGCCTCCCAACCGATTCCCGGTCTGGTGCGTAAGTACACCATCGTCACCGGCCAGGGCATGCTCGCCCAGATCATCATGGTGGTCCTTGAGGGCCTCGTGATGGGTTGGGGCCTAGGTGCCCACGGCCTGGCATGTGTCTCGATCATTATGTCGGTCGAGTACATCAACCTGGCCTTTGGCAACCTGTTTGGCACCGGCGTGCCCGCCGTGGTGGGCAACCTTTTGGGTGCCGGCGACATCAAGGGCGCAAGCAAGGCTTTTAGCCAGGGCTTTTGGCTCACCACGATCGTGAGTGTGCTGCTTGCTGTGGTGATGGCAGTGTTTACCGAGCCCATCTGCACATTCTTTGGCGCCACGCCCGACATCATGGCCGATACCGTTGCCGGCGTGCGCACCTTCGCCGTGCTGCTGCCGCTCACGGTCATTGGCCAGATGATCACCGCTGTGATGCGTGTGGACGAGAAGGTTCAGATCCAGGCCAACCTCATGACCGTTTCGGCCATCGTCGCCATCTGTTGGCTCGCGCTTTCCACGTTTGTGCTCAAGTTTGGCGTTATGGGCGCCGGCGTGTACTACGGGCTTTCCATCGGTATCTGGGCCATCGGTATCTTCTGGTTCATCGGGGGCAAAAAGTCCCAGCTCCAGATTAGCCTGGCCGACCTTAAGCTCGACCTCGCCATCTGCGGCCAGATCTTCAAGATCGGCTTCCCGTTCTTCCTGGTCCAGGGTGCGACCTTTATCTTTAATACCGTTGCCAACTCGCTTTTGGGTTCGCTCGGCGGCGACATGGGCTCGCTCTACATCGCAGCCTTTGGCGTGATCAACGGCTACATCCTCTACATTACCATGATGGTTGCCCAGTGCTTCTCCTACGGTCTGCAGCCCATCGCTGCCTTCAACGCCGGCGCAAAGGCTTGGGCACGCCTTAAGGAGACGCTCTCCTGCACGCTTAAGTACCAGGTTGTGACGCTGGCGCTGGTCACCGTCGCGCTCTGGCTTGCCGCCACCCCGGTGTGCGCCTTCTTTGCCGGCAGCGATCCTGCGCTCGTTGAGGTTGCCGCCAACGCCACGCGTACTGTCATCCTGGCTGTTGCCCTGGGCTATCTTGCCATGACCATGTCGATGTATTTCCAGGCGGTCGAGAAGGTGGGTGTCGCCACGTTTACGGGCCTGCTTCGCTATGTGATCTGCTCGGTGCCGCTTATGTACCTCCTCGGCAACATGATGGGTGTCGAGGGCGTGTGGATCGCCCTGGTGGTGGCCGATGCCATTACTGGCATCATCTCCATTGCGCTCGCCGCGCACGAGTCCAAGCGCCTTGCCACGCTCTAGGCTCGGACATGGCTGGCGTACGATAGTCGAACAAGTTAACTCGCCTGCAAGCCACCACAATGGGGACAGCCCCCATTGTGGTGGCTTTTGTTATTTAGGGTCTGAGATTTCGGCTCTATAAATAATGCTTTTGAACTGGGTTACTATAAGATTATGGTAAACGCTACTATAAGATTATGGAGAATGAAACTATTCGATTATGGTAACAGCGTAATAAGGGGCGTTGATATGGCTGAGTTCATTAACAGGGATTTGCATGAGTTGCTCATTCGCATGGCAGGCTGGTTTCCTGTTGTGTCGTTGACAGGGCCTAGGCAGAGTGGTAAGTCTACGCTGGTTCGGCATGCCTTTCCCGACTATTCCTACGTCACGCTTGAGGACCCTCAAACGAGGCGCGCGGCCTTGGAGGATCCGGTGAGTTTTATCCGCAACCGAAAGGGCGGACTCATCATCGATGAGGCGCAATACGCCCCGGATTTGTTTTCAATGATCCAGGTTGTTTCGGATGAGCGGGGAGACGCCGGTCAATACATCCTTACAGGCTCGCAAAACTTTTTGATGATGAAAAGCATCGGGCAGTCTCTTGCCGGGCGAGTCGGGATCTTAAAATTGCTGCCATTATCGTTTCGAGAAGCGGAGAGGGGCCAGCAGGGGCAGCTGGAAGTGGATTTGTTCGCGCTCGAAGGGGGATACCCTCGCCTGCGTTCCGCCGGAATGCCGTCCTCGGTTTATTTTCCCAGCTATATCGATACCTATGTTGAGCGCGATGTTGTGGGCTTGCTTGATGTGCGCAATAAGGCGGAGTTTCATAAGTTTCTGTCCATAATTGCTCAGAGCGTCGGTGCCCTCATCAATATATCCTCGCTTTCTCGAGATACGGGCGTGAGCGTATCGACCATTAAAAGCTGGTTGTCCATTCTGGAGCAGAGCTACCTGACGTTTTCGCTGCAGCCCTATTATGCAAATGCCAAGAAGCGTCTAACTAAAACGCCCAAGCTCTATTTTTACGACACGGGGCTGCTCTGCTACTTGCTCAAAATTGGATCACTGGAGCAACTATTGGAGAGCCCTTATCTGGGGGCCGTTTTCGAAAACCTCATCGTTTCCGAAACGGCGAAGAGCCATCTCAACGTGGGCGAGAATCCCGAGCTGTATTTCTATAGGGACGACAGCAAGCGTGAAATCGATTTGCTCGACTGTACAAACTCAGGGAGTCCCAAGGCTATCGAAATAAAATCATCCAGAACGTATCACGATAAGTACGCCCGCCATCTACAGACTGTATGCGATGAGATCGACATTGCAAAAGATGCGCGCTATGTTGTGGCCCGCGTGGACTCAACGTATGAGTCGAAAGACTGTAGTGTGGTTTCGGCGCGTGATTGGCTTTTACGATAACAAGCTCGGCGTATTAACGGCTGCCGCGAAGGGAACCGGCCCCCTTTTTGCGGCGGTTTTTGCCTATCTGGTGCGTCTTAGATGCAAGTGAGTAGACTTATTTGGATATGCCGAGCACATCGCAACAAATACTCAATAAAACCGCAGGTCAGAGCTGTGGCGTTTTGGGGCGTGCTTGACCTCCTGCAAAAAGCCTACTCACTTGGTTTTTCTGCTAGAAGACCGCCGCGAGGGAAGGCAGCTCCCTCGCGGCGGCTGACATTTGCCCAGATAAAACCTGCCAAAATAAACCTGTCTACTCTTTGAGCCAGAGCCGACACTAATTCAAATGGCGAAATCAAAGGGCGTTCTCTGCATGGAGGGCGCCCTTTTTTATCGCGGGATGTTTTGCGTGGCAGTCATGAGGCCCAGGCGGTTGCTGACGCCGAGCTTGCGATAGATGGCGTTGACATGCTTCTTGACGGTTGACTCGCTTATGAATAGCTCGTTTGCCATCTGTTTGTTCGTTTTGCCGTCGAGCATGAGCCGCATGACTTCGGCTTCGCGCGGTTGGATATTGTGTTCTGTAATGAAAGCATTTAGCTGGTTTGTGTCTTCTGTCTGGGTGAGTTTAATGCCCCGAGGATAGAGGTTGGCGAGCGCGAGGCTCGCGTGCCGAGCGACTTCGAGCAGGATTGCGAGCTCGGTGTCGGTGAAGTCTCCGGCCGTGCGTTCACGAAACAGGGTGATGCTTCCTAGCGGGCTGTCGTTGTGCGCGAGCGTGGCCGTACAGCCAAAGTAGACGCCCTGCGGTTCCATCCATTTGCGATAGATGGGCGTGGCATCGCGTCGCTCGACGTCGACGAGGTCGAGGTCGCGGTAGACGCCGACCTTATGTAAGTCAAAGCTCCATGTTGTATAGTCCATCGCGGCGTAGCGGTTGTAGTAGTCGCTCAGTGCGCGGTCGTCCATTCCGCTGCTTGCGGGGTGGACGTAGCGTGGGGCATCACTGCCCGCTGCCTCGATCAGGTCGAACATGGCGATCCGATGGGGCACGAGCCCTGTCGTTCCCTCGAGGGTCTCCTTTTGCAGCTTATCGACACCGTGTGATGCGTGGATTGCAAGCGCGAGCTCGTTGAGAGCAGTCCAGGTCGTACTGTCCAACTCAATAGTCTGCTGATTATTGCATGGGGGCATAGGGCATCCTTTCCATTGTGGAACCCAGTATGTCATGTTCTCGGCCTGAATAGAACTTTAGGTCAGCGAATGGTATACCGTCGGTCGCTGAAAGGGGCTCGAGGGACCATTGAGAACATCTCGGTGCGGCCGCATCATGGTCTCGTCAAGCAAAAGCACCGAGATTTAGGAGCTTGAAATGAAGACCATTTACGAGAGCGAGTCTACGCCAAAGAAGGACGGATTCTACATGCCCGGCGAGTACGAAGAGCAGGAGCGCACCTGGATTTTGTGGCCGCATCGCTCGGATGTGTGGCGCTGTGGTGCCAAGCCGGCGCAAAAGGTCTTTACCGAGATTATTAAGACCGTTGCACGTTTTCAGCCCATCACTGTGGGCGTCAACACTGAAGACTTCCCCGCGGTGTGTGAGATCTTCGACGGCGTTGAGAACGTGCGCGTTATCCACATGGAGTACAACGACAGCTGGATTCGCGACCCCGGCCCGGCGTTTCTTGTCAACGACAAGGGGGACGTGGCACTCTCGCACTTCCACTTTAATGCTTACGGCGGTTTCATTGACGGCCTGTATTTCCCGTGGGACAAGGACGCTTCCATTGGCCTGCAGGTGGCACAGCTCGAGCAGGTTAACCGCTATCGTCCCGAGGATTATATCCTCGAGGGTGGCTCGTTTAACTGCGACGGCCAGGGCACCGTGGTGACCACCGAGATGTGCCTGCTCAATGAGGACCGCAACCCCCAGTACACCAAGGAGCAGATCGAGGAGAAGCTTGCCGAGTACCTGGGCATCGAGAAGGTCATTTGGATCAAGGATGGCATCGACCCGTTTGAGACCAACGGGCACGTGGACGACGTCGCATGCTTTAGTGCGCCCGGCGAGGTCTGCTGCATGTGGACCGATGATCCCAACCATAAGTTCTACAAGGAGTGCCAAGAGGCGTATAAGACGCTTTCCGAGACGACGGATGCCCGTGGCCGCAAGCTCAAGATCCACAAGGTGATTATGCCTGCGACCTCGGTATATATGACCGAGGAGGAGGCCAGCACGATTGACCCCGTCGAGGGCGTGCTGCCGCGTACCCCCGAGGATGCTTTCGAGCCGAGCTACCTCAACTTCCTGCCCATCAACGGCGCAGTGCTTGTACCGCAGTTCGGCGATCCCAATGACGCCCAGGCGCTCAAGGATATCCAGGCTGCTTATCCGGACCGTGAAGTCATCGGTATCATGACTCGCGAGGTTATCTACGGCGGCGGCAACATCCACTGCATCACCCAGCAGCAGCCCAAGGCGCGCTGTAAATAGCAGTTCCATGGTGAACAGTGCTTGATTGTCCGCACGCGAAAGTCCGCCGACTTCAATGGTCGGCGGACTTTTTGTGTGGTGGTTTCAGCTGAACGGCGGGCCGTGCGGCTTGGGTGTGCGGGCACACAATCTGGGGAAACCAAACAGATTGGGGCCTTATATGATCGACTCGAAGGGAAACGTGCGACCCGAGGGCATGTTTAACAGGGCGTACCTGGCCCCCGAAGCCCAGCGCGCATACGATACGCTGCTCGAGTGCGTGCTCAACGGGCAGAAGGGTTGCGAGGCTTCGGCGCATGCGGGCATGGATACCATCAAGGCGCTCGTATAGCTTTACGCTTTCGGATGTGACACATAGGACTGCGTGCGCCGCTCCCGGCTATATTGCCCCCGAGGTGCTTCAACTCATGGAGATAGCCGGCATCAGCGATTTCGAGAGCTTGGCAGCGTCCACGAATGCCCCCGTGTTTACGCCACAGACGGATGACTTTGGACTCGCGGTCCATATCTTTAAGATGCTTAACCGCGGAATACACCCATACGCTTCTGGTGAGCTGGACTTGGACATATTTGACCTGGACGACGATGACATTCCGCCTGCACCATTGATAAACAGCTGCGTGTGTAATGGGCACAGCCCGTTTGTGGGGACGTTGGTCGGATACGTTGTCCCAAAGTACGCTCTTGAGCTCGATGATTTTAGCGGCACTATGGGCGAGGCACTCCGTCGATCGCTGTATGGCAGGGCGGAGGAGCGTCTTGACGCACGCACATGGGCGCGCCTGCTCGACCGCTATCTATCCGAGACAGTTGTGTGCAAGCGTGGCCATCTCCACCACTCGTTACAGCACGAATGCCCTTGCTGCCGAGGAGAGCGCGCCTTGTTGACTCGTCTTGGTTGATGGTTTGGGCCGTCTTGTAGAAAGCCCGTGAGGCGACATGCAAGTTAATCCTGCGTGTCGCCTCCGTACATATAGACGATAAATCCGTCGCCGGTGTCCTGGCTGTGATCCTCCAAGATGCGCTTCATGTTGAGGTACTCGTAGAACTGCCAGTCGGAGTTGCAGTCGCTCATCAGGAAGAATTTGGTGCACTCGGCTTTGGCGAGTTCGGCGCGCGCAAGGTCGATGAGCGCACGGCCGAGCCCCTTGCCCTGCCATTCGGGCACGATGATGATCAGGTTGAGCTGGCCTTGGGCATATTCGTTGCCCGTGGCGGCAAAGCGGTCGGCTGTTGCCTTCTCGCGGCTATCGCCAAAGAGCGAGCCTTCGAGCTTGGCATCGGCGGTCTTTGCCATCTCGGTTGCCTGGACGAACATCTCGTTGTAGCAGGGCTCCCACGTGGGATTGGTGCGTGGTTTGCCGTCTTCGAAGATACCGATGCAGCAAGCGGCGATGATGCGGCCTTCAGCTTCGGCAACGAGCGCGATGGGGGAGCGCTGCAGCTGCATGGCGATGTTAAAGCGCGCACAGAAATCGGCGGCTTCGACGTCGCCTCGGTTGCGCAGCGTGTTGCACCACAGCTGGTTGTAGATGGCGGCGATGCCGGCCAGGTCATCGAGCGTGGCGGCACGCAGAGTTACGTTGTCAAGGCTCATGGGGGCTCCTTCCAAGTTGGGTCAGGCCACCCCTGAGTGTGACATGGACGCAGGACGGCCGCATCGACCATTCGGCAGGCGAGCCTCGAATCCTCGGGGACGGAGGGTCCTAAGAAGGAATGAGGGCGGATTTTCGGACACTTGCTCGATGAGAGTGGATAATCTCCCACTTTTAGCGCTGGTATAGGCCAAAAACGGGAGATTATCCACTCTCATTCTGGGTAGTCGTTGGGGACGTTCTTAAACGACCAGTCATTAAAGAACGTCCATTACAGTCGAAATTGTCAGCCCGGGACCGTCTCGGGCTACGATTGAGGCGCGCCCAGAACGGGCCGCCGACCGGGCGCCCGCGCACGGCCGAACGTCCCTGCCCCCGAGAGGGCCCGTTGGGTGCTGCCGGCGCGGGACGCGCCGCCCCCGACGGCTGATAGGAAAGTGCCGGGCAGGCGCCGCGGCTGGTAATGTGAGTGCCGAGGGGGAGGCCATCCGGTCGAACGACTACCGGAAGGATACCACCGTGAAAGCGCCATCCACCAGACCCGCGGCCGTGCTCGGCCTGGACGTCGGCAAGTCGTCGCACTGGGCCTGCCTGATCGACCGCGACGGGGAGGTGCTGGCCAGCGCCCCCGTCCGCAACAGGGAGGCCGAGCTCGACGCGCTGTTCGCCTCCGCGCCCGCCGGCACGCTCGTCGTCGTCGACCAGTTCCGCAACATAGGGTCCCTCGCCGTGAGGCGGGCCCGCGCCGCGGGGCTCGGGGTCGCCCACCTGCCCGGGCTCGCCGCCAGCCGCGCCGCGGGCCTGTTCGCCGGCGAGGCCAAGACCGACGAGCGCGACGCCGCGGTGATCGCGCGGACCGCCCTGGGCGTGCCGGACTCCCTGTCGGGGGTCCCGGGCCGCGGCGAGGCCCTCGAGGCCGCCCGCGCCCTCTCGTCGCAGCGCGACCACGTCGTCGCCTGCGCGACCAGGGACAAGAACCGCCTGCGCGCGGTGCTGCTCGAGTCCTGCCCGGCCCTCGAGGCCGCGGTCGACCTGTCGGACCGGCGGTGGCTGGAGCTGCTCGCCGGGTTCGGCGGGGCGTGGGGGATCGCCCGCTCCGGGGCCGAGGGCCCGCGGGCCGAGGCCGCCGGGGAGGCCGCGGCCGCCTCCACCGCGCCCCCGCCGGCGCTCGTCGAGGCCGAGAACAGGCAGGTCAGGTTCCTGGCCGCCCGGATATCGGAGGCCCTCGACGAGGCCGGGGCCCTCGAGGCCGAGACGGCGGCGCTGCTCGAGGGCGACGAGACCTACGCGTGTCTGCTCACCGTGCCCGGCATCGGCCCGAGGACCGCGGCGCAGCTCGCGGTGTCGGTCGACATCGGGAGGTTCCCGGACCACGACCACCTGGCCTCGTACTGCGGCATAGCCCCGAGGGTGAGGAGCTCCGGCACGTCGGTGAGGTCGGTCAGGGCGTCCAGGCGCGGCGACGCGAGGCTCAAGTCCCTGCTGATCTTCTCGTGCAACAGCCTGGTGAGGTCCTCGGGGCGCTACGGCGAGTACTACCGGGCCTGCAGGGCGCGGGGCATGGGGCACGGGCGGGCGCTCAAGGCCGTCGCGAGGAAGCGGCTCAGGGCGATATACGCCGTGATGCGCGACCGGGTGCCCTACCGGGAGTAGCCCCGACGGTTGACAAAACTATAGGAACACCCAATGACTACCCCAAGGAACATCCCAAACTGCCGGCAGAAAAGGAACGTCCCTAACTGCCGCATCCGGAGTAAGACAACGCCGCAGGTAGAGGACGGACAGCGAGCGGGCCGCATTTGAGACAAGGTGACGTGAAACGAAAGGGCGCTGACCTTCTGGTCGCGCCCTTGAAGTTGAACGTCAGATTGTCCAAATGCGGCCCGCGTAACTAAACCCGCTCCGCGATCTCGTGGATGAGGTAGTCGGTCTTTTCCCAGCCCAGGCACGGGTCGGTGATCGACTTGCCAAAGACACCGCCGTCGACCGGCTGGTTGCCGTCCTCCAGGTAGGACTCGATCATAAAGCCCTTGACCAGCTTGGAGATGGACTCGTTGCGGCGGCAGCTGTCGAGCACCTCCTTGCAAATGCGATACTGCTCCAGCGGACGCTTGCCCGAGTTGTCGTGGTTGCAGTCGATGACCGCTGCCGGATTGGCATAGCCGGCGTGCTCGGTGTAGCGCTCGGCCAGGCGCTCGAGGTGCTCGTAGTGGTAGTTGGGGTAGGTGCGGCCATCGAGGCCGATGTAACCACGCATAACGGCGTGCGCGAGCGGATTGCCGTCGCACTCGACCTCCCAGTTGCGGAAGATGAAGCTCTGGTGCGCCTGCGCGGCGTAAATGGAGTTGAGCATAACGGTGGTAGAGCCGGCAGTGGGATTCTTCATGCCGACGGGTACCGAAATGCCGCTCGACACCAGGCGATGCTCCTGGTTCTCGACCGAGCGTGCGCCCACGGCCACATAGCTCAGCAGGTCAACGAGGTATTGGTAGTTGGACGGGTAGAGCATCTCGTCGGCGGTAAAGAAACCGGTCTCCTCGATGACGCGCAGGTGCATGTGGCGGATGGCCTTAACGCCTTCGAGCAGGTCATCGGGCGCCTCGGGGTCGGGGTTGTGCAGCAGGCCCTTGTAGCCAGTGCCCTTGGTGCGCGGCTTGTTGGTGTAGACGCGCGGAATGATGATGAGCTTGTCCTTGACCTCTTCGGCGGTCTTGGCCAGTCGGTTCATATACTCGAGCACCGAATCCTCGCGGTCGGCAGAGCACGGGCCGATGATGAGCACCTTACGTGCGTCCTCGCCGGTAAAGACTTTGGCGACCTCGGCGTCAAATGCCTGCTTTTTGGCGGTAAGCTCGGCAGAAAGCGGCATTTCCTCGCGGATCTCCATGGGTATCGGCAGCCTGCGTTTGAATTCCATGGCCATAGGGGCCTCCTCAATCTATAGAAAGAGCAATAAGCGTTTTGTCGAATGCTCGGCATTATCCGCTGTCGCACGCTAAAGTGCAAGCCTTTGTCACCCCGAAACCTACCAAAAAGAGACAGGTTTATTTTGGCAGGTTTTATCTGGGCAAACGTCGGCGAATGCCGGGAGGGAGCGGCGTCGCGCGGGACCCTAAGGCTATTGTCGGTTCCCCAGGAAACACCCTGTGGGCAAAAAATGCCAAATATGAGTACGGTTGCTAGCTTAGTAGCATATTGCCTTCGCAAAATAATAGACATAACAGCAAAATATGTTCATTAACGCAAACACATATAAGTCCGCTATAGGGCTGTTTGATCAATTTAGGGACGCGTGTAAGCCGTGAAAACGGCATTTGGGGCTGTTTTGGCTGTTACTAAAAGGGTAACAGTACTCATATTTGCCATTTTTTGCCCACGGGGCCTCGAAGGGGCTGTCAATCAGGTCCCAGGGGAGGCGGTTTGAGGGCCGCAGAGCAAAAACGGGGGCGCAGGTTGTCCTGCGCCCCCGTTCTCGGGCGTTATTCGCTCCTTGCGGCCGAATTTACGCCGCCTCGTCGAACTGCGAGTTGTACAGGTCGGCGTAGAAGCCGCCCTGGGCGAGCAGCTCGTCGTGCGTGCCCTTCTCGACGATGTCGCCGTCGCGAATCACCAAGATCACGTCGGCGTTGCGGATCGTGGACAGGCGGTGCGCGATGACAAAGCTGGTGCGGCCCTGCATCAGCGCATCCATGGCGCGCTGAATGAGCTCCTCGGTACGAGTGTCAACGTTGGAGGTCGCCTCGTCCAGAATCAGCGCCGGGCGGTCGGCCAAAATGGCACGGGCGATGGTCACGAGCTGGCGCTGACCCTGCGACAGGTTAGTGCCCTCCTCGTTGATCATAAAGTCGTAGCCGCCGGCGAGCGTATGGATAAAGTGGTCGCAGCGTGCGGCGCGTGCAGCGGCCTCGACCTCGGCATCGCTTGCATCGGGACGTCCGTAGCGGATGTTCTCGCGGATGGTGCCGTTAAACAGCCAGGTATCCTGCAGCACCATGGCAAACTCGCCGCGCAGTGCCGCGCGGTCCCAGTCGCGCACGTCGACGCCCTCGACGCGCAGCGAACCGCCATCCACGTCGTAGAAACGCTGCAGCAGCTTAATGAGCGTGGTCTTGCCGGCGCCGGTGGGGCCGACGATGGCGATGGTCTGACCGGGCTGCGCCTCGCAGCTAAAGTCGTGGATGATGGTCTTGTCGGGCGTGTAGCCAAACTTGACGTGGTCGAACTCAACGTGGCCGGGGCGCTTCTCGGGAATCTGCGCGTCGGCTTTCTGTTCCTCCTCGGGCGCGGCCAGGAACTCAAAGACGCGCTCGGTGGCGGCGGCCATCGACTGCATCGTGTTGCTCACGTTGCCCAGCTGCTGCACCGGCTGCGTAAAGTTGCGCACGTACTGGATAAAGCTCTGGATGTCGCCGGGCGTGGCATTGCCGGTCAGCGCGAGCTGTGCGCCCACCACGACAACGCCCACGTAGCCCATGTTGCCCACCAAGCTCATAAGCGGCATCATCAGGCCCGACAGGAACTGCGAGCGCCAACCGCTCACAAACAGTCGGTCGTTTTGACGGTCGAACTCCTCGATCGAGGCCTCGGCGCGGTCGAACACCTGAATAACGTTCTGGCCGGCAAAGTCCTCCTCGATAATGCCGTTGACGGCGCCCAGGACTTGCTGTTGCTCGCGGAAGTACGGCTGCGAGAAGTGAATCATCACGGTCAGGATAATCGCGGCGGCCGGCAGTGTGAGCACGGTGACGCCGGTGAGCGGCAGACTGATTGACAGCATCATGACGAGCACGCCGATAATCTGCGTGACGGACGTAATAAGCTGCGTCACGCTCTGGTTGAGCGACTGGCCGAGCGTATCGACGTCGTTGGTGATGCGGCTGAGTACGTCTCCCTTGCTGTGGCCGTTGAAGTAACTCATCGGCACGACGGCAATCTTGGCGGCGATTTCCTTGCGCATGCGGTAGCAGATCTTTTGCGTGACGCCGGTCATGAGCCAGCCCTGGACCAGGCTGCAGACAGAGCTCGCCAGATACAGGCAGAGCAAAAAGCCGAGCGTCTTGGCGATCCAGTCAAAGTCAACGTCGCCGGTGCCGTTGACCTTGGCGACCAGGCCTTCGAACAGCTTGGTCGTAACCTGGCCGAGCACCTTGGGTCCCACAATGTTAAAGATGACCGAGCACACGGCAAAGGCGACGGCGACAAACACGGCAATCTTGTGCTGGCCGATATAGCCGAGCAGCTGCCTCATGGTGCCCTTAAAGTCCTTGGCCTTTTCGCCGCGACGCATGCCGCCCATGCGGCCCATGGGTCCACGCTGACGGGTGGGCTTGGGAATTTGGGTCTTGGTCTCGTCTGCCATTAGCGCTCGCCTCCTTCCGTAACGGCTGCAATTTCTTCTTGGGTAAGCCCCAGCTCCTCGGCGGAAAGCTGTGACTGTGCGATCTCCAGGTACGCCGGGCAGCTGCGCAGCAGCTCCTCGTGCGTGCCGGTGCCCACTACGTGGCCGTCGTCGAGCACGATGATCTGGTCGGCGTGCATGATGGTCGCGATGCGCTGGGCCACGACCACGAGCGCGGCGTCGGTGACGTTTTTGGCCAGCTCTTCGCGCAGGCGCGCGTCGGTCTTGTAGTCGAGGGCGCTAAACGAATCATCGAACACCACGACCTCGGGCTTTTTGGCCAACGCGCGGGCGATGGCCAGACGCTGGCGCTGACCGCCCGAGACATTGGAGCCGCCCTGGCTAATGGGGGAGTCGTACCCGTCCTCGCGCTCGGCGATAAAGTCCTCCGCCTGGGCGACGTGTGCTGCCTGGCGCATATCCTCGTCACTCACCATGTCGCCGGCAAACTTGAGGTTGCTCTCGACGGTACCCGAGAACAGACGACCCTGCTGCGGAATATAACCGATGCGGCGGCGCAGCTCAGAGAGGGTCATGTCGCGCACGTCGATGCCGTCGAGCGAAATGCTGCCGCCCGTGACGTCGTACAGGCGCGGAATCAACTGTACAAGCGTGGACTTGCCCGAGCCCGTGGAACCAATGATGCCGAGCATCTGGCCGGCGTGCGTGGTGAAGTTTACGCCGCTAATGACGTCGGCGCGGGCATCGGGATACTGGAAGCTCACGTCGCGGAAGGTGAGCTCGCCGCGCGGCGCGCTGGCAGCAGGCAGTTTGGGCGAGACAGGGTCGTTGATACTCGTGGGGCAGGTGATGACCTCTTCCACGCGCTCGGCTGCGACCTCGGCGCGGGGCAGGATGACCGAAACCATGGTGAGGATCATAAACGCCATGACGATCTGCATGGTGTAGGAGATGAACGCCATCATGTTGCCGACCTGCATCACGCCGTCGGACACGCCCTGCGCGCCAAACCAGACGATAAGCACGGTGATGCAGTTCATGACGAGCATCATGAGCGGCATCATAAAGCTCATGGCGCGGTTGGTGTAGAGCTGCGTAGTCATCAGGTCGAGCGACGCCTTGTCAAAACGTTCGAGCTCATGCTCCTCGCGGTTGAACGAGCGGATGGGCATAAGGCCGTCGAGCAGCTCGCGGGCGGTAAGGTTCACGCGGTCCACAAAGCTCTGCATCTTTTTGAACTTGGGCATGGTGAGGCCCATAAGCACGCCGACGACGGCCGAGACCGCGATGATGGCCACGGCGATGGTCCACTCCAGGCCGGTGTGGTTGGCCAGGACACGCATGACAGCGACGATGCCCATGACGGGGGCCATCAGACACATGCGGATAAACAGGGTTGCGGCCATCTGGATCTGCTGAATGTCGTTGGTGCAGCGGGTGATGAGCGAGGCCTGGCTAAACTTGCCCACCTCGGCCGGCGAGAAGTGCATAACTTTGTTGAAGGTCTCGCGGCGCAGGTCGCGTGCGATGGAACAGGCGGTGCGCGAAGCCACGGCACCGGTCAGGATGGTGGCGACGAGCGAGATCAGGCACAGACCAAACATCGTGGTCGCCATGCGGCCCAGGTAGGCGTTCTGCACGTCGGCGGGGTCGATGCCCTGCGCCTTGTACTCGTCTTGCACATAGCTCACGGCGCGTTGGGTCACGATGGAGCCCGACATGGAGCCCATTTTGTCCGCCATATCGTTGGCGCCCTCGACGAGCTTGCCCTGGTCGATTAGGCCGCCTTCAACGCCTAGACGCAGACCCTTCATGGTGATCTTACCGCCGTCGGCATCAATCTGCTTTTGCATGTTCTGCGCTGCTGCGGCCTTCTGCTGCATCTCGGCGAGTTGCTCGGGCGTCATCGCCGCCATCTGCTCGGGGGTGGGCATGGCCTGGGCGGCGTTGTTGTCTTTCTCGCTGGACGAGCCCATCATGTCGCCCATGGAGTTGGCGTCGATGCCTTGGTTGAGCGAAAGGACGACGGTCTCGGGCAGGCTCATAATGTCAGCGAGCTTGCTGCCGTCGGCGCGCTCGTCCTCGGTGCCCTTGTACGTGCGAATCCCGTTTTTGTCTGCCTTGCTAAACACGGCCTCCACAGCCTTGGCGTCCTTGGCGCTCATAAAGAGTTCGAGGTCGTCGAGCGATTCGGCGCGAATGGTGTCGGGCACGGGCGAGGCGATGCCGCCTTGCTGCACGCCCACGTCGACGATGTCGCTCATATAGGTAGGCAGTGCCAGATCGGCGTTGCAGCTGATTACGATAAGTACGATAGCTGCGAACAGTGCCAGGACATGCTTTTTAAAGAGCTTGAGAATCCTCACTCGGCATCTTTCCTTTCTTGATTGCGGTCGATAATTTCGTTGGCACGCCTTAGAAGACGCACCATCTCTTGGGTATTTGTTTCGCCGAGCTGCTCGAGGAAAGCCGCAGTGCGGTCCTCGAATTCCCGACGTTTGATTTCTAGATCCTGGAATCCTTTGTCGGTCACCGTGACGTGTACGCGACGACGGTCAGTCTTTGAGTGCTCGCGCTCGACCCAGCCCTTGGCCTCGAGGGCGCGTAAGATATTGGCGATGCGGGCGCTCGAGACCCAGGCGCGATCAGCGAGTTCGCTCGGCGTGAGCGAACCGCCGGCGAGTATGAGGGCGCGCATGACGGCCATTTCGCCGCCGAGGGCTTTGTCCGCAAAGCGCGAAATGCGCTGATGCATGCTGCCGAACTCGGTAAGGAGCTGACGCCCAAGCTCACGGAAATCGGTATCTTCCACCGAAAACCCCTAACACTAGAAACTATTTTCGGTGAAAGATGATACCCCCATACGCGGGCCTCATACAGTGGGCAATATTAAGAGCTCATTAAGACTTAAAATCATTCAATTGCTAAAGCGTTTCAAAGAACTATTATGCACGCGGTTAGGCGAGGGGTTGTCACCACCATGACGACTGGGACTCATTTATCGCCACGTGCGATGCTCCAACTTCCCGCAAGGAGACACCTAAATTAAAGGGGGATGGAGTCATGGCATTTGACTTCACGGGCAAGACCGCGATTGTCACGGGCGGCACTCAGGGCATTGGCCTCGAGATCGCCAAGGGCATCGTCGCGGGCGGCGGACATGTCGCGCTCATCGCAAGGAACGCTGCTAAAGGCGAGGCCGCTGTGGCCGAGCTTGGCGAGGGAAACAAGTTCTATCAGCTCGATGTCGCCGATGCGCCCAAGGCGCGCGAGACCGTCGAGCAGATTTTTACGGACCTGCCGCAAACCAACATCCTGATCAACTGCGCTGGCGTCATCAGCACCAAGAAGTTCGACGAGATCGACGACACCGAGTGGCGCCGTACCATCGACATCAACCTCAACGGCACCTTTACCATGATGAATGCCGTGTACCCGCACTTTAAGGCGGCCCATGCCGGCACTATCGTCAACGTGAGCTCTGTTGCTGGCAAGATCGGCGGCGGCCTGCTCGGCACCGCTGCCTACGCGAGCTCCAAGGCCGGTGTTAACGGTCTAACCAAGGCAGTCGCCAAGGAAGGCGGCAAGTTTGGCGTTCGCTGCAACGCCGTGTGCCCGTCGCTCACGTTGACCGATATGACCTCGATTCTCTCTGACGAGAACTCTCAGCGCATCATCAACGGTATTCCTCTGGGCCGCGCCGCCCAGGCCAGCGAGCCTGCGCAGATGGTGCTGTTCTTCGCTTCCGACCTCGCCAGCTTCGTGAACGGCGAGATTGGTGACTGCGACGGCGGCATCGTCCTGGACGGGTAATACCCCGCGGTGATTGTTTGGCGGCGACCCTGGCGACTCGGGGTTGTCGCCTTCTTTCTGACATAGGCGCGTGCGGCTACGATTCGCATGCATCCAAAGGAGATATATATGAGTGAATCGACTGCGGTGGAGGCGCCGGCGGCAAAGGAGCCGTTCTTTAAGATGTCCTCCATCCCGGGCGCCAATATCTTGGTGCCGCTTCTGTTGGGCTGCCTGCTCAACTCGCTATTCCCCGACCTGTTTAAAACGCTCGGTAGCTTTACGCTTGGCATGACCCAGCAGGGTGCAGGCCCGCTCGTTGGCGCCTTTTTGCTCATCGTCGGTACGACGATTTCGTTTAAGAGTGCTCCCGCCGCCGCTGCACGCGGCGCCATCATCATCGCTGTCAAGCAGATCGTGGTCGTTGCCGTGTCGCTGCTCATCCTTTATGTGTTCAACGACAACCTGTTTGGCATCTCTGCCATGGTGATGCTGGCGGCTTGCACCGGCGCCAACAACGCTATGTACGCTGGTCTGATGGGCACCATGGGCAACGAGGCCGAGCGTGGCGCCGTCGCCATCACCACGCTCGTTGTCGGCCCTCCGGTCACGATGATCGTGCTCGGCGCTGCCGGTCAGGCTCCGATCGGCTGGTCGCTCGTGGGTGCCATTCTGCCGATCGTCATCGGCATTATTCTGGGTAACCTGTTCCCCAGCTTTAAGAAGATGATGGCACCGGCACTTTCCGCCATCATCGTGCTCGTCTTCTTTGCCATGGGCTCGACCATGACCTTTGGCCAGCTCATTAATGGCGGTCTCCCCGGTATTCTGCTCGGCGTGATCTGCTCGGTGGTCTTTGCAATTCCCGTCATCGCGGTCGATAAGCTCACGGGTGGTACGGGTGTCGCAGGTGCGGCCATTTCGAGCTGCGCCGGAGCCAATGTGGCCACGCCTGCTGCCATGGCAAGCGTCAACGGGGCCATGTACGGCGGCTCCGTGCTCGCGACGGCTACGGCACAGGTTGCTGCCTGCGCAATCGTGACGGCTATTTTGACCCCGCTGGTCACCAGCTGGTGCTACAAGCATTTTGAGGGCCAGGGCAACGGCGATAGCAAGGCAACGACCGACAAGGCCGCCGCAGCCGCCTAATGCCAAGCGGCAATCAAAGCTAAAAACTAGCTACGCCACAGGGCGGCCACGGGGGATCCCGTGGCCGCCCTGCAGTTTCTGTAGGGTCTCTGGGACACTTTACCCTGCTAAAGCTGGCATAACAGCTAGAGCGAACGTCGTACAAAGGCAAGGAAAAATAACATACAAATCGGTGAACGGTAGTTGTTCGCGCTCGCGTTTCCTGCGGATTTGTAAAAAACGCCCTTATGATATAAAAAAAGAAACATATAACAGCCCAGATGGAGAGGGTCGCTATGTTATCCTTCTCAAACGGGTGAAATCTTGGGTTTTGGGTTGTAGTTCCAAGGTGGACAAACGTGTTCCCTGCACCAACGTGTGGTGAAGAACGGAAGAAGCCGGTAGTGCAAGCCGAACATTCAAGAATTCAATAAGCAGCGGTGTGAGAGAGCGCCGCATTACACGTAACTAGGAGCGTGGTTACACAATGCAGGAGGCATGGGAAGGCTTCAAGGAAGGCATTTGGACGGGAGAGGTTGACGTCCGAGACTTCATCCAGAAGAACTACACCCCCTACGAGGGCGACGAGTCGTTCCTCGCCGGCCCGACCGAGCGTACCAAGGAGCTGTGGGGCGAGGTTCTCGACCTGCTGCTTAAGGAGCGCGAGCAGGGCGGTGTCCTCGATATGGACACCAAGACCGTTACGGGTATCGTGAGCCACCCCGCTGGCTACATCGATAACGCCCACCGCGAGAAGGAGACCATCGTCGGTCTCCAGACTGACAAGCCGCTCAAGCGCGCGCTGCACGTCAACGGTGGTATCCGCATCGCTTGCCAGGCTGCCAGCCAGCACGGCTACAAGGTCGACGAGAACGTTGTTGAGCGCTACACCTTTGAGCGCAAGACCCACAACGCCGGCGTCTTCGATGTTTACACCCCCGAGATGCGTGCTTGCCGCTCGGCTCACATCATCACCGGTCTGCCCGATGGCTATGGCCGCGGCCGCATCATCGGCGACTACCGTCGTGTTGCCCTGTACGGCGTCGACTACCTGATCAAGGACAAGGAGGCCCAGAAGGCTTCCACCCCGACGGTCATGACCGCCGACAACATCCGCGATCGTGAGGAGCTGCAGGAGCAGATCCGCGCCCTCGGCGAGCTCAAGATGATGGCCGAGACCTATGGTTTCGATATTTCCAACCCTGCTACCAACACGCAGGAGGCCATCCAGTGGATGTACTTCGCCTACCTTGCTGCCGTCAAGGAGCAGAACGGCGCTGCCATGTCCATCGGCCGTACCTCTACGTTCATCGACATCTACGCTGAGCGCGACCTTGCCAACGGTACCTTCACCGAGGAGCAGATCCAGGAGTTCGTGGATCACTTCATCATGAAGCTTCGCATGGTCAAGTTTGCCCGTACCCCTGAGTACCAGGCCCTGTTCACCGGCGACCCGCAGTGGGTCACCGAGTCCATCGGCGGCATGGGTGTCGACGGCCGTACGCTCGTTACCAAGATGAGCTACCGCTACCTGCACACGCTCGAGAACATGGGCACCAGCCCCGAGCCCAACATGACCGTTCTGTGGTCGACCCGTCTGCCCGAGAACTTCAAGAAGTTCTGCGCCAAGACTTCTGTCGCCAGCTCCTCGATCCAGTACGAGAACGACGACCTCATGCGTGTCTATCACGGCGACGACTACGGCATCGCCTGCTGCGTGTCCTCCATGCGCATTGGCAAGGAGATGCAGTTCTTCGGCGCCCGCGCCAACCTGGCCAAGTGCCTGCTGTACGCACTCAACGGCGGTGTTGACGAGGTCTCCAAGAAGCAGGTCGGCCCCAAGTACCGCGCCGTCGAGGGCGATACGCTCGATTACGACGACGTTGTGGCCAAGTACAACGACATGATGAAGTGGCTCGCTGGCGTGTACGTCAACTCGCTGAACATCATTCACTACATGCACGACAAGTATTGCTACGAGCGCATCCAGATGGCTCTGCACGACAAGCACGTGCACCGCTGGTTCGCTACGGGCATCGCTGGCCTTTCCGTCGTGGCTGACTCCCTGTCTGCCATCAAGTACGCCAAGGTTCACCCCGTTCGCGACGAGAATGGCATCATCGTCGACTTCGAGACCGAGGGCGAGTTCCCCAAGTACGGTAACGACGACGACCGCGTCGACCAGATCGCTCACGACGTTGTGCACCAGTTCATGGAGTACATCCGCATGAACGACACCTACCGCAACTCCGTGCCCACGACCTCGGTTCTGACCATTACCTCCAACGTCGTGTACGGTAAGAAGACCGGCTCCACGCCCGACGGCCGCAAGGCTGGCCAGCCGTTCGCCCCGGGTGCTAACCCCATGCACAAGCGCGATAGCCACGGTGCCATCGCTTCGCTGTCTTCGGTTTCCAAGCTCCCGTTCCGCGATGCTCAGGACGGCATCTCCAACACCTTCTCCATCATCCCGAGTGCGCTCGGCAAGGAGGATCAGGTGTTCTTTGGCGATATCGACCTTGATCAGCTGGGCGAGTAACTATTGTTAGTGCTATACTAACAATAACGATTACTGATTAGTGCGCCGGTTTCGGCCGGCGCCTATCGATCGAAGGAGACACATTATGAAGGTTTCTGAAGTTTCCGAGACTCAGGCCGATAACCTGGTCCACATGCTCGACGCTTACGCCGAGAAGGGTGGCCACCACCTGAACATCAACGTCTTCAACCGTGAGACGCTGCTCGACGCTCAGGCTCACCCCGAGAAGTATCCGCAGCTGACCATCCGCGTTTCCGGCTATGCCGTGAACTTCCACACGCTCACCAAGGAGCAGCAGGACGAGGTCATTTCGCGTACCTTCCACGACAAGTTCTAAAGGGACTCAACTCCCACCGGAGACCCGGTAAGGCCTACGCACTTTGCCTCTCAAACGTCCTCGCCGCTTCGCGGCTGCGGAATGTTTGCGAGACAAAGTGCTCCCGGTCTTGCCGGGTCTCCTGCGTTGTCGTCCTTTAGGGAACCACGCTAAATTAAATTGGTGTCCTCGGACATGCAAAGAGGCTCGCTGCGCACTTCGTGCGGCGAGCCTCTTTGCGTCCTGCGGAATGTTTTGGGAGGTAGCCCAAACAGCCCCGGCGGGGGTCCTTTGGAGTCACCCTTTAGGCGGAACTCTCCTAATTATTTGGATGAGTCGTTTACTTACTTGTACTGTTACCGTCTTCCCGCTCTTGTTGGGGTATGCTTTGTTCGTATGTAAACGTATGACATGTTGATGGGGGAGGGTGCTATGGCTCGCGAGAGTGCTCGTTCTAAGGATACGGCTAAGCCTGGCATCAAGGAAGTTGCGGCGGTGGCGGGGGTTTCGCCTACTACGGTATCTCGCGTGCTTAATAATCGCGGCTATATTAGCCAAGAGACCCGCGATAAGGTCCATGCCGCGATGAAGCGCATCAACTATACGCCCAACGATATCGCCCGTGCCATGCTCAACGGTCGCCTGAATCTTATCGGTATGATCGTCCCCTATGTCAGCAGTCCGTTTCATGCCCAAGTGGTTCAAGTCATTGAGCATACCCTGGCCGAAAACGGTTTTAAGATGCTGCTGTGCAATAGCGCCAATCGACCCGAGCTTGAGCGCTCTTATATCGACATGCTTCGACGCAATATGGTTGATGGCGTCATCGTCAACTCGCTTAATATCGGTGCCGAGGCGTATGCCGAGATGGGCTTGAGTCTGGTTGGTATCGACTGCGACCTTGGCGAAGCCTCTGTTCAGATTGCGAGCGACAGCTATAGCATCGGCGAACTTGCCACGCGTCGCCTGATCGATGACGGATGTTCACGCATCCTGTGCCTGCGCAGCAATAGCCGCATGCGCATGCCTGCCAATAAGCGTACCGATGCCTACCTCGATGTTGTTGAGCAGGCCGGTTTGCCCGCGCTTGTCCGTGAGGTTGAGTTCGTTAAGCCCGACGACGAAAAGAGCGCGGTCGTTGCGAAGATCCTCGATGAGAACCCCGATATTGACGGCATCTTTGCGGGAGACGACACGATGGCGGCTATCTGTCTTAACGTGATGAAGCAGCGCGGCTTGAGCGCTCCGGGCGATATTAAGGTCGTGGGCGCGGATGGTGCCCGCCGCACTATGACGTTTATGCCTGACTTAACAACCGTACGCCAAGATATCGATCGCATCGGAGAGCTCGCGGCGCAATCCATCATTGCTCTTATTAACGGCGAAAAGCCCGAATCGAATATCAAGCTCCCCGTTGAACTCATTGAGGGTAAAACCGCGTAGTTCATCCCGTGCCAAAAGAATTCCTCAAACACCTCTGATGACCGTTCGCCGGCATATGTCAACCGTTTGCCGACGACTGGAACTGCGAAAAGACGTATTGGTGTGAAAACGTTTGACATATGAAAACGATTGACATATCTTGCAGTTGTACCGAGTTAGTATCTCGTGAGAAAGGAAGTCTCGGATGCACAAGGTGTATTACCAGCCTGAGGGAATTTGGGTAGGCGACATCATGCCGTACGGCGAGGACGGCACGTTCTATCTCTATCATCAGCGTGACACGCGAAACCCCGGACCTTTCGGAGAGCCGTTTGGCTGGGCACTCGCGACAACCAAGGACTTCGTCAATTACAAAGACTTTGGCGAGAGCCTTGAGCGTGGCGGCGACGAGGAAGTCGACCAGTATGTTTATGCCGGCACGGTGTTTAAGGTGGGCGACAAGTACCATGCGCTCTACACTGGTTGCAATCGCGATAAGGTCAAGGCACGCTTGATGAAGCAGGTTCTTCTTCACGCAACGAGTGACGACGCCGTCAAGTGGGAGAAGAACATCGCCGAGACGCTGCTTCCGCCCCAGGAGGGTTACGATGACCGCAACTGGCGCGATCCCTTTGTGCTTTGGGATGAGGAGAACGAAGAGTACATGCTCATCCTCGGCACGCGTGTGGGCGAGGACAAGCGTCTGATGACCGGTCGTCTGGTCAAGTTCACCTCCAAGGACCTGGATACCTGGGAGTTCCAGGGCGACTGGTGGAATCCGGGCCTGTACACCATGTTCGAGATGCCTGATCTCTTTAAGATGGGCGACTGGTGGTATCTGGTGTTCTCCGAGTACAGTGATGGCAACAAGACCCGTTACCGCATGTCTCGCTCTATCAACGGTCCTTGGATCACTCCTGCGGACGATTCCTTCGATGGCCGCGCGTACTATGCCGCGCGTACCGCATTTGATGGTGAGCGCCGCGTTCTCTTTGGTTGGGTTCCTACGCGTGACGAGGGCGGTGACCCCAGCTCTTACCTGTGGGGTGGCACCTTTATGCCCCTCGAGATCGTTCAGCGTGCCGACGGAACGCTCGGCACCAAGCTCCCCGACAGCATGCTTGGCGCCTTTGGCGAGGGCAAGGCTGTCGAGACCTTTGAGCTTTCCTGCGAGTCGGGCAAGGTCGAGCAGGTGCTCGCCGCGGATGCCGGCTCCACCTACTTGCTCGATGCCGACATTGAGCTCGGCGGTAACGCTGCCGGCTTCTCGGTCAAGTTCGCCGAGGACGCCGAGACTGGTCTTGCCTATGAGTTCCGCGCCAACCTGCGCGAGGGCAAGCTCGAGTTCACGCCGGCTCCCCAGTACCCGTGGTTCCAGGTCAACAACATGGGCCTCGAGCGTCCGTTGTTCTTTAAGGGCGAGGGCACTCACCATGTGCGTCTGGTCGTCGACGACGACATCGCGACCATCTTTGTCGATGATGTTGCGCTCAACGCTCGCTTCTGCAACAAGCAGGGCCAGGGTGTGGCGCTTACCGTCACCGACGGTGCGCTCAAGTGCGCAAACGCAACGATCGCGTCTCTGTAGCGGCAACGAACCGTTTTATGATTTAGAAAAGGAATGGAGAGGAACATGGACTACAAGGCAGTGTCCCAGCAAGTCGTCGACAACGTCGGCGGACTGGAGAACATCGAGGGCGCCACGCATTGCGTGACCCGTCTGCGTCTGGTGCTCAAGGATACGAGCAAATACAACAAGGCCGAGCTCGAGAACATCGATGGCGTCAAGGGCGTGCTGTACAACAGCGGCCAGCTCATGATCATCTTCGGTACCGGTACCGTCAACAAGGTTTACGATGAGTTTATGGCTCTGACGGGCGTTAAGGAGATCAGTGCTTCCGAGGTCAAGGGCGCTGAGGCGGACAAGAAGGGCAAGTTCTTCTCGGTCCTCAAGGTATTCTCGGACATCTTTATCCCCATCATTCCCGCCTTCGTCGGCGCTGCAATCATCATCGGCCTTAAGTCGCTGATCGTTGCCAACGGCCTCTTTGGCATGGAAGGCAGCCTCGCCGATCACAGCGAGTTCCTCAAGAACCTCGCAAGCTTCTTTGCCATTATCGCCACCACGTTCGACTACCTGCCTGTCCTGGTTATGTACAGCGCGGTCAAGCGTTTTGGCGGTAACCCGATCCTGGGCATCCTCGTCGGTATCGTCATGGTTCACCCGAGCCTTATGAACCGCAACACGTTCGTTATGGACCCGACGGGTGCTGAGTACTGGAACTTTGGTCCGCTCTCCATTCCCATGGTTGCTTTCCAGGGCGGCGTGTTCCCTGCAATTCTGACCGCCTGGTTTATGGCCAAGGTCGAGAAGATTGCCCAGAAGTACATCCCCGAGGTCGTTTCGTTCGTCTTTGTCCCGACCGTTACCCTGATTCTTGCTAACGTTGCCCTGTTCACCGTGTTCGGCCCGCTCGGCAACCTGATCGGTGACGTCCTCGCCGGCGTAATCGATATCCTGTACAACAGGATGGGCGTCTTTGGTGCCTTTGTCTTCGCCGCGTTCCTGCAGCCGCTCGTCGTTACCGGTACGCATCAGTTCATCCAGGGTATCGAGGCAAACCTTGTTGCCACGACTGGCTTCAACTACATCCAGGCCATCTGGTCGGTTTCCATCATCGCCCAGGGCGGCGGCGCCATCGGTATGTACCTCATTCACAAGAAGCACTCCAAAGAGCGCAACATCTGCATGTCGTCCTTTATCCCGACGCTGGTCGGAATCTCCGAGCCCGCTATCTTTGCTGCAAACATGCGCTATTCGATCATTCCGTTCATCTGCGCATGCATCGGTGCAGGCTGCGGCGGTGCCTTCGTCAAGCTCTTTGAGGTGCGCGCTATCGGTCAGGGTCTGACCGGCGTGCTTGGCCTGCTCATCGTCACGCCCGAGACCCTCGTGTGGTATGTGGCTGGCAATCTCATCGCCTTTATCGTGCCGATCGTCTTGATCTTTGCCTACAACAAGGCAAAGGGCGTGCCGACCACCGATGAAGAGGGCGCTGGCGCTGGCTTCGACGTTAGCTTCTAGTTGAGCCGTTCAGTGTAATCTGAGGATAAGTCCATTTGAGGAAGGGCGTTCGACTCGTGTGAGTCGAGCGTCCTTCCCCATAGACGAGAAAGTCAACGGCGATGTTAAATCAAAAAAACAAGGTGACACGCGCGGACTATGAGCAGTGGCGTGTCGGACAGGATGAGACGGCGGCTCGCATCGCGTCCGACCCCGATAGGCTTCTGTTCCATGTGGAGCCTGAGCTTGGCTGGCTCAACGACCCCAACGGTTTGGTTCAGATTGGTGATACGTATCACATCTATCATCAATACGATCCGTTCGATGCTGCGCATGGCGGTCCAGTGCTTTGGAACCATCTGACGACAAAGGATTTTGTGACGTACGAGAATCACGGCCCCGTGCTGTTCCCCGATTCCGATTTGGATTCGAGCGGAGCGTATTCTGGTTCTGCCTTTGTACGTGATGGCAAGATTCACTACTTCTATACCGGCAACGTCAAGCATTTTGACCGCGATGATTACAACTACGTGTTGACGGGCCGTGAGCAAAACCAGATTCATATGGTTGCCGAGAATCCCGACGAATTGGGCGAGAAGCGCATGGCTGTTGGACCAGTCGATTACCCCGACGATATCGGTACGCACGTGCGCGACCCCAAGATCCTTGAGCACGATGGTGTCTACTACATGGTTCTGGGCGCTCGTACGAAAGACGACCGTGGCTGCGTGCTTGTCTATACTTCGCGTGATTTAGGGGTCTGGAGCTATGCGACGCGCATTGAGCTGGGCGAGAAGTTTGGCTTTATGTGGGAGTGCCCTGATCTGTTTGAGCTTGATGGCGAGCTTATTCTCGTTTGCTGTCCGCAGGGTGTGCCTGCCGATGGTTGGCGTTACCGCAATCCGCATCAGTGCGTGTGGTTCCCCATCGAGGCCGATTGGGAGGCGCCGAGCTTTAAAATCGTCGGGAAGGGCATGCCCCCGATGGTCGATGCCGGTTTTGATTTCTATGCTCCGCAGTCCTTTGAGGATGCTGCAGGCCGGCGATTGATGATCGGATGGTCGGGTTGCCCCGATGCGACGGCGGAAAACCCGACGGTGGCGCGCGGGTGGCAGTGCGCGTTGACGGTGCCGCGAGAGCTGAGCATGCGCGATGGTAAGCTCTGCCAGCAGCCGGCGCACGAGATTGAGAGGATGCGCGGCGACTGCGTTCGCACGACAGGCGGTGAAACCGTTGAGGAGCCGGGCCGCCTGTTTGATCTCGTGGTTTCCTGTGAGGGCGCCAAGATGGTTGAGCTCGAGATTCGCAAGGGTGTCTTTGTGCGCTATGCGGACGGGATGCTTACCCTCGACATGGGTGACGAAGGCTATGGGCGCGACCAGAGGTCGATTGAGCTCGGCGAGCTTCGCGACCTGCGCGTGCTTTCGGACACTACGATGGTCGAGATTTTTGCAAATGGCGGCGAGGCGGCACTTACGAGCCGTACCTATTCGCCGGCGGTTCCGGCGATGGGGTTGCATGCCGAGGGTGCGGCGTCGATGGATTTCTACCGCCTCGCGCATTAACCGTGTGTGGAGCGCGATTGGACTTGCTGGGCGGAATGCGTCGCAGTTGCTGCAGCGAACTACCGTTCATCGCGTATAGCTACCGTTTGCGGGATAAGTAACACTCATTTATAAACCGTGTAAAATCTCAGGTAAGCACGGAGTTTTCCAGGGAGACGCTGTCCTTTGTTGTGCGCAAGGGGCGGCGTCTCTTTGGCGCTTGGACGCCGTTGTGCAACAGCGCGGCGCGCGTGTCATGTATTGAAAAGCCAATGTCGAGATGGGTCGTGATAAGAATGGGCAAGTATGTAATCGTGGTTGAGTCTGGGTCGGATGTAACGCCGGAGCTCTGCGAGCGCTACGGCATCGTGCGCGTGCCCATGCATGTCACGATTGGTGACGAGACCGTCGAGGACGGCTCGATCGATCCGCTCGAGATTTATTCGCGCTGCAACGAGTTTGGTGTGATGCCCAAGACCAGTGGCTGTTCGCCAGCGGATTTTGCGCATGTGTACGACCGCATCCATGCCGAGCAACCCGACGCGACTATTTTGCATCTTGCATATTCCGAGGCCACGACCTGTTCGCATCAGTCCTCTAAGATTGCGGCCCAGGGGCGCGACTACGTGTTCTCCATGGACACGCGCTTTGTCTCGGTAGGCCAGTCGCTTGTTGTCGTCGAGACCGCCAAATACATCGAGGCTCACCCCGATGCCACCGTCGACGAGATCTTCGCCTTCGCGAACTCCGTCATGGACCGCGTGCTGTTGGGCTTTGTCCCAACCGATCTCGCCTTCCTTAAGGCCGGCGGTCGTTTGTCCAACGTGGCATTCCTCGGTGCCCATCTGCTCAAGATTAAGCCCTGCATTGAGGTGACGGGCGGCAAGTTCGTGGCGACCAAAAAGTTCCGCGGCTCTATGCTCAAATGCGCCCGCGCCTTTATTGACCACATGGTTGCCAAGGGGGAGATTGACTACTCGCACATTGGCCTGGCGTATTCGGTAGGTCTTTCCGAGGAACTGCGTGACGACATGGAAGTCTATGCGCACGACCTGGGCTTTAAGGACGTTGCCTGGACCCAGGTCGGCGGTGTCATCTCGAGTCATTGCGGCCCGACCGCCTTCGGTGCGGTACTCACGCTCAAGGCGTAAGGCCTGGCATCTATCGATTTCTATTGCCACGGCGGCGGGCGGGTTGCGATAACCCTCCCGCCGCTTTTGCGTGGAGTCAAATAGGACGACCTAATTGACCTCTAAACCGTTTCGCCATCATATGTATGGGCTAGAATGGCTCTGGCATTTATGTAACTAAAACCAATGAGAGGCAAGGTAGCGGGAATGGCTGAGATGACGCTCGAGGGTGTGGACGCTCGTCCCGAGGACTCCGCGTTTGCCCTGGGCCGCGTACATTCGATCGAGACGATGGGTACGGTTGACGGTCCCGGCATCCGCTTCGTAGTGTTTGTCCAAGGCTGTCCCATGCGCTGCGCGTATTGCCACAATCCCGATACCTGGTCGGTTAACGGCGGCACCATGGTGACCGTCGAACATCTGATGGACGAGTTCCAGAGCAACCATGAGTTTTACCGCAGCGGCGGCATTACCGTTTCGGGCGGCGAGCCGCTTCTGCAGCCCGATTTTTTGGCCGGCCTGTTCCGTGCAATGCACAACAATCCCGATGGTCGCGTGCATACCTGCCTTGACAGCTGCGGATATGCGTTTGATCCCAACCACCCCGAGAAGTTCGATGCTGTTCTCAACGAGACCGACATGGTGCTGCTCGACATTAAGCACGCCGATCCGGTTGAGCATAAAAAGCTGACCGGTTGCGATCCTGCACGTATTCTGGCGTTTGGCGATGAGCTGGCGCGTCGCAGGATCAAGGTCGTTATCCGTCACGTAGTAGTACCGGGCATTACCGACACGGTGGAGGAGTGCGAGGCACTCGGTCGCCTGATTGCCCCGTGGCACAACGTGGTGGGCTTGGAGATGTTGCCGTATCACACGATGGGTGTCGTCAAGTATGAGCAGCTGGGGATTCCCTATAAGCTTGAGGGCGTGCCCCAGATGGATACCGCGCGCATGCCCGAGTTGCGCAATGCCGTTATGACCGGCATGAAAAAGCGCCGTGCGGAGCTCAAAAACGCTATCGGATAGCAAGTCTTTTGCTCCTCTACGATACCCGCGCTGCGGTGGTCTAGCGACTTCGTATTGCGCGGTTGAGTCAAAATGCTGGTACCATACCGTGGATAGCAGTTTTCACGGGTTTGGGGGATGGTATGCCTACCATCGCAATCATCGGTGCACTCGAAAAAGAGGTTGCGCAGATTAAAGAAGAACTGAACGGCGCTCGTGTGGCACAAGAGGCGGGCTTGACCGTTGTCAACGGCGAGCTCGACGGTTTGTCCGTTGTTGCTACGACCGCTGGCATGGGAACCGTAAACGCCGCGGCGGCAACGCAGCATCTCATCAGCAAATATGCCCCGCAGGCCGTTGTGTTTTCGGGCATTGCGGGTGGCCTAAACCCTAAGCTCCATATTAACGACGTGGTTATAGGCAAGTGCCTGCGCTATCTCGATACTGACACGGCGCTCATCGCCGAGTCGGCGCCGGGACTCGAGGAGTTTGTCTCGACGCCGGCGTTGGCTGATGTTGCCGCCGCCGTGCTTGCCGAGCATGGATTTGTGGATGCCTCGGCGGATGAGAATTCTGCGGAGAAGGACCCCAAGCAGTTCCTGTGTGGCACTATCGCCACGGGTGACCGCTTTGTTACGGGTGACGCCATGCGTAACGCTGCGATTGAGGCCACGCATGCCGATTGCGTCGAGATGGAGGGCGCGGCAATTGCGCACATCGCGGCCAAGAATGGTGTCGATTGCCTGGTGCTGCGCGCTATCAGCGATAATTGTGACGAGGCATATGACGCGTTTTGCGAGCGCGAGTTCGATCTGGATGAGTACGCTCGCACCGCGAGCGGCATCACGCTTGACATCGTTCGTCGTATCGCCGCCGCGCAATAGCACACCCGTTTTGTAAAAATCTACGACCAAGGAGTGTCCATGGCCGATTCCATTAACTACCAGCTTGCCAAGTTCGTTGCCAGCTATGGCAAGGTTTCGCAGATTCCCGAGTCCACCTGCCCCGAGGTGAGCTTCGTCGGCCGCTCCAACGTGGGCAAGTCGTCGATCATGAACAAGCTTTTTGGCCGCAAGAACCTGGTGAAGGTTTCGAGCACACCGGGCAAGACGAGCAACATCAACTTCTTTGAGGCTGACGACGTGCACTTCGTCGACCTGCCGGGTTATGGTTTCGCCCGTCGTTCCAAGGCCGAGCGTGACCGCTGGGCCGAGCTTATCGGCGACTTCTTCGACTCGGAGCGCAGCTTTAACCTGGTTGTATCGCTGGTGGACATTCGCCACGACCCCAGTAAGCTCGACCATGACATGATCGACTACCTGCAGGGCAACGAGTTCAACTTTATCGTTTGCCTCACCAAGGCCGACAAGCTCAGCCGCACCCAGCAGGCCCGCCAGGCAGCAGCCATCAAAAAGCAACTCAACGTCCCGGCCGAGAACGTAATCATCACAAGCTCCCAAACCGGCACCGGCATCGACGAACTCAAGCGCCGCATCGCCGAGGCCTGCCTCTAATAAGCGCCCCTATCAATAAAAGGCAGGCTATCAGCCCGGCGACTTTCCAGAGCGTAGGTCTCTGTAGCCGCCGCCAGCGAAGCTAACGTAGGGGAGGCCAGGGGCTTTGCCCCCAAATCTTTCCGCAGGACGGCAGGACCCCCGCCGCACGAAGTGCGCAGCGGGGGTCCTGCCATGTCCGAGGACGATTTGGGGGCAAAGCCCCTGGCCTCCCCGGCGAGTATACGGGACGGCGACTACAGGTATTCGATCTGGGCGCCTTCCGTGTCGCACGTCAGAATATGCGTGTCGCACTTAGGGAACTGTTCGCGCAGCTTGACCTGCAGGAACTTTGCCACGATGGTGTCGTCGGTCACCGCCATAAGGGTCGAGCCTGAACCGCTGATCCAGATGGTCTTGGCGCCGCCGTTAAGGCAGGTGTCGCGCACGGCGTTGTAGTCGGGGATGAGGCGGCGGCGATAGGGCTCCTGGATACGGTCGTCGTTGGCGGCGGCAATCAGGTCAAGGTCGCCGGTCTCCAGGCCGCGCGTCATGCCCGCGATGCGGCCCATCTGCCACACGGCGGTGGAGAGCGGAATCTCCTGTGGCACGACCTTGCGCGCCTCACTCGTGTGCACCTCGTAAGGTGGAATCACGGTAATAAAACGCAAGCGATCGCTCACCTCGTAGCGCAGACACTGGGGGAGCGAATCGGTCGGCGTAAAGGAGCAGACGGCGCCGCCCAGGATAGCGGGGGCGACGTTATCGGGATGGCCCTCGACCTCGGTGGCAATGCGGACGAGCTCGGCGCGGTCGACGGTGTGGCCCGTCAGCGCGGCGGCCGCCATGATGCCAGCGACGACGCAGGTGGAGCTGGAACCCAGGCCGCGGGCGACGGGCACATCAGTTTGAATGTCGATGGCAACGGGGAAAGCCGACTCGCCCCATGCGGCCAGTGCATCCACAAAGCTCACGTAGACCAGGTTATTCTCGTTTTGGAACTCCTCGGGGCAGCCCGTGATGGTGAGCTTGTCGGCGCGCTCGAAGGTGAAGTGCGAGTAGAGGCTGACGGCCATGCCGAGGGTATCGTAGCCAATGCCTAGGTTGGCGCTGGTTGCTGGGACGGTGATTTTGATCATGTGGGTCCTCCTGGGCGGGTCTGGCCGTTTAGTTCGCTGCTCGGGCAGTCCTGGCTCGCTCGGAAAGCACATTAAGTGCTTTCCGGCTCGTGCGGAACTCGCGACGAACTAAACGGCCAGACCCGCTCGCATGCTCGTCATCATCCCGAAAGCTAAATAAAAAGAAGGTGCGCCGGCTTTCGCCGGCGCCTTATAAGGGGTTTAGTTGGTAGCCATCTTTTTTGCTGCGGACTCGACGTAGCTTGCCATCTCATCGACGTCGCAGACGTCTTCGAAGCGGACGGGCTTGGATTCGAGTTCGGCGAGCTGGGTCGGGGCGACCGTGTTGGTGGCCTGCTCGAGCACACGCATAGCCTCAAAATCATCCTCGGGAACGTCGAGGCCCAGGGCGTCGCAGCAGGCGCGCGGGAACTTGTAGGGGCTTGCGGTCGAAAGCAGCACGCGGGCCTTGGCACCCTCGGCGGGAGCGACTTTTTCAAAGACGTGATAGCCGCAAGCGGTGTGCGGGTCGATCACGTAGCCGTTCGCATCCCAGCAGCTCTTGATGGCAGTGCGGACCTCGTCCTCGCTGGCCCAACCGCAGCCAAAGACGCTCTGAATCTTTGCCAGCAGGTCGGCGGGAACCTCGTAGCGACCAGTCTGTGCCAGCTGCTCCATAAGGCCGGCAACGAGCTCGCAGTCGCCGTTGGACAGGAAGTACAGCATGCGCTCCAGGTTGGAGCTAATAAGGATGTCCATCGACGGCGAGATGGTCGTGAAGAACGGGCGGTTACGGTCGTAAACGCCGGTGGTCAGGAAGTCGGCAAGCACGTTGTTCTTGTCGCTCGCCACGACGAGCTTGGCGACGGGCAGACCCATGCGCTTGGCGTAGTAGCCGGCCAAGATATCGCCAAAGTTGCCGGTCGGTACGCAGAACTCCACGGCGTCGCCGGCCTCGATGGCGCCGGCGCGCAGCAGCTGCGCATAGGCGGCAAAGTAGTAGACGACCTGCGGTACCAGGCGGCCGACGTTGATGGAGTTGGCGCTCGAAAGCACCGTGCCGGCGGCCTCCAAGCGCTCGGCAAGCTCCTTATCGGCAAAGATGCGCTTGACGGCACTCTGGGCGTCGTCGAAGTTGCCGCGGATGCCGCAGACGGCGACGTTATCGCCCTCCTGCGTGGACATCTGCAGGTTCTGGACGCGGCTGACCTTGCCCTCGGGATAAAAGACGGTGATGCCCGTGCCCGGAGCGTCGGCAAAACCGGCGAGCGCGGCCTTGCCCGTGTCGCCCGACGTGGCGGTGACGATCATGATGCGCTCGGCGCCGCCGTCCTTGGCGGAAGTGCGGGCCATCAGACGGGGGAGCATCTGCAGGGCGACGTCCTTGAAGGCGCTTGTGGGGCCGCCAAAGAGCTCCATCACATAGGTCTGAGGGGCGTCGGCGCCCGGCGCAGCGTCGAGTTTGACGAGCGGCGTAACCTCTTCACTCGCGAACGTGCCGCGGTATGCCTCGTCGACACACGCCGAAATTTCTTCGGCCGTGTAATCATTCAGTAACATTCCCAACACATCTTGAGCGATTTCAAAGTACGATTTATCTGCAAGCGAGCTGATATCGACCTGCTGGGTGCCGAGCTCGTCCGAGACAAACAAACCCCCGTCGGGAGCGATGCCGGTACGGATTGCCACCTTACTTGAGCACGATAAAGTGCGTCCTCGTGTACTATGATAAGTTCCCATATAACACTGCTCCTCGGATGCCTTGGTCCCAATCGGTGAAACCATGGTATCAGAGCGCGCAAAATAGGTTTGCAGAGGCTTTTTAGAAAGGTAACCTCAAGCCCATGATTAAGATTGCCAAGTTTGGCGGCTCGTCGGTCGCCGACGCTGAACACTTCAAGAAGATCAAGGCCATCGTCGACGCCGACCCTGCCCGCCGTTTTGTGGTGGTTTCCGCCTGCGGCCGCCGCTTTAAGGGCGACACCAAGGTGACCGACCTGCTCTACCTGGTTAACGCGCACGTTAAGTATCACGTGTCGTGCGAGGAACTGCTCGAGGACATTGGCCAGCGCTATTTTGATATCGCTGACGAGCTGGAGCTCACCTATCCCATCCGCGAGGAGTTCGCGGCCTTTGCCGAGCGCGCCCGCTCGGGCGGCTACTCTACCGAGGAGCTCGTGAGCCGCGGCGAGTATTTCACCGCTCGCCTGATGGCCGAGTACCTGGGCCTGCCGTTCCTGGACGCCGCGACGGTTGTGGCGTTCCATCACGACGGTACGCTCAGCATGAATCGCACCTCCGAGCTGGTGCAGGAGTACGGTCAGCAGGGCGGCTTTGTTATGCCCGGTTTCTACGGCGCGACGCGTGAGGGCCAGATCAAGCTGCTCGACCGTGGCGGCGGCGATATCTCGGGCTCGATCCTGGCCAAGTGCCTGGGCGCCGATCTGTACGAGAACTGGACCGACGTTTCGGGTTTCTATTCTGCCGATCCGCGTATTGTTCCCGAGGCTCAGCCCATTGCGCGCGTTACCTACGAGGAGCTGCGCGAGCTTTCGTACATGGGTGCGAGCGTCCTGCACGAGGAGGCCGTGTTCCCCGTGCGCGAGGCAGGCATTCCGCTGGTCATCAAGAACACCAATGCGCCGCAGGACCCCGGCACCATCATTAGCGAGACGGCTGATGAGGGCGAGGCAGAGCCCATCATTACCGGCGTGACCGGCAAGCGCGGTTTTGTCGCCATCAACGTGGCCCGCGACCGCACCAAGCCCCGCGTTGGCTTTATGCGCCGTGCGCTTTCGGTGTTCGAGCGTTATGACGTTTCCGTCGAGCACATGCCCACCGGTGTCGACCGCTTTGGCGCCGTGGTGCAGGAGCAGGACGTTCACGATTCGCTGTACTCGCTCGTGGGCGACATTCAGCAGGAGGTCGAGCCGCTCGAGATCGAGGTTGTCGAGGGCTTGGCGCTTATCGCGACCGTTGGCCGCAACCTGCGCGGTCGTGCCGGCATCTCTGGCCACCTGTTTGGCATGCTTGGCCAGGCGGGCGTGAGCGTGCGTATGATTTCACAGAGCTGTGACGAGATCAACATCATCATTGGCGTGGAGGAGAAGGACTTCGATCTGGCGATTCGGACCATTTACCGTGCCTTCTCCGATGAGAACGGCATTGTGAAGGTCTCCGACCTGGAGGCTTCCGCGCCGGTCGATCCTGCTCTGGCTGCGCTCCACAAGTAGCTGCTATCTCGCTAGATTTTTGGGACTCGCCTCAAAAATCTACGGCGGGGCGTTTCGTTTCGGTTTCGTTTCGACGGGGCGGGTTTCGTGCCCGCCCCGTTCTTGTATACACTGGCAACAATAATCGGCCTGCTTGGCGTGCGGGCGATAGCCACAACCTTTAAAGGGGGAAGCATGAAACAGTACACGGTTGCTATTTTGGGCGCGACGGGAGCCGTGGGCACCCAGATGCTCGAGTGCCTCAACGAGCAGGAGTTTCCGGTCGGTAAGCTCAAACTGCTGGCAAGTGCACGCTCCGCGGGCAAGACCGTTGAGTTCCGCGGCGAGCAGATTGTGATCGAAGAGGCTTGCCCCGAGGCCTTTGAGGGCTGCGACATCGTACTCGGCGCTGCCGGCGACGATATCGCCAAGGAGCTGCTGCCCGAGGCCGTCAAGCGCGGCGCCGTCGTGGTCGACAACAGCCATGCTTTCCGTATGGATCCCGAGGTGCCGCTGGTCGTGCCCGAGATCAATGCCGACGATATCAAGTGGCATCACGGCCTTATCGCCAACCCCAACTGCGCGACCATCATCGGCCTGGTTCCCACGTGGCCGCTGCATCAGCTCGCCGGTGTGAAGCGCATGATCGTCTCGACGTATCAGGCGGCTTCGGGTGCCGGCGCTCCCGGTATGGCCGAGCTCGAGGCTCAGCTGGCCGCCCTGGGCCGCGGCGAGGAGATTCCCGAGCCGCGCGCGTTTGCCGCCCAGCTGGCGAGCAACCTGATTCCGCAGATCGGCGGCGTCAAGGAGGAAGGCTTTACCTCCGAGGAGATGAAGCTGCAAAACGAGGGCCGCAAGATCATGCACCTGCCCGAGCTGCGCGTGAACTGCACCTGCGTGCGCGTGCCCGTGCTGCGTTCGCACTCCGAGAGCATTACGCTCGAGTTTGAGCGCGATATTACGGTGGAAGAGGCCCGTGCTGCGCTGGCTGCTGCTCCCGGCGTCAAGCTGGTTGACGATATGGTTGCCGAGGATGCACACGACCGCTTCCCCATGCCGATGGATACGTCCGACCAGGACCTGATTTGGGTCGGCCGCGTGCGTCGCGACATCTCGAACCCCGAGGCCGCGCGCGGTATCACCTTCTGGTGCTGCGGCGACCAAATCCGTAAGGGCGCGGCAACCAACGCCGTCCAGATCGCTAAGCTGCTCTGCGAGTAGTGTGACCTGTCCGGCGGTGGCCGGGCTTGGTTTTCAGAACGTCCTCGACCATGTGTGGCGCCTTGTCCTGCTCCTTCGGAGCCGCGGACAAGGCGCCACACTGGTCTGCGGAGTGTTCTGAAAACCAAGCCCGGCCACCGCCTGCGGTGACGCTGCTGCGAGCGGCCTGCGATGGGGCCGTTGTTGGTTGGGGCCGCTGGGCTGATGTGAGGGCACGTGGCCGTTGCGGGCCCTGATCCCGGCGGCGGCCTCGGCGCTTTGCGCCTGCCGCCTTGGGGGACTGTGGGGCGCGGCCGGCAGCTGCGGCGCTGTCGCGCCTGCTGCCTGCGGGGACTTTGGGGTTGGTGCGAATCGAGGTCTAATACTTTTCCGAGAAGTGAACGACCTTATTTGGACCCCCGAAGCATTGGCATATTTTGACCGCCATTTCCTGCGGTTTTGTTGCGCGAATCCTGCGGTTTTGCGGTCTAAAGGTGTGGATGCTCCGGGGCTTCGATTTTACTCGTTCACTTCTCGGGAAAGTATTAGAGCTCAGCTGATAGAGGTACCGCTCTGGCGTCGATGCCCCGCGTCTTCTTCGCTTGATTGGGGAAAACAGCCTCGCTTAAACAATTACGAGCCCGCCCAGACGTATCTGCGGGGTTGTCTGCACAGTTCGCGGTATTATGTTTGCGGAGTTTTGAAAGGAGCCGCAGGTGGTCACGACGACGTTTGCTTCGCCTTTGGGCGAAATCTTGCTTGCCGCTGATGGCCGCGGTCTGACGGGGCTTTGGTTTGAGGGACAGGAGCACTTTGGCTCTACGCTGCTCAAAGAAGATGCGGAGCACGTTGAAGGTGCCGATGCGGTTTCTGGCGCCGGCGGTATGTCTTCGGTGGATCCGGCAAATGGTGCGGCTTCTTCGGTGCTTGAGCGTTCTTGGGCTTGGCTGAATGCTTATTTTGCGGGGCAGGAGCCTCGGTTTACGCCGCCGTTGCATATGATTGGCACGGCGTTTCAGTGCGAGGTTTGGTTTGAGCTGCTTTCTATCCCGCGTGGCGAGGTCGCTACGTACGGTGAGATAGCCCAGCGAGTTGCGGCTCGACATCGTGTGCCGGGAAACGAGGCTCCCGTTGTGTCCCCGCGTGCCGTGGGGGCTGCGGTTGCACGCAATCCCATTTCGATTATCGTGCCGTGCCATCGCGTGGTTGCCGCCGATGGTTCGCTCAACGGATATGCCGGCGGGCTTGACCGCAAGGAGTGGCTGCTTCGGCTCGAGGGCGCGTACGAGGAATAACGTTCGAGCACTTTGCATAGCCAAGACGCCGTGAAAGAACGGGATGCGCTTTCCGAATGGCGTCCCAAACGGAAACCGTGTCCCGGAATACAGCCTTAGAGTGGGATGCCGTTTCCGGTTGAGACCACTTGCTTGGACATCTTTCTACGCCCGCTTCTGCAGGGCATAGATCGACTTATCCATGTTGAACAGGTAAGCCGCGACGCAGACGATGAAGAATGCCGGCAGATTACCGAAACCGAAGACTTCGCAGCCAATCAGGATGGGTGCGAGCAGCGTATTGGTGGCGCTGCCAAAGACGGCTGCGTAGCCCAGCGCGGCGCAAAGCGCGATGGACATGCCGAGTTGAGCCTCGTTATGGCGACATCTGGGTAACAGAAAGGCCTGCGTTCCTCAGAGGCAAGATAGGCAATTCTGCTTTTGAGGTAGATCTCAATTCTGCCGACCGCATCAAACATTAACTGCCGGAGGGCTCGGTCAAATTCATACGTGTAGATGATGGTTTCGAATGTTGTGCCTTCGCGAAAGATGGTAATCCCGGACTTGCATTTGGTTTTGTAGGGAAACCAGTAGGCCGACAGTCTGTAGTGGTTGGCTTCGACCAAAGCTCGCTCGAGTTCGCTTTGATCAGAGCACTTAAGACCCTTGTTTTCTGTCAATAGTGCTATTTGTTCGTTGATGGATATCCGCGACTTCTGGTATTTCATTAAGCCTCTTGATAGAAAAAGAGCTGGAGTTGCGCATCGTTGAGAGGCTTTCCAGCTTTAGCAAAACAAACTTATAAGATGCGACGGGCCGCGTCAAGATAATTACCGGACGGCCTAGGAGGCGGCTGGTTGGCCGGCTTAAAACCTAGCGCGTGAGATGACGCTCCACGCTATTCAGCGCACTTGATAGGATGACGAACCACGGTCTTAAGTTTCTCCGGTGCACATTTGCGTGGATCGGAGAGATAGATTTCGTGGTGTAAACGGGTGTCTGAGAAGTCGGGGACATAGCCCTGCTCGGTCGCGTATTCATGCATGGCGTCTACGGTCGCCGGTTCGTTGTCGTAGGGCCCGGTGTGCATGCATTGAACGCAGATGCCCTCGTCAACTTTAAGCAGCTCGACGGCGGAAAAGTCCAGTTTCTTTTTGGTCGTGGCTTCCGCGACTGCCCAGTCAAAGTCATCTCGGGTGACGAAATCGGGCAGGCGGATGCACGAGATGAAGTTGAAATCGTCCTTGCGTACATAATCGATGTCGTCGCTCGGGGAGTCTTGCCACCAGAAACCCTCGAGCGGCGGTACCACAAAGTCGAAATAGCCCTCGATACTCCTTGAGCCTTTCTTCGACATCTTGACGGTATAGGCGATGCCGTAAAGCAACGGCAGTGCGTTTTGATACTCGCCACCTTCGGTATTTGGGTCGCCCTTTCCGCGAACGGCTACGTAGCTCATAGGCGGGACAGTTACGATGCTCGGCTTGCTTGCAGGTTTGTAGAGCTCCTTGCATTCCTTCTTAAAGTCGAACGCCATGTTGGCCGCCTTTCTGCGTATTGGCCTGCTTAGATAACGGAATCATATCATAGAAACGAACAGCTGTTCGAATGATTTTGCTGACAGATAGAGATGCGTGCGTTGTGTTTGGCGGTCGGCCTGACCCCGTCGATGATTTCTCTGCCTTCCCGGCGCTTGCCTGCGCTCCCCGTTTCCCCATATAAAACCTGCCAAAATGAACCTGTCCCTTTTTGGTCGGCGTGAAATGGGTAATACTAAAGAGTTATCCGACCAGATGGGAATTAATCGATGGCTTATATCGAATTCAAAGACGTCATCAAGGCGTACGGCGAGGGCGATGCCCGCATCCATGCGCTCGACGGCGCGAGCTTTACCGTTGAGCGCGGTGAGCTCGCCATTATCCTGGGCGCTTCGGGCGCCGGCAAGACTACGGCGCTCAACATCCTAGGCGGCATGGATACGGTAACCTCCGGCTCCGTGACAGTGGACGGGCGCGACGTGAGCTCTGCCAACGAGGCGCAGCTTGTGGAGTACCGCCGCGCCGACGTCGGCTTTGTCTTTCAGTTCTACAATCTGGTTCCCAACCTGACGGCGCTCGAAAACGTTGAGCTTGCAGCTCAGATCTGCCCCGATTCGCTCGATGCCGAACAGACGCTTCGCCAGGTTGGCTTGGGCGAGCGCCTCGCCAACTTCCCCGCGCAGCTTTCGGGCGGCGAGCAGCAGCGCGTGTCCATTGCCCGCGCACTGGCCAAGAACCCCAAGCTTCTTTTATGCGACGAGCCCACGGGCGCGCTCGACTATAAAACCGGCAAGCAGATCTTGCAGCTGCTGCAGGATACCTGCCGCAAGCAGGGCATTACGGTCATCATCATCACGCACAACTCCGCGCTCGCGCCCATGGCCGATCGCCTGATCCGCTTTAAGAGTGGTCGCGTGGAGAGCGAGACGGTCCAGCAAAATCCCGTGCCTATCGAGACGATCGAGTGGTAGCGCCCATGGACCAGGACCGCCAAAACAGCCAAAACCACGATACGGAGCGCGCGGGTCGCGACCGGGAGTTTGCGACCTACCGCACCGCTCAGAGCTCAAACGATATGGTGCCGACGGTTTTTCGCCGTGGCATCTACCGTACAATCCGCGGCAGTCTTAAGCGCTTCTTGTCTATCGTGGTCATCACCGCGCTTGGCGTGAGCGTGATGTGCGGTCTTAAGGCAGGCTGCGAAGATTTGCGCGATTCGGTCGACGCCTATTTTGACCAGCAGAATGTCTATGACATTAACGTGCAGTCGACCTATGGCCTTACGCGCGACGATCTTGCGGCTATCCAAGAGGTCGACGGCGTCGAGACGGCCGAGGGTATCTACACCGAGACCGCCTACACCGCCGTGGGCACAACACGCGAGCGCGTGATCGTGCAAAGTCTTTCCAAGGAGAACATCGATCAGCCGGTGCTCGTGAACGGCGATTTGCCCGAGAGCGCCGATGAAGTCGCGGTGACTTCGAAGTTCCTGAAGGCATCGGGCAAGAAAATCGGCGATACGGTGAGTTTTGCCGCCAATGACGCGAGCTCGTCCAATCAAAGCGCCAAGGACCAGTTTGCCGCGGGCGATTACACCATTACGGCTGAGGTCCTCGACCCCACTGATGTAAGTTCTGACTCGACAGTCAACGCCTTTCGCGCTGCTTCGGCGGCGGACTATAAGTTCTATGTGAGCGAGGACGCCGCGACATCTTCTTCCTACTCCGCGGTCCACGTGGTCGTCGAGGGAGCCAAGAGCCTCAACTCCTATTCGGATTCCTACGCGGCAAAGATCAATGAGGTCAAGGGCAATATCGAGAAGATCCGCGAGGAGCGTGAGAAGGCGCGCGCCCAGGAGCTGACGGTCGACACGCCGGCGAGCTTGGACGCGGCTGAGCGTCAGGCGAATATGCTCTTTGGGATTGAGCAGGACAACATCAATCGCATGGCAGAGGGCAGCGAGGAGCGCGTGCAAGCGCAGACCGACCTGGATCAGCGCCGCGCCGCCGCCGACCAGCAGTTTGCCGATGCCCGCGCCGAGCTTTCCGATCTAGGCGAATGTACGTGGTACATCCAGGACCGCGGCAATATCGCAAGCTACTCGAGCGTGGAAAGCGATAGCTCGTCAATTGAGGCCATCGCCACGGTGTTCCCGTTTATCTTCTTTATCGTCGCCGTGCTCATCAGCCTTACCACCGCTACGCGCATGGTCGAGGAGGAGCGCACGCTTATTGGCCTGTACAAGGCGCTCGGCTATTCACGTGGGCGTATTCTGTCCAAATACGTGGACTACTCGCTGTGGGCGTGTCTGATCGGCGGCGTGCTCGGCAACATCATCGGATTTGTGGGCCTGCCGCTGTTCCTGTTTACGGTGTTCGACGACATGTACTCGCTGCCCCAGATGCTGCTTTCGTACGACATCGTGTCGTCGCTCGTGTCGGTGGCGCTGTTTGCCGTGGGCGTGGTGGGCGCTACGATTATCGCCTGCCGCCACGAGATGTCCGAGACCCCAGCCTCGCTTATGCGTCCCAAGGCCCCGCGTGCCGGCTCGCGCATCTTGCTTGAGCGCATCGGCTTTATCTGGCGTCGCATGGGCTTTTTGAACAAGGTGGCGGCGCGTAACCTGTTCCGCTACAAAAAGCGCGCCTTTATGACCATCTTTGGCATCGCGGGCTGCACAGCGCTTGTAATTTGCGGCATGGGCATTCGTGATACGTCGGTCGCGCTGTCGCCCAAGCAGTACGGCCACGTCACGCGCTACGATCTGCTGGCGGTCGCCAATCCCGACGATTTTTCACAGACGTGCGCGGCATTGGATGGGCGCAGCGCGTCCAATGATTCCAACGTGACCGTGACTTCGACGCTGCCGATTATGACCGACAACGTCACCTTTACATTTGGCGGCAAGAGCGAGACTGTGCAGCTGATCGTGGTGCCCGATGACCGCACGAGTGACTTGGGCGATTACGTGCGTCTGGAGGATGAGTCCAAAGAACCGCTGCCTTTGCGTGACGGAGACGTGTATCTGAGCAAAAGTTCACAGCTGGTGCTGGGGATTCAGCCGGGCGATACGGCTCACGTCCAGGATTCGTCGCTCAATGTTGCCAAGGTCAAAGTCAGCGACATTTCGCTTAACTATCTGGGCAACACGCTTTACATGACGCAGGGCACCTATGAGCGCACGTTCGGCCGAAGCGCGCGTCTTAACGGCATCTTTGCACTGCTCAAGGGTTCGTCGGCCGACCAGATTGCGTTTAGCAAGAATCTTAAGAGTGACGGTTGGCTTACGATTTCGAGTACGGCCGAGCATTGGGAAAACTATGAGGCGAACTTTACGATTATCAATTCGGTCGTGGTGCTCGTGACCTTTATGGCGGCGTGCCTGTCGTTTGTGGTGGTGTTTACGCTGTCCAACACGAATATCTCCGAGCGCGAGCGCGAGCTGGCGACCATTAAGGTGTTGGGCTTCCGTCGCGGCGAGGTGCACCACTACGTCAACAAGGAGACGTTGATCCTCACGGCGATTGGCGCCGCACTGGGCGTACCGCTAGGCGGCTTGCTGGCCGAGAGTTTTACGTACATCCTGCAGATGCCGTCGCTGTATTTTGATGTTGAGGTCGAGCCGCTGAGCTACGTGCTATCCGTGTTGCTGGCCTTTGCCTTTACGTTTATCGTCAACCTTGCCACCAATCGAACGCTCAACAAGATCGACATGGTCGGCGCCCTCAAGAGCGCCGAGTAACCTGCCAAAAAGGGACAGGTATATTTTGGCAGGTTTTATCTGGGCAAACGCCGGACAACCATTTGTTGAGGTAAGATAACGTAACCTTTTTTGCAGAGGGCGTTATCTTACCTCTTTTTGATGTATGTTAGATAGCATAACTCTTTACGTCGGCTCCTATCTGTCTGAAATAGGAGATACTTTCGGTGGGCTTGTCGCCTGTATCAACTCTGCCGACAAAGCTATAAAAGATTTCGATTTTGCGGGTGTTCGTTTCCTTATCCAGTTCGTGAATAAGAATACGGTCAACAAATTCATGGACGTTTTCGTAGGTCAGTTCGGTAATGGCGGTGTACTTGCGTACCAGTGCAACAAACCTTTTCACGTCCGCGCTGCGCTCGGTGGCGTTGTCGATTTCCTGTGACAGCTCCGCAATCCTCCGTGTCAGCGTCTTTTTTTCTTCATCATAGCCGGAAGTCAAAAAAGCAAACTGTTCATCAGAAAGTTTCCCTAAAGCGTTGTCCTCATAGAGCTTGCGGAATAAGATATTCAGCTCGCTAATCCGGCTCTGTGCCTTGTCAAGCTCTTTCCGCTGCTGCGTCAGCGTCTTTTGTACTGCCTTTGCGCTGCACTCGTTGGCGGTTTCGATAAACTCCTGTTCATGCTCTTTCACATAGGTGTCGACGCGCGACCATCGCGCGAGCATGCCCTCGGGGTAGTAGGTGCCGTGCCTGAGCTTGGGTATCTCGAGC
>NZ_JBDGAV010000007.1:53163-93157 GCF_040910325.1 Collinsella aerofaciens | reverse complement strand
GGGGCCGCGGGGGCGTTCAGCTAACTGCGGGAATGGCCTATTTGCTCAATGTGTTCGGCTGAGATCGGAAATCAACCCACCACACAGGAGTTGGTTTCTATTCCGATTTTAAAATATCTCAATCTGTAACATCTGGGCGGGCAAACCGGCTTTATCTGTTACAGATCGAGACAGACGGCGGGCGTCGGGATGAACATCTCAATCTGTAACAGTAAGACGACTTTCAACGGCCTAGATGTTACAGATCGAGACAAACAAACGTGGCAGGTCAAAACCACCACAAAGGCGCCTGTCCCCGTTGTGGTGGCTAGGGGAGGAGCTTCATGGCGGCGTCGTGGGCGGCGTGCTCGTAGGTGTCGTCGAGGGACTTGAGCGGCAGCAGGGCTGTGGCCTGTGCATCGCCGCGGCGCTCGAGGGCGTGCGCGATGAGCCAGTCGGCGAGCTCGGGGTTCTTGGGCAGCGCCGGGCCATGCAGGTACGTGCCGATGACGCCCTTGTAGATCAGGCCCTCAAAGCCGTCGTCGCCGTTGTTGCCGGTACCCGTGACGACGGACGTTCCGAGCGGCGTGGCGTCTGCGTCGAGCAGGGTGCGACCTCCATGGTTCTCGAATCCCACAAAGGGCTCAGGTGCCAGATCGGTTTTGACGGCTACGTTGCCGATCAGGCGATCGGAGCCGCGTACGGTTTCGGCGGCAATGACGCCCAGGCCCTCAATGCGATCGTCGCCCATGTAGTACGAACGGCCGAGCAGCTGATAGCTGCCACAGATGGCAAGCAGTGTGCCGCCGTCCTCAACATAGGCCGCGACCTTGTCTTTTTGGGCGAGCAGCTCGTGTGCCACGGCTAGCTGGTCGCGGTCGGAGCCGCCACCCATCATGACGATATCGGCATCGGTGAGATCGAGTGACTCGCCCATACGGACCTCGTCCACGCGCACGGGAATGCCACGCCAGGCGCAGCGGCGCTCGAGCGCGATAACATTGCCGCCGTCGCCGTAGAGGTTAAGGGCATCGGGATACAGGTAGACGATGCGCAGCGGGCGCGAAAGCTCGACTGGAGCGATACCGACAGGAAGAGCGCTGCCGTCGGCACGGGCTACGGCGCGCCCGGCAACAGCGTCGGCGGTGGCGCCTTTCAGCCCGTCGAGCTCCTTGACCAGCGGCGGGAAGGCCGTGTAGTTGGCGACGGCGTAGAAGGTGTCATCGGCGGCCTCGTCTGCCACGGCGCCAATTGCCTGCGCGACGTCCGAGATAATCGTGGCATCGATGCCGGCGTACTTCAGACGTACCTGCATATCGTGCGCGCGCGTGCCGCCAGCAAAAGCGACAAGCCCCGTTGTGTCGGCGATGCGTTCGAAGTCGACGTCGTAGATCCACGATACATCGTGGCCATCGGCATCGTTGTCGTTCAGGAAAAAGGCGCAGAGCCTGCCACCTGCTGTTTTAATGGACTGGATTTGTCGATCGAAGCCTACGGGATTTTTGGCCAGATTGGCCTCGACGGTACGGCCGGCGATTTCCCAGCGGCCCATGCGTCCGCCGGCGGGGACGTAGGCATCGAGCGTGGGCTGTAGGTGAGCTGCGTCCACGCCCAGCTCGCGCGCCGCAAAGAAGGCGGCGGCAACGTTGTAGACCATATACAGGCCGTTGTAGCGTGTGGCGATGTGCACGGCAGCCGCGTCGGGCGTAGATCCAAACACCAGGTCAAAGCCGTAGCCGTCGCAGCCGAGCTCCACGCCCGTCACGCGACGGACAAGCCCAGGGCGGGCCCAGCCGCACGAGGGGCAATGGTATGCGCCAAGCTGTCCGTACTGCACATAGTCGTACTCCAACGGTGCGTTGCACTGTGAGCAAAAACGCGAGTCGCTAATGCGGTCGGACTCGGTGTTGGTGGCGCCGTCGATGCCAAAGGCGATGCTTGCATTGGGAACGCGCGCGGCGATTGCGGCACACAGCGGGTCGTCTGCGTTGTAGATGAGCGTTGTTGCCGGAGAGAGCTCCAACGCATGGGCGATGACGTCTTGGGTATGGTCGATCTCGCCGTAGCGGTCTAGCTGGTCGCGGAACAGGTTGAGCAGCACAAAGTACGTCGGCTTGAGCTTGGGCAGAACGCGTACGGTGTAGAGCTCGTCGCACTCAAAAACGCCCACGCGCTTGCCGCTGCTGGTGTGCTTAAGGCCGCCGCGGGCCTCGAGCAGAGCACCCACCACACCAGGCTCCATATTGTTGCCGGCGCGGTTGCATACCACGGTGGCGCCGCTGGCGGCAACGGCGTCGGCGATAAGGTTGGAGGTGGTGGTCTTGCCATTGGTGCCGGTGATCACCACGCTGCGGTCGACCAGGCTCGCGAGGTCGCTTAGCAGCTCGGGGTCGATCTTCATGGCGATGCGGCCGGGAAGCACGCCACCCTGGCGCTTGAGGACAGAGCGCAGTCCCCAGCGGGCGATATCGCTCGAGGTACAGGCGAGAGATGAGCGGAGGTTCATGAAATCGTTCCTAACGTAAACGACATGGTCGGGGCGATCGCGTCGCTAAAAGCCGTAGCGGCGCGCAAATTCCTGGGCAAGCTGCGATACATCTTCGCAGGCGTTGGCCCAGGGGGCAAAGTCGGGGGTGTCCGAGATAATGCCGTCGGCTTCCCAAACCGCCTGGTGCGAGAGGTCCCAGGGGTCGCGTGGCTCGGGTCGGCAGGGAAGGTACGGCGTCTGGTACATGGGGTTCAGCAAGAAGAACGCGCCGCCCTCGCAACGGTTAGCGAACTCACGCAGCGCGCGCGTCGCCGGACGCATCTTGTTTGTTTTGAACAGCAGAATCGTGCGGGCGAGCAGGTACCAGGGGGAGTTCTCGAGGGTATCGGCCCCCACCTGCTCCTCGAGCTGGTGAGCCAGGGCAAAAAAGCCGTCCTGGTCTTCCAAGCGGGCGAGGGCGAGCAACACGGTGCCGGCAGCTCGGGTGGGATAACCTTCTGCCTTAAGGACGCGGCGGGCGTAGTTGGCAGCAGCACGGTAACGAGCGCTCGCCATGCACAGCTGCGAGATGGCCTCGAGCGTGTGAAGCCAGCCAATAAGCGCCGGCTCGCTCACGGTAAGGTCTGCTGCGGTGACACCGTCGGCCAAAACATTATTGGCCCAGTAGTGCGGGGCCTCCATGTCGAACCCGGGCACGCTTTGTTGCAGGTAGTCGGCCGTACTCGTCTCGAGCTTCATCAAGTCGCCCAGGCAGGCATCAACGGGCGTGTCCGCCAGGATGATGGCGAGCAGCTGCGCATCGACGGCAAGTGCATCGACGCGGACGATCTTGAGCAGCTCATCGCGCATATCGTCGAACAGACGGTTGCGCGTCTGCTCAAACTCCTCGTCGCTGCCCATGTCCTCGATGCGGCGAAGCTCGTCAAGCAAATGACGATGAACGCCGGCATAGGACAGCAGCGCTTGGGCATGCTCGGTCTGCGCATACTTGTGGGGGTTTGCGCTGATGTCGTTATGGACAAGCTCGCGTGCTGCATCGGTGAGTTCGGGGTGCGACGCCAGATAGGTGCGCTCCAGATAAGCGGGGATGTAGACGCTCGGATCCATTAGAGGTCTCCTCCCTTAAACGGCAATCCCTGTTCGGCCGCGCGCAGGATTCGTTCGTCGATCTGAGAGCGCACGATGTCGTTGGTGGCGACCCAGGCGGCAAAGCTGGCGTTGTCGGGCGCGCCTAGGCCCTCCTGCAGCACCGGCGTCGCCTCGGACAGGGCAAGGACAAGCTCATCGGTGGAGCCCGGACCTACGTTGACGCGGGCATAGATGCCATCGGGAAACTCGGTTTGGAAGTAGAGTGCTTCGGCTGCGTGCGGGCATGAGCGCACCAGGATGCGCAGGTAGTGTTCGGCGCCCTCGTAATCCAGCTCGCGCCAGGCTGCGCTCATCAGTGCGATGAGCGTCCACGGGTCCAAGTCGCGCTCTGCGTCCTTGGGACGGCGGCGCAGCGGCGTGTTGGCAAGATAGGGTACGGAGTGGGCGGAACGAAAACGCTTGAGCTCCTCGGCAGGGTATTCGAGCTTTGCCATGGCAAGCATCGCGGTATGGCGGACGCCAGCGGGGTCGTTGGGCGCAAAGTCCAGGCTGCGATTCGCGGCATCCAGCGACATGCGGTAGCGGCCGCTAATGAGCGCGCGCGATGCCAAGGCGGCAAGCCAGCGCAGGTAGGGACGGCGGGTCAGGTCGCCTGCGGCCTCACGCTCGTAGGGGTCCTGTGCCGAGGCAATCTTGAGCGCCAGGTCGTGCTCCACCTCGTCGCACTTGGACACCAGATACTGTACGTATTCCTCGTTGGATTCGGCGGTGAGCGCCGTCAGCATGCGCTGGGCATCCCAGTTGGCCGGATCGAGCGCGGCTGCCTCACGGAGCATGTTCTCGGCTGCGGCTTCTTCTTGCTCTGCCTGGGCGTCGTCGGGGATAAAGGGGATGCGGTAGTCGACAGCCTCGACGACCTTGGCAATCAGATGCCCAGCTCGGTCGCGGTCGTGCACGATGAGCGGCGCGGGGTTACGGGTGAATTGTTCCATCAGACGCTCGACGGCGGGGCCGTCGGTGAGTGGAATATTGTCGCGGCGCAAGGCCTCAAGAACGAGGCGATGGCAATCCTCTTGAATGGGGTCGAATGCCATGGGGCCTCCTTTGCTGCGGTTAGGGTTCAAATCATCTCTATATAAGGTTCTAGTTTACCCGCATGTGGCACACCGGGGGTGCCGCACTTGGACTTGCACCTTTGCACCACGAAGACGGATGTCGCACAAATGTCGGCACCTCGGTTGCGCGGGTGGTATCACAGTGCCGTAAACGGTCGATTTTTGGCGGCGAACGGGGCACATTTTGGAGGGGCACAGTCCTGCCCGGGATATGTGGTCAACCCTGATAAAACGTTTGCCCAGCTTGGGAGTATGAATGCCCCACAAGGGTCTTCAGGGATAGAAAAAACGTTTCATCATTATCGGCTTTAGGTGAATAACTGACCAACCAGAACGGTAAAATAGTGTTTGTCTGAGCGTTGAGGCGTTAAGACATCGCGCATTGTCATCGCCGGCAACGCGCAAAACGGTCCTAACGGAGCCAATCGGGTGCTCCGTTATATACGCAAGTCTAAGAGGGGCTTGTTTAGGAGGCACAGTATGGGACGTTTTACCAATCCTCGCGATCTGTACTTTGGTGAGGGCGCTCGCCACGAGGTGAAGAACCTCAAGGGCAAGAAGGCTATCATCGTTTCTGGCGGCAGCTCTATGCGCCGCGGCGGATTCCTGCAGGACGTCGAGAACGACCTTAAGGAAGGCGGTTTCGAGGTCAAGCTGTTCGAGGGCGTCGAGTCCGACCCGTCCATCGAGACGGTCATGAAGGGCGCCGAGGCCATGCGCGAGTTCGAGCCCGACTGGATTATCGCCATCGGCGGCGGCTCGCCCATCGATGCCGCTAAGGCCATGTGGGTCTTCTACGAGTATCCCGAGGAGTCCTTCGATAACATTATCCAGCCGTTCAGCTTCCCCGAGCTGCGTCAGAAGGCTCATTTCTGCGCCATCTCCTCTACCTCCGGCACCGCTACCGAGGTCACCGCGTTCTCCGTCATTACCGACTACGCCAAGGGCATCAAGTACCCGCTGGCCGACTTCAACATCACCCCTGATGTCGCCATCGTCGACCCCGAGCTCACCTACACCATGCCCGCCAAGCTGTGCGCTCACACCGGCATGGATGCTCTGACCCACTGCATGGAGGCTTACGTTTCCACTTGTGCTTCTATGTTCACCGACGCCAACGCTCTGCACGGCATCCGCGAGATCGTCGAGTGGCTGCCCAAGTCCTATGCTGGCGACCATGAAGCCCGTCAGCACATGCACGAGGCTCAGTGCATCGCCGGTATCGCCTTCTCCTCGGGCCTGCTCGGCATCGTTCACTCCATGGCTCACAAGACCGGTGCTGCCTTCGAGAACGGCCACATCATCCACGGTGCTGCTAACGCTATGTACCTGGGCAAGGTCATCCAGTGGAACTCCAAGGACCCGCGTGCTGCCGAGCGTTACGCTTACGTGGCCAAGGAGATCCTGCACCTTCCCGGCGAGACCAACGAGGAGCTCATCGCTGCGCTCGTCCAGAAGATTCGCGACCTCAACGACCAGCTCAACATTCCGCAGTCCATCAAGGATTACGCGAATGGTGGCGTGAAGGTCGACGCCGAGAACCCGCAGATGGTTTCCGAGGAGGAGTTCCTCGCCAAGCTGCCCGAGATCGCCGCGAACGCCGAGCAGGACGCCTGCACGCCCGAGAACCCGCGTGAGACCAAGGCTGCCGACTTCGAGAAGATTCTCAAGGCCTGCTACTACGACACCGACATCGATTTCTAATCGACTCTTGTTATCGTAACGAGGGGCTCCGCACGTATCTGTACGGAGCCCCTTTCTTTTTTCTTTTAGAGAATGGGATAGTTATGGCTGCAATTTTCAATAGCCCCAGCAAGTACATCCAGGGTCCGGACGAGCTCGCCAAGCTCGGCTCCTATGTCGAGCCGCTTGGCGCTAAGGCCCTCGTCATCGTGACGCCTTCGGGCAAGAAGCGCGTCGGTGCCAAGATCGAGGGCGGCTTTGCCGAGGCTAAGGCCGAGCTGCTGTTTGAGGACTTTAACGGCGAGTGCTCCAAGGGCGAGGTCGATCGCCTGGTTGCGCTCGCTCGCGACAACGGTTGCGACATCATCGTCGGCGTCGGTGGCGGCAAGATCCTCGACACCGCGAAGGCCGTCGCCTATTACCTGGAGTCCCCGGTTATCATTTGTCCCACCATTGCTTCGACCGACGCCCCGTGTTCGGCGCTTTCGGTGCTCTATACCGATGACGGCCAGTTCGATAAGTACCTGTTCCTTAAGGCAAACCCCAATATCGTCCTTATGGATACGACGGTTATCGCGGCGAGCCCGGTGCGCCTGACGGTTTCCGGTATGGGCGATGCGCTCGCAACCTACTTTGAGGCCCAGGCGACGCACGATGCCGACGGCGGCACCTGCGCCGGTGGCAAGGGCGGCATGGCCGGCCTGGCGCTCGCCAAGCTCTGCTACGAGACGCTTATGGCCGATGGCGTGAAGGCCAAGGTCGCGCTGGAGAAGGGTGCGCTCACGCCTGCCGTCGAGCACATCATTGAGGCCAACACGCTGCTTTCGGGCATTGGCTTTGAGAGCTCGGGCCTCGCTGCTGCTCATGCCATCCACAATGGCCTGACGATGCTGCCCGAGTGCCACAGCATGTATCACGGCGAGAAGGTCGCCTTTGGCACTATCGTCCAGCTGGTACTCGAGGATGCTCCGACTGAGAAGCTTGAGGAAGTCTTGGGCTTCTGCATTGAGCTGGGCCTGCCGGTCACGATGAAGGAGCTGGGCGTTGCCGAGCTTACGCGCGAGCAGGCCATGATTGTTGCCGAGGCCGCGTGCGCGCCCGATGACACCATGTGCAACATGCCGTTTGAGGTGACGCCCGAGATGGTCGCAAACGCCATCCTGGGTGCCGACGCGCTGGGCCACTACTATCTCATGGATGAGTAAATCAAGCTAAGGAAGGGGCAAAGCCGGCAGACGGCTTTGCCCCTTTTTGCTATGGTGCAAAGGGGTCAGGTTGCTTTGCACCAATTGTTGTTGATGAAAGGGCGGATTCTCGTATGGCGCTTCCCATGGTTTATGGCGGTCCCGGACGATATGTTCAGGGGCCGGGTGAGCTCTCGCGTCAGGGCAGGTATTTGTCATGGTTGGGCTGCGCTGCCTATGTCTTGTTTGACCAGGGCACCGAGGATCGGCTGTGCAGGCAGATCGTCGATGGATTTCTGGATGAAGATCTAAGCGAGCCGTTCTTTAAGATTTACAACGGTCCGTGTACGGAAGAGGCCGTTGTTGAAATGGCTAAGGAAGCCCGGGCTGAGTATTGCGACATGGTGGTGGGTATTGGCGGCGGCAAGATGCTCGATATCGCCAAGGCCGTTGCGTTTTATGCCGAGTTGCCGTTGTGCGTATGCCCCACGGCGGCTTCGATGGACGGTCCGTGCAGCGCGATTTCGGTGTTGTATCACGAGGATGGGTCGTTCGACCGCTACCTGATGCTCGAGAAGAATCCAGACCTGGTCGTGGTCGATACCAACGTGGTCGCGGCGGCCCCGCTGCGTATGACGGTCGCTGGCATGGGCGATGCGCTGGCAACGTACTTCGAGGCGCGTTCGTGCGCCGCGGCGCACGGCGTCAACGAACACGGTGGCGCGCCGGGGCACTTGGCTTTGGTTGCGGCTCGTGCCTGCTATGACACACTCATGGAGTGCGGTGTCGCTGCCAAGCGCGATCTCAAAAAGGGCCGTATATCGCCGGCGGTTGAGCGCCTGATCGAGTGCAATATTCTGCTCTCGGGTGTTGGCTTTGAGAGCGGTGGCCTAGCGCTTGCCCATGCCATCGCCAACGGCCTGACAATTCTGCCCGAGTGCAAGGCCATGCACGGTGAGGCCGTGGCATTTGGCCTGGTGGTCCAGCTGCGCCTAGAGCGTGCGCCCGAGCTTGATCAAGTGCTCGAGTTTTGCCAGCGCGTCGGTCTGCCGACGACGCTCGAGGAGCTGGGTCTTGGCGAGATTTCCGATGCCGATCTGATGAGCGTTGCAGATGCGGCCTTTAGAAACGAACGCAATATGGCCAACGAGCAAGCCAAGGTGACCAAACAAAAGCTCGTGCAGCTCATGTGCGAGGCATAGTTTGGCTCTTGATCGGCCTTGTGCGATCGAGGCGGCGATAGGCCATGGACTATTTGCCGCAAAGATGAGCCGCGTGTAATTTGCCCGAGGCGTGGGCCGATAGCGTATCATTATCTCTTGCTTGTTTGCACTGCTCAGGGAGGGGCCGCGCATGGCGCAGGAACACGATCTGTTTGATGACATTATCGAGATCAGCAAGGGTTTCGACTTTCTTAAAAACCCGCTTGGCGGCGTGACCGATGCGCTCGATCCGTCGGCGCCGCAGTGGAACCCTGCCGACTACAAGGAGCGCCCGCGCGGCAACACCATTCCGTGCCTGACCTGCAAAAACGAAAAGAGCGGCTGCACCGCGTGCATGGACGTGTGCCCGGTCAACGCTATCGAGGTCGAGGAAGACTCCATCGAGATTCTCGACTCCTGTCGCAAGTGCGGCCTGTGTGCCGCTGCCTGTCCGACCGAGGCAATCATCTCGCCGCGTCTGGCGCCCAAAAACCTGTATGACGATATCGTCTCTGCTGCTACGAGCCACGAGACCGCCTACGTCACCTGTACGCGCGCCCTCAAGCGCATGCCGCGCGAGAACGAGGTCGTCGTTGCCTGCGTGGGCGATATTACGGCCGAGACCTGGTTCTCGGTACTGGCCGATTATCCCAACGTGAGCGTCTACCTGCCGTTGGGCGTGTGCGATAAGTGCCGCAACACCGGTGGCGAGGATATTCTGGGCGAGGCGATTGCGAAGGCCGAGGAGTGGTCCGGCACGGGTATGGGCTTGGAGGTCGACCCCAAGAGCCTCAAGTGCCATAAGCTTCGCGAGTACGAACGCAAGGAGTACATGGAAAAGATTGCCCGCACCACGGGCCTGACGGTGACCAAGCTTAATCCGGCGACGGCGGCGCTGGCCTCGGTGACGCAAAAGCTCAAGGCCCATCGCCATCAGATTACCCAGCTGGAGCGCACGCTCAACACCATGTGCGGCACCACGACGACCAAGCGTCGCCGTTCGCTCACGCACGGGCGGCAGCTGGTGCTCTCGACGCTGCAAAACCACCCCGAGCTTGCCCAGAACATGCAGGTGAGCACGCCGGAGTGCGATTTTGACAAGTGTACGTCGTGCGGCGAGTGCGTCAACGTGTGCCCCACGTTTGCCTGCGATCTGGTGGGAAGCGGCCGCTTTGCGTTGGAGTCCACGTATTGTTTAGGCTGCGGCGCCTGTGTCAAGGTTTGTCCCGAGCATGCGCTCAAGCTTGTTGAGCACGACGCGTCCAATCTGGTCGTCGTCGATCCCGAAGCCGAGGAAAAGGCCGCCCAGAAGGCGAAGGCTCACGAAGAAGCTGAGAAGGTCAAGGCCGAAGCAAAGGCCAAGCTCGACAAGATGCTCGATCAGGTGGAGAAGCTCGCGGACTAGTCAGCGAGCTCTATCTCTGCTTCATTTGCGCCGCCGCGGTGTCCGGATTCGCCCGGATGCTGCGGCGGCGCTATACTTATACGGTTTGAAGTACCTGTACCAAAAGGAGCTGTCGTGTCCCTTTCCATCGGTATCGTGGGCCTGCCCAACGTGGGCAAGTCGACGCTGTTCACCGCGCTTACCAAAAAGACCGGCCTTGCCGCCAACTACCCGTTTGCCACGATCGACCCCAACGTGGGTATCGTCGACGTGCCCGATAGCCGCTTGCAAAAGCTTGCCGACATCGTTAACCCGGGTCGCATTGTGCCGGCGACGGTCGAGTTCGTCGACATCGCAGGTCTGGTGAAGGGCGCTAACGAGGGCGAGGGCCTGGGCAACCAGTTCCTGGCCAACATTCGCGAGACCGACGCCATCTGCGAGGTCGTGCGCTACTTTAAGGACCCCAACGTCATGCGTGAGGTGGGCCGCACGGGCGAGTTCGTCGATCCCGCCGGCGATGCCGACACCATCATGACCGAGCTCATCCTGGCCGACATGGGCACGCTCGAGAAGCAGCTGCCTAAGCTCGAGAAGGAGGCCAAGCGCGACAAGGAGCTCATGCCCAAGTTCGAGGTTGCCAAGCGCCTGCTTGCCTGGCTCAACGAGGGCAAGCGCGCCGCATCCATGGAGATGACCGACGAGGAGCGTGCCGCCGCCAAGGGGCTGTTCCTGCTCACCATGAAGCCCATCCTGTATGTGGCCAACGTGGACGAGGATATGCTCAACGACGATCTGGCGCCCATCGATGGTGTCAAGCCGCTGCCCATCTGCGCCAAGATCGAGGCAGAGCTTTCCGAGCTCGATCCCGAGGACGCCGCCGACTACCTGGAGAGCCTGGGCCTGGAGCAGCCCGGCCTGGACGTGCTCGCTCAGGCTGCCTACAAGCTGCTCGGCCTGCAGTCGTTCTTTACGGCCGGCGAGATGGAGGTCAAGGCCTGGACGGTTCGTCAGGGCGCGACCGCCCCGCAGGCCGCCGGCGTCATCCACACCGATTTTGAGCGCGGCTTTATTAAGGCCGAGGTCATTGGCTACGACGACTACATCGAGCTCGGCGGCGAGCAGGGCGCCAAGGCCGCCGGCAAGTTGCGTATTGAGGGCAAGGACTATGTCATGGCCGATGGCGACGTCGTGCACTTCCGCTTTAACGTGTAAGGACGACGCATATGTTCAAATATGGCAAAAAAGCTGGCTACATGGGTATTGCGCTGCTCGTACTTGCGGTGATTCCGCTGGTGGTCGCAGCGTGTGTTATCCCCAACATTGGCCCCGAGGTGGCAACGAAGTTTAACGCCGCCGGCGAGGTGACGCGCTGGGGTAAGAGCTACGAGCTGCTGGCACTGCCGGTACTCAATCTGCTGCTGAGCGTGGCGACGTACTTTACGGCGGGACGCCAAGCCAAGAACAATGACGACTCCGCCGCCATGGCGCGCATCGTGTGCGAGCGCTACCTGCGCAACGGTTGCATCACGGGTGTGTTCCTCAACGTGATCAACGTTTACTTTATGTACTCGGCGATTACCGGAACGGGCTTTGGCTTTGGTTTCTAGCTTGTCCTTTTAGGCAACGAGTCTGCACACATATTCGATAGCTGCTGCGAGGCCGCCGCTCGATCGTGGTTTAAAGACCATGTCGGCGGCGGCCTCGTTTTCGTATCCGGCGCCGCGAAGGGCGAGTGCGATACCGGCTTCCAGGAGAAGGGGCAGACCGCGTTGGCTGGTTGCGATCACGGCAGCCTGATTGAGCGAGCAGCTGTGCGCCTGGCATTGGATAGCAAGTTCACCTTGCGCCGGGCAAGGGACCAGAACGGCGGCGACGCGACTTGATAGCAATGCAAATGCTGTGCGCTCATCGGGCGAAAGGCATTCTGATTCAACGACGACGAGCTTGGGCGGCGCGCTGTTTGTGCGAGGCGTGGCTCGGTACATGCGGACCGAAGAACCCGACATAGAAAACTCCTGTGTATTCGGCAAAACGTAAACTATAGTTTACGTTTATGTTCGGCTCCATTTCAAACTCGGCTGCATGGACGAACGTGCGAAACAGATTCTTGGTAGGCGGGTCGAAGAGACACGCAGAGACCTTGGTATCTCCAAGGTTGATTTTTGTGTGGCGACAGGAATCAGCCGACCCTACCTCGACCGAATCGAAGATGGGACGGCAAATTTCACGCTCAAGGTTCTATTTAAGATCGCGCCCGCACTCGGCATGACGGTATCTGAGCTTCTCGAGGGTATCGAATAGGGCGTTCCCCCGCTGTATTTGACGCTCTTTGGGCGGGTCCCCCCTGGTTGCGATGTGCAAAATCGCGAGTATTCAGCACCAGTTCGGCCGTAGATGGTAGCTCGAGCGGCTGGCTTTGCCTTTTTGACAGTAGATAATCCACACGTTAAATAAAAATGAGGAATAAATATTTACTAGACGGACCCTTCGTCCTAAAAGTTCGTCTAACAATCGGCCGATTCTATGCCTCCGGAGGAGAAATTGCAGAATACTCCGATTTTTGCACGGCCTGAGGGGGGCCACCTGTCGTTTAAGGCTGCGATAAGTGGAGCTGCCTTAGGGATTACGCCATCGGGATGCGGTCGTGGTTGACTTGGCTGTAGAACAGGCGCTGAATCTCGGCGGCATCGCGTGACTGGCCGAGTGCCCACATGGTCTTGGCCACGAGCGTCTCGGTGGTCATGTCGTCGCCGCGCAGAATACCCGGATGATCGGCGTAAGCGCGGCCGACCTCATAAACGCCCAGATCGAGGCCCTCTTCGGGGACCTGCGTGGTCATAACGACGGTGCGGCCCGAATCGACCCAGCGAAAAATTGCCTCTTGGAACGACCCGCCCGACTCACCAAACTCGGGGATACCGCCAATGCCAAAGGTCTCCAGAATCACGGCGTCGTAGCTATCGGCAAGGGCGTCGAGGATGCCCGGGTTTACGCCGGGCGTAAGCTTGAGTACAAATACGCGCGGGTCGATGCTGTCGTAGAAACGCACCGGGTTTTCGCCCTGATGCGTGCCGTGAAGCCCGTTGCGCACAATGCGGTCGTTGCGGATATAGGCGATGGGCGGATAGTTGACGCTAATGAACGCGTTAAAGCTCATGGTGCGCTGCTTGCGGGCGCGCGTGCCGGCAATGGTGACGCCGCCAAACACGATCGAAACGTCGTGCGAGTGCTCGTCGAGCGCATAGAGCAGGCTCTGGTACAGATTGAGCTTGGCATCGGTAAAGGGGTTGCCCATGGGCTTTTGCGAGCCGGTGAGCACGATGGGCTTGGGGCTGTCTTGAATCAGGTAGGAAAGCGCTGCTGCGGTGTAGCTCATGGTGTCGGTGCCGTGCAGAATCACGAAGCCGTCGTGGTCGGCATAACCCTCGACGATGACATCGCGGATGCGCATCCAGTCGCTCGGGCGCATATTGGTGCTGTCGATATTCATGGGCTGCACGACGTCGAGCTCGCAGAGGCCCGAGATCTCGGGGACGCTCTGGGCGAGCTCCTCACCGGTCAGGGCGGGGGAGAGGCCGTTGCTGTCCTCGGTCGATGCGATGGTGCCGCCCGTGGCGATGAGAAGGATGCGCTTCATGCTGGTATTCCTATCGTATTTGCCGCCGCAGAGGCGGAGTCGTTCGGCAGTATTGTGGCACAGGGCGTCCAATGTTCAAACGTATTACATCATCTGTAACGTTTGAAAACACTTCAATTGCCGTCAAATAGGGGCCCAGGTCGTGCGTTTGCCGTGCGCTGATGGCTGCGAGGGGCGAGAAACCCCATATAACGTGTACACTATGAAGGCTATTTTCGTTCATTCACGCGGGTGGGCACCGGCTCCCCGCCAACAAGAGGGGGAACCATGGATCAAAAGGCTTCCGCAAAGGTCCTCGTACTCGACTTTGGTGCGCAGTACGGTCAGCTCATTGCCCGTCGCGTCCGCGACCTCAACGTGTATTCCGAGATTGTCCCCTGCGACATCTCGGCCGACGAGATTCGCGAGATGAACGCCTCTGCGCTCATCCTTTCCGGCGGTCCGGCTTCCGTGTACGCCGAGGACGCTCCGTCCATCGATCCTGCCATCTTTGACCTGGGCCTTCCCGTCCTGGGCTTTTGCTACGGCCATCAGATCACGGCCGTGACGCTCGGCGGCAAGGTCGGCCACTCCGAGGTGGGCGAGTACGGCCGCGCCACTATCACGCGCACGGCCGGCGCCAAGCTCTTTAACTCCACGCCCATGGAGCAGACCGTGTGGATGAGCCACCGCGACGCCGTGTCCGAGGTGCCCGAGGGCTTTACCGTTACCGCCAGCACCGACGTGTGCCCGGTTGCTGCCATGGAGTGCGTCGAGCGCAAGATCTTCACCACGCAGTTCCACCCCGAGGTCAAGCACTCCGAGTATGGTCAGCAGCTGCTGAGCAACTTCCTGTTTGAGATCTGCGGCCTGGAGCCCAACTGGAGCATGGACAACCTGGTCGAGACCATGACGGCTGAGTTCCGCGAGAAGGTCGGCAACGACCGCGTGATTCTGGCCCTGTCCGGCGGCGTCGACTCCTCCGTCGTGGCTGCGCTGGGCGCCCGCGCCGTGGGCAAGCAGATGACCTGCGTGTTCATCAACCACGGCCTGCTGCGCAAGGGCGAGCCCGAGCAGGTGGAGGAGGTCTTCACCAAGCAGTTTGACGTCGACTTTATCCACGTCCACGCCGAGGACCGCTATGCCGAGCTTCTGGCCGGCGTGACCGAGCCCGAGGAGAAGCGCCGCATCATCGGTACGCAGTTCTGGAAAGAGTTCTTCGCCGTGGCGCAGCAGCTCGAGACCGATGGCAAACCGGTCAAGTACCTGGCTCAGGGCACCATCTACCCCGACATCATCGAGTCCGGCGCTCGCAAGACGGGTGGCAAGACGGCCACCATCAAGAGCCATCACAACCTGATCCCGTTCCCCGAGGGCGTGCACTTCGACCTTATTGAACCGCTCGACCACTTCTTTAAGGACGAGGTCCGCGCGCTTGGTCTGGCACTGGGCCTGCCGGGTCACATCGTGTTCCGCCAGCCCTTCCCGGGCCCGGGTCTTGCCATCCGCATCATCGGTGCGGTCGACAAGGAGAAGCTCGAGATCCTCAAGAACGCCGACGCCATCGTGCGCGAGGAGCTCGACGCCTACAACCAGCGTCTGTTTGAGCAGACCGGCGAGCGCAACTCCGAGCACAGCTGCTGGCAGTATTTCGCGGTCCTGCCTGACATCAAGTCCGTTGGCGTTATGGGCGACGAGCGCACTTATCAGCGCCCGATCATTCTGCGTGCCGTCGAGTCCAGCGATGCTATGACCGCCGACTGGGCCAAGCTGCCCTACGACGTGCTGGCCCGCATCTCTGGCCGCATCGTTGCCGAGGTCCCCGGCGCCAACCGCGTGTGCTACGACATCACGTCCAAGCCGCCCGCGACGATCGAGTGGGAGTAGGCTGACAGGGTTCTGACCTGCACTTTTGAGTGCCGCACTGTGCTCCTGAGTTTCGTTTCGTACGAGAGTTACGGCAAAACCACCAGCGACATTGGTGAGTAAACTCGATTATCGAGCCTCCGTTCCCATGTTGGAACGGAGGCTTTTTCTTTGCCTTTTTACTCTCTTTCACCTGCGATTTCGCGATTTACTCTCCGTATTTCAAGACGGCAAGGCACGGAGCGGTATTCGGAGGAATGGGAGTAAGGATTCATCCCGAGTGAGTAGACGCGCTATTTTTGTCCCCGAGGGCGAAACAGGGCCGTTTCGGGGCCCGTGAAACTCAGATCGAACTCAATGGGCATTTTTGCGGTCTCCGTACGGCGTTTCCCCAGGTGGTTAATGGGGAGTAAAGAATCTCGCTGCTAAGAAAGCGACGTTCAGCGCTCTGCGGTCAAGGCTATGACCACCTGAGGGGTGCCGGCGGTGGGGTTCTCGGGAGCGGCGGTGATCGACTCTTTGTTCACCGAGGTGGGCTTGACGAGCTACGCCTACTGGTTCACTGGCTTCTCCGCCATGACCGAGGTGGCGGGCTTCGAGCGCCTTTTGGGCATAGCGGACGCCATGCAGGCGTTTACGAGCTAAGGGCAGCTGGAGGGCATCTGCGCTGTGGGCCTCGACGCAGCGGCATGAAGAAGGCGGGCTCGGTGCCCTACTCGTATAGCCGCCTGGTGAGCGGCGCGGGCAGGTTCGTGCCGGTGGGACCTCAGGCGCTTCTGAGTTGGAAAGGACCGCGGGGCATGTTGATCGCCCGGCCAAAGACAGCCGCACGTGGCCCGTGGGCGAACTGTTCGACAACGGCAGTTCGCTTTCAGGCTCGGGCGTCATCCGCGCGGGTGAGAGGTTGTGGCGGACGCGTTCTTCGTGCGCAACTCGAAAGTCGTGCGCACAGTGGTAACCAAGGGCAGTGTGGCGTGCGGTGCTGAGGAGTGCACGAACTTCTGGGTCTGCAGTTGCTCGGTGCTTACCCGCGTGGATGGCATGAACTCACTCTGGGGCGTGGTGAAGATACAGCGTGCGTCTAACCCGTGCACGGCTTTTGAGCCGATTGACCTGCATGGGCTCAAGGCGTCCGCGCCGGGGATCGCGACGTATGCTTTGGCGCGCTCGAAGCTAAAGACGATTCTGATGGACCCAGACTGGTTGCTGTGGGGAACTCAGATATTTGACGGTGGAGCGGGATGGGGAGCCCCCACGTCCCTTGTGGAGGCGCGAGGGCTTAACGAGTTCAAAAATTCTTTGCCGTTAGAGGTAGCTGCGCAGCCAATCGGGCATGCTAGAATCGTCGATGGACCACGAATCTTCCTCGTGTTCGCTTTCCTCCCAGTTACTTTCGTCACCATCGAAGAACTTGTGCCTGTTGCACTTGTACTTGACTACGGTGTCGCCTTCGCGACGGTACTCGTTCCAGTAGTAGTTTTGCTTTCCATACCCGTCCCATTCTTGCGTTTTGTAGATGACCATGGTGGTACCTTTCGTTTATGCGCACATTTGCGTGATGAGCATGACCTGGCCGATGGCGTGCAAGACGCGGACTACTACCGCACATGCTAGCAGCGCCATGAACAGGCGGGGCATCCGCTTCTCCTCGCGGCTGTTCTCGTCACCGAAAAGGCCTGTGAGGGTCTTCTTTTCGATTGCTGCCTGGCTGTGCCCCATTCGTCGCTCCGTTTCTCTTGCGATTATTGAGTGCTTCCAGGGGGTTATGCCGCTCGGCAGTAGAGTCTCGTCTGGGGCCTTACGATGGTCTGGCCTTCGGCGAGGTCGACCCCGAGGGCAGCCGCGTACGAGACCGCGTCCGGCGAGGCGTACCGGTTTTCGGGCAGCTTGCGGAGAAACCAGTCGACGTTCACGACCTTCGGCTCTGTGACGACCGTCTCCACGGCGGGCGGAACGGCTGCCTGGGCAACCACCTTGGCTGTTCCGTCGGCGATGGCCTTTGCGCCCTTTGCCGCCGATGCGGGCGACATCGCAGACAGGTCGAGCTTGCTGCTCACGAGCAGGGCGATGCCGATTCCGACGGCTGCGGCGGCTATGCCCGTCACCATTCTGGTGGCGATCTTTTTCTTCGGGTGGCTCTTTTCGGCAGCAGAGGCGTCGACCTCTCTGACATCATCGATTGCCCGGTCGTCATTCCTGGTCTTGTTGTGCTTGCCTTCCTTCATCTTCCTTCTCCTTCCAATTGCTTATCGCATAATGTGTCATTGCCTTATTTATGAAATCAAACGCACCTTGTCCGATTCCTATTTCCAAAAAGAGCTCTAGATACTGGTCTTCAAGCAGCTTGTTCCATAGGAGCCAGGCAAACATCTCGGCGTGCTCCTTCGCCTCATCTGGCGTTTGCCTACCCGTCAGCTGCAATAAATTGCCGAGCACCTGCTGTATCAGCGGTGAATCGGGGGCTAAGACTTCCTCGGCGCTTGCGGAATCGATGCTCGCGAAATTGCGTTCCAGCTTTTCTTCGACAGCCGCGTTGTTTTCGATAAGCCTCAGGCTTGACAGGTCGGGTGCATCAAGAAGCGCGTTACAGAAATCCTCGGAGCCTATTCCCAGCTTTTCTTGAAATGTCGATTCGAATTCCGAATCGTCTATCGGACAGCCTAAGTCGATGAGAAGGGCCTTCGTCGAGTCGACCAACGCTTCCGCCAGGCGCTTCCGCAGAAGTGCTTGGACCGCCTCCTTCGGGTTTCGCCCATGGGATGCCCTGTTGAGCTCCTTGCAGAACTTGAGCTGCCTGTCCAACTCTTGGCGCTTCGCAGTTAGTTCCTCCAGCTGTCTTTCGGTTATTTCCTCGAACGGCTGCTCGGCGCTTTCCATCTCATCAAAGGCCCTCTTGATGGAGGTCAGGCTATAGCCCATTTTCTGGTATTGACCTACGAGGGCAACTTTCAGTACATCCTCCTCATCGAAGAAACGCCTGCCTTGTCTGCTGTCCTCGGGGCAAAAGATGAAGTAACGTGAATCGTGTTTGTCGCATATCTGTTGGATGTTGTCCCTTTTAACGCCAGTCATCCTTGATACGTCTTTTATTCGCCACATGGTCTTACCTCCTTGAATGGAGAATAAGGTATGCCCAAACTGTCATCCTATTAGACAGTTCAAAAAATCAAATAAATAGTTCTTTGCTTTTCAACTGCCGCCCTATTTGTGACCATCCGAGAAGATGTACGGCAGCAAGGGCCGCGTCTTGTTCGGGAGGTTTCGCATGGAGTCGATCGTGGTGGCGCTCATAGGCGGGCGATGACGCTCGTTGGGGGTGGTTCTCCCCATCTCGCGAAGTTGCGCCGTGATGGAGGTGAAGAACGACGAGTTGACGAAGCGTGTCAAGAAGCACAACTGCCTAGTTGCGCGCACCTATCGCCTGGAGCAGAACGTGGCCGTGATCCGTCGCGACGTGGAGTCGCTCGATGAGAAGATGGGCGATGAACGAGTTTCTGACGAGCAACACCTGGGACTGACGCCTACTGCACTCCCGTGGTGCCAGGGGTGTTTGATGAATATCGTCATTGTGCATTACACGGCGACGAGTGCGAGCGCACGCAACAACCTGCTGTACTTTTCGCGATTCGCCGCGGGCGCATAGGCACACTACTTCATCTATAAGGAGATCTTGATGCGGCCGCCCGTTCACGAGCGCGAGATTAGCCCGTCCATGGGTTCGATATCTTCGCCGTGGGACAACGCGGCCACGAAGTCGCTCATGGGACTGGTCAAATCGCAGTGCGTGCACGCGCGGGCCTACGAGCCGCGGGGAGAAGCCACGCCAGGTTTGTTCAAGCATATCGAGTCCGTACGCAATCGCGCGAGGGTGCACACGGCGCTGGGGGATTAGGGCCCCGTGGAATTCGGGGAGGCCAACTGGCCGGAGGACGAAGACCGCCCGAAGGCGGCATAGAAGGTGTCAATGGAATCGTGAGGAGATTCAAATTCGCGACGTGAGCAACGCTAATCGTTCCGTGAACGCCCTTCACTCCAAGTTCTATGTATGTCCAGTGTGCGGCAACGTGCTCTCCGTCACAGGAGGGGCTGTCGTCTCGCGCTGAGGGATCGTGCTGCCGCCGCTTGAGGCCGAGCCGGCCGAGGGGAAGCACGCCATAGACGTATAATTCGTGGAGGACGAGCTGCATGTGTCGCTGGCGCACCCTATGTCGAAAGAGCACTACGTGTCGTTCATCGTCGCCGTCTCGCCTGACCGGATGCAGGTCGTCAAGCTCTACCCGGAGGGCGACGCTGCGGCAAGGTTCGGGAGGTCTAGGGTGCTCGATGCGTGCGTCTATTGCAACTGGCACGAGCTATAGTGCTATCCCGTTTGTCCAATGTGCTAGTCTGGGACCAATCTCGAGGCTCAAGAAGGAGATTCGATCGCTCTCCTGCGAGAAGACTCACCGAGTGGGAGTAAACCGACATCTAACGTTCGCGAGCCCCTGAACTGCACTAACGGGTCGGAGTTTTCGCTTGACAACCTTTGGGCAACCTTTGTGATTTCATGTCCCGTGAGATATCCATGCTTGCATTGTTGCAAATACCGCCACAATGCAAGCATGAGATGGTCGAAACCAAGTTCATATATTCATGTGCGAACGGGGGGACGTAGCCCTGTTCATACCAGGACCCATGTCGGCGCCGGTCAATGTCCACGATGCTTCTGCTTGCGCTTCAACTTCCGCTGCTCGAAGCGCGCCTCCGCCTCATCCGTGCGACGCTGATTCCTTGCTTGAGCCGACTCCCGCTTCATCGCTTCCCGCTGTGCCGCGAGCGCCTGCTACGCCTTGGTGCTCACTGCGGGCCGCTTAAGTGCTTTCGCCGCCTCGCGGGCGCGCCGCTTGGGGTTCTTCGCGGGCTTGCTTGTTTCAGTGGCCTTGTCGCCGAAGAACGAGAGCTTCTCCCATTCGCTTGTAACGAATCGCAGGATCTCCTCATCGGACGGCTCCGCGCCGAAGACGATGCGGGCGACGCCGTACTTTCCGCCCTCGACGTGCTCCGCCAGCCCGACCCAGAATTGACCGTCGTGATATACGGTCAGGGTGGACGACACGCTGATCTGCATGGTTGGTTCCTCCTTTATGTAGATGACCATGCAGAGAAGGGACAACCAAGGAGGCAGGTTACTGATGCGGACTCCCGCACGCCCACGACTACCCGACGGGGACTGTGTTTTCATCTCTGATGCCCGCATTGTAGCACGCGCGGATGCGCCCTTCATCGCTGCCGACATGACGTGGCTGGGATTCGTTCCTCGACACATCCTTTTGTATATTGCCTTCCCGGTTTCGAAACTTTAAATCAATTCGAGTTTCGAAACCGGGAAGGAGAGCGTATGTGAGAGGCGATATGAGCATCAACTTGATGCTTGAGGGGGAGCTCGCGTCGCTTCTGCCCATCGGGGACGTGTTCCCGAAGGTCCTCATCTCCCGCATAGGGCATGAGACCTGTACCCGGGAAGGCGTACTCGTGCTGGACCTCGCGCGGTGCTGCTCGGTGAGCAGGGGTTCTGAACACTGCGTAGGGATATAGCGCGACAGGGGGTGCAGCACCGTTTGCGCCTTGTCTAGAGAGCACGAACGAGAGATGTGGTCTGCGGACGACTGAATAGCTTCATCTGTTTTGGTTACAACGAAATGTGTGCCGCGCGCCTGCGGCATGAAGGAGGGAGATTTCTATGAATATCGTTGTATTGAGTGGTAGCCCGCGCAAGGGTGCCAATACCGACACCATGGTCGAGGCCTTTGCCGAGACCGCGCGCGAGGCCGGCCATACGGTCGAGGTCATCCGCGTTGCCGGCAAAAAGATTGCTGGTTGTCTGGGATGCCAGTACTGCTTTACCCATGAGGGCACCTGTGTGCAGAAGGATGACATGGCCGACGTGATCGAGCCGCTGAAAGACGCAGACATGGTCGTCTTTGCCTCGCCTATCTACTGGTTCGATATCACCGCGCAGGAGAAGGCCGCCATCGACCGCCTGTACGCCTTCGGTGCTACGGGCTTCCCGTTCACCAAGACGGCCCTTTTGCTCGATAGCCATAGCGAGGGCGTCTATGATGCGGCGATCGCTATGTATAAGTCAACCTGCGCGTACTGCAAGTGGGAGGATCAGGGCATTGTCACCATCAGCGGTATGACCGAGCGCGACAGCATGGTATCGTCGCCCAAGTTGAAAGAGGTGCGAGAGCTCGCTCGCAAGCTCGCCTAAGGACAAGAGGGGCGCATGGCAATCAGCACTAGCGGAAATGCTTGCTGCCCTTACCAGGAGGAATGCTGATTGCCATGCAACGATGCTCCCGCGGACAATTCCGGTGTGCTAAAACGCCTTCTCGTTCAAGAATTCTCTGAACGCGGGGATGTCGAAGCCGACGAGGCCACGCCCACGTTCCCCGATAACGCCGTCCTCGAGGAGGCGGCGTTTGTATTGGCTTGCGTAGTTGCTGGCGACGCCCATGCGTTTGGCTATCTCCGAGATCCTGCTGGGGCCAGAATCGGGCAGCATCGCGAGCAAAAACTCAATGTCTTTATCGGAAAGCTCTCGATAGGTCGTTTCGAGAGAAGCCCGATGCCATGCTTCTCGAGTTGCCTGAAGATGCCATTCATGCACGTGCGCCAGTTGCCCTGGGCTTCTTGAACATATGTCCAATCGATGCCCACTGGACCAATTTGAACGCCGTTCATGCGCGCGTGAGACTGTGAAAGGTAGCTATCTGCCGCTTCTTTGGTTCGCTCGATAATATCTTCGAGCATGCCTGGCATGGCGGAGCCATTTGCTGTACTCCATGGTGGCTCCTTTGCAAGTTTTGCTAATTTTTGCAACTTTTGCTAACTTTTGCGAGTTTTGCTAACGGCTTAGGACGGTGCGGGAAGCCCCCGTATCGTCGACATTTCCGAGGATGACCTCCGCAACGAGCGGGGCCCGGGGCGCAATATTGCTGCGCTCCGGGCCCCGCTGCTTTGTAAAACTATGGCGGTTCTGCCGTCGTCCTAGTCAAACAGACTCGGCATGTCGTTTTCTTTCATGAGGGCACCGGCGGAGGGCAGACTCTGCGCGGTGAACTTCTCGGCCGAGACGCCGGCGCCAAGGATCTCTTCGGTTGTGCCGACCGTGGTGACCGAGCGGCCCTTCTTGGCCGTAAGGGCCTGGACGCCCTGCGTGTTGGTGGTCGTCTTGGTCTTGAGCAGCGACGTGTTGAAGTTCATCAGGCGATAGTCGCTCGAGACCAGCGCGATGTCGCGATCCTCCTTGAGCACCTGGGCATACAGCAGCTTGCTGCCACCGTAGATGGCGTTCTTGAGGCGCTTGCGGTTGGTTTTGGTGACGTATCCGGCAAGTGCGACACGCACCACGCGGCCGTTTTCAAAGACAAACAGCACGTCGGCCTTGTAGTCCTCGGGGTCGATGACCCAGATGACGCTCTCGTCGGGTTCCATCTCAAGATCGGTCGGCAGGTACGAGCCCAGCTGGGCCGACTTGGTGTCCTCAAACGCCGCAACCTTGCACTTGTACACCTGGCTCTTGTTGGTAAACACGAGCAGCTCGTGCGTGTTGGAGGACGGGAACTCGATAAAGGGCTTATCGCCGTCTTTGTACTTGAGCGTGGTCGCCTTCTTGAGCACACGGTCCGTCATCTTTTTAAGGTAGCCCTCGCGCGAAAGCATGATAGTAACCGGGTACTCCTCGACCTCGGGCTCCAGGCTTACCTCGATAACCTCATGGGGCTCGATCCTGCCCGTGCGGCGCGGCATCACGTACTTCTTGTTGACCGCGGCCAGCTCGTCGCTGATGACCTTCTTGATGTTGTCCTCGCTGGAGAGGATCTCCTCAAGCTCGGCAATCTCACCCTCGAGCTTAGCGATGTCCTTGGTGCGGTTGAGGATGTACTCCTCGTTGATGTTGCGGAGCTTGAGCTCGGCAACAAACTCGGCCTGGGTCTCGTCGATGTCGAAACCCTTCATAAGGTTGGGCACGACCTCGGCTTCGAGCTTGGTGCCGCGGATGATGGCGATGGCCTTGTCGATGTCGAGCAATATCGCCTCGAGGCCGTGCAGCAGGTGCAGGCGCTCGGACTTTTTGCCCAGGTCAAAGTTAATGCGGCGACGCGTGGACTCAATACGCCACTTGACCCACTCGTGCAGGATCTGGCGCACGCCCATAACGCGAGGGTAACCATCGACGAGCACGTTGAAGTTGCACGAGAACGAATCCTGCAGCGTGGTCGAGCGATAGAGCTTGGCCATGAGCTTGTCGGGGTCGACACCGCGCTTAAGATCGATGGCGATGCGCAGGCCCGAGAGGTCGGTCTCGTCGCGGATGTCAGCGATCTCCTTGACCTTGCCCTCTTTGGAGAGCTTGACGATGCGCTCGATGATGACATCGGTTTTGGTGGTGTAGGGGATCTCGTACACCTCGATGATGCGTTCTTCGGGAATCCAGCGCCAACGGGAGCGGATCTGGAAGCTGCCAAGGCCGGTCTCGATAATCTTTTCCATCTCCTCGCGGCGGTAGATGATCTCGCCGCCGGTCGAGAAGTCGGGCATGGGCATGTACTCGAGCAGGTCGCAATCGGGATCCTTGAGGTAGTGCATCGTTGCGGTACAGACCTCGTTGAGGTTGAAGCCGCAGATATCGGACGCCATGGCGACGCCGATGCCTTTGTTGGCCGAGACAAGGATGTTGGGGAACGTGGTGGGCAGCAGGCGAGGTTCCTTCATGGCGCCGTCGTAGCTGTCAACGAAGTCGACCGGGTCCTTGTCGATGTCCTTGAAGATCTCGGCACTGATGGGGGAGAGCTTGGCCTCGGTATAACGCGAGGCGGCGTAGCTCAGATCGCCCGAATAATACTTGCCAAAGTTGCCCTTCGACTCAACGAACGGCGCGAGCAGCGCCTCGTTACCGGTGGCCAGGCGCACCATCGTCTCGTAGATCGCGGCGTCGCCGTGCGGGTTGAGCTTCATGGTCTGGCCCACGATGTTGGCGCTCTTCTGGCGCTCGCCCTTGAGCAGGCCCATCTTGTACATGGTGTAGAGCAGCTTGCGGTGCGAGGGCTTAAAGCCGTCAATCTCGGGGAACGCACGCGAGACGTTGACGCTCATGGCGTAGGGCATGTAGTTGACCTCGAGCGTCTGCGTGATCGGCTGGTCGGTGACCTCGGAGTGCAGGCCGATGACGTTCTCGGCGTTAACCTGCTTTTTCTTTGGCTGGTTCTTCGTCTTCTTCTTTGCCACGATATCCTCTTGAACTTCTTATGGGCCGTCGTTATCGATTTGCTGCTACTGCAGGTCCAGCTGGTCCAGGTATTCCTTGCCGTGCTCGGAGATATGGCGCTTGCGGCCCGCCTCGTCGTTGCCCAGCAACAGGTTGAACATGGTCTCCATCTTGGTGACGTCCTCGGGCTCCACCTTAATCAGGCGGCGCGTCTCGGGGTTCATGGTGGTGAGCCACATCATGTCCGGGTCGTTCTCACCAAGACCCTTGGAGCGGTTGATGGAGCACTTCTGGTCGCCGATTTCTTTGAGGATGCCGTTCTTCTCGAGCTCGGTGTAGGCAAAGTAGGTCTTTTCTTTGCAGTTGATCTCGTAGAGCGGCGACTCGGCGATATACACGTAACCCTCGTCGATAAGCGTGGGCACCAGGCGATAGAGCATGGTGAGCACGAGCGTGCGGATGTGATAACCGTCGACGTCGGCGTCCGTACAGATGATGACCTTGTTCCAATTGAGGTTGTCCAGGTCAAAGGCGCCGAGGTTCTTGATGCGCTTGTCCTTGATCTCCACGCCGCAGCCCAGCACGCGCATGAGGTCCATGATGATGTCGGACTTAAAGATGCGCGGATAGTCCTCCTTCAAGCAGTTGAGGATCTTACCGCGGACGGGCATAACGCCCTGGAACTCGGCATCGCGCGAGGTGCGAATGGCGCCCGCTGCCGAGTCGCCCTCTACGATGTAGATCTCGCGACGGCTCTTGTCCTTGGAGCGGCAGTCGATGAACTTTTGCACGCGGTTGGCCATGTCAGTCTTCTGCTGCAGGTTGGTTTTGATGCTCTGGCGCGTCTTCTCGGCATTCTCGCGCGAGCGCTTGTTGATGAGCACCTGCTCCATGATCTTGTTGGCGGCATCTTTGTTCTCGATCAAGTAGGTCGAGAGGCGTTCCTTAAAGAATGCCGTCATGGCCTGCTGGATAAAGCGGTTATTGATGGCCTTCTTGGTCTGGTTTTCGTAAGACGTCTGGGTGGAGAAGCAGTTGGTCACCAGCACCAGACAGTCCTGGACGTCTTGCCATTTAATGCCGCTCTCGTTTTTGTTGTATTTGCCCTGTTGCTTAATGTAGGCATCGATGGCGCTGGTCAAAGCGCTGCGGGCGGCCTTTTCGGGCGAACCGCCGTTCTCGAGCCACGATGAGTTGTGGTAGTACTCCTGCATCATGAAAGTGCGCGAGAAGCACATGCACGCGGTGATCTTTACGTTGTAGTCGGGCAGGTCCTCGCGGTCGCGACCGCGGCGGTCGGCCTCGATAAAGAAGGGCTCGGTAAGGTAGTCGGTACCGACCTTCTCGAGCACGTAGTCCTCGATGCCCTTGGGATAGCAAAAATCCTCTTCGGTAAACTCGCCATCGTCGCCCTCAATGCGCAGGCGGAAGGTCACGTTGGCGTTGACCACCGCCTGACGGCGCATGGTCTCGCGATACCAATCGTGGGGGATGCTGATGGAGGTAAAGACCTCAAGATCGGGGCGCCACTTGATAGTGGTGCCGGTGCGGTTCTCGTCGCTGGGCTCAATCTCGAGTGCCTTCTTCTTGGCGCCGACAACCTTACCCTTTTTAAAGTGCAGAGAGTACTTGTTGCCATCGCGCCAAACCGTGACATCCATGTACTCGGAAGCGTACTGAGTCGCGCAGGAGCCCAAGCCGTTGGTGCCGAGCGAGAAGTCGTAGTCGCCGCCCTGGTTGTTGTTATACTTGCCGCCGGCGTAGAGCTCGCAGAAGACGAGTTCCCAGTTGAAGCGCTTCTCGGAGGGGTTCCAGTCGAGCGGGCAGCCGCGGCCATTGTCCTCTACCTGAATGGAGCCATCGCGAAAGGCGGTAAGGGTGATGAGCTTGCCGTAGCCCTGGCGCGCCTCGTCAACGGCGTTGGACAGGATCTCGAAGGCGGCATGCGCGCAGCCGTCGAGCCCGTCCGAGCCAAAGATGACGGCAGGGCGCAGGCGTACGCGTTCCTCGTCCTTGAGCTGGCGGATGCTGTCGTTACCATAGTTTGCGGTGTTTTTTGCCATACTCGCTCTCTCGGTGCTCCTTTGCTGCGTTTAAGTCATATTGATAGTCAAGGTAGCATAGCCCAGCCTGTGGGCGATTCCAACCAACACGAAATCCATCGAACAATCGTTCGGATTAACAGGGATAGTGTTTAGTGATAGCGCGGCATTGTTAAACAAATTTGGATACAGATGAATTTTATTTAATAGGGATCTAGTTTTACTAAACAAAATCGAACGATGCAGATCGCACGAGCGGGCACATCGATCGACTATCAATCACGTTTACTCGGACAAAACCGAGTCGGTTCTGACCGAGTAAGTTTGAATAGCGAATCGAAATTGCTATGTCCGCATGGTGATGACAGACATGGTTTTCATAATGACAGATATAGTTGACATTGTCTGATAGATGCAATATATTTCTGTCATGTTGCAACGGATATTTGTCCATTATCACGAAAGGAACTTTATGCCAGGTAAGAAAAACCTTCGCATGAAGGCGGCGCGCGCGACGGCCGGCCTTTCGCAAGCCGATTTAGCCCAAGCCGTGGGCGTTACGCGCCAGACCATCGGCCTGATCGAGGCGGGCGGCTACAACCCCACGCTCAATTTGTGCGTGGCAATCTGTAAAGCGCTACGCGTTACGTTGAACGACTTGTTTTGGGAAGACGAAACCGACGCCGCCCCTAATACTCTTTAGGAGTTCACTATGAAATTTGAAGATCTGAAACTCGTGCAAAAGTGGCGTGAATATGCCGGCCCAAAGGATGAGCGCCTGGAGGCGGAAAGCGCAAAGATCTACAAGATTGGTTTCGTGCTGCTTTCGTTTGGCATGTTGATGATCTTTTTCTACCAGTTTATAGCTCGACAGGTCGCGTGGGTTCACAGCGACGCCAGTGAAATGCCGCATGGCTTTGCAACGCCGTTCGAGGTAGCCATGTATTTGTGGCTCGTTCTCGTGATGTTGATTTGCGCAGGACTGCAAACGCGGAAGGGCTATGTCGACACCAATCGTTTTGGGCAAACCGAGCATCTTCCTGTTGGATATTTTCTGCTTCTCAGCGGTCTTAGCGGCGCCGCGTTCGCGCTTGTTATTGCCGCAATGCGTTGTATCGCTGAGGCGCAGATCGTACCGCTCGAAAGCGTCTTTTGGTTGGCGAATCTGGCCACGGGCGTGTTCTGCGGTGCGACGATTTTCGCGGCCACGTTTGCTGGCCTGTGCGCAACGTTTTTCACGGCGAAAAGACGCCGTGCCAAGCTCGAGGCAGAACTCGACGGTACCGACGATATCTAATGCGTAATGGGCTGGCTCTGGGTATCCAGAACCAGCCCATTTGATGTTCGATGAGCCGAGTCGGCGTCTCTCGCAAAAGTAACTAAGAGCTAGCGAGGCCTATCCGAATTGACCTCATCGGCGGTGTCGTTTTCGAGCGCCGTGCGGCGGGCGCTGTAGGCGATAAGACCGGCGCCTGCCGCGGCGAGTGCTGCAGCGGCTGCCGTCAGGGGGACGTTGACATCGCCCGTGCCCGCAAGCGTGCCCGCTTTTCCGGAGCGCTTGTTATTGCCGTGGTCCTTGCCACTGCCGGAGCTGCTTCCGTCGGAGCTGCCTCCCGTGCCGGAACCGCCGCCACTCGAGCCGCCATCGCCGTCCGTCGTCATCGGGGCGTCGTGAAGTCCTGTCGTATCTGCGCTGTCGCATACGCCGACCTGAACTTCCGAGCGCTCGCATGCCGCGTCGGGCACATGAAGTTCGTGCAGTACAGCACCCAGCGCCGAGTTCGCGCCCGGTCGAATTTCTTCGAGCGTTGCGGGATCGAGCGCCACCAGATTACGCGCCTTCGCATACAGCGTTACGCGTTTGCCCACTTCGTCGCTCCAACTCTCGGGGATGGCGAAGCTCATACGGAACTGTGCCGTGCAACCCGGTGCCAGCACGGCGTTGCCGTTGTCGGCTACCAGCGGGTGCGTTGCAAAACGTGCGCCCAGCGTCTCGAGCGCGTACTTCACGTGTGCCGTATCGTTGGCCGAAGCGTCCTCGGCAAGCTCTGGATCGTAGATCGAAGCCATGCGTGCGTTCACTCCGAATCCGATGGATGCGCTGGAGAACGGCTGGCTGGAGCCCTCTCGGTACAGATCGATCGTGCCGGCGGTCAGTAAGGTGTTGCCGTCGTTTCGCACCGTGACCATGAAGGATTCGCCTGCTGCTCCGGGCACCACCGCGCCCGAGGTAGCAACGGCGCCCGTCGGAGTGGCACACGCCACCAAGGGCACTTCGATGTCGTGCAGCTCTGCCTCGCTCTTCTCCGCGCTCACAATGTGCGTGGCGAGCGCGGAGAGCATGCCTCCCGACGTCAAAAATGTCGTTATCTGATCGACGGGATGGTCCAGCTCGCACATCACAAACGGCTCCGTGAACAGATCGCCCGCCAAGGTGCTGGCGAAGATGCGGAAGTGCTTGCCCATCACTGCAACCGGGTTGCCTTCTTCGTCGTAGGTTTGTCCCACCTTGCCATCGGTGTTCTCTACATAGAGCACGCACCTGCCGTTGTTGCTTACGCTAAACGATGCCGGGCCACAGCCTGCGGCACCCACGGGCTGCGTTGCAAATGCCGATGCGCCTCGCGTCCACGTAACATGCTGCAGCTGCTCGTTGACGGTTGCCAAAAAGCCCGAATGTTGTGGCCACGGCACCGCGTGGGGTACTGTGGCATCTGGTGGCATAACGCCCCAACCCGCGATGGACTGGCCGATCACGGCATACGATGCGCAGCCACAACCGTTTGCAGTTTCGTATGCAACGGGCACCACCATTTTGCCGTTGATATTCTCGGGTACGCCCAGCTCGATGCTCGATGGCGCTTGCGGAAAGCGGAGGACCTGACGGAACGTGAGGCTGTCGCCCAAATCATCCGACCACAGGGTGAAGCACTCCAGCGCAACCTCAGCCTCGCTGCCGAGCGCCTTTTCTGCGGTGGTTCCGCGGCGGTGGAGGTAAGCGCCCGATAGGCGCCCGTCGACCAGCGTCTTGCCCACCGTGATGCGTGGACACTGCAGACAATGGTAGCCATCCTCTTGCAGGCGGCCGCGCGAAATGCTGCGCCATGACGTATGCGACACCACGCGAACTCCGCCGTTGCTTATGCGCAGGCGCACAACGGACAGTATGCCGGATGTGCTTGCCGTATCGAAAAGGGTGTTGTCGCCGTCGGGGCGCTCGCCCGAGACCAGCAGCACGTAAGCGTCCTGGTTTTCTCTTCCGTCCGTATATTCCACTACGTCGAAGTCGTAATCGTATATGCTGTCGCGCTCCACGTCGCCCTCGCCAAACCCAAGGGGAAAGTCCACAGGCGTGGGAGCGGACCACGTCCCGTTTGCCTTTGTGTGTACCACCAGGCGCGAGCGACCATTGTCGCCGTAGCGCACCGAGGCGATACGGAACAGGCATTCTACGCCGGCAATCATTGCCAGCTTCATGTGGGCTTCGCTGAGCACGCCAGCAAACAGCACGTTGTCGCTCGAGGGCTTGATGCCGCCACGCTCGTCCTCCGACACGCCGGCAGAATCGGCGTTCGGGTCGGCAACGGTGTTCGTTGCCTGACCGATGTAGGTGTACTCATACATCGGCGCGGCGTTTTCGTCGTTCTCTATCAGTGCATGGACGAAATGCTCGATCTGTCCCGTGTCGTCGCTTTCTGCATCCGCCTCGAGCTCAATGCGCGTGACCGCCCGATCCCAATCGCGCACGACAGGCGCGGCGTTTACGGCAGTGGCCTTAACCTCGGCGCGTGCGAGCAGCTCGGCGTTGGTGACGATGGTGGCCGATGCGATAAATTGCGGAACGCCGCCCGCCTCGATGTTGCCGGGCGTGCCGAAGCGGGCGTCCAGCGCGTAAGGCGTATCTCCACCCAATGCGAGCTCAGAGCGCTGGAGCGCATACTGGTCGCCATTGTTCACCGACATATTCCACGAATCGATGAGTGTGGGCCACGACCCCGACCAAGCCTTGGTGGTCCACTTGAACATTACGAACTGGAGTATCACATCGACATCGACGTCTGCACCTACGCGCAGTCGCGGAAGCTGGTGTCCATCCGCCTTCTCGTACCCAATGAACAGCGTGAGGGATGCGGCGCCGCGCACGGCAGACGAAGCGACGCCTGCAACGCCGGCGCCAAAGGTGACGGCGAGCCCGATCTGGATGGTGAACGAGCCCGACGTGTTTGAATAGTCGAGCGAAATGTTTTTAAAAAACGCCGCGCCGCTGCCGTGCGTGTGGGCACCCACGGCGAGCGCCAGTTTTGCCAGCACCCAGGGGTTGACGTTTAGGAAAAATGGCACCGGTCCTAGGGTAAACTGCTCGGTCCAATTGAGGTCGGTTCTTACCTGGAAGAGGGCCTTAATATTGCCGTATGCGGGGTCGTTGTTGTTACCCCAGGTTTTGCCCACCCAATCGTAGGCGAGCGAGCCGTACAGCTGTGTGGCGATATCCATCGTGAACAGCGGCGTGCAATGGTGGCGAAGGAGCTTGGTGTTTCTTGGATCGGTGCCCGAACCGGCACTCATCCTCTTGTACTGATTCCACTTCCCCTCCATCTCGTCGAGGTAGCGGTTTGCCTGCTTGGCGCCCGACTCGCGCGGCGATTTCTTCCAGTATTCCGGATCAGGGTTGCCCGAATCGTTCATATAGCTAGCTGGTTTGTACCCTCCGCCAAACAGCACGTATCCAGCAAACGAGAAATCGAACAGAATGGGAAATGTGGGCATCCAGCACGTGAACTTATTGCCGCCGATACCGGGAAACGCCGCGGGGAAATCAAACGGAGTGATCTCTTGGTCCATGGTGGTGGGAATGATGGTGGTCGAGCCCGATTCCGCCTTTGCGGCCGGCGCGGTGACAACGGCCATAGGGGATGAGAGCGTGTAGGTTTTGCCCTGGTAGTCGAGCATAAAGCGCAGCTTGCACCCTTCCTCCAGAAGGCCCGAAGCTGCATCGAGGAACGTGTCTTCGAGCGTGAACGTCGCCAGATTATCCGCGCCCGATGCGCTGGCCTTGATCTGGCCGATCTGCGTGACGGTTTCGGTTGAGCTGCCCGCAGAGGGCATCACTTTATTGATATGCAACGTTGCCTGCCCGCCCTGCGGCAGATGAGCCTGCACGGTAAAAGCGTGCGTGTCGGGCTGGTCGTTTGCTGCTTCGTCCGCTGGCATTGCCATAAACGTGGCGTCGGCGTACTGGATGTCCCATTCGTCGAACGTGAGCTGTCGAAAGTACGGCTCGCCATCGGAGAGCGGACGTGTGGGTGCGGTAATAGCGGTGCCGCCCTGGATACGCGCAAGGGGAATCTCGACATCGCGGTAGCCTGCCATGCTAATGGAGATGCCGCCGTTAAAGTCGTACGCGTCGAGAAGCGTTGCCTCGTCCACGTAGCCTTCCGAAAGCGGCGCGACCTCAAAGATGGCCGTGCCTTCGTCATCGGTCGTGGCGGTGAGCTGCTTGCCTGCGGCATAGCGCGATATGAGCGTGACCTGGGCACCCGTGATGGGCGTATTCTTGTTGGCGACGTCGACCACGACCACACCGAACATGGTGCGCGAGAGAACGAGCACCCTGAAGGGGTCTTTTTCGTCGGCATGGGCTTCGGTGGGTGCGAACGGCAATATGAAGGCGTTTGCGCTTCCCGGCACGCGCGGCATCATAATGCTCGCTAACGAGGACGCTCCGGCGACAAGTAACGAACGGCGATCAAGCATCTTGGGCTCCCATCCCGCAAGTATCGGTGGAAATAATCAAATTTTGCGAGAAGGCGCCCCGTGGCGGTAGTGCCGTTCAAGGGTCAAAATGTCCAAATTGATCGAGCGAAGCGCCGGGTTCCGGAACGCGTTCGATGCGCTTGGTAGTCCGGTCGCTAACGTAACATATGCGCGACCAGCTCGGCGCGTGTGCCGATGCCAAGCTTTGCGTATACGCCGGATAGGCGGTTTTTGACGGTGCCCGGCGATACTTCCATATGGCGTGCGATTTCGGCGTTGGTCCACCCACGACAGGCGAGCATGGCCATGGTGAATTCCGTGGTCGTTAGATCGTCGGCAACGTCCTCGCCCGAATCGGGGTTGTGGATGCGCCGCCAGCCGTAGCTGAAGCGGTACGTGATCTCGATGATGCGCGCGAAGTCGTCAGGGTATTGCGTTTTTAGGCATGCCTCGATAAGCCCCTGTAAAAGGCCGTGATGCTCGCCAATGAGCTCAATAAGGCCGTCGGGACGCGCAATGTTCCAAGCAACTCCGAAGTGCGTTTTTGCGGCGTCGATGTCCTTGAGGCTCATGCATGCCATGGAAGCTGCCAAGTGCAGGAACAGCTCCGAGATGGGATAACTTCCCTGTTTCATGATCAGGGCGTTTTCCGCCATGCCCAGGCTGCGGCCATATTCGCCGCGCAGGTACAGGGCATGCGCCATCACGTAGCTGGCGAACAGGCGCAGACCTTCGGGCAGATGCGCCGCAAGCGGATAAAACTCTTCGGCGGAATACGGGGAAGGCAAGTGCAGCAGGACGCTCGCGGCCGAGGCGAACAGGATATGCGTGGCGTGGACGGCGGGCGACTCCTCGTCAGCCGGCGTATCGAGGATGCCAGCAAGGCACCGGCGGGCGTCGGCGATACGGTTGAGCGACAGGCTGGCGTATCCGCAGATAAAGCATGCGGAATAGCACAGCGCGGGATCGGTGGCGTCAAGATAGGGACGCGCCGTCTTGGCAGCGAGGGCGGCCTGTCCGCGAAAGTACAGCGCTTCTGCCGTGGCGATGGTGCGTGAATCGGGGTCGGAAATGCCTGCAACCGCAGCGTCAATCTGCCCCGGCACAAAGGCGGTGCACATCAACGGCATGGGAACGCATGGGTAGCCATCGCAGTCCATCTTCCATCTCCCAACAGCTGGCAACAATGCAGCAATTGTACTCCTGTTGCTCGGGACTGGAATTTGTGGGTATCGCCGACGATTATGCCGAACGTATAAAGGAAGACTAGCGGCTCTCTTGAACCCGAGGTCGAAAGGGGCGTTGTACAAGGCATATGGGGCCGAGTGGAAGTGGATCAAAAGAGCGCTACTTGACGTTTCATGCATAATGCCAACCGCCCCGCGACATCACGTTCGCAGCGCGCAGGGGCCGGAGAATCTTCGCGATGAGAGTTGACGTCTAATACCTTGCATCGTATAGTGTGTATAGCATAGTATATGACGAGAGGAGGTGTGCGGATGGAGGCCCAGATGAAGCGCGGCTTCCTGGAGGCCTGCGTGCTCGCGGCCGTCTCCGGCGAGGAGTCCTACGGCTACCAGATCGTGAAGGACGTGCCGGCGAGCATGGGGCTCACGGAGTCGACGCTCTACCCGCTGCTCAAGCGCCTGGAGAAGGCCGGGTGCATCACGGCGCGCTCTGCCGAGCACAACGGGCGGCTGCGCCGGTACTACCGCATCACGGACGATGGGCGTGCGCGCATCGAGGAGTTCCTGGCCGAGTGGCCGTCCGTACGGGAGATTTACGCATACGTTGAGGGGGCGCACCATGACGCGCGATGAGTTTCTGGGCCGGTTGGGCGAGCTGCTTGCCTGCCTGCCGGCCGAGCAGGTGGAGGAGACCAAGGCGTTCTATGCGGAGGCCATCGCCGACCGCATGGAGGACGGTATGAGCGAGGAGGAGGCCGTGGCCGCCATGGGCGCCCCCGGCGAGGTTGCCGAGGCCACGCTCGACGACCTGCCCGCCGTGCCGCGCGCGATCGCGAGGACGCGCCGGCGCAGCACCGCGCTGCTGTGGGTGCTGACCATCGTGGGCTCCCCGGTGTGGGTGCCGCTGCTCGCCGCCTTCGCCGCCGTGGCCGTCACGGTCTATATCTGCATCTGGGTGCTGGCGCTCTGCGTGTGGATCGTCGCGGCGGCACTCGGGGGCGTGGGCGTAGTTGAGCTCCTGCTTGCCGTAAGCGGCGTCACCATCGGCCACTTCCCGTACGCCCTCGCCTCGGCGGGCGTGGGGCTCGGCCTCGTCGGCGTGGCGCTCTTCGTTGGTGCTGGCGCTTGGGCCGCCTCAAAACAAATTGCGCGCCTCTCGGCGTTCTGGGCGAGGAAGGCCGCCTCGCCCTTCTGGAAGGGTAAGGGCGAGAAGGGCGGCGCTGCCGCGCATCTCGCGGCGTAGAAAGGAGTGAGTACCATGACCAGCGCGAAGAAGATCTACCTCGCCGTGGCGGGCGGGCTCGTTGCCGCGGGTGTTGTCCTCGCGGGCATTGGCTTTATCGCTTCGGGTTTCGACCCGGCCGTGTTCACAACCCAAATCGACACGCGCGACAGCACCATCGTGCTCGGCGGCGTCGAGGTGGACGACCCGACGGGCCTCCCCCTCATCGAGCAGCTCGCCGGAATCGGCGAGGTCGACACCTCCGGCATCACCGCGTCCGAGTCCCCTGCTGCCCCGGAGGCGCCCACCGCTCCCTAAGCATAGCGTGCCCGGACGCCCCGTCCGTCGGGCTGTGCAAGCCTGTGGAACCCGGACCTCAACCCCAACCCAACCGGCCTCGAGCCTGCGTCGATTCGCTCCCCGTCCCGCGCGGGGGCCCATGACGCATACCCAAAATCCATCCGAGGAGAAAGGAACGCAATGACGACAGCCATGCCCCTCCGCCTTCACGGGGTCACGAAGGCGTACCGCGGGAGGACCGTCCTCGACCCCATCGACCTCGCCCTCGAGGCGGGGCGCGTCTACGGGCTCATCGGCGAAAACGGCGCCGGGAAGTCAACGCTCATCTGTATCGTCACTGGCACCGCCAGCCCCAGCTCGGGCTCGGTTGAGCTGTTCGGCGAGCGCGGCGGGCGCGGGCTTGCCGCCGCCCGGAGGCGTATGGGCTACATGCCCGACGCGAGCTCGGCCTACCCGGGGCTCTCTGCGCGGGAGAATGGATTTGCAACGGTTGCTTAAACATTTTTTACAGGGACAGCCCTGCGTTCCTGAACTCAACTGGGCTCATGTAGACCAGTGTCGAAGGGGCAGTCGCCCCAGTCCGCGTACCAGACCTGTGTGCCGCCGAGGGAATACTTCCTCCAGTAGGGCCAGTGCGGGACGTCCATCCTCTCTTCCTTTCGGGGCGTCAGGCGCCGGGCCCAAGGCCGCACCTGCGCCCCAGCTCCGCCACGAGGGCGTCGTTGTCTCTGACCGAGACGATGGCGTCGCCGTCGTAGGGCGCCTCGATGTAGACGCGGTCGAGCGAGTTGGCCGTCCCCGCCCAGAGCGTCCTGGTGCGCCGGACGCCCCGCACGTGGGCGTAGGGTATCACCGAACGCGTCCCAGCGTACACGACGACGAGGCGGTCGCCGTAGAGCTCGAGGCGATTGCTGCGGACGGGAAGGGCAGCCAGGGCCACGAGGGCCGGGATGGGCAGCAGCGCGAGCCAGCCCCATAGGAGCGCGGGACTCGAGCTCAGGAAACACGCGATACACGCCGCGGATAAACCGCCCGCCACAATCACCATGGCCGCTATGAACCACGGGTCTGTCCTGCCGGGGAACACCCGCTCCGGCCGCTCGCCCTTCTCACCCATTACGGCCCTTCCGTCTCTTGCACCCCTCCCGGAACTGTCCGCATCAGTATAGCCAATGCTTTTTCTGATTTGTCGAGAAGCCGGCATTTGGGGGCATTTTGGATAGCGAACAGTTCAAACAAGAAGCTGAGAAAATAGAACAAAGCCTGAGTGCCTTGAGAGTCGCCGAGCGCAATGCAGTGATTCCCTTTATGAACGGCGACTTTACCCAATGGGATCTATATCTGGCATCCTCCTCTGAGTATGCGATGAGACTGATAGACGGATTCATCTCCATGCTCGAGTCGAGGAATCTTGTTTGCGTCGCCCAGCTTCTCCGCGCACAGGTTGGAGTCTGCCTGCGGACATTCGCATTATTCGCCGCCGAAGACCAGGATGACTTTCTCCCAAAAGGCTGCCAAGTACCATGGCGTGAGCGTTGGGGTAGCCATCATTCAGCGTGGATACATCCGGATGCGCATAGATCCAGACGATTCCAACGTTCTCGTATTTCCCGTGCAGGTAATCGAAGAGGGCAAGCGACACCATACAGTTGCCGCCGACGGTCACGACTCTGTCGGGGTTTTCTGCCGTAAGCCTCCTCTGCGCATCCTGAATCCCCGCCAGGACTTCGTCCTCGGCATAGATGCGAACTGCCTCCCATTTCTCATGTTCAAGTTTTGGGACGCGTTTCACAATGCCGAGTGGGACCCCTGGACAGTCGGATCACGTGGTGGCCCCCTTTGAGAGGGTCACGAGCATCACGGTTCCGTCCTCGGAACTTGCTTCGACCTCTACGGCGCCACCGTGAAGCGCTGCAATCTCCCAGACGAGCGCCAGTCCGAGCCCTGCGCCGCCGTATGCCCTGCTGCGGGATTTGTCTAGACGAAAGAACGGCTGGAAGATGCTCTCTCGGTACTGCTTGGGTATTCCCGGGCCCTCATCTTTGACTCGCAGGAGCACGCGGCTGTCGCTGTCGCTGATGGAGACGTTGACAGTCGAGCCGGAGCGGCTGTAACGGATGGCATTTTCGACCAGGTTGAACACCAGCCGATAGAGGAGCGTATCACTTCCGATTGTCAAAGCGTCTCCGGCGCAATCGAGGGTTACGTCCTTATTCTCGGCAAGTGGCGCAAGGTCGGTGAGGACCTCTTCGGACAAGGGACCGAGTTCAACATCGTCCTCGCAAGGAACGCTGCGGAGCTCGCTCATCTCGAGCAATACCTTGGTCATTCGAGACATGCGCTCAGTTTGTTCTTGTAGCAGGCCGAGCAGCTCGGCTGTTTCGGGTTGCAAACCGGAGTGCTCGGAGATGAATAGTTCAATCTGTGCTTGCATAAGGGAGAGCGGGGTGCGCAGCTCGTGTGCGGCGTTGCCGGTAAACTGACGCTGTGCAGAGAACCCTTCGCAAAGACGGGCAATCATGTCGTTGAAAGAGGCGCTGCATCGTTGTAGCTCGGTGGGCACATCTTCGCTGAGCTTAATTTCGCTTAGGTTGTCAGGCTGCACGCGCTCAACCTGGGCCGCAAAAGCCCGCAGCGGTTTGAGTGCACGGCCGCTCACAAAGTATGCCAGCGCGCCGCCAAGGAGTGTGACTCCAGCCGTGATGTACCAGGTTGTCGTGCCAAAAGACTCTTGTGCGTCGTTTACGACGACCGTGACCTCGTCATCGAGGGCTGCTTGTGTTGGGTCGAACACCTGGGGCGAATCCGCGCCGGCAGCGTTAAAGGCCGAGATGTCACTGCCGATGGCATCCATATAGCGCATACCCGTATAGCCGACCAGGCAGTTCGTCAGCACGCACGCCGCACACGTCAGCAGCGCCGTCATGATCGTTATGCGCCATTGCAGCGAAAGCCTTTTCATTCGCTATCCTCCATAACGTAGCCCTCTCCAATCCGATTGCGAATCGGGTCGTATCCCAAAGCGCTGCGCAACTTTTTTCGGAGCGACGAGATGTGAACGCGGGTTGCGTTGCTAAAGCTGTTCACGGTGCTATCCCAAACGTGCTCGATAAGCTCCTCTTGGCTTACCGGTCGCCCCTGATTAAGCATCAGGTATTCCAAGATTCCCGTTTCCTTGCGCGTAAGAGATAAAGCCTCGCTGTCCACAGAAGCGATGCGCGCCTTGGTGTCAAAGCTGAGCTTTCCGCAGGTTAAAACTATGTCGCTTTGTGTAAAGCGCCTGAGGGTAAGGCTGCGAATCCTTGCCGCAAGCTCGTCCAGATGAAACGGCTTGGTGAGGTAATCGTTGGCGCCGGCATCGAGTCCGGCGACTTTATCGGATACTTCGCCACGCGCGGACAGAATCAGCACCTTGGTCTCGCAGTCGGTTTTCCTAAGTTCCCTGAGCACGGTCATGCCATCGATACGGGGAAGGTTGAGGTCGAGTACCACGAGGTCAAAGACTTCGACGCCCAGCAGGTCGAGCGCCTCCTGCCCGTCGTGGCAGCAGTCGACGCTGTACGCCAAGTTTCGCAAGCTGTGTGCGATTGCATCGCACAGTGCTCGCTCGTCTTCGACGATCAAAATACGCATAACAGTCTCCTTGCACATTCCAAATCGCGCTTAACACGGATTTTATAGTCGATATGGTCCAATGGTCACGTAACGAAAGGAGTGGTTGGGTTGTTCAAAGCGGTAAAACCCGTGGTACAGGTCGCTTTGTTGATCGTCGGAATTGCCATGGTGTGCTTTGGTGTTATGCGTGGCGAGGCGGATGCCGTGCTGGCCAAAGCGATTAGGCTGTGCTTGGAGTGTATCGGAATTGGATAAAAGAGAAAACACTGCGTCGCATGTTTTGGCCCGATTTCGCGGATTCATTCAGGCGGCGGCAACACTTATTACCAACATTCACCTGCCAAACTTTGCCAAAGGCGGCATCTATCAGGGCGCGGGAAAAACCGTCTGCGTACCTGGACTTAATTGCTATTCGTGCCCCGCGGCATCGGGTGCGTGCCCCATCGGGTCGTTCCAGTCGGTGGTAGGTTCTTCCAAGTTCAACTTTTCTTACTATGTTACCGGTACGCTCATTTTGCTCGGCGTGCTGCTGGGACGCTTTGTATGCGGCTTTCTGTGCCCGTTTGGCTGGCTTCAGGAGCTGCTTCACAAGATTCCCGGCAAAAAGTTCTCCACGAAAAAGCTTAAGCCGCTCACGTACATCAAGTACGTCGTGCTGCTGTTTGCCGTGGTGCTGCTGCCCGTCTTGGTGGTTAACGACGTGGGCATGGGCGATCCGTTCTTTTGTAAGTACATCTGTCCGCAGGGCGTGCTCGAGGGCGCCATTCCGCTGGCCATTGCTAATGCCGGCATTCGATCTGCGTTGGGACATCTCTTTACTTGGAAACTTGCCGTTCTCATTGCCGTGGTAGTGCTGAGCGTTTTGTTCTACCGCCCCTTCTGCAAATGGATTTGCCCGCTCGGCGCATTCTATGCGCTCATGAATAGGGTGTCCTTGTTGGGGATTCAAGTTGACGCGTGCAAATGCGTCTCGTGCGGCAAGTGCTCAAAGGTTTGTCAGATGGACGTTGATGTGGTC
>NZ_JBDGAV010000007.1:40144-53013 GCF_040910325.1 Collinsella aerofaciens | reverse complement strand
GGAATGACCATGAAGCTTTCTAAGATTGCGGCCCTGTTTATGGTGCCGGTATTGGCCTTGTGCCTTGTGGCATGTTCGGCGCCCGGTGGCAATGCGAGCGAATCTGCGAGCTCCGATCCTAAGATCGCAGAACTCACTGCGCAGAAGCCGGCCAATGCCGACGAGGCCGCCGAGCTGTATGCGAAGCTCATGCAGAAGGAGAACGAGATCTTTTCGAGTGATAACGCGCTGTGGGAAAAGGTATTCAATGCGGCAAATAAAGACTCGGCAATGATTGAGGACGGCAGCAATTACGGCGATTTCCTGCTCAAGACCATCGACGGCGCCAAGGATGAGTTCACGGCGGATGAGCTTAAGACGCTCAAGGCCGGTGCACAGCAGATCAAGGAGATCGAGGACAAGCTCGAGAGCCTGGAGAAGGAGTTCCCCGGCTGTGGAAGCACGCCGAGCGCAGGCGAGAGCGTCGACGCTTCGGCCGCTGGCATGACGGCTGGTGCCAATGCTTCGAGCGAGACGACGAAGTTCCCCAGCTTTACGGGCAAGGACCTGGATGGCAACGACGTGAGCAGCGACGAGCTGTTCTCTAAGAACAAGGTCACCGTCATGAACTTCTGGTTCACCACGTGCAAGCCGTGCGTGGGCGAGCTGGGCGATCTTGAGAAACTGAATCAGGAGCTTGCCGAGAAGGGCGGCCAGGTCGTGGGCGTCAATTCCTTTACGCTCGATGGCAACAAGGGCGAGATTGCAGATGCCAAGGACGTGCTGAGCAAGAAGGGCGTGACATATAAGAACATCTGGTTCAAGTCGGATAGCGAGGCCGGTAAGTTTACGTCAAATCTGTTCTCGTTCCCGACAACGTATGTCATAGATCAGAATGGCAACATCGTAGGGGAGCCCATCGTGGGAGCCATCAGCTCCGCTGAGCAGCGCGCAGCGCTCAACAAGCTTATTGACCAGGCGATTGCGAATAGCGAGCAGTAGAAAACGTGTAAAGCATGGCGAGGATTGTGCGCCGCTGTGCGGAGTAGTCCGCTACCTTTCAAGATAATCTCCACCATATAGAGGTCCCGCTTGGGACCTCTTCTTTTAGGCACCGTCCCGTTCGTTTTTTGATGCGGTTCCCTATATTCCTCACTGGTGTCGGTGAAAAATGGGGATAGAGTAGGACAAACGCGTCGAATACGAACGGCGGGGGAGAGCGGGCAGGGTGCCTGCGCAGGAGAGGTTGCCGTCCATGTTGGAGCTCAAAGGTATTTGCAAAAGGTACGTTACCCAGTCGTTTACGCAGGTGGCGCTCGACAGCGTAAGCCTGGCTTTTCGTGATAACGAGTTCGTGGCCATTCTGGGTCCCTCGGGTTCGGGTAAGACCACGATGCTCAACGTTATCGGCGGACTCGACCACTTTGACTCGGGCGACCTGCTGATCGACGGCATATCGACCAAGAACTTCCACGATCGCGATTGGGATGCTTATCGCAACAACCGCATCGGCTTTGTGTTCCAGAGCTATAACCTCATTCCGCATCAGACCATTTTGGAAAACGTGGAGCTGGCGCTCACGCTCACGGGCGTGGGGCATGCCGAGCGCCGTCAGCGTGCGCGCGAGGCGTTGGAGAAAGTCGGCCTGGGCGAGCACGTGAACAAGCGCCCGAGCCAGCTTTCCGGCGGACAGATGCAGCGCGTGGCCATCGCCCGTGCCCTGATTAACGATCCCGAGATTGTGCTGGCCGACGAGCCGACCGGCGCCCTGGACTCAATGACATCTGTACAGGTCATGGACTTGCTCAAGGATGTTGCACGCGACCGCCTGGTCATCATGGTCACGCACAATCCCGAGCTGGCGTACCGGTACGCTACGCGCATCGTCAACCTGGCGGACGGCAAGATCACCGACGATTCCGACCCCTTTGATGTAGCAAAGGCCGCGCGTCGCGAGGCCAAGCCTACGCGCAAAACCTCGATGAGCTTTGTGACGGCGCTGGGGCTTTCTGCCCGAAACCTCATGACCAAAAAGGGCCGCACGGCCATGACGGCCTTTGCGGGCTCGATTGGCATTATCGGTATCGCGGCGATTCTGGCGCTGTCCAACGGCGTAAACGGCTACATCAAAAAGGTCGAGGAGGATACGCTCTCGAGCTACCCGCTCACCATTTCCAAGCAGGATTACGACCTGTCGTCCATGATGGGTGGACAGGGGGCCACGGATGATGACTCGCCTGAAAACGTGGATTTGTCCGACGACAGTGCCGGCGGCAAGGCTAAGGGAACCGATAAGATTCCCGTGGTCACGGCCGTAAAGGATATGTTTGCGAGCGTTAAGTCCAATGACATGACGAGCTTTAAGGCATGGCTCGATGCCGGTGGCGATGGCATCGATAAAGAAGTCAATGCCATCCAGTACGGTTATGGCGTGACGCCGGTTGTCTATCGTGCGGGCAAGGGTGACGAGAAACCCGTTCGGCTGGTGCCCAACGCTATGACTGAGGCAATGAGCGGCGGCGCGAGTTCGGCGGCGACGGTGAGCATGGAATCCATGGGAACCTCGGTCTTTAACGAGATGATTGACGACCAGAGCTTGCTCGACAGCCAGTACGATGTCGTCGCCGGTCATTGGCCCACGTCCGCCAGCGAAGCCGTCATGGTGCTTTCGAGCCGCGGCACGGTGGGCGATTACACGCTCTATAGCATCGGTGCGCTGGATATCGATGAGCTCAACGACCTGGTTAACAGCGCCATGGCGGCCGACGGTGGGGTCGAAACGCCCGAGACCGGTACCGATTTTACCTACGACGATGCGCTGTCTACGACGTTTAAGGTGCTGTCACCGGCCGATGCCTATCGCAAAAACGAAGAGACCGGCATGTGGACTGACATGTCTGGTGACGCCGACTTTATGGCCGCCAAGGTTGCCGATGGCATCGACGTGCACATTGTGGGCGTGGTGCGACCTAACGAGACGGCCAATGCGAGTGCGTTATCTCCGGGCATTGCCTATACGCATGCGCTGACCCGCCAGCTTATGGAGCGCGCCGCCGATTCGCAGATTGTGCAGGAGCAACTCGCCCACCCCGAGACGGATGTCTTTACGGGCAAAACCTTCGACGAACTGCAAGGCGAGGCCAAGCAAGGCGTGGATCTGGGCAGCATGTTCAGTGTGGACGAGGCGGCGCTTAAGAGCGCGTTCTCGTTTGATGCGTCTGCACTCTCGGGTGCGGCCGGCGGCGGCATTGATCTTTCGGGCGTCGATCTGTCGGGCCTGGATATTGATCTTTCGGGCGTTGGTAAGGACATCGACTTCAGCGACATCATGGCAAAAGCACCGGCCCCAGATTTCTCGGGCATTTTTGACGGTCTGGAGCTCACACCCGAGCAAATGCAGCAGGTGGGAACACTAGCCAACCAGCTGTTTGAGGGTTTTTTGCAGTCTGATCAATTTAAGGCACTATCGCCCGAAGATCTTAAGGACGCGTCAAAGCTCTCTGCCGCATTCTCGACGTATCTTGAGCATGATGACACAGCCCAGCAAATCCTGGCCCAGCTCAAAGCGCTTGGCGGCGATGCCCTGGCCGAACGTTTGCAGCAGGCGATGAACGACTATGTGCAAAAGCAGCTGGCTCCGTATCTGCAGCAGGCTATGGATCAGGTGATGAAGTCGATCAGCGATCAGATTGCGGCGACGGTGTCAGCTCAGCTCAAGGCAGGCGCAGCAGGGCTCATGGGCCAGATGGCGACGCAGATGTCGTCGAGTTTTGCTAACCTGGCGAGCGCCATGCGCGTGGATGCGAGTGCCTTTGCCCACGCCATCCACTTCAACATGGACGCCGAGGACCTGAGCTCGCTCATGATGAGCTATGCGAAGGCGTCGAAGCTCACCTACGACAACAATCTGACCACGTTGGGTTATGCGGACGAGGCGGACCCCATCTCGGTCAAGATTTTCCCGCGCGACTTTGAGGCCAAGGAGCGCGTACTTGATCATATCGATGCGTACAACAAGCAGGTCAAAGCCGCTGGCCACGATGAACGGGCGATCTCGTACACCGACTACATGGGCATCATCATGGGTTCGGTGACCGACATCGTGAACACCATCAGCTTGGTGCTCATCGCATTCGTGAGTATCAGCCTGGTGGTGAGCTCCATCATGATCGGCATCATCACCTACATCAGCGTACTGGAGCGCAAAAAGGAGATTGGCATCCTGCGCGCGATCGGCGCGTCGAAGCGCAACGTGGCCAACGTATTCAATGCCGAGACCTTTATCGAGGGCCTCATCGCCGGCGTCTTTGCCATTGTCGTCGTGGTAGCCGTGAGCTTCCCGGTTAATGCCTGGGCGCTTGCGGCCAAACAGGTCCCCAACCTAATGAGTCTGCCCGTGCAGGATGCGCTGGTGCTCATTGCAATTTCGGTGCTGCTGACGGTTGTCGCTGGCCTGCTGCCGGCCCGTAGCGCGTCCAGGAAGGATCCCGTGGAGGCCCTGCGCTCCGAATAATGTGACAAAGGGGCAGTCCCTTTGCCACGTTCGTTGATATGAGAGAAGAGTAGATGATCCTTTCGCTGGCCCCCATGGAGGGGATTACCGGGCATGTGTTCCGTCGCGTGCATGCGGAGTGCTTCGGTGCGCTCGATTGCTATTACACGCCGTTTTTGCCGCCGCCGCGGGTGGGAAACCGCTTTGGCGGCAAGGCGTTTAAGGAGATCGATCCTGCCAATAACCAGGGGCTCAACGTGGTGCCTCAGCTGATGTCCAAGAACGCGGACGAGTTTGTGTGGGCGGCACAGGTGCTCGCCGACATGGGCTACCGCGAGGTCAATCTCAACTTGGGTTGCCCTTCGGGAACGGTTGTCGCCAAGGGCAAGGGCTCGGGTTTCTTGCGCAATCTCGACGAGCTCGAGGCGTTCTTAAGCGATGTGTGCGAGCGGTCGCCGTTGCCGGTGTCGGTAAAGACCAGGCTGGGGCTGGAGAATGACGACGAATACGAGCGCGTGCTCGATCTGTATTGCCGCATGCCGTTGGCAGAGCTGATCGTGCATCCGCGCGTACAGAAGGACCGCTATACGGGCTTGCCGCGCAAAGAGTTTTATGGCGAGACGCTGGAGCGTGCGCCGTTCCCCGTGGCCTATAACGGTGACATTTTTGATCTTGAGGATATGGACGCGCTGGTGGAGGCCTATCCCGGCACGCGCCATGTGATGTTGGGGCGTGGCCTGCTCGCGAACCCCGCTCTGGCTCGCATGGTCAAGGGCGGCCCTGCTGCAACGGCTGCTGAGCTGCAGCGCTTCCACGACACGCTGTTTGCGGCATATGCAGAAGAGATTGGCGGCAATGCGGTCTTCCGCATGAAGGAGTGGTGGTTCTACGCCAAGTGCGCTTTCGCTGATCCCGCTACCGTCCACAAGATCGTACGCAAGACCAAAAAGGTCGACGAATACCGCGCTGCCGTCGAGCGCGTCTTTCGTGAACAGCCGCTTGCACCCACAGCTCGCTTCCACGGCTAACTAGTCATCGGGGGCGTTCTTTAACGACTGGTCATTTAAGGACGTCCCCAACGACTATGTAGCAAAAACATGTACACCAGCATCCAAAGATGTCGAAAAATGTCGACTTTGGATGCTGGTGTACATGTTTGGGTCCGACGGGGGAGCGGGCCTAGGCAATCAGTGCATCAAGTGTAATGAGCTCTCTGAGCCGCTCCGTGCGTGTTTGCCCATGGCGTTTGGCTTTTTCGTCAAACGCCTCAAGAATCGATTCGCCCACACGTGCTGATATAACGACGCTCGGCTCATCGGAGATTGGTGGCCTTCCCAACTTGATGGTGTGACCTTTCGGCCACTCATCTTTTTCGTAGGCTTCCGCGGCTTTCTTCAACTCTCCGGGAGCAAACCCCATCATCTTTTCGAGCTGCTTAGCATCCATGGCGCCTCCTATCGATCGACATAATGTCGAGCGCCGGTTCTCGGATTCTCTTTTTGTATACAATTTTGTAGACAAAAATACAAGCAGTTCATCGGGCTAATTAGCTTGTTTTGACCTGCCTGTTCGATAGGAAATGAGCATTGACGGCTTCGATACTCCTTTGCTTTTCAGCTTGGAATTTGGATGCTCATTGAACTTCCGGAGGGGAGCCCTTTATTAAGCTATTGAGATTCTGGGCAGGAGCTCTCACTGGTCTTCGGTAATGGGGCCAGCTTAATTCGCGACACAGTGTGTCGCGAATGGGAGTAGTCGTTAGGTGTCCTTCAATGGCTACTCATATAAGAACGTTCAAGTGTCGGATTTTGTCATTTAGTGTCGCTCTCAGCGACTATTCTGGAGGGTCGTGGTCAAAAAAGGGCAAATATGAGTACTGTTGCCATTATGGTTGCATTTATTTGCTATAAATTGTAGCTCCTGATGAGATTTGTTCCCATTAAGAGCTACTTTTATTGAACATATGAGGAGAAATAACGTCGTCTGCGGACGAGTGGAACGTTGAATAGTTCCTGAAGTGATCAAAATCGCTGCTACTAAACAGGTAGCAGTACTCATATTTGCCCTTTTTTGACCACGACCCTCCAGAATAGTCGCTGAGAGCGACACTAAATGACAAAATCCGACACTTGAACGTTCTTATATGAGTAGCCATTGAAGGACACCTAACGACTACTCCCATTCGCGACACACTGTGTCGCGAATTAAGCTGGCCCCATTACCGAAGACCAGTGAGAGCTCCTGCCCAGAATCTCAATAGCTTAATAAAGGGCTCCCCTCCGGAAGTTCAATGAGCATCCAAATTCCAAGCTGAAAAGCAAAGGAGTATCGAAGCCGTCAATGCTCATTTCCTATCGAACAGGCAGGTCAAAACAAGCTAATTAGCCCGATGAACTGCTTGTATTTTTGTCTACAAAATTGTATACAAAAAGAGAATCCGAGAACCGGCGCTCGACATTATGTCGATCGATAGGAGGCGCCATGGATGCTAAGCAGCTCGAAAAGATGATGGGGTTTGCTCCCGGAGAGTTGAAGAAAGCCGCGGAAGCCTACGAAAAAGATGAGTGGCCGAAAGGTCACACCATCAAGTTGGGAAGGCCACCAATCTCCGATGAGCCGAGCGTCGTTATATCAGCACGTGTGGGCGAATCGATTCTTGAGGCGTTTGACGAAAAAGCCAAACGCCATGGGCAAACACGCACGGAGCGGCTCAGAGAGCTCATTACACTTGATGCACTGATTGCCTAGGCCCGCTCCCCCGTCGGACCCAAACATGTACACCAGCATCCAAAGTCGACATTTTTCGACATCTTTGGATGCTGGTGTACATGTTTTTGCTACATAGTCGTTGGGGACGTCCTTAAATGACCAGTCGTTAAAGAACGCCCCCGATGACTAGTTAGCCGTGGAAGCGAGCTGTGGGTGCAAGCGGCTGTTCACGAAAGACGCGCTCGACGGCAGCGCGGTATTCGTCGACCTTTTTGGTCTTGCGTACGATCTTGTGGACGGTAGCGGGATCAGCGAAAGCGCACTTGGCGTAGAACCACCACTCCTTCATGCGGAAGACCGCATTGCCGCCAATCTCTTCTGCATATGCCGCAAACAGCGTGTCGTGGAAGCGCTGCAGCTCAGCAGCCGTTGCAGCAGGGCCGCCCTTGACCATGCGAGCCAGAGCGGGGTTCGCGAGCAGGCCACGCCCCAACATCACATGGCGCGTGCCGGGATAGGCCTCCACCAGCGCGTCCATATCCTCAAGATCAAAAATGTCACCGTTATAGGCCACGGGGAACGGCGCACGCTCCAGCGTCTCGCCATAAAACTCTTTGCGCGGCAAGCCCGTATAGCGGTCCTTCTGTACGCGCGGATGCACGATCAGCTCTGCCAACGGCATGCGGCAATACAGATCGAGCACGCGCTCGTATTCGTCGTCATTCTCCAGCCCCAGCCTGGTCTTTACCGACACCGGCAACGGCGACCGCTCGCACACATCGCTTAAGAACGCCTCGAGCTCGTCGAGATTGCGCAAGAAACCCGAGCCCTTGCCCTTGGCGACAACCGTTCCCGAAGGGCAACCCAAGTTGAGATTGACCTCGCGGTAGCCCATGTCGGCGAGCACCTGTGCCGCCCACACAAACTCGTCCGCGTTCTTGGACATCAGCTGAGGCACCACGTTGAGCCCCTGGTTATTGGCAGGATCGATCTCCTTAAACGCCTTGCCGCCAAAGCGGTTTCCCACCCGCGGCGGCGGCAAAAACGGCGTGTAATAGCAATCGAGCGCACCGAAGCACTCCGCATGCACGCGACGGAACACATGCCCGGTAATCCCCTCCATGGGGGCCAGCGAAAGGATCATCTACTCTTCTCTCATATCAACGAACGTGGCAAAGGGACTGCCCCTTTGTCACATTATTCGGAGCGCAGGGCCTCCACGGGATCCTTCCTGGACGCGCTACGGGCCGGCAGCAGGCCAGCGACAACCGTCAGCAGCACCGAAATTGCAATGAGCACCAGCGCATCCTGCACGGGCAGACTCATTAGGTTGGGGACCTGTTTGGCCGCAAGCGCCCAGGCATTAACCGGGAAGCTCACGGCTACCACGACGACAATGGCAAAGACGCCGGCGATGAGGCCCTCGATAAAGGTCTCGGCATTGAATACGTTGGCCACGTTGCGCTTCGACGCGCCGATCGCGCGCAGGATGCCAATCTCCTTTTTGCGCTCCAGTACGCTGATGTAGGTGATGATGCCGATCATGATGGAGCTCACCACCAGGCTGATACTCACGAATGCGATGAGCACCAAGCTGATGGTGTTCACGATGTCGGTCACCGAACCCATGATGATGCCCATGTAGTCGGTGTACGAGATCGCCCGTTCATCGTGGCCAGCGGCTTTGACCTGCTTGTTGTACGCATCGATATGATCAAGTACGCGCTCCTTGGCCTCAAAGTCGCGCGGGAAAATCTTGACCGAGATGGGGTCCGCCTCGTCCGCATAACCCAACGTGGTCAGATTGTTGTCGTAGGTGAGCTTCGACGCCTTCGCATAGCTCATCATGAGCGAGCTCAGGTCCTCGGCGTCCATGTTGAAGTGGATGGCGTGGGCAAAGGCACTCGCATCCACGCGCATGGCGCTCGCCAGGTTAGCAAAACTCGACGACATCTGCGTCGCCATCTGGCCCATGAGCCCTGCTGCGCCTGCCTTGAGCTGAGCTGACACCGTCGCCGCAATCTGATCGCTGATCGACTTCATCACCTGATCCATAGCCTGCTGCAGATACGGAGCCAGCTGCTTTTGCACATAGTCGTTCATCGCCTGCTGCAAACGTTCGGCCAGGGCATCGCCGCCAAGCGCTTTGAGCTGGGCCAGGATTTGCTGGGCTGTGTCATCATGCTCAAGATACGTCGAGAATGCGGCAGAGAGCTTTGACGCGTCCTTAAGATCTTCGGGCGATAGTGCCTTAAATTGATCAGACTGCAAAAAACCCTCAAACAGCTGGTTGGCTAGTGTTCCCACCTGCTGCATTTGCTCGGGTGTGAGCTCCAGACCGTCAAAAATGCCCGAGAAATCTGGGGCCGGTGCTTTTGCCATGATGTCGCTGAAGTCGATGTCCTTACCAACGCCCGAAAGATCAATATCCAGGCCCGACAGATCGACGCCCGAAAGATCAATGCCGCCGCCGGCCGCACCCGAGAGTGCAGACGCATCAAACGAGAACGCGCTCTTAAGCGCCGCCTCGTCCACACTGAACATGCTGCCCAGATCCACGCCTTGCTTGGCCTCGCCTTGCAGTTCGTCGAAGGTTTTGCCCGTAAAGACATCCGTCTCGGGGTGGGCGAGTTGCTCCTGCACAATCTGCGAATCGGCGGCGCGCTCCATAAGCTGGCGGGTCAGCGCATGCGTATAGGCAATGCCCGGAGATAACGCACTCGCATTGGCCGTCTCGTTAGGTCGCACCACGCCCACAATGTGCACGTCGATGCCATCGGCAACCTTGGCGGCCATAAAGTCGGCGTCACCAGACATGTCAGTCCACATGCCGGTCTCTTCGTTTTTGCGATAGGCATCGGCCGGTGACAGCACCTTAAACGTCGTAGACAGCGCATCGTCGTAGGTAAAATCGGTACCGGTCTCGGGCGTTTCGACCCCACCGTCGGCCGCCATGGCGCTGTTAACCAGGTCGTTGAGCTCATCGATATCCAGCGCACCGATGCTATAGAGCGTGTAATCGCCCACCGTGCCGCGGCTCGAAAGCACCATGACGGCTTCGCTGGCGGACGTGGGCCAATGACCGGCGACGACATCGTACTGGCTGTCGAGCAAGCTCTGGTCGTCAATCATCTCGTTAAAGACCGAGGTTCCCATGGATTCCATGCTCACCGTCGCCGCCGAACTCGCGCCGCCGCTCATTGCCTCAGTCATAGCGTTGGGCACCAGCCGAACGGGTTTCTCGTCACCCTTGCCCGCACGATAGACAACCGGCGTCACGCCATAACCGTACTGGATGGCATTGACTTCTTTATCGATGCCATCGCCACCGGCATCGAGCCATGCCTTAAAGCTCGTCATGTCATTGGACTTAACGCTCGCAAACATATCCTTTACGGCCGTGACCACGGGAATCTTATCGGTTCCCTTAGCCTTGCCGCCGGCACTGTCGTCGGACAAATCCACGTTTTCAGGCGAGTCATCATCCGTGGCCCCCTGTCCACCCATCATGGACGACAGGTCGTAATCCTGCTTGGAAATGGTGAGCGGGTAGCTCGAGAGCGTATCCTCCTCGACCTTTTTGATGTAGCCGTTTACGCCGTTGGACAGCGCCAGAATCGCCGCGATACCGATAATGCCAATCGAGCCCGCAAAGGCCGTCATGGCCGTGCGGCCCTTTTTGGTCATGAGGTTTCGGGCAGAAAGCCCCAGCGCCGTCACAAAGCTCATCGAGGTTTTGCGCGTAGGCTTGGCCTCGCGACGCGCGGCCTTTGCTACATCAAAGGGGTCGGAATCGTCGGTGATCTTGCCGTCCGCCAGGTTGACGATGCGCGTAGCGTACCGGTACGCCAGCTCGGGATTGTGCGTGACCATGATGACCAGGCGGTCGCGTGCAACATCCTTGAGCAAGTCCATGACCTGTACAGATGTCATTGAGTCCAGGGCGCCGGTCGGCTCGTCGGCCAGCACAATCTCGGGATCGTTAATCAGGGCACGGGCGATGGCCACGCGCTGCATCTGTCCGCCGGAAAGCTGGCTCGGGCGCTTGTTCACGTGCTCGCCCAGGCCGACTTTCTCCAACGCCTCGCGCGCACGCTGACGGCGCTCGGCATGCCCCACGCCCGTGAGCGTGAGCGCCAGCTCCACGTTTTCCAAAATGGTCTGATGCGGAATGAGGTTATAGCTCTGGAACACAAAGCCGATGCGGTTGTTGCGATAAGCATCCCAATCGCGATCGTGGAAGTTCTTGGTCGATATGCCGTCGATCAGCAGGTCGCCCGAGTCAAAGTGGTCGAGTCCGCCGATAACGTTGAGCATCGTGGTCTTACCCGAACCCGAGGGACCCAGAATGGCCACGAACTCGTTATCACGAAAAGCCAGGCTTACGCTGTCGAGCGCCACCTGCGTAAACGACTGGGTAACGTACCTTTTGCAAATACCTTTGAGCTCCAACATGGACGGCAACCTCTCCTGCGCAGGCACCCTGCCCGCTCTCCCCCGCCGTTCGTATTCGACGCGTTTGTCCTACTCTATCCCCATTTTTCACCGACACCAGTGAGGAATATAGGGAACCGCATCAAAAAACGAACGGGACGGTGCCTAAAAGAAGAGGTCCCAAGCGGGACCTCTATATGGTGGAGATTATCTTGAAAGGTAGCGGACTACTCCGCACAGCGGCGCACAATCCTCGCCATGCTTTACACGTTTTCTACTGCTCGCTATTCGCAATCGCCTGGTCAATAAGCTTGTTGAGCGCTGCGCGCTGCTCAGCGGAGCTGATGGCTCCCACGATGGGCTCCCCTACGATGTTGCCATTCTGATCTATGACATACGTTGTCGGGAACGAGAACAGATTTGACGTAAACTTACCGGCCTCGCTATCCGACTTGAACCAGATGTTCTTATATGTCACGCCCTTCTTGCTCAGCACGTCCTTGGCATCTGCAATCTCGCCCTTGTTGCCATCGAGCGTAAAGGAATTGACGCCCACGACCTGGCCGCCCTTCTCGGCAAGCTCCTGATTCAGTTTCTCAAGATCGCCCAGCTCGCCCACGCACGGCTTGCACGTGGTGAACCAGAAGTTCATGACGGTGACCTTGTTCTTAGAGAACAGCTCGTCGCTGCTCACGTCGTTGCCATCCAGGTCCTTGCCCGTAAAGCTGGGGAACTTCGTCGTCTCGCTCGAAGCATTGGCACCAGCCGTCATGCCAGCGGCCGAAGCGTCGACGCTCTCGCCTGCGCTCGGCGTGCTTCCACAGCCGGGGAACTCCTTCTCCAGGCTCTCGAGCTTGTCCTCGATCTCCTTGATCTGCTGTGCACCGGCCTTGAGCGTCTTAAGCTCATCCGCCGTGAACTCATCCTTGGCGCCGTCGATGGTCTTGAGCAGGAAATCGCCGTAATTGCTGCCGTCCTCAATCATTGCCGAGTCTTTATTTGCCGCATTGAATACCTTTTCCCACAGCGCGTTATCACTCGAAAAGATCTCGTTCTCCTTCTGCATGAGCTTCGCATACAGCTCGGCGGCCTCGTCGGCATTGGCCGGCTTCTGCGCAGTGAGTTCTGCGATCTTAGGATCGGAGCTCGCAGATTCGCTCGCATTGCCACCGGGCGCCGAACATGCCACAAGGCACAAGGCCAATACCGGCACCATAAACAGGGCCGCAATCTTAGAAAGCTTCATGGTCATTCC
>NZ_JBDGAV010000007.1:0-39994 GCF_040910325.1 Collinsella aerofaciens | reverse complement strand
GACCACATCAACGTCCATCTGACAAACCTTTGAGCACTTGCCGCACGAGACGCATTTGCACGCGTCAACTTGAATCCCCAACAAGGACACCCTATTCATGAGCGCATAGAATGCGCCGAGCGGGCAAATCCATTTGCAGAAGGGGCGGTAGAACAAAACGCTCAGCACTACCACGGCAATGAGAACGGCAAGTTTCCAAGTAAAGAGATGTCCCAACGCAGATCGAATGCCGGCATTAGCAATGGCCAGCGGAATGGCGCCCTCGAGCACGCCCTGCGGACAGATGTACTTACAAAAGAACGGATCGCCCATGCCCACGTCGTTAACCACCAAGACGGGCAGCAGCACCACGGCAAACAGCAGCACGACGTACTTGATGTACGTGAGCGGCTTAAGCTTTTTCGTGGAGAACTTTTTGCCGGGAATCTTGTGAAGCAGCTCCTGAAGCCAGCCAAACGGGCACAGAAAGCCGCATACAAAGCGTCCCAGCAGCACGCCGAGCAAAATGAGCGTACCGGTAACATAGTAAGAAAAGTTGAACTTGGAAGAACCTACCACCGACTGGAACGACCCGATGGGGCACGCACCCGATGCCGCGGGGCACGAATAGCAATTAAGTCCAGGTACGCAGACGGTTTTTCCCGCGCCCTGATAGATGCCGCCTTTGGCAAAGTTTGGCAGGTGAATGTTGGTAATAAGTGTTGCCGCCGCCTGAATGAATCCGCGAAATCGGGCCAAAACATGCGACGCAGTGTTTTCTCTTTTATCCAATTCCGATACACTCCAAGCACAGCCTAATCGCTTTGGCCAGCACGGCATCCGCCTCGCCACGCATAACACCAAAGCACACCATGGCAATTCCGACGATCAACAAAGCGACCTGTACCACGGGTTTTACCGCTTTGAACAACCCAACCACTCCTTTCGTTACGTGACCATTGGACCATATCGACTATAAAATCCGTGTTAAGCGCGATTTGGAATGTGCAAGGAGACTGTTATGCGTATTTTGATCGTCGAAGACGAGCGAGCACTGTGCGATGCAATCGCACACAGCTTGCGAAACTTGGCGTACAGCGTCGACTGCTGCCACGACGGGCAGGAGGCGCTCGACCTGCTGGGCGTCGAAGTCTTTGACCTCGTGGTACTCGACCTCAACCTTCCCCGTATCGATGGCATGACCGTGCTCAGGGAACTTAGGAAAACCGACTGCGAGACCAAGGTGCTGATTCTGTCCGCGCGTGGCGAAGTATCCGATAAAGTCGCCGGACTCGATGCCGGCGCCAACGATTACCTCACCAAGCCGTTTCATCTGGACGAGCTTGCGGCAAGGATTCGCAGCCTTACCCTCAGGCGCTTTACACAAAGCGACATAGTTTTAACCTGCGGAAAGCTCAGCTTTGACACCAAGGCGCGCATCGCTTCTGTGGACAGCGAGGCTTTATCTCTTACGCGCAAGGAAACGGGAATCTTGGAATACCTGATGCTTAATCAGGGGCGACCGGTAAGCCAAGAGGAGCTTATCGAGCACGTTTGGGATAGCACCGTGAACAGCTTTAGCAACGCAACCCGCGTTCACATCTCGTCGCTCCGAAAAAAGTTGCGCAGCGCTTTGGGATACGACCCGATTCGCAATCGGATTGGAGAGGGCTACGTTATGGAGGATAGCGAATGAAAAGGCTTTCGCTGCAATGGCGCATAACGATCATGACGGCGCTGCTGACGTGTGCGGCGTGCGTGCTGACGAACTGCCTGGTCGGCTATACGGGTATGCGCTATATGGATGCCATCGGCAGTGACATCTCGGCCTTTAACGCTGCCGGCGCGGATTCGCCCCAGGTGTTCGACCCAACACAAGCAGCCCTCGATGACGAGGTCACGGTCGTCGTAAACGACGCACAAGAGTCTTTTGGCACGACAACCTGGTACATCACGGCTGGAGTCACACTCCTTGGCGGCGCGCTGGCATACTTTGTGAGCGGCCGTGCACTCAAACCGCTGCGGGCTTTTGCGGCCCAGGTTGAGCGCGTGCAGCCTGACAACCTAAGCGAAATTAAGCTCAGCGAAGATGTGCCCACCGAGCTACAACGATGCAGCGCCTCTTTCAACGACATGATTGCCCGTCTTTGCGAAGGGTTCTCTGCACAGCGTCAGTTTACCGGCAACGCCGCACACGAGCTGCGCACCCCGCTCTCCCTTATGCAAGCACAGATTGAACTATTCATCTCCGAGCACTCCGGTTTGCAACCCGAAACAGCCGAGCTGCTCGGCCTGCTACAAGAACAAACTGAGCGCATGTCTCGAATGACCAAGGTATTGCTCGAGATGAGCGAGCTCCGCAGCGTTCCTTGCGAGGACGATGTTGAACTCGGTCCCTTGTCCGAAGAGGTCCTCACCGACCTTGCGCCACTTGCCGAGAATAAGGACGTAACCCTCGATTGCGCCGGAGACGCTTTGACAATCGGAAGTGATACGCTCCTCTATCGGCTGGTGTTCAACCTGGTCGAAAATGCCATCCGTTACAGCCGCTCCGGCTCGACTGTCAACGTCTCCATCAGCGACAGCGACAGCCGCGTGCTCCTGCGAGTCAAAGATGAGGGCCCGGGAATACCCAAGCAGTACCGAGAGAGCATCTTCCAGCCGTTCTTTCGTCTAGACAAATCCCGCAGCAGGGCATACGGCGGCGCAGGGCTCGGACTGGCGCTCGTCTGGGAGATTGCAGCGCTTCACGGTGGCGCCGTAGAGGTCGAAGCAAGTTCCGAGGACGGAACCGTGATGCTCGTGACCCTCTCAAAGGGGGCCACCACGTGATCCGACTGTCCAGGGGTCCCACTCGGCATTGTGAAACGCGTCCCAAAACTTGAACATGAGAAATGGGAGGCAGTTCGCATCTATGCCGAGGACGAAGTCCTGGCGGGGATTCAGGATGCGCAGAGGAGGCTTACGGCAGAAAACCCCGACAGAGTCGTGACCGTCGGCGGCAACTGTATGGTGTCGCTTGCCCTCTTCGATTACCTGCACGGGAAATACGAGAACGTTGGAATCGTCTGGATCTATGCGCATCCGGATGTATCCACGCTGAATGATGGCTACCCCAACGCTCACGCCATGGTACTTGGCAGCCTTTTGGGAGAAAGTCATCCTGGTCTTCGGCGGCGAATAATGCGAATGTCCGCAGGCAGACTCCAACCTGTGCGCGGAGAAGCTGGGCGACGCAAACAAGATTCCTCGACTCGAGCATGGAGATGAATCCGTCTATCAGTCTCATCGCATACTCAGAGGAGGATGCCAGATATAGATCCCATTGGGTAAAGTCGCCGTTCATAAAGGGAATCACTGCATTGCGCTCGGCGACTCTCAAGGCACTCAGGCTTTGTTCTATTTTCTCAGCTTCTTGTTTGAACTGTTCGCTATCCAAAATGCCCCCAAATGCCGGCTTCTCGACAAATCAGAAAAAGCATTGGCTATACTGATGCGGACAGTTCCGGGAGGGGTGCAAGAGACGGAAGGGCCGTAATGGGTGAGAAGGGCGAGCGGCCGGAGCGGGTGTTCCCCGGCAGGACAGACCCGTGGTTCATAGCGGCCATGGTGATTGTGGCGGGCGGTTTATCCGCGGCGTGTATCGCGTGTTTCCTGAGCTCGAGTCCCGCGCTCCTATGGGGCTGGCTCGCGCTGCTGCCCATCCCGGCCCTCGTGGCCCTGGCTGCCCTTCCCGTCCGCAGCAATCGCCTCGAGCTCTACGGCGACCGCCTCGTCGTCGTGTACGCTGGGACGCGTTCGGTGATACCCTACGCCCACGTGCGGGGCGTCCGGCGCACCAGGACGCTCTGGGCGGGGACGGCCAACTCGCTCGACCGCGTCTACATCGAGGCGCCCTACGACGGCGACGCCATCGTCTCGGTCAGAGACAACGACGCCCTCGTGGCGGAGCTGGGGCGCAGGTGCGGCCTTGGGCCCGGCGCCTGACGCCCCGAAAGGAAGAGAGGATGGACGTCCCGCACTGGCCCTACTGGAGGAAGTATTCCCTCGGCGGCACACAGGTCTGGTACGCGGACTGGGGCGACTGCCCCTTCGACACTGGTCTACATGAGCCCAGTTGAGTTCAGGAACGCAGGGCTGTCCCTGTAAAAAATGTTTAAGCAACCGTTGCAAATCCATTCTCCCGCGCAGAGAGCCCCGGGTAGGCCGAGCTCGCGTCGGGCATGTAGCCCATACGCCTCCGGGCGGCGGCAAGCCCGCGCCCGCCGCGCTCGCCGAACAGCTCAACCGAGCCCGAGCTGGGGCTGGCGGTGCCAGTGACGATACAGATGAGCGTTGACTTCCCGGCGCCGTTTTCGCCGATGAGCCCGTAGACGCGCCCCGCCTCGAGGGCGAGGTCGATGGGGTCGAGGACGGTCCTCCCGCGGTACGCCTTCGTGACCCCGTGAAGGCGGAGGGGCATGGCTGTCGTCATTGCGTTCCTTTCTCCTCGGATGGATTTTGGGTATGCGTCATGGGCCCCCGCGCGGGACGGGGAGCGAATCGACGCAGGCTCGAGGCCGGTTGGGTTGGGGTTGAGGTCCGGGTTCCACAGGCTTGCACAGCCCGACGGACGGGGCGTCCGGGCACGCTATGCTTAGGGAGCGGTGGGCGCCTCCGGGGCAGCAGGGGACTCGGACGCGGTGATGCCGGAGGTGTCGACCTCGCCGATTCCGGCGAGCTGCTCGATGAGGGGGAGGCCCGTCGGGTCGTCCACCTCGACGCCGCCGAGCACGATGGTGCTGTCGCGCGTGTCGATTTGGGTTGTGAACACGGCCGGGTCGAAACCCGAAGCGATAAAGCCAATGCCCGCGAGGACAACACCCGCGGCAACGAGCCCGCCCGCCACGGCGAGGTAGATCTTCTTCGCGCTGGTCATGGTACTCACTCCTTTCTACGCCGCGAGATGCGCGGCAGCGCCGCCCTTCTCGCCCTTACCCTTCCAGAAGGGCGAGGCGGCCTTCCTCGCCCAGAACGCCGAGAGGCGCGCAATTTGTTTTGAGGCGGCCCAAGCGCCAGCACCAACGAAGAGCGCCACGCCGACGAGGCCGAGCCCCACGCCCGCCGAGGCGAGGGCGTACGGGAAGTGGCCGATGGTGACGCCGCTTACGGCAAGCAGGAGCTCAACTACGCCCACGCCCCCGAGTGCCGCCGCGACGATCCACACGCAGAGCGCCAGCACCCAGATGCAGATATAGACCGTGACGGCCACGGCGGCGAAGGCGGCGAGCAGCGGCACCCACACCGGGGAGCCCACGATGGTCAGCACCCACAGCAGCGCGGTGCTGCGCCGGCGCGTCCTCGCGATCGCGCGCGGCACGGCGGGCAGGTCGTCGAGCGTGGCCTCGGCAACCTCGCCGGGGGCGCCCATGGCGGCCACGGCCTCCTCCTCGCTCATACCGTCCTCCATGCGGTCGGCGATGGCCTCCGCATAGAACGCCTTGGTCTCCTCCACCTGCTCGGCCGGCAGGCAGGCAAGCAGCTCGCCCAACCGGCCCAGAAACTCATCGCGCGTCATGGTGCGCCCCCTCAACGTATGCGTAAATCTCCCGTACGGACGGCCACTCGGCCAGGAACTCCTCGATGCGCGCACGCCCATCGTCCGTGATGCGGTAGTACCGGCGCAGCCGCCCGTTGTGCTCGGCAGAGCGCGCCGTGATGCACCCGGCCTTCTCCAGGCGCTTGAGCAGCGGGTAGAGCGTCGACTCCGTGAGCCCCATGCTCGCCGGCACGTCCTTCACGATCTGGTAGCCGTAGGACTCCTCGCCGGAGACGGCCGCGAGCACGCAGGCCTCCAGGAAGCCGCGCTTCATCTGGGCCTCCATCCGCACACCTCCTCTCGTCATATACTATGCTATACACACTATACGATGCAAGGTATTAGACGTCAACTCTCATCGCGAAGATTCTCCGGCCCCTGCGCGCTGCGAACGTGATGTCGCGGGGCGGTTGGCATTATGCATGAAACGTCAAGTAGCGCTCTTTTGATCCACTTCCACTCGGCCCCATATGCCTTGTACAACGCCCCTTTCGACCTCGGGTTCAAGAGAGCCGCTAGTCTTCCTTTATACGTTCGGCATAATCGTCGGCGATACCCACAAATTCCAGTCCCGAGCAACAGGAGTACAATTGCTGCATTGTTGCCAGCTGTTGGGAGATGGAAGATGGACTGCGATGGCTACCCATGCGTTCCCATGCCGTTGATGTGCACCGCCTTTGTGCCGGGGCAGATTGACGCTGCGGTTGCAGGCATTTCCGACCCCGATTCACGCACCATCGCCACGGCAGAAGCGCTGTACTTTCGCGGACAGGCCGCCCTCGCTGCCAAGACGGCGCGTCCCTATCTTGACGCCACCGATCCCGCGCTGTGCTATTCCGCATGCTTTATCTGCGGATACGCCAGCCTGTCGCTCAACCGTATCGCCGACGCCCGCCGGTGCCTTGCTGGCATCCTCGATACGCCGGCTGACGAGGAGTCGCCCGCCGTCCACGCCACGCATATCCTGTTCGCCTCGGCCGCGAGCGTCCTGCTGCACTTGCCTTCCCCGTATTCCGCCGAAGAGTTTTATCCGCTTGCGGCGCATCTGCCCGAAGGTCTGCGCCTGTTCGCCAGCTACGTGATGGCGCATGCCCTGTACCTGCGCGGCGAATATGGCCGCAGCCTGGGCATGGCGGAAAACGCCCTGATCATGAAACAGGGAAGTTATCCCATCTCGGAGCTGTTCCTGCACTTGGCAGCTTCCATGGCATGCATGAGCCTCAAGGACATCGACGCCGCAAAAACGCACTTCGGAGTTGCTTGGAACATTGCGCGTCCCGACGGCCTTATTGAGCTCATTGGCGAGCATCACGGCCTTTTACAGGGGCTTATCGAGGCATGCCTAAAAACGCAATACCCTGACGACTTCGCGCGCATCATCGAGATCACGTACCGCTTCAGCTACGGCTGGCGGCGCATCCACAACCCCGATTCGGGCGAGGACGTTGCCGACGATCTAACGACCACGGAATTCACCATGGCCATGCTCGCCTGTCGTGGGTGGACCAACGCCGAAATCGCACGCCATATGGAAGTATCGCCGGGCACCGTCAAAAACCGCCTATCCGGCGTATACGCAAAGCTTGGCATCGGCACACGCGCCGAGCTGGTCGCGCATATGTTACGTTAGCGACCGGACTACCAAGCGCATCGAACGCGTTCCGGAACCCGGCGCTTCGCTCGATCAATTTGGACATTTTGACCCTTGAACGGCACTACCGCCACGGGGCGCCTTCTCGCAAAATTTGATTATTTCCACCGATACTTGCGGGATGGGAGCCCAAGATGCTTGATCGCCGTTCGTTACTTGTCGCCGGAGCGTCCTCGTTAGCGAGCATTATGATGCCGCGCGTGCCGGGAAGCGCAAACGCCTTCATATTGCCGTTCGCACCCACCGAAGCCCATGCCGACGAAAAAGACCCCTTCAGGGTGCTCGTTCTCTCGCGCACCATGTTCGGTGTGGTCGTGGTCGACGTCGCCAACAAGAATACGCCCATCACGGGTGCCCAGGTCACGCTCATATCGCGCTATGCCGCAGGCAAGCAGCTCACCGCCACGACCGATGACGAAGGCACGGCCATCTTTGAGGTCGCGCCGCTTTCGGAAGGCTACGTGGACGAGGCAACGCTTCTCGACGCGTACGACTTTAACGGCGGCATCTCCATTAGCATGGCAGGCTACCGCGATGTCGAGATTCCCCTTGCGCGTATCCAGGGCGGCACCGCTATTACCGCACCCACACGTCCGCTCTCCGATGGCGAGCCGTACTTTCGACAGCTCACGTTCGACGAATGGGACATCCAGTACGCCGACGCCACGTTTATGGCAATGCCAGCGGACGAAGCAGCAAACGACCAGCCCGACACGCACGCTTTTACCGTGCAGGCTCATCTGCCGCAGGGCGGGCAGGCAACGTTGCATATCAATAAAGTGATGCCCTCTGCGGGCAGCTCAACCGAAACCGTCACGCAGATCGGCCAGATCAAGGCCAGCGCATCGGGCGCGGATAATCTGGCGACGTTCACGCTCGAAGACACGTTCCTCGATGCAGCTTCGGGCCTTCTGGAGGAAGGGTGCAAGCTGCGCTTTATGCTCGACTACCAGGGCAAAACCTACACGCTCTCATCCCCTATGGCCGTTGTCACCGCGCCGGCCGCAAAGGCGGAATCGGGCTCGACCACCATCATTCCCACCACCATGGACCAAGAGATCACTCCGTTTGATTTCCCCGCGGCGTTTCCCGGTATCGGCGGCAATAAGTTCACGTGCTGGATGCCCACATTTCCCATTCTGTTCGATTTCTCGTTTGCTGGATACGTGCTGTTTGGCGGAGGGTACAAACCAGCTAGCTATATGAACGATTCGGGCAACCCTGATCCGGAATACTGGAAGAAATCGCCGCGCGAGTCGGGCGCCAAGCAGGCAAACCGCTACCTCGACGAGATGGAGGGGAAGTGGAATCAGTACAAGAGGATGAGTGCCGGTTCGGGCACCGATCCAAGAAACACCAAGCTCCTTCGCCACCATTGCACGCCGCTGTTCACGATGGATATCGCCACACAGCTGTACGGCTCGCTCGCCTACGATTGGGTGGGCAAAACCTGGGGTAACAACAACGACCCCGCATACGGCAATATTAAGGCCCTCTTCCAGGTAAGAACCGACCTCAATTGGACCGAGCAGTTTACCCTAGGACCGGTGCCATTTTTCCTAAACGTCAACCCCTGGGTGCTGGCAAAACTGGCGCTCGCCGTGGGTGCCCACACGCACGGCAGCGGCGCGGCGTTTTTTAAAAACATTTCGCTCGACTATTCAAACACGTCGGGCTCGTTCACCATCCAGATCGGGCTCGCCGTCACCTTTGGCGCCGGCGTTGCAGGCGTCGCTTCGTCTGCCGTGCGCGGCGCCGCATCCCTCACGCTGTTCATTGGGTACGAGAAGGCGGATGGACACCAGCTTCCGCGACTGCGCGTAGGTGCAGACGTCGATGTCGATGTGATACTCCAGTTCGTAATGTTCAAGTGGACCACCAAGGCTTGGTCGGGGTCGTGGCCCACACTCATCGATTCGTGGAATATGTCGGTGAACAATGGCGACCAGTATGCGCTCCAGCGCTCTGAGCTCGCATTGGGTGGAGATACGCCTTACGCGCTGGACGCCCGCTTCGGCACGCCCGGCAACATCGAGGCGGGCGGCGTTCCGCAATTTATCGCATCGGCCACCATCGTCACCAACGCCGAGCTGCTCGCACGCGCCGAGGTTAAGGCCACTGCCGTAAACGCCGCGCCTGTCGTGCGCGATTGGGATCGGGCGGTCACGCGCATTGAGCTCGAGGCGGATGCAGAAAGCGACGACACGGGACAGATCGAGCATTTCGTCCATGCACTGATAGAGAACGACGAAAACGCCGCGCCGATGTATGAGTACACCTACATCGGTCAGGCAACGAACACCGTTGCCGACCCGAACGCCGATTCTGCCGGCGTGTCGGAGGACGAGCGTGGCGGCATCAAGCCCTCGAGCGACAACGTGCTGTTTGCTGGCGTGCTCAGCGAAGCCCACATGAAGCTGGCAATGATTGCCGGCGTAGAATGCCTGTTCCGTATCGCCTCGGTGCGCTACGGCGACAATGGTCGCTCGCGCCTGGTGGTACACACAAAGGCAAACGGGACGTGGTCCGCTCCCACGCCTGTGGACTTTCCCCTTGGGTTTGGCGAGGGCGACGTGGAGCGCGACAGCATATACGATTACGACTTCGACGTAGTGGAATATACGGACGGAAGAGAAAACCAGGACGCTTACGTGCTGCTGGTCTCGGGCGAGCGCCCCGACGGCGACAACACCCTTTTCGATACGGCAAGCACATCCGGCATACTGTCCGTTGTGCGCCTGCGCATAAGCAACGGCGGAGTTCGCGTGGTGTCGCATACGTCATGGCGCAGCATTTCGCGCGGCCGCCTGCAAGAGGATGGCTACCATTGTCTGCAGTGTCCACGCATCACGGTGGGCAAGACGCTGGTCGACGGGCGCCTATCGGGCGCTTACCTCCACCGCCGCGGAACCACCGCAGAAAAGGCGCTCGGCAGCGAGGCTGAGGTTGCGCTGGAGTGCTTCACCCTGTGGTCGGATGATTTGGGCGACAGCCTCACGTTCCGTCAGGTCCTCCGCTTTCCGCAAGCGCCATCGAGCATCGAGCTGGGCGTACCCGAGAATATCAACGGCAAAATGGTGGTGCCCGTTGCATACGAAACTGCAAACGGTTGTGGCTGCGCATCGTATGCCGTGATCGGCCAGTCCATCGCGGGTTGGGGCGTTATGCCACCAGATGCCACAGTACCCCACGCGGTGCCGTGGCCACAACATTCGGGCTTTTTGGCAACCGTCAACGAGCAGCTGCAGCATGTTACGTGGACGCGAGGCGCATCGGCATTTGCAACGCAGCCCGTGGGTGCCGCAGGCTGTGGCCCGGCATCGTTTAGCGTAAGCAACAACGGCAGGTGCGTGCTCTATGTAGAGAACACCGATGGCAAGGTGGGACAAACCTACGACGAAGAAGGCAACCCGGTTGCAGTGATGGGCAAGCACTTCCGCATCTTCGCCAGCACCTTGGCGGGCGATCTGTTCACGGAGCCGTTTGTGATGTGCGAGCTGGACCATCCCGTCGATCAGATAACGACATTTTTGACGTCGGGAGGCATGCTCTCCGCGCTCGCCACGCACATTGTGAGCGCGGAGAAGAGCGAGGCAGAGCTGCACGACATCGAAGTGCCCTTGGTGGCGTGTGCCACTCCGACGGGCGCCGTTGCTACCTCGGGCGCGGTGGTGCCCGGAGCAGCAGGCGAATCCTTCATGGTCACGGTGCGAAACGACGGCAACACCTTACTGACCGCCGGCACGATCGATCTGTACCGAGAGGGCTCCAGCCAGCCGTTCTCCAGCGCATCCATCGGATTCGGAGTGAACGCACGCATGGCTTCGATCTACGATCCAGAGCTTGCCGAGGACGCTTCGGCCAACGATACGGCACACGTGAAGTACGCGCTCGAGACGCTGGGCGCACGTTTTGCAACGCACCCGCTGGTAGCCGACAACGGCAACGCCGTGCTGGCACCGGGTTGCACGGCACAGTTCCGTATGAGCTTCGCCATCCCCGAGAGTTGGAGCGACGAAGTGGGCAAACGCGTAACGCTGTATGCGAAGGCGCGTAATCTGGTGGCGCTCGATCCCGCAACGCTCGAAGAAATTCGACCGGGCGCGAACTCGGCGCTGGGTGCTGTACTGCACGAACTTCATGTGCCCGACGCGGCATGCGAGCGCTCGGAAGTTCAGGTCGGCGTATGCGACAGCGCAGATACGACAGGACTTCACGACGCCCCGATGACGACGGACGGCGATGGCGGCTCGAGTGGCGGCGGTTCCGGCACGGGAGGCAGCTCCGACGGAAGCAGCTCCGGCAGTGGCAAGGACCACGGCAATAACAAGCGCTCCGGAAAAGCGGGCACGCTTGCGGGCACGGGCGATGTCAACGTCCCCCTGACGGCAGCCGCTGCAGCACTCGCCGCGGCAGGCGCCGGTCTTATCGCCTACAGCGCCCGCCGCACGGCGCTCGAAAACGACACCGCCGATGAGGTCAATTCGGATAGGCCTCGCTAGCTCTTAGTTACTTTTGCGAGAGACGCCGACTCGGCTCATCGAACATCAAATGGGCTGGTTCTGGATACCCAGAGCCAGCCCATTACGCATTAGATATCGTCGGTACCGTCGAGTTCTGCCTCGAGCTTGGCACGGCGTCTTTTCGCCGTGAAAAACGTTGCGCACAGGCCAGCAAACGTGGCCGCGAAAATCGTCGCACCGCAGAACACGCCCGTGGCCAGATTCGCCAACCAAAAGACGCTTTCGAGCGGTACGATCTGCGCCTCAGCGATACAACGCATTGCGGCAATAACAAGCGCGAACGCGGCGCCGCTAAGACCGCTGAGAAGCAGAAAATATCCAACAGGAAGATGCTCGGTTTGCCCAAAACGATTGGTGTCGACATAGCCCTTCCGCGTTTGCAGTCCTGCGCAAATCAACATCACGAGAACGAGCCACAAATACATGGCTACCTCGAACGGCGTTGCAAAGCCATGCGGCATTTCACTGGCGTCGCTGTGAACCCACGCGACCTGTCGAGCTATAAACTGGTAGAAAAAGATCATCAACATGCCAAACGAAAGCAGCACGAAACCAATCTTGTAGATCTTTGCGCTTTCCGCCTCCAGGCGCTCATCCTTTGGGCCGGCATATTCACGCCACTTTTGCACGAGTTTCAGATCTTCAAATTTCATAGTGAACTCCTAAAGAGTATTAGGGGCGGCGTCGGTTTCGTCTTCCCAAAACAAGTCGTTCAACGTAACGCGTAGCGCTTTACAGATTGCCACGCACAAATTGAGCGTGGGGTTGTAGCCGCCCGCCTCGATCAGGCCGATGGTCTGGCGCGTAACGCCCACGGCTTGGGCTAAATCGGCTTGCGAAAGGCCGGCCGTCGCGCGCGCCGCCTTCATGCGAAGGTTTTTCTTACCTGGCATAAAGTTCCTTTCGTGATAATGGACAAATATCCGTTGCAACATGACAGAAATATATTGCATCTATCAGACAATGTCAACTATATCTGTCATTATGAAAACCATGTCTGTCATCACCATGCGGACATAGCAATTTCGATTCGCTATTCAAACTTACTCGGTCAGAACCGACTCGGTTTTGTCCGAGTAAACGTGATTGATAGTCGATCGATGTGCCCGCTCGTGCGATCTGCATCGTTCGATTTTGTTTAGTAAAACTAGATCCCTATTAAATAAAATTCATCTGTATCCAAATTTGTTTAACAATGCCGCGCTATCACTAAACACTATCCCTGTTAATCCGAACGATTGTTCGATGGATTTCGTGTTGGTTGGAATCGCCCACAGGCTGGGCTATGCTACCTTGACTATCAATATGACTTAAACGCAGCAAAGGAGCACCGAGAGAGCGAGTATGGCAAAAAACACCGCAAACTATGGTAACGACAGCATCCGCCAGCTCAAGGACGAGGAACGCGTACGCCTGCGCCCTGCCGTCATCTTTGGCTCGGACGGGCTCGACGGCTGCGCGCATGCCGCCTTCGAGATCCTGTCCAACGCCGTTGACGAGGCGCGCCAGGGCTACGGCAAGCTCATCACCCTTACCGCCTTTCGCGATGGCTCCATTCAGGTAGAGGACAATGGCCGCGGCTGCCCGCTCGACTGGAACCCCTCCGAGAAGCGCTTCAACTGGGAACTCGTCTTCTGCGAGCTCTACGCCGGCGGCAAGTATAACAACAACCAGGGCGGCGACTACGACTTCTCGCTCGGCACCAACGGCTTGGGCTCCTGCGCGACTCAGTACGCTTCCGAGTACATGGATGTCACGGTTTGGCGCGATGGCAACAAGTACTCTCTGCACTTTAAAAAGGGTAAGGTTGTCGGCGCCAAGAAGAAGGCACTCGAGATTGAGCCCAGCGACGAGAACCGCACCGGCACCACTATCAAGTGGCGCCCCGATCTTGAGGTCTTTACCTCCATCAGCATCCCCCACGATTGGTATCGCGAGACCATGCGCCGTCAGGCGGTGGTCAACGCCAACGTGACCTTCCGCCTGCGCATTGAGGGCGACGATGGCGAGTTTACCGAAGAGGATTTTTGCTATCCCAAGGGCATCGAGGACTACGTGCTCGAGAAGGTCGGTACCGACTACCTTACCGAGCCCTTCTTTATCGAGGCCGACCGCCGCGGTCGCGACCGCGAGGACCTGCCCGACTACAACGTAAAGATCACCGCGTGCATGTGCTTCTCGCGCACTTTCATGATGCAGGAGTACTACCACAACTCATCGTGGCTCGAGAACGGCGGTTCGCCCGAAAAGGCCGCCCGCAGCGCTTTGACCAGCGCCATCGATGCCTACATTAAGCAACAGGGCAAATACAACAAAAACGAGAGCGGCATTAAATGGCAAGACGTCCAGGACTGTCTGGTGCTGGTGACCAACTGCTTCTCCACCCAGACGTCTTACGAAAACCAGACCAAGAAGGCCATCAATAACCGCTTTATCCAGCAGGCCATGACGGCATTCTTTAAGGAACGCCTCTCGACCTACTTGATCGAGAACAAAGATGCCGCCAACAAGATCATGGAGCAGGTGCTCATCAACAAGCGCTCGCGCGAGAATGCCGAGAAGACGCGCCAGAGCATCAAAACCAACCTGCAGCAGAAGACTGACATGGCCAACCGCGTGCAAAAGTTCATCGACTGCCGCTCCAAGGACAAGAGCCGTCGCGAGATCTACATCGTAGAGGGCGACTCGGCAGCGGGCGCCATTCGCACCTCGCGCGATGCCGAGTTCCAGGGCGTTATGCCCGTCCGCGGTAAGATCCTCAACTGCTTGAAGGAGGACTATCCGCGCATCTTTAAGTCCGACATCATCATGGACCTCATGCGCGTGCTGGGCTGCGGCGTGGAGATCAAGGACAAGCGCATCAAGAACCTCGGCGCCTTTGACCTGGACAACCTCAATTGGAACAAGGTCATCATCTGTACGGACGCCGACGTCGACGGTTATCACATCCGCACGCTCGTGCTCACCATGCTCTATCGCCTGGTGCCCACGCTTATCGACGAGGGTTACGTGTATATCGCCGAGTCGCCGCTCTACGAGATCAACTGCAAAGAAAAGACCTACTTTGCCTACACCGAGCTCGAGAAGAACGGCATCCTCAAAGAAATCGGCGACCAGAAGTGCTCCATCAACCGCTCCAAGGGTCTTGGTGAGAACGACCCGGACATGATGTGGCTCACCACCATGAACCCCGAGACGCGCCGCCTGATTAAGGTGGAGCCCGAGGACGTCACCAAGATGGAGACCATGTTCAACCTGTTGCTGGGCAACGACGAGGCGGGCCGCAAGCGCCATATCTCCGAGCACGGCAAGGAATACCTGGACCAGCTGGACCTGCAGTAGCAGCAAATCGATAACGACGGCCCATAAGAAGTTCAAGAGGATATCGTGGCAAAGAAGAAGACGAAGAACCAGCCAAAGAAAAAGCAGGTTAACGCCGAGAACGTCATCGGCCTGCACTCCGAGGTCACCGACCAGCCGATCACGCAGACGCTCGAGGTCAACTACATGCCCTACGCCATGAGCGTCAACGTCTCGCGTGCGTTCCCCGAGATTGACGGCTTTAAGCCCTCGCACCGCAAGCTGCTCTACACCATGTACAAGATGGGCCTGCTCAAGGGCGAGCGCCAGAAGAGCGCCAACATCGTGGGCCAGACCATGAAGCTCAACCCGCACGGCGACGCCGCGATCTACGAGACGATGGTGCGCCTGGCCACCGGTAACGAGGCGCTGCTCGCGCCGTTCGTTGAGTCGAAGGGCAACTTTGGCAAGTATTATTCGGGCGATCTGAGCTACGCCGCCTCGCGTTATACCGAGGCCAAGCTCTCCCCCATCAGTGCCGAGATCTTCAAGGACATCGACAAGGACCCGGTCGACTTCGTTGACAGCTACGACGGCGCCATGAAGGAACCTCGCCTGCTGCCCACCACGTTCCCCAACATCCTTGTCTCGGCCAACAAAGGCATCGGCGTCGCCATGGCGTCCGATATCTGCGGCTTCAACCTCAACGAGGTCTGTACCGCAACGATGCACTACCTCAAGGATCCCGATTGCGACCTGCTCGAGTACATGCCCATGCCCGACTTCTCGACCGGCGGCGAGATCATCTACCGCCGCGAGGAGATGGAAAAGATTATCGAGACCGGCCTTGGCAGCTTCCAGATCCGCTCCCGTTGGCGCTGGATTCCCGAAGAACGCATCATCGAGGTGTACGAGATCCCCTACACCACCAAAACCGATGTCATCATCGAGCGCATCGTCAAGCTCTCCAAAGAGGGCAAGGTCAAGGAGATCGCTGACATCCGCGACGAGACCGACCTCTCGGGCCTGCGCATCGCCATCGATCTTAAGCGCGGTGTCGACCCCGACAAGCTCATGGCCAAGCTCTATCGCTCGACCACGCTGCAGGATTCGTTCTCGTGCAACTTCAACGTGCTCGTCGATGGTTACCCTCGCGTTATGGGCGTGCGCCAGATCCTGCACGAGTGGGTCAAGTGGCGTATTGAGTCCACGCGTCGCCGCATTAACTTTGACCTGGGCAAAAAGTCCGAGCGCCTGCACCTGCTGCACGGCCTCGAGGCGATATTGCTCGACATCGACAAGGCCATCGCCATCATCCGCGGCACCAAGCTCGAAGCCGAGGTCGTGCCCAACCTTATGAAGGGTTTCGACATCGACGAGACCCAGGCCGAGTTTGTTGCCGAGCTCAAGCTCCGCAACATCAACGAGGAGTACATCCTCAACCGCACCAAGGACATCGCTAAGCTCGAGGGTGAGATTGCCGAGCTTGAGGAGATCCTCTCCAGCGAGGACAACATCAAGAAGGTCATCAGCGACGAGCTGGCCGCGGTCAACAAGAAGTACGTGATGCCGCGCCGCACGGGCAGGATCGAGCCCCATGAGGTTATCGAGGTAAGCCTGGAGCCCGAGGTCGAGGAGTACCCGGTTACTATCATGCTTTCGCGCGAGGGCTACCTTAAAAAGATGACGGACCGTGTGCTCAAGAAGGCGACCACGCTCAAGTACAAAGACGGCGATAAGCCCTTTATCGAGTTCCCGTCCTCCAACACGCACGAGCTGCTCGTGTTTACCAACAAGAGCCAGGTGTACAAGTGCAAGGTTGCGGCGTTTGAGGACACCAAGTCGGCCCAGCTGGGCTCGTACCTGCCGACCGATCTTGAGATGGAACCCGACGAGAGCGTCATCTGGGTCATCGACCCCGAGGACTACAAGGCCGACGTGCTGTTTGTCTTTGAAAACGGCCGCGTGGTGCGTGTCGCACTTGCCGGATACGTCACCAAAACCAACCGCAAGCGCCTCAAGAACGCCATCTACGGTGGCAGCAAGCTGCTGTATGCCCAGGTGCTCAAGGAGGATCGCGACATCGCGCTGGTCTCGAGCGACTATCGCCTGATGAACTTCAACACGTCGCTGCTCAAGACCAAGACGACCACCAACACGCAGGGCGTCCAGGCCCTTACGGCCAAGAAGGGCCGCTCGGTCACCACGGTCGGCACAACCGAAGAGATCCTTGGCGCCGGCGTCTCGGCCGAGAAGTTCACCGCGCAGAGTCTGCCCTCCGCCGGTGCCCTCATGAAAGAAAACGACATGCCGAGTCTGTTTGACTAGGACGACGGCAGAACCGCCATAGTTTTACAAAGCAGCGGGGCCCGGAGCGCAGCAATATTGCGCCCCGGGCCCCGCTCGTTGCGGAGGTCATCCTCGGAAATGTCGACGATACGGGGGCTTCCCGCACCGTCCTAAGCCGTTAGCAAAACTCGCAAAAGTTAGCAAAAGTTGCAAAAATTAGCAAAACTTGCAAAGGAGCCACCATGGAGTACAGCAAATGGCTCCGCCATGCCAGGCATGCTCGAAGATATTATCGAGCGAACCAAAGAAGCGGCAGATAGCTACCTTTCACAGTCTCACGCGCGCATGAACGGCGTTCAAATTGGTCCAGTGGGCATCGATTGGACATATGTTCAAGAAGCCCAGGGCAACTGGCGCACGTGCATGAATGGCATCTTCAGGCAACTCGAGAAGCATGGCATCGGGCTTCTCTCGAAACGACCTATCGAGAGCTTTCCGATAAAGACATTGAGTTTTTGCTCGCGATGCTGCCCGATTCTGGCCCCAGCAGGATCTCGGAGATAGCCAAACGCATGGGCGTCGCCAGCAACTACGCAAGCCAATACAAACGCCGCCTCCTCGAGGACGGCGTTATCGGGGAACGTGGGCGTGGCCTCGTCGGCTTCGACATCCCCGCGTTCAGAGAATTCTTGAACGAGAAGGCGTTTTAGCACACCGGAATTGTCCGCGGGAGCATCGTTGCATGGCAATCAGCATTCCTCCTGGTAAGGGCAGCAAGCATTTCCGCTAGTGCTGATTGCCATGCGCCCCTCTTGTCCTTAGGCGAGCTTGCGAGCGAGCTCTCGCACCTCTTTCAACTTGGGCGACGATACCATGCTGTCGCGCTCGGTCATACCGCTGATGGTGACAATGCCCTGATCCTCCCACTTGCAGTACGCGCAGGTTGACTTATACATAGCGATCGCCGCATCATAGACGCCCTCGCTATGGCTATCGAGCAAAAGGGCCGTCTTGGTGAACGGGAAGCCCGTAGCACCGAAGGCGTACAGGCGGTCGATGGCGGCCTTCTCCTGCGCGGTGATATCGAACCAGTAGATAGGCGAGGCAAAGACGACCATGTCTGCGTCTTTCAGCGGCTCGATCACGTCGGCCATGTCATCCTTCTGCACACAGGTGCCCTCATGGGTAAAGCAGTACTGGCATCCCAGACAACCAGCAATCTTTTTGCCGGCAACGCGGATGACCTCGACCGTATGGCCGGCCTCGCGCGCGGTCTCGGCAAAGGCCTCGACCATGGTGTCGGTATTGGCACCCTTGCGCGGGCTACCACTCAATACAACGATATTCATAGAAATCTCCCTCCTTCATGCCGCAGGCGCGCGGCACACATTTCGTTGTAACCAAAACAGATGAAGCTATTCAGTCGTCCGCAGACCACATCTCTCGTTCGTGCTCTCTAGACAAGGCGCAAACGGTGCTGCACCCCCTGTCGCGCTATATCCCTACGCAGTGTTCAGAACCCCTGCTCACCGAGCAGCACCGCGCGAGGTCCAGCACGAGTACGCCTTCCCGGGTACAGGTCTCATGCCCTATGCGGGAGATGAGGACCTTCGGGAACACGTCCCCGATGGGCAGAAGCGACGCGAGCTCCCCCTCAAGCATCAAGTTGATGCTCATATCGCCTCTCACATACGCTCTCCTTCCCGGTTTCGAAACTCGAATTGATTTAAAGTTTCGAAACCGGGAAGGCAATATACAAAAGGATGTGTCGAGGAACGAATCCCAGCCACGTCATGTCGGCAGCGATGAAGGGCGCATCCGCGCGTGCTACAATGCGGGCATCAGAGATGAAAACACAGTCCCCGTCGGGTAGTCGTGGGCGTGCGGGAGTCCGCATCAGTAACCTGCCTCCTTGGTTGTCCCTTCTCTGCATGGTCATCTACATAAAGGAGGAACCAACCATGCAGATCAGCGTGTCGTCCACCCTGACCGTATATCACGACGGTCAATTCTGGGTCGGGCTGGCGGAGCACGTCGAGGGCGGAAAGTACGGCGTCGCCCGCATCGTCTTCGGCGCGGAGCCGTCCGATGAGGAGATCCTGCGATTCGTTACAAGCGAATGGGAGAAGCTCTCGTTCTTCGGCGACAAGGCCACTGAAACAAGCAAGCCCGCGAAGAACCCCAAGCGGCGCGCCCGCGAGGCGGCGAAAGCACTTAAGCGGCCCGCAGTGAGCACCAAGGCGTAGCAGGCGCTCGCGGCACAGCGGGAAGCGATGAAGCGGGAGTCGGCTCAAGCAAGGAATCAGCGTCGCACGGATGAGGCGGAGGCGCGCTTCGAGCAGCGGAAGTTGAAGCGCAAGCAGAAGCATCGTGGACATTGACCGGCGCCGACATGGGTCCTGGTATGAACAGGGCTACGTCCCCCCGTTCGCACATGAATATATGAACTTGGTTTCGACCATCTCATGCTTGCATTGTGGCGGTATTTGCAACAATGCAAGCATGGATATCTCACGGGACATGAAATCACAAAGGTTGCCCAAAGGTTGTCAAGCGAAAACTCCGACCCGTTAGTGCAGTTCAGGGGCTCGCGAACGTTAGATGTCGGTTTACTCCCACTCGGTGAGTCTTCTCGCAGGAGAGCGATCGAATCTCCTTCTTGAGCCTCGAGATTGGTCCCAGACTAGCACATTGGACAAACGGGATAGCACTATAGCTCGTGCCAGTTGCAATAGACGCACGCATCGAGCACCCTAGACCTCCCGAACCTTGCCGCAGCGTCGCCCTCCGGGTAGAGCTTGACGACCTGCATCCGGTCAGGCGAGACGGCGACGATGAACGACACGTAGTGCTCTTTCGACATAGGGTGCGCCAGCGACACATGCAGCTCGTCCTCCACGAATTATACGTCTATGGCGTGCTTCCCCTCGGCCGGCTCGGCCTCAAGCGGCGGCAGCACGATCCCTCAGCGCGAGACGACAGCCCCTCCTGTGACGGAGAGCACGTTGCCGCACACTGGACATACATAGAACTTGGAGTGAAGGGCGTTCACGGAACGATTAGCGTTGCTCACGTCGCGAATTTGAATCTCCTCACGATTCCATTGACACCTTCTATGCCGCCTTCGGGCGGTCTTCGTCCTCCGGCCAGTTGGCCTCCCCGAATTCCACGGGGCCCTAATCCCCCAGCGCCGTGTGCACCCTCGCGCGATTGCGTACGGACTCGATATGCTTGAACAAACCTGGCGTGGCTTCTCCCCGCGGCTCGTAGGCCCGCGCGTGCACGCACTGCGATTTGACCAGTCCCATGAGCGACTTCGTGGCCGCGTTGTCCCACGGCGAAGATATCGAACCCATGGACGGGCTAATCTCGCGCTCGTGAACGGGCGGCCGCATCAAGATCTCCTTATAGATGAAGTAGTGTGCCTATGCGCCCGCGGCGAATCGCGAAAAGTACAGCAGGTTGTTGCGTGCGCTCGCACTCGTCGCCGTGTAATGCACAATGACGATATTCATCAAACACCCCTGGCACCACGGGAGTGCAGTAGGCGTCAGTCCCAGGTGTTGCTCGTCAGAAACTCGTTCATCGCCCATCTTCTCATCGAGCGACTCCACGTCGCGACGGATCACGGCCACGTTCTGCTCCAGGCGATAGGTGCGCGCAACTAGGCAGTTGTGCTTCTTGACACGCTTCGTCAACTCGTCGTTCTTCACCTCCATCACGGCGCAACTTCGCGAGATGGGGAGAACCACCCCCAACGAGCGTCATCGCCCGCCTATGAGCGCCACCACGATCGACTCCATGCGAAACCTCCCGAACAAGACGCGGCCCTTGCTGCCGTACATCTTCTCGGATGGTCACAAATAGGGCGGCAGTTGAAAAGCAAAGAACTATTTATTTGATTTTTTGAACTGTCTAATAGGATGACAGTTTGGGCATACCTTATTCTCCATTCAAGGAGGTAAGACCATGTGGCGAATAAAAGACGTATCAAGGATGACTGGCGTTAAAAGGGACAACATCCAACAGATATGCGACAAACACGATTCACGTTACTTCATCTTTTGCCCCGAGGACAGCAGACAAGGCAGGCGTTTCTTCGATGAGGAGGATGTACTGAAAGTTGCCCTCGTAGGTCAATACCAGAAAATGGGCTATAGCCTGACCTCCATCAAGAGGGCCTTTGATGAGATGGAAAGCGCCGAGCAGCCGTTCGAGGAAATAACCGAAAGACAGCTGGAGGAACTAACTGCGAAGCGCCAAGAGTTGGACAGGCAGCTCAAGTTCTGCAAGGAGCTCAACAGGGCATCCCATGGGCGAAACCCGAAGGAGGCGGTCCAAGCACTTCTGCGGAAGCGCCTGGCGGAAGCGTTGGTCGACTCGACGAAGGCCCTTCTCATCGACTTAGGCTGTCCGATAGACGATTCGGAATTCGAATCGACATTTCAAGAAAAGCTGGGAATAGGCTCCGAGGATTTCTGTAACGCGCTTCTTGATGCACCCGACCTGTCAAGCCTGAGGCTTATCGAAAACAACGCGGCTGTCGAAGAAAAGCTGGAACGCAATTTCGCGAGCATCGATTCCGCAAGCGCCGAGGAAGTCTTAGCCCCCGATTCACCGCTGATACAGCAGGTGCTCGGCAATTTATTGCAGCTGACGGGTAGGCAAACGCCAGATGAGGCGAAGGAGCACGCCGAGATGTTTGCCTGGCTCCTATGGAACAAGCTGCTTGAAGACCAGTATCTAGAGCTCTTTTTGGAAATAGGAATCGGACAAGGTGCGTTTGATTTCATAAATAAGGCAATGACACATTATGCGATAAGCAATTGGAAGGAGAAGGAAGATGAAGGAAGGCAAGCACAACAAGACCAGGAATGACGACCGGGCAATCGATGATGTCAGAGAGGTCGACGCCTCTGCTGCCGAAAAGAGCCACCCGAAGAAAAAGATCGCCACCAGAATGGTGACGGGCATAGCCGCCGCAGCCGTCGGAATCGGCATCGCCCTGCTCGTGAGCAGCAAGCTCGACCTGTCTGCGATGTCGCCCGCATCGGCGGCAAAGGGCGCAAAGGCCATCGCCGACGGAACAGCCAAGGTGGTTGCCCAGGCAGCCGTTCCGCCCGCCGTGGAGACGGTCGTCACAGAGCCGAAGGTCGTGAACGTCGACTGGTTTCTCCGCAAGCTGCCCGAAAACCGGTACGCCTCGCCGGACGCGGTCTCGTACGCGGCTGCCCTCGGGGTCGACCTCGCCGAAGGCCAGACCATCGTAAGGCCCCAGACGAGACTCTACTGCCGAGCGGCATAACCCCCTGGAAGCACTCAATAATCGCAAGAGAAACGGAGCGACGAATGGGGCACAGCCAGGCAGCAATCGAAAAGAAGACCCTCACAGGCCTTTTCGGTGACGAGAACAGCCGCGAGGAGAAGCGGATGCCCCGCCTGTTCATGGCGCTGCTAGCATGTGCGGTAGTAGTCCGCGTCTTGCACGCCATCGGCCAGGTCATGCTCATCACGCAAATGTGCGCATAAACGAAAGGTACCACCATGGTCATCTACAAAACGCAAGAATGGGACGGGTATGGAAAGCAAAACTACTACTGGAACGAGTACCGTCGCGAAGGCGACACCGTAGTCAAGTACAAGTGCAACAGGCACAAGTTCTTCGATGGTGACGAAAGTAACTGGGAGGAAAGCGAACACGAGGAAGATTCGTGGTCCATCGACGATTCTAGCATGCCCGATTGGCTGCGCAGCTACCTCTAACGGCAAAGAATTTTTGAACTCGTTAAGCCCTCGCGCCTCCACAAGGGACGTGGGGGCTCCCCATCCCGCTCCACCGTCAAATATCTGAGTTCCCCACAGCAACCAGTCTGGGTCCATCAGAATCGTCTTTAGCTTCGAGCGCGCCAAAGCATACGTCGCGATCCCCGGCGCGGACGCCTTGAGCCCATGCAGGTCAATCGGCTCAAAAGCCGTGCACGGGTTAGACGCACGCTGTATCTTCACCACGCCCCAGAGTGAGTTCATGCCATCCACGCGGGTAAGCACCGAGCAACTGCAGACCCAGAAGTTCGTGCACTCCTCAGCACCGCACGCCACACTGCCCTTGGTTACCACTGTGCGCACGACTTTCGAGTTGCGCACGAAGAACGCGTCCGCCACAACCTCTCACCCGCGCGGATGACGCCCGAGCCTGAAAGCGAACTGCCGTTGTCGAACAGTTCGCCCACGGGCCACGTGCGGCTGTCTTTGGCCGGGCGATCAACATGCCCCGCGGTCCTTTCCAACTCAGAAGCGCCTGAGGTCCCACCGGCACGAACCTGCCCGCGCCGCTCACCAGGCGGCTATACGAGTAGGGCACCGAGCCCGCCTTCTTCATGCCGCTGCGTCGAGGCCCACAGCGCAGATGCCCTCCAGCTGCCCTTAGCTCGTAAACGCCTGCATGGCGTCCGCTATGCCCAAAAGGCGCTCGAAGCCCGCCACCTCGGTCATGGCGGAGAAGCCAGTGAACCAGTAGGCGTAGCTCGTCAAGCCCACCTCGGTGAACAAAGAGTCGATCACCGCCGCTCCCGAGAACCCCACCGCCGGCACCCCTCAGGTGGTCATAGCCTTGACCGCAGAGCGCTGAACGTCGCTTTCTTAGCAGCGAGATTCTTTACTCCCCATTAACCACCTGGGGAAACGCCGTACGGAGACCGCAAAAATGCCCATTGAGTTCGATCTGAGTTTCACGGGCCCCGAAACGGCCCTGTTTCGCCCTCGGGGACAAAAATAGCGCGTCTACTCACTCGGGATGAATCCTTACTCCCATTCCTCCGAATACCGCTCCGTGCCTTGCCGTCTTGAAATACGGAGAGTAAATCGCGAAATCGCAGGTGAAAGAGAGTAAAAAGGCAAAGAAAAAGCCTCCGTTCCAACATGGGAACGGAGGCTCGATAATCGAGTTTACTCACCAATGTCGCTGGTGGTTTTGCCGTAACTCTCGTACGAAACGAAACTCAGGAGCACAGTGCGGCACTCAAAAGTGCAGGTCAGAACCCTGTCAGCCTACTCCCACTCGATCGTCGCGGGCGGCTTGGACGTGATGTCGTAGCACACGCGGTTGGCGCCGGGGACCTCGGCAACGATGCGGCCAGAGATGCGGGCCAGCACGTCGTAGGGCAGCTTGGCCCAGTCGGCGGTCATAGCATCGCTGGACTCGACGGCACGCAGAATGATCGGGCGCTGATAAGTGCGCTCGTCGCCCATAACGCCAACGGACTTGATGTCAGGCAGGACCGCGAAATACTGCCAGCAGCTGTGCTCGGAGTTGCGCTCGCCGGTCTGCTCAAACAGACGCTGGTTGTAGGCGTCGAGCTCCTCGCGCACGATGGCGTCGGCGTTCTTGAGGATCTCGAGCTTCTCCTTGTCGACCGCACCGATGATGCGGATGGCAAGACCCGGGCCCGGGAAGGGCTGGCGGAACACGATGTGACCCGGCAGGCCCAGTGCCAGACCAAGCGCGCGGACCTCGTCCTTAAAGAAGTGGTCGAGCGGTTCAATAAGGTCGAAGTGCACGCCCTCGGGGAACGGGATCAGGTTGTGATGGCTCTTGATGGTGGCCGTCTTGCCACCCGTCTTGCGAGCGCCGGACTCGATGATGTCGGGGTAGATGGTGCCCTGAGCCAGGTACTTGACCGGTTTGCCATCGGTCTCGAGCTGCTGCGCCACGGCGAAGAACTCTTTCCAGAACTGCGTACCGATGATGCGGCGCTTCTCCTCGGGCTCGGTCACGCCGGCCAGAAGCTCGGCATAGCGGTCCTCGGCGTGGACGTGGATAAAGTCGACGTCAAACTGCTTGGTGAAGACCTCCTCCACCTGCTCGGGCTCGCCCTTGCGCAGCAGGCCGTGGTTGATGAACACGCAGGTCATCTGCTTGCCCACGGCGCGGGCGCCCAGCGCAGCCACGACGGAGGAGTCGACGCCGCCGGACAGGGCCAGAATCACGCGGTCGTTGCCGACCTTCTCGCGGAACTCAGCCGTCATGGTCTCGACCAGGTTGTCCATGCTCCAGTTGGGCTCCAGGCCGCAGATCTCAAACAGGAAGTTGCTCAGCAGCTGCTGACCATACTCGGAGTGCTTGACCTCGGGGTGGAACTGCGTGGTGAAGATCTTGCGCTCGACGCACTCCATGGCAGCAACCGGGCACACGTCGGTGCTGGCGGTAACGGTAAAGCCCTCGGGCACCTCGGACACGGCGTCGCGGTGGCTCATCCACACGGTCTGCTCCATGGGCGTGGAGTTAAAGAGCTTGGCGCCGGCCGTGCGCGTGATAGTGGCGCGGCCGTACTCGCCCACCTCGGAGTGGCCGACCTTGCCGCCGAGCGTCACGGCCGTGATCTGATGGCCGTAGCAAAAGCCCAGGACGGGAAGGCCCAGGTCAAAGATGGCAGGATCGATGGACGGAGCGTCCTCGGCGTACACGGAAGCCGGACCGCCGGAAAGGATGAGCGCAGAGGCGTTCATCTCGCGAATCTCGTCGGCCGAGATGTCGCAGGGGACAATCTCGGAATACACGTTGAGGTCGCGGACGCGACGGGCAATGAGCTGACCGTACTGCGCACCAAAGTCGAGTACGAGGACCTTTGCGGAAGCCTTTTGATCCATGGTTCCCCCTCTTGTTGGCGGGGAGCCGGTGCCCACCCGCGTGAATGAACGAAAATAGCCTTCATAGTGTACACGTTATATGGGGTTTCTCGCCCCTCGCAGCCATCAGCGCACGGCAAACGCACGACCTGGGCCCCTATTTGACGGCAATTGAAGTGTTTTCAAACGTTACAGATGATGTAATACGTTTGAACATTGGACGCCCTGTGCCACAATACTGCCGAACGACTCCGCCTCTGCGGCGGCAAATACGATAGGAATACCAGCATGAAGCGCATCCTTCTCATCGCCACGGGCGGCACCATCGCATCGACCGAGGACAGCAACGGCCTCTCCCCCGCCCTGACCGGTGAGGAGCTCGCCCAGAGCGTCCCCGAGATCTCGGGCCTCTGCGAGCTCGACGTCGTGCAGCCCATGAATATCGACAGCACCAATATGCGCCCGAGCGACTGGATGCGCATCCGCGATGTCATCGTCGAGGGTTATGCCGACCACGACGGCTTCGTGATTCTGCACGGCACCGACACCATGAGCTACACCGCAGCAGCGCTTTCCTACCTGATTCAAGACAGCCCCAAGCCCATCGTGCTCACCGGCTCGCAAAAGCCCATGGGCAACCCCTTTACCGATGCCAAGCTCAATCTGTACCAGAGCCTGCTCTATGCGCTCGACGAGCACTCGCACGACGTTTCGATCGTGTTTGGCGGCGTCACCATTGCCGGCACGCGCGCCCGCAAGCAGCGCACCATGAGCTTTAACGCGTTCATTAGCGTCAACTATCCGCCCATCGCCTATATCCGCAACGACCGCATTGTGCGCAACGGGCTTCACGGCACGCATCAGGGCGAAAACCCGGTGCGTTTCTACGACAGCATCGACCCGCGCGTATTTGTACTCAAGCTTACGCCCGGCGTAAACCCGGGCATCCTCGACGCCCTTGCCGATAGCTACGACGCCGTGATTCTGGAGACCTTTGGCATTGGCGGTATCCCCGAGTTTGGTGAGTCGGGCGGGTCGTTCCAAGAGGCAATTTTTCGCTGGGTCGATTCGGGCCGCACCGTCGTTATGACCACGCAGGTCCCCGAAGAGGGCCTCGATCTGGGCGTTTATGAGGTCGGCCGCGCTTACGCCGATCATCCGGGTATTCTGCGCGGCGACGACATGACCACCGAGACGCTCGTGGCCAAGACCATGTGGGCACTCGGCCAGTCACGCGATGCCGCCGAGATTCAGCGCCTGTTCTACAGCCAAGTCAACCACGACCGCATCCCGATGGCGTAATCCCTAAGGCAGCTCCACTTATCGCAGCCTTAAACGACAGGTGGCCCCCCTCAGGCCGTGCAAAAATCGGAGTATTCTGCAATTTCTCCTCCGGAGGCATAGAATCGGCCGATTGTTAGACGAACTTTTAGGACGAAGGGTCCGTCTAGTAAATATTTATTCCTCATTTTTATTTAACGTGTGGATTATCTACTGTCAAAAAGGCAAAGCCAGCCGCTCGAGCTACCATCTACGGCCGAACTGGTGCTGAATACTCGCGATTTTGCACATCGCAACCAGGGGGGACCCGCCCAAAGAGCGTCAAATACAGCGGGGGAACGCCCTATTCGATACCCTCGAGAAGCTCAGATACCGTCATGCCGAGTGCGGGCGCGATCTTAAATAGAACCTTGAGCGTGAAATTTGCCGTCCCATCTTCGATTCGGTCGAGGTAGGGTCGGCTGATTCCTGTCGCCACACAAAAATCAACCTTGGAGATACCAAGGTCTCTGCGTGTCTCTTCGACCCGCCTACCAAGAATCTGTTTCGCACGTTCGTCCATGCAGCCGAGTTTGAAATGGAGCCGAACATAAACGTAAACTATAGTTTACGTTTTGCCGAATACACAGGAGTTTTCTATGTCGGGTTCTTCGGTCCGCATGTACCGAGCCACGCCTCGCACAAACAGCGCGCCGCCCAAGCTCGTCGTCGTTGAATCAGAATGCCTTTCGCCCGATGAGCGCACAGCATTTGCATTGCTATCAAGTCGCGTCGCCGCCGTTCTGGTCCCTTGCCCGGCGCAAGGTGAACTTGCTATCCAATGCCAGGCGCACAGCTGCTCGCTCAATCAGGCTGCCGTGATCGCAACCAGCCAACGCGGTCTGCCCCTTCTCCTGGAAGCCGGTATCGCACTCGCCCTTCGCGGCGCCGGATACGAAAACGAGGCCGCCGCCGACATGGTCTTTAAACCACGATCGAGCGGCGGCCTCGCAGCAGCTATCGAATATGTGTGCAGACTCGTTGCCTAAAAGGACAAGCTAGAAACCAAAGCCAAAGCCCGTTCCGGTAATCGCCGAGTACATAAAGTAAACGTTGATCACGTTGAGGAACACACCCGTGATGCAACCGTTGCGCAGGTAGCGCTCGCACACGATGCGCGCCATGGCGGCGGAGTCGTCATTGTTCTTGGCTTGGCGTCCCGCCGTAAAGTACGTCGCCACGCTCAGCAGCAGATTGAGTACCGGCAGTGCCAGCAGCTCGTAGCTCTTACCCCAGCGCGTCACCTCGCCGGCGGCGTTAAACTTCGTTGCCACCTCGGGGCCAATGTTGGGGATAACACACGCTGCGACCACCAGCGGAATCACCGCAAGTACGAGCAGCGCAATACCCATGTAGCCAGCTTTTTTGCCATATTTGAACATATGCGTCGTCCTTACACGTTAAAGCGGAAGTGCACGACGTCGCCATCGGCCATGACATAGTCCTTGCCCTCAATACGCAACTTGCCGGCGGCCTTGGCGCCCTGCTCGCCGCCGAGCTCGATGTAGTCGTCGTAGCCAATGACCTCGGCCTTAATAAAGCCGCGCTCAAAATCGGTGTGGATGACGCCGGCGGCCTGCGGGGCGGTCGCGCCCTGACGAACCGTCCAGGCCTTGACCTCCATCTCGCCGGCCGTAAAGAACGACTGCAGGCCGAGCAGCTTGTAGGCAGCCTGAGCGAGCACGTCCAGGCCGGGCTGCTCCAGGCCCAGGCTCTCCAGGTAGTCGGCGGCGTCCTCGGGATCGAGCTCGGAAAGCTCTGCCTCGATCTTGGCGCAGATGGGCAGCGGCTTGACACCATCGATGGGCGCCAGATCGTCGTTGAGCATATCCTCGTCCACGTTGGCCACATACAGGATGGGCTTCATGGTGAGCAGGAACAGCCCCTTGGCGGCGGCACGCTCCTCGTCGGTCATCTCCATGGATGCGGCGCGCTTGCCCTCGTTGAGCCAGGCAAGCAGGCGCTTGGCAACCTCGAACTTGGGCATGAGCTCCTTGTCGCGCTTGGCCTCCTTCTCGAGCTTAGGCAGCTGCTTCTCGAGCGTGCCCATGTCGGCCAGGATGAGCTCGGTCATGATGGTGTCGGCATCGCCGGCGGGATCGACGAACTCGCCCGTGCGGCCCACCTCACGCATGACGTTGGGGTCCTTAAAGTAGCGCACGACCTCGCAGATGGCGTCGGTCTCGCGAATGTTGGCCAGGAACTGGTTGCCCAGGCCCTCGCCCTCGTTAGCGCCCTTCACCAGACCTGCGATGTCGACGAACTCGACCGTCGCCGGCACAATGCGACCCGGGTTAACGATGTCGGCAAGCTTTTGCAAGCGGCTATCGGGCACGTCGACGATACCCACGTTGGGGTCGATCGTGGCAAACGGGTAGTTGGCGGCAAGGCCGGTCTTTTTGGTAAGCGCGGTGAACAGCGTCGACTTGCCCACGTTGGGCAGGCCCACGATACCGATGGAAAGGGACACGACAGCTCCTTTTGGTACAGGTACTTCAAACCGTATAAGTATAGCGCCGCCGCAGCATCCGGGCGAATCCGGACACCGCGGCGGCGCAAATGAAGCAGAGATAGAGCTCGCTGACTAGTCCGCGAGCTTCTCCACCTGATCGAGCATCTTGTCGAGCTTGGCCTTTGCTTCGGCCTTGACCTTCTCAGCTTCTTCGTGAGCCTTCGCCTTCTGGGCGGCCTTTTCCTCGGCTTCGGGATCGACGACGACCAGATTGGACGCGTCGTGCTCAACAAGCTTGAGCGCATGCTCGGGACAAACCTTGACACAGGCGCCGCAGCCTAAACAATACGTGGACTCCAACGCAAAGCGGCCGCTTCCCACCAGATCGCAGGCAAACGTGGGGCACACGTTGACGCACTCGCCGCACGACGTACACTTGTCAAAATCGCACTCCGGCGTGCTCACCTGCATGTTCTGGGCAAGCTCGGGGTGGTTTTGCAGCGTCGAGAGCACCAGCTGCCGCCCGTGCGTGAGCGAACGGCGACGCTTGGTCGTCGTGGTGCCGCACATGGTGTTGAGCGTGCGCTCCAGCTGGGTAATCTGATGGCGATGGGCCTTGAGCTTTTGCGTCACCGAGGCCAGCGCCGCCGTCGCCGGATTAAGCTTGGTCACCGTCAGGCCCGTGGTGCGGGCAATCTTTTCCATGTACTCCTTGCGTTCGTACTCGCGAAGCTTATGGCACTTGAGGCTCTTGGGGTCGACCTCCAAGCCCATACCCGTGCCGGACCACTCCTCGGCCTTCGCAATCGCCTCGCCCAGAATATCCTCGCCACCGGTGTTGCGGCACTTATCGCACACGCCCAACGGCAGGTAGACGCTCACGTTGGGATAATCGGCCAGTACCGAGAACCAGGTCTCGGCCGTAATATCGCCCACGCAGGCAACGACGACCTCGTTCTCGCGCGGCATGCGCTTGAGGGCGCGCGTACAGGTGACGTAGGCGGTCTCGTGGCTCGTAGCAGCAGAGACGATATCGTCATACAGGTTTTTGGGCGCCAGACGCGGCGAGATGATTGCCTCGGTCGGACAGGCAGCGGCACACAGGCCGCACTTGCGACAGGAGTCGAGAATCTCGATGGAGTCTTCCTCGACCTCGATAGCGTTGACCGGGCACACGTCCATGCACGCGGTGCAGCCGCTCTTTTCGTTTTTGCAGGTCAGGCACGGAATGGTGTTGCCGCGCGGGCGCTCCTTGTAGTCGGCAGGGTTCCACTGCGGCGCCGACGGATCGAGCGCATCGGTCACGCCGCCAAGCGGGTTTTTAAGAAAGTCGAAACCCTTGCTGATCTCGATAATGTCATCAAACAGATCGTGTTCCTGCGCCATGCGCGGCCCCTCCCTGAGCAGTGCAAACAAGCAAGAGATAATGATACGCTATCGGCCCACGCCTCGGGCAAATTACACGCGGCTCATCTTTGCGGCAAATAGTCCATGGCCTATCGCCGCCTCGATCGCACAAGGCCGATCAAGAGCCAAACTATGCCTCGCACATGAGCTGCACGAGCTTTTGTTTGGTCACCTTGGCTTGCTCGTTGGCCATATTGCGTTCGTTTCTAAAGGCCGCATCTGCAACGCTCATCAGATCGGCATCGGAAATCTCGCCAAGACCCAGCTCCTCGAGCGTCGTCGGCAGACCGACGCGCTGGCAAAACTCGAGCACTTGATCAAGCTCGGGCGCACGCTCTAGGCGCAGCTGGACCACCAGGCCAAATGCCACGGCCTCACCGTGCATGGCCTTGCACTCGGGCAGAATTGTCAGGCCGTTGGCGATGGCATGGGCAAGCGCTAGGCCACCGCTCTCAAAGCCAACACCCGAGAGCAGAATATTGCACTCGATCAGGCGCTCAACCGCCGGCGATATACGGCCCTTTTTGAGATCGCGCTTGGCAGCGACACCGCACTCCATGAGTGTGTCATAGCAGGCACGAGCCGCAACCAAAGCCAAGTGCCCCGGCGCGCCACCGTGTTCGTTGACGCCGTGCGCCGCGGCGCACGAACGCGCCTCGAAGTACGTTGCCAGCGCATCGCCCATGCCAGCGACCGTCATACGCAGCGGGGCCGCCGCGACCACGTTGGTATCGACCACGACCAGGTCTGGATTCTTCTCGAGCATCAGGTAGCGGTCGAACGACCCATCCTCGTGATACAACACCGAAATCGCGCTGCACGGACCGTCCATCGAAGCCGCCGTGGGGCATACGCACAACGGCAACTCGGCATAAAACGCAACGGCCTTGGCGATATCGAGCATCTTGCCGCCGCCAATACCCACCACCATGTCGCAATACTCAGCCCGGGCTTCCTTAGCCATTTCAACAACGGCCTCTTCCGTACACGGACCGTTGTAAATCTTAAAGAACGGCTCGCTTAGATCTTCATCCAGAAATCCATCGACGATCTGCCTGCACAGCCGATCCTCGGTGCCCTGGTCAAACAAGACATAGGCAGCGCAGCCCAACCATGACAAATACCTGCCCTGACGCGAGAGCTCACCCGGCCCCTGAACATATCGTCCGGGACCGCCATAAACCATGGGAAGCGCCATACGAGAATCCGCCCTTTCATCAACAACAATTGGTGCAAAGCAACCTGACCCCTTTGCACCATAGCAAAAAGGGGCAAAGCCGTCTGCCGGCTTTGCCCCTTCCTTAGCTTGATTTACTCATCCATGAGATAGTAGTGGCCCAGCGCGTCGGCACCCAGGATGGCGTTTGCGACCATCTCGGGCGTCACCTCAAACGGCATGTTGCACATGGTGTCATCGGGCGCGCACGCGGCCTCGGCAACAATCATGGCCTGCTCGCGCGTAAGCTCGGCAACGCCCAGCTCCTTCATCGTGACCGGCAGGCCCAGCTCAATGCAGAAGCCCAAGACTTCCTCAAGCTTCTCAGTCGGAGCATCCTCGAGTACCAGCTGGACGATAGTGCCAAAGGCGACCTTCTCGCCGTGATACATGCTGTGGCACTCGGGCAGCATCGTCAGGCCATTGTGGATGGCATGAGCAGCAGCGAGGCCCGAGCTCTCAAAGCCAATGCCCGAAAGCAGCGTGTTGGCCTCAATGATGTGCTCGACGGCAGGCGTGAGCGCACCCTTCTCCAGCGCGACCTTGGCCTTCACGCCATCGGCCATAAGCGTCTCGTAGCAGAGCTTGGCGAGCGCCAGGCCGGCCATGCCGCCCTTGCCACCGGCGCAGGTGCCGCCGTCGGCATCGTGCGTCGCCTGGGCCTCAAAGTAGGTTGCGAGCGCATCGCCCATACCGGAAACCGTCAGGCGCACCGGGCTCGCCGCGATAACCGTCGTATCCATAAGGACGATATTGGGGTTTGCCTTAAGGAACAGGTACTTATCGAACTGGCCGTCATCGGTATAGAGCACCGAAAGCGCCGAACACGGGGCGTCGGTCGAAGCAATGGTGGGACAAATGATAACCGGGGACTCCAGGTAATAGGCGACGGCCTTCGCGGTGTCGAGGATCTTGCCGCCACCGACGCCGACGATGATGTCGCAACCGTTGTCGCGAGCGAGCGCAACCAGGCGATCGACCTCGCCCTTGGAGCACTCGCCGTTAAAGTCCTCAAACAGCAGCTCGGCCTTAGCCTCGGCAAAGCCGCCCTCGATCTTGGCACCGACGCGCTTCTTGCCCGAAGGCGTCACGATGACGAGGGCCTTAGCGCCAAGCGGCTCGACATAGGAGCCGAGCTTGGCGAGCTCGTCCGGACCCTGGATGTACTTGCTGGGGCTATTGAAAATTGCAGCCATAACTATCCCATTCTCTAAAAGAAAAAAGAAAGGGGCTCCGTACAGATACGTGCGGAGCCCCTCGTTACGATAACAAGAGTCGATTAGAAATCGATGTCGGTGTCGTAGTAGCAGGCCTTGAGAATCTTCTCGAAGTCGGCAGCCTTGGTCTCACGCGGGTTCTCGGGCGTGCAGGCGTCCTGCTCGGCGTTCGCGGCGATCTCGGGCAGCTTGGCGAGGAACTCCTCCTCGGAAACCATCTGCGGGTTCTCGGCGTCGACCTTCACGCCACCATTCGCGTAATCCTTGATGGACTGCGGAATGTTGAGCTGGTCGTTGAGGTCGCGAATCTTCTGGACGAGCGCAGCGATGAGCTCCTCGTTGGTCTCGCCGGGAAGGTGCAGGATCTCCTTGGCCACGTAAGCGTAACGCTCGGCAGCACGCGGGTCCTTGGAGTTCCACTGGATGACCTTGCCCAGGTACATAGCGTTAGCAGCACCGTGGATGATGTGGCCGTTCTCGAAGGCAGCACCGGTCTTGTGAGCCATGGAGTGAACGATGCCGAGCAGGCCCGAGGAGAAGGCGATACCGGCGATGCACTGAGCCTCGTGCATGTGCTGACGGGCTTCATGGTCGCCAGCATAGGACTTGGGCAGCCACTCGACGATCTCGCGGATGCCGTGCAGAGCGTTGGCGTCGGTGAACATAGAAGCACAAGTGGAAACGTAAGCCTCCATGCAGTGGGTCAGAGCATCCATGCCGGTGTGAGCGCACAGCTTGGCGGGCATGGTGTAGGTGAGCTCGGGGTCGACGATGGCGACATCAGGGGTGATGTTGAAGTCGGCCAGCGGGTACTTGATGCCCTTGGCGTAGTCGGTAATGACGGAGAACGCGGTGACCTCGGTAGCGGTGCCGGAGGTAGAGGAGATGGCGCAGAAATGAGCCTTCTGACGCAGCTCGGGGAAGCTGAACGGCTGGATAATGTTATCGAAGGACTCCTCGGGATACTCGTAGAAGACCCACATGGCCTTAGCGGCATCGATGGGCGAGCCGCCGCCGATGGCGATAATCCAGTCGGGCTCGAACTCGCGCATGGCCTCGGCGCCCTTCATGACCGTCTCGATGGACGGGTCGGACTCGACGCCCTCGAACAGCTTGACCTCGAAACCGCCTTCCTTAAGGTCGTTCTCGACGTCCTGCAGGAATCCGCCGCGGCGCATAGAGCTGCCGCCAGAAACGATGATAGCCTTCTTGCCCTTGAGGTTCTTCACCTCGTGGCGAGCGCCCTCACCAAAGTACAGATCGCGAGGATTGGTAAAACGTCCCATACTGTGCCTCCTAAACAAGCCCCTCTTAGACTTGCGTATATAACGGAGCACCCGATTGGCTCCGTTAGGACCGTTTTGCGCGTTGCCGGCGATGACAATGCGCGATGTCTTAACGCCTCAACGCTCAGACAAACACTATTTTACCGTTCTGGTTGGTCAGTTATTCACCTAAAGCCGATAATGATGAAACGTTTTTTCTATCCCTGAAGACCCTTGTGGGGCATTCATACTCCCAAGCTGGGCAAACGTTTTATCAGGGTTGACCACATATCCCGGGCAGGACTGTGCCCCTCCAAAATGTGCCCCGTTCGCCGCCAAAAATCGACCGTTTACGGCACTGTGATACCACCCGCGCAACCGAGGTGCCGACATTTGTGCGACATCCGTCTTCGTGGTGCAAAGGTGCAAGTCCAAGTGCGGCACCCCCGGTGTGCCACATGCGGGTAAACTAGAACCTTATATAGAGATGATTTGAACCCTAACCGCAGCAAAGGAGGCCCCATGGCATTCGACCCCATTCAAGAGGATTGCCATCGCCTCGTTCTTGAGGCCTTGCGCCGCGACAATATTCCACTCACCGACGGCCCCGCCGTCGAGCGTCTGATGGAACAATTCACCCGTAACCCCGCGCCGCTCATCGTGCACGACCGCGACCGAGCTGGGCATCTGATTGCCAAGGTCGTCGAGGCTGTCGACTACCGCATCCCCTTTATCCCCGACGACGCCCAGGCAGAGCAAGAAGAAGCCGCAGCCGAGAACATGCTCCGTGAGGCAGCCGCGCTCGATCCGGCCAACTGGGATGCCCAGCGCATGCTGACGGCGCTCACCGCCGAATCCAACGAGGAATACGTACAGTATCTGGTGTCCAAGTGCGACGAGGTGGAGCACGACCTGGCGCTCAAGATTGCCTCGGCACAGGACCCCTACGAGCGTGAGGCCGCAGGCGACCTGACCCGCCGTCCCTACCTGCGCTGGCTTGCCGCCTTGGCATCGCGCGCGCTCATTAGCGGCCGCTACCGCATGTCGCTGGATGCCGCGAATCGCAGCCTGGACTTTGCGCCCAACGACCCCGCTGGCGTCCGCCATACCGCGATGCTTGCCATGGCAAAGCTCGAATACCCTGCCGAGGAGCTCAAGCGTTTTCGTTCCGCCCACTCCGTACCCTATCTTGCCAACACGCCGCTGCGCCGCCGTCCCAAGGACGCAGAGCGCGACTTGGACCCGTGGACGCTCATCGCACTGATGAGCGCAGCCTGGCGCGAGCTGGATTACGAGGGCGCCGAACACTACCTGCGCATCCTGGTGCGCTCATGCCCGCACGCAGCCGAAGCACTCTACTTCCAAACCGAGTTTCCCGATGGCATCTATGCCCGCGTCAACGTAGGTCCGGGCTCCACCGATGAGCTTGTCCTTGCCCTGTCCGAGGCGACGCCGGTGCTGCAGGAGGGCCTAGGCGCGCCCGACAACGCCAGCTTTGCCGCCTGGGTCGCCACCAACGACATCGTGCGCTCTCAGATCGACGAACGAATCCTGCGCGCGGCCGAACAGGGATTGCCGTTTAAGGGAGGAGACCTCTAATGGATCCGAGCGTCTACATCCCCGCTTATCTGGAGCGCACCTATCTGGCGTCGCACCCCGAACTCACCGATGCAGCACGCGAGCTTGTCCATAACGACATCAGCGCAAACCCCCACAAGTATGCGCAGACCGAGCATGCCCAAGCGCTGCTGTCCTATGCCGGCGTTCATCGTCATTTGCTTGACGAGCTTCGCCGCATCGAGGACATGGGCAGCGACGAGGAGTTTGAGCAGACGCGCAACCGTCTGTTCGACGATATGCGCGATGAGCTGCTCAAGATCGTCCGCGTCGATGCACTTGCCGTCGATGCGCAGCTGCTCGCCATCATCCTGGCGGACACGCCCGTTGATGCCTGCCTGGGCGACTTGATGAAGCTCGAGACGAGTACGGCCGACTACCTGCAACAAAGCGTGCCCGGGTTCGACATGGAGGCCCCGCACTACTGGGCCAATAATGTTTTGGCCGACGGTGTCACCGCAGCAGACCTTACCGTGAGCGAGCCGGCGCTTATTGGCTGGCTTCACACGCTCGAGGCCATCTCGCAGCTGTGCATGGCGAGCGCTCGTTACCGTGCTGCTGCCAACTACGCCCGCCGCGTCCTTAAGGCAGAAGGTTATCCCACCCGAGCTGCCGGCACCGTGTTGCTCGCCCTCGCCCGCTTGGAAGACCAGGACGGCTTTTTTGCCCTGGCTCACCAGCTCGAGGAGCAGGTGGGGGCCGATACCCTCGAGAACTCCCCCTGGTACCTGCTCGCCCGCACGATTCTGCTGTTCAAAACAAACAAGATGCGTCCGGCGACGCGCGCGCTGCGTGAGTTCGCTAACCGTTGCGAGGGCGGCGCGTTCTTCTTGCTGAACCCCATGTACCAGACGCCGTACCTTCCCTGCCGACCCGAGCCACGCGACCCCTGGGACCTCTCGCACCAGGCGGTTTGGGAAGCCGACGGCATTATCTCGGACACCCCCGACTTTGCCCCCTGGGCCAACGCCTGCGAAGATGTATCGCAGCTTGCCCAGGAATTTGCGCGCCGCTACGGCTTTTAGCGACGCGATCGCCCCGACCATGTCGTTTACGTTAGGAACGATTTCATGAACCTCCGCTCATCTCTCGCCTGTACCTCGAGCGATATCGCCCGCTGGGGACTGCGCTCTGTCCTCAAGCGCCAGGGTGGCGTGCTTCCCGGCCGCATCGCCATGAAGATCGACCCCGAGCTGCTAAGCGACCTCGCGAGCCTGGTCGACCGCAGCGTGGTGATCACCGGCACCAATGGCAAGACCACCACCTCCAACCTTATCGCCGACGCCGTTGCCGCCAGCGGCGCCACCGTGGTATGCAACCGCGCCGGCAACAATATGGAGCCTGGTGTGGTGGGTGCTCTGCTCGAGGCCCGCGGCGGCCTTAAGCACACCAGCAGCGGCAAGCGCGTGGGCGTTTTTGAGTGCGACGAGCTCTACACCGTACGCGTTCTGCCCAAGCTCAAGCCGACGTACTTTGTGCTGCTCAACCTGTTCCGCGACCAGCTAGACCGCTACGGCGAGATCGACCATACCCAAGACGTCATCGCCCATGCGTTGGAGCTCTCTCCGGCAACAACGCTCATCTACAACGCAGACGACCCGCTGTGTGCCGCAATCGCCGCGCGCGTTCCCAATGCAAGCATCGCCTTTGGCATCGACGGCGCCACCAACACCGAGTCCGACCGCATTAGCGACTCGCGTTTTTGCTCACAGTGCAACGCACCGTTGGAGTACGACTATGTGCAGTACGGACAGCTTGGCGCATACCATTGCCCCTCGTGCGGCTGGGCCCGCCCTGGGCTTGTCCGTCGCGTGACGGGCGTGGAGCTCGGCTGCGACGGCTACGGCTTTGACCTGGTGTTTGGATCTACGCCCGACGCGGCTGCCGTGCACATCGCCACACGCTACAACGGCCTGTATATGGTCTACAACGTTGCCGCCGCCTTCTTTGCGGCGCGCGAGCTGGGCGTGGACGCAGCTCACCTACAGCCCACGCTCGATGCCTACGTCCCCGCCGGCGGACGCATGGGCCGCTGGGAAATCGCCGGCCGTACCGTCGAGGCCAATCTGGCCAAAAATCCCGTAGGCTTCGATCGACAAATCCAGTCCATTAAAACAGCAGGTGGCAGGCTCTGCGCCTTTTTCCTGAACGACAACGATGCCGATGGCCACGATGTATCGTGGATCTACGACGTCGACTTCGAACGCATCGCCGACACAACGGGGCTTGTCGCTTTTGCTGGCGGCACGCGCGCGCACGATATGCAGGTACGTCTGAAGTACGCCGGCATCGATGCCACGATTATCTCGGACGTCGCGCAGGCAATTGGCGCCGTGGCAGACGAGGCCGCCGATGACACCTTCTACGCCGTCGCCAACTACACGGCCTTCCCGCCGCTGGTCAAGGAGCTCGACGGGCTGAAAGGCGCCACCGCCGACGCTGTTGCCGGGCGCGCCGTAGCCCGTGCCGACGGCAGCGCTCTTCCTGTCGGTATCGCTCCAGTCGAGCTTTCGCGCCCGCTGCGCATCGTCTACCTGTATCCCGATGCCCTTAACCTCTACGGCGACGGCGGCAATGTTATCGCGCTCGAGCGCCGCTGCGCCTGGCGTGGCATTCCCGTGCGCGTGGACGAGGTCCGTATGGGCGAGTCACTCGATCTCACCGATGCCGATATCGTCATGATGGGTGGCGGCTCCGACCGCGACCAGCTAGCCGTGGCACACGAGCTGCTCGCCCAAAAAGACAAGGTCGCGGCCTATGTTGAGGACGGCGGCACACTGCTTGCCATCTGTGGCAGCTATCAGCTGCTCGGCCGTTCGTACTACATGGGCGACGATCGCATTGAGGGCCTGGGCGTCATTGCCGCCGAAACCGTACGCGGCTCCGATCGCCTGATCGGCAACGTAGCCGTCAAAACCGATCTGGCACCTGAGCCCTTTGTGGGATTCGAGAACCATGGAGGTCGCACCCTGCTCGACGCAGACGCCACGCCGCTCGGAACGTCCGTCGTCACGGGTACCGGCAACAACGGCGACGACGGCTTTGAGGGCCTGATCTACAAGGGCGTCATCGGCACGTACCTGCATGGCCCGGCGCTGCCCAAGAACCCCGAGCTCGCCGACTGGCTCATCGCGCACGCCCTCGAGCGCCGCGGCGATGCACAGGCCACAGCCCTGCTGCCGCTCAAGTCCCTCGACGACACCTACGAGCACGCCGCCCACGACGCCGCCATGAAGCTCCTCCCCTAGCCACCACAACGGGGACAGGCGCCTTTGTGGTGGTTTTGACCTGCCACGTTTGTTTGTCTCGATCTGTAACATCTAGGCCGTTGAAAGTCGTCTTACTGTTACAGATTGAGATGTTCATCCCGACGCCCGCCGTCTGTCTCGATCTGTAACAGATAAAGCCGGTTTGCCCGCCCAGATGTTACAGATTGAGATATTTTAAAATCGGAATAGAAACCAACTCCTGTGTGGTGGGTTGATTTCCGATCTCAGCCGAACACATTGAGCAAATAGGCCATTCCCGCAGTTAGCTGAACGCCCCCGCGGCCCC
>NZ_JBDGAV010000006.1:0-105943 GCF_040910325.1 Collinsella aerofaciens | reverse complement strand
ATGGCAAGCAGACCAGACTGCTTGTTCATCATGTCATCGACTTCCTGGTAGCTGTAGCCGCCCTCGCGCTGCAGGTAGCACACGGTGGCCGGGTCGATGGAACCACAACGGGTGCCCATCATCAGGCCATCGAGCGGCGTGAGACCCATCGTGGTGTCGCGGCACACGCCGTCCTCGATAGCAGCGAGCGAAGCACCGTTGCCCAGATGGCACGAAAGCAGGCGGTGGCAGCGCGAACCCAGGATCTCCTTGGCCATCATCCACTCATAGCGGTGGCTCGTGCCGTGGGCGCCGTACTTGCGCACGTGGTACTTGTCGCACACGTCCTTGGGCAGCGCGTAGGTGTAGGCGACCTCGGGCATGGTCATGTGGAACGAGGTGTCAAAGACGGCCACGTTGGGCAGCTCCGGATACTTCTCGCGGCAATATTCGATTGCCGCGGCCTCGCCGTAATTGTGCAGCGGAGCGAGCGGGGCCACCTCAAGGATCTTAGCCATAACCTCGTCGTCGACGACCGCGGAATCATCGAAGTGCCAGCCGCCCTGAACGATACGATGGCCAATGCCATCAATCGTAAAGTCGGTCTTCTCGAGCTCCTCGAGCACGCGAGCGATAGCAGAGCGATGATCGGGGAAAGGGACCTCCTCGGTCTGCTTGGCGCCACCGTTCTCGGAGTGGCCAAAGATGCCCATGTCCGAACCGATGCGTTCGCAGTTGCCCTTGGCGAAAACCTCGCGGGTATCGGTATCCAAAAGCTGATATTTAAGGCTTGAGCTGCCGGCGTTGACAACAAGTACGTTCATGAGACTCCTTTGCAGTGCAATACGGTCGACGCAGACCCCTTAAGGCGGCCGCATTTTAATAAGAAGTTATCACAACTTGATAAATAGCTATCAGGCATATCGCCCAACGAGCACAAAAGAGGGGCCGAACGGCGCTCGGTTGTCCAGCCCCTCCCCTCTTGCAATTACTTGCCGCTGACGATGCGCTCGACGTCGGAGGCGATCATGAACTCCTCATCCGTGGGGATGACGAAGATCTTGACCTTGGAATCCTTGGCGGACAGGCACCAAGCGCCGTCGCCGCGCAGGGCGTTACGAGCGTGATCCATCTTGACGCCCATAAAGGCCAGACGGTCGGCCACGCCAGCGCGGACAGCCGGAGCGTGCTCGCCGATGCCGGCGGTAAAGACCATGGTGTCCATGCCGCACATGGAAGTGGCCATCTCGGCGGCCTTGGCGGCAATCTTGTAGACGAACATATCGAAGGCGAGCTGAGCCTCGGGGTCACCGGCAGCGGCGAGCTCCTCAACATTGCGGCAGTCGTTGGTCTTGCCGCCGGTCACAGCCAGAAGGCCGGACTTCTTGTTCATCATCTCGTCGACCTCGTCGAAGGTGTAGCCGCCTTCGCGCTGCAGGTAGCACACGGTAGCAGGGTCGATGGAGCCGCAGCGGGTGCCCATCATGACACCGTCGAGCGGCGTCAAGCCCATGGTGGTGTCCATGCACTTGCCGTCCTCGATGGCGCACAGGGAAGCGCCGGAACCGATGTGGCACACGACGACCTTGCGGGCCTCGCCGTTGGTCATCTCGGCAACCTTCTTGGAGATGTAGCGGTAGCTGGTGCCGTGAGCGCCGTACTTACGGATGTGCAGCTTGTCGCAGACGTCCTTGGGCAGGGCGTAGGTCTTGGCGACCTCGGGCATATTGAAGTGGAAAGCAGTGTCGTAGACCGTGACGTTGGGCAGGTCGGGATACTGCTCGAGGCAGTACTCGATAACGTTGGCCTCGGGGTTGTTGTGCAGCGGGGCGAGCGGAGCGACCTCGCGGATCTTGGCGAGGACGTCCTCGTCGACGAGGGAGGAATCGCCGAAGTACCAACCGCCCTGAACGATACGGTGGCCGATGCCCTCGATCTTGACGCCGTTGGCCTCGAGGTCCTTCAGGACGACCTCGATGGCGACCTTGTGGTCGGGGAACTCGATGTTCTCGGTCACCTTCTTGGAACCGTTGGCAGCGTGAGTGAAGGTACCGCCGGTAAAGCAGACGCGCTCGCAGGAGCCCTTTGCGGACACCTTGTGGGACTTGGTATCGATGACCTGATACTTAAGGGTCGAAGATCCTGCGTTGACGACCAGAACGTTCATGTGTCTCCCTACTAACAGGCGGTGTGGCGCCGCCAGGTTACATACGCTTCAATAATAAACCCAAACGCCCTCGCGCTCGGGTTTATTGCGTTGATATATAAGTTATCGATGCCCAAATACTCATGGCCTTTGACTTGTAAGACGAAAGAGCGCGGGGATATACACCAAAGAAGATATCCCGAGCGCTACAAGCAATATGACTCGAATGCCCGCGATGCTGCTCAACGCAGCATTGAACAGATAGAAAAGGATGGCACCCACCGCCACCATCTGGCTTTGGACCGAAATCAGTGAACAGCGCATCGAAGAATCGACAGCATTTTGAAAAATTGAGTATTTTATTGGAGCAAATAACGAGTAAGCAACCGTCTGCAGTACATAGAACACGGGCAGCAAATAGACCGGAGTAAAGGGAATCAAAAACAGAGCAGTCAGGAAAAGGCGCACGATGCCGCAAATACGCGCAAAACGGCCCTTGTCGACATGAGCAATCACACTCGGCACAATAAGCCCCATGGAAGCCGAGGCAAGGAGCTGGACCGCAATGGTCACACCCGAAGCGACGGCATTCATTCCGCGACCCGCAAGCAGCAGTGAGAAAAAGTCTTCCAGGGCGACAAAAGCAAATGCCTGAGAGCAGTCCATGATGAACGCTGAACGAAGAATGCCGTTACGCGCAATAGCGGCACCGATCATCTTCGGGCTAATTCCACGCTTAGGTGTCGTTGCAGTGTCCCCTCTTCGCATCTCAGGAATGCAGGCAACGACAACCAACGTCAACACCATTGCGATGATATCTGCCGAAAGACCAATGAGATATGCACCGACAGACGAAATGAAACTGCCCACGCAAGCGGAGATGGCATAAGAGGCATAGAAAACAAATCGCTCAACGACATTAAGTCTTACGAGCTGGTCCTGAGAGACGCTGTCAATGTAGATCGCTTCTATGGATCCGCTCACACATGCAACTGCAAATCCTTTGAGAGCAAACGCGCCGATTAAAAGCAGAGGAGAACGGGCGAAAAGTAGGGCGGCGTAGTATCCAAGCATTCCCACGACGCCAACGAGACCGCTTGTCTTTCGTCCAAACCTGTCAGCAATATAACCAGTAGGAACCTCAAGAATGAACTTACTCACTTGGTATGCAATCATCATGCTAGAAATCGCTACCATCGAGAATCCGACGAATTCAAGAAAAACCGTCAGAAAATACAAAATGGTGCTGAAGTTCGACAGAAAAACGAACGTCATATAAAGCAAAACCGTACGGTTTTTCATGCTCCGCCCTCCAAGAGCCAATAGCCCAAACCGAAATCTTGGAAAAGCATGAGGGCAAAGCCGTCAGCCATGTGTTACAAGGCGTCAACATTCACTTGACGCCACGAGGCCAAATGGCCTCACGAAGCGAGATGACGCAATAGGTGAAGAAATACCGTCTGGTGTCGATCGGTCCAGGCATTTTGTCGATAGCAAAAATAGATGGGCAAGGCCACGTCATGCGAACCTTCAATGGAGCACTCGCTCACTTCCAGTCCATCTGTTGCGAGAGAAGAGCCAGAAAAACTCAATATCAATCCCCCGGCTTGAAGAAACTCAGTCTGCGCCCTGTTTTCGTATTCGACGTCGCGGAAGCGGAAATTAACCAGCTGAGCCTCGGGACATTGGTTGATTGCATTGAGACAGGGTGACAAATTAATGGGAACAGCCAGCCTGCCGCCCAGCAACTCACGAACGGTCATAGCACCCACAGATTGATGACCCGCTGGACACGAAAGAACCTTGAGCTCCTTTTCACCCAAGTATTTCGAAGAAAGGACACTATCCCTTGGTTCCTCAAATGAGATGGCCGCATCCGAAATGCCAAGCACAAGTGATTCAAAGCATGTGGCCGTTGGCTGATGCCAAACATCAAGGTGAATCTGGGGGTGCAAGCTTTCAAACGAGTCGTACCAGTTTTCGGAAAAAAGACGCCCCCGCCCGTGAAGGCAGGGGGCGTAAAGACGAAAGTGGCCATCGGGCGAGACGCCGTCGTCCCTTGATTGAGCGTACTTTTTGAGATCGTCGACTTGTGCCAGAATCACGCGTGCACGACGCGCAAATTCTCTGCCCGCCGGAGACAAAACAGCCTCCCCCGCCGATCGGTCGAGCAAAACAATCTGATACTCAGATTCCAACTTTTTTATTGCCGACGAAACGGCCTGCGGACTCACGTGAACAGCGCGAGCTGCTTTGCGCACGCCGCCATAGTTCGCTACCGCTTGAAGGTATTCGAGTTGAGAAAGCTGCATAGATTACTCCAAAGGCAGCCAAGTCGACGGCCTACGCGCCCTCAGATGAGGTTCTCGCCCAGGTTCTTGCCACCGAGAACGTGCATGTGGAAGTGCATGACGGTCTGGCCGGCATTGACGCCCTTGTTGGAGATGACGCGGAAACCGTCCTCCAGGCCCTTGGCCTTAGCGACCTCCTGGATGGCGTGGGCCATGGCGCCCATGGTCTCGGCAGGCACGTTGTCGGCGATGTCGCTGTAGTGCTTCTTGGGGATCACGAGCGTGTGGACCGGTGCCTGGGGGTTGAGGTCGTCGAAGGCGATGACCTGGTCGTCCTCATAGACAACGGTCGAGGGGATCTCGTGGTTGGCAATTTTGCAGAAGATGCAATCACACATGGCTGGTTCCTTTCTCACAGACCAAGGTAATTATATTTGGTCGGGATGGTTAGAACGAGAGGTTGTCGTCCGTGTTGGCGGCCTCGCCGTCGGCGAGCACGTCGTTGCCGTCGACGTCCTTCAGGAGCACCGAGACCTTCTGCTCGGCATCGGACAAGCGGGTGCGTAGGCTCTTGAGGAGCTCGACGCCGCGCGTGTAGCTCTCGAGCGACTCCTCGAGCTCCATATCGCCCGACTCCAAGCTGCGGATGATGAGTTCCAACTCCTGCGAGGCCTGCTTGTACGTAAGCTGCTCGACCGGGGTCTTCTCTGCCATATCTGTTTCCTTTCCTAAAGGTTTATCGCTGTGAAACGCGGCCTACTCGACCGTATCAACCGTTGCCGCCACGTTGCCGTCTGCCATGCGCACGCGTATGGCGTCGCCGGGCTTAAAGGTCTTGGCGCTCGTAGCCACCCCATCATCGCTGTACGCGATGGAATAGCCACGGGCAAGCACCTTGAGCGGCGACAGGGCATCGAGTGAGGCTGCCGCACGGCCCAGGTCGGACGCGGGTTTGCTGAGCATCGTGCGCCCCTGATGCTCCAGACGGGAACTCGCAAGCGTGAGCGCATGGCGCTTGCCATCGAGCCCCGAGGTGCTTGCAACCAGACGCTCGGGCAGGCGCTCAAAGTTGGAGCGGAATGTCCCGACCGAGCGAGCTATGGCGCCCGACAAGCGATCGGCAGTCAGTGCAAGCTCCGATTCGCGACGCTCGACCATAAATGTGGGGTCGTTGAGGCACGGGCGGCATGCGGCGGCATCGAGCGCATCGCCCAGACGGGCCGTATAGGTATCCCAGGCGCGGCGACCGCGCTGATCGAGCATCTCCAAATCAACCTGATTCGACCCAATCATCGATGCCATCGCGGCGCCAAGACGCTGATGGCGTGCCTCGAGCACATCTGCCAGCTCCGTCATAGCCGGCGCCACCGATTCGGCTGCCGCCGTGGGCGTGGAGGCGCGACGGTCGCTCACCATGTCGCAAATCGAGGTATCGGGCTCATGGCCAATGCCGGTCACCACGGGCACAGGACAAGCCGCCACCGCGCGGGCAAGCTCCTCGTTATTAAAGGTCATGAGGTCCTCGAAGGAACCGCCGCCACGCACGAGCAAAATGCAATCGGGCGCCGGCGTAATGGCAGCGGCGCGACGCAGGCCTTCAATAAGCTCTACCGGCGCACCCTCGCCTTGAACCTTGGCACCCACGCAGACAAGCTCGACGAGCGGGTTGCGACGGCGCAGCGTACGCTTGACGTCGTCGATCACGGCGCCCGAAAGCGAGGTGACGACCGCCACACGCGAGCAAAACACCGGAATGTGACGTTTGCGCGCCTCGTCCATCAGGCCCTCGCGACGCAGCTTTTCGGCCAACTGAGCCACCTGTTGACGCAGCAGGCCCTCCCCCGCCAGCGAGAACGAGCGGGCGACGAAGCTCATACGACCCGTAGGCTTGTAGAGATTGAAGCTACCCTTAAAGCTCACCTGCATGCCGTCGCGCAGATCGAAGGTGCGCTTAAGGTAGGCGCCCTTCCAGATGATGCAGTCGACGGCCGCCGAGTCGTCCTTGATTTGGAAGTAGCAGTGGCCGCTTCGGGCATTGGGACCGCGGAAACCCGTGACTTCGCCCAAAACGCTCAGCTGCGGAATGGCATCGAGCGCACCGGCGGCGATCTCCACCGCCTGGCTCACGCTGAGCTCTTTGCACTCCTGCTCGTCCGATCCGTCGAACTCGGCGGAAACGGTATTGCCGGTCAGATTCCAGCCAGCCACGCAGCCTCCTTTCGTCATCGTGCACACGGGCTCCGGCCCTGCGCAAATTCAAGTCCAACACATAGTACAGCGCCGCTGGGACACGAATCCCCGCGGCGCCTGCCTGTCCCGTTTGCTATCGGTTGGAGTTTCTGTTGTAGCGAGCCATCAGGTAGAGCAGCTGAATAATCGAGGTGAGCGCCGCCGCCACGTAGGTAAGCGCAGCTGCCGTCAGCACCTTCCTGGCACCGCTAACCTGCTTGGAACTCATGCCCGACTGCTCGATATACGCCACGGCGCGGCGACTGGCATCGATCTCGACCGGCAGCGTAACCAGCTGGAACAGCACGCTAAACGAGAAGAAGACCAGCGCGAGGGTCGTGAGCCCCGCGATGTTCATGAACAGGCCCATGAGCAGCACGATCGTCCAGGTGTTCTGGGTAAAGTTGACGACGGGGACTAAAGCGGTGCGTACCTTCATCATGGCGTAACCGCTTTGACGCTGGGCGGCATGGCCCGCCTCGTGGCAGGCGACGGCAACGCTTGCGACCGACCCGCCCGAACGGTTGGCATCCGACAGATACAGGTTGTTGTCCTGTGGGTTGTAATGATCAGTGAGCTCGCCGGCAACGCCCTTGATGCCCACGGCGCTACAACCGTTGGCATCGAGCATGCGGCGAGCGACCGTGGCACCCGCGTCGCCGTCCGAGCGAACCTTGGACCAGGTCTTATATGTCGAGTTGATATAGCTCTGCGCGGCAAGGCCAAGCACCGTGCAGACAAGAACAACCAGCAGGTACAGCGGGTCAATGCCAAAGCCGTATCCATAGTAATAAGGCATGCGAATTCCTCCGAATCGAGTTACACGTTGGAGGCATTCTACCCATTCGACTGACCAGCAAATCAACATCGATGTTTTGGCAATGTCAGCGAAAACGGCCGAGAGCGAGCAAGGTGACGTGAAAGAGAAGCGACGCGTACTTTGGTACGCGAGCGACGATTGAACGTCAGATTGCCGCTCTCGGCCGTTTGCAGCGTCGAGCTGTTACGCGGTTTGGCAAAACCGCGTAACTATATACCTATAGCAATTCAATTTTGCCATCTTTGACCGTCAACCCCATATTGCCCGAGAGCAAATCGTCCAGGCGCGAGCCCACGAGCTCAAAGCGCCAGCCTTCGCGCAGGGGGCTCTGCTCGGGATGCTCAATGTAGTCGGCCAGGTCATCGCGCGAGGCAATGACCGAGGTCGCCACGCCCGAACGCTCGGCAACCAGGCGAATGAGCGCATACATCAGGTCCGTCACGCTCTCCAACTCCGGCGAAATCTGACGGTGCCCGCGCACCATGAGCGGCAGGCGATCGTGCGGGCAGCTCGCACCGCGCTTAATGGCCATGAGCGCGCCGTCCACGTCGCGCTCCCCCAGCTGATCGGTGCCGCGGATGCTGCGGAACTCCTCAACGCGCACAGGATTGCGCTTGACGAGCGCCAGCAGCGTATCGTCGGACATGACCCACTTGCGTGGGATGTTGCGGCGCTCGGCGCGGTCCTCGCGCCAAGCGGCAAGCTCGCGCGCGATGCCCAGCTGATGGCGGCTACACGAGTTGATGCGCTTGACCTTGCGGAATGCCTCATGGCGGTCGGCGCGGTAGTGCGACTCGTCGGCCAGCGGACGCAACTCGTCGAGCACCCAGTCCACGCGGCCCAGCTCACGCAGGCGGCTCATCATCTCGGTATAGGCGACAATCAGGTACTTGACGTCATCGATCGCGTACTCGATCTGTTTATCGGTCAGCGGGCGGCGCGACCAGTCGGTCAGCGACTCGGTCTTAGGCAATGAAACGCCACAAAACGTCTGCACGAGTGCGCCGTAGGAAATCTGCTGGCGCTCACCCAAAAAGGCGGCGGCCACCTGCGTGTCAAAAATGGGACGCGGCAGCACGCCCACGGTATGGAGCATAACCTCCATATCCTGCGAGCAGGCGTGAAACACCTTGATCACGCTCTCATCGCCCATAAGCTCGGCGAGCGGCGACAGGTTGTCGATCACCAGAGGATCGACCGCGACGCTCTCGGCAGGGGTGGCGATCTGAACCAAGCACAGGCGCGGGTGAAACGTGCGCTCGCGCAAAAACTCGGTATCGACGGCAATCGCGTCGAACTCGCGGGCGCGCTGGCAAAAGTCGAGCAGAGCCTGATGTGTGGAAATGTACATATCAACCCATCGAATAAGGTTAGGCCCGAAAAACACGGGTAGGATATCGGCATTGCCTTACAACTATACTCGGTTAGTCACAGAACGGGAACGTAAGTATGCGCTGCCTTATCATCCACAACCCGGCATCGGGCCCCAGCTCAGATGAAATCTACGCGTTCGCGCACGCCCTCGCGCAGGGCGGCGACGAGATCGTGATGCGTTTTATCGGCGATGGCATGGAACCCGAGGACGCCGTGGCAGACGTGCGCGAGTTTGATCGCGTGGTCGTTTCGGGCGGCGACGGCACCGTCTCCAACGTGCTCGACCAGATGCGCGGATGCGGCGTCCCCACGCTCGTCTTCCCCTCCGGCACGGCCTGCTTGTTCTTCAACAACATTGGCAATGCCCCCGAGGCCGCGGCGCTTGCCAAGGCCTGCCGCGCCGGTCGCACGGTCAAAGTGGACATGGGCGAGCTCTTTTGGCTCGACGAGAACGGCAACGAAAAGCGCCACGGCTTTATCATCATCGCCGGCTCGGGCTTCGACGCCGAGATCATGATGAAGGCCGCCCCCGCCAAAAACGACATCGGTGAGATCGCCTATTTCCTGTCGGCGCTCGCCACACCCAACCCCACGGTGGCGCACTTTACGATTGAGCATGACGGCATTGTCGAGGAGCTCGATGGCATCTGCTGCATGGCCGGCAACACCTCGGTCATTCAAAACGACATCAACCTGTTCCCCGATTGCCGTATGAACGACGGCATGGTCGACATCGCGGTCATCGAGCCCGTAAAAACCGTGCAGCTCCTCCCGACCGTGATCACCGCCGCACTCGACCCCGCCGGCAAGGTGCTCGGCCGCCCGCAGTTCAAGATCATCCAGACCAAAGAAGCCAAGATCACCTGCACGCCGTCGCTGGGCATGCAGTTCGATGGCGAGATCATCTCCAGCAACTCGGGCGTCTTTGGCGCCCGCGCACTTCCGCAATGCCTCGACCTCATCGTCGACGAATTCTCCCCACTCGGAAAATAGGAGGACCCCATGAACGACACTCCCCTGCCCGGCTTTATCGTCATTGTTCTGGCCATGCTCATCGGCTATGCGATCAACGTGATCCACCGCCGGAAGAAGTAATTCCACATTGGTATGATATTCATCCAATTATCGTCTCCCCCGTTGTTTATGCATTTGCCAAACAGCGGGGGATTTTTCTTTGCGCCCCGTGCAAGGCGCTTTATTCAGGTACAGTAATTGCAGGGTGCCTTTATTTAAGTAAAGCTACAAAATGAGTATTCTTATCCGCTCATCGCATATTTTAGGACGCTCATCGAGTATTTCATCGAAATAGATGAATACTTCTTAGACTTCCGATAGGCTAATGGATGTATTTATTAGCTGAGATTCCGCACAGTTTTGCGGGGTCTCAACAGTTGGGAGGGATCATGAGGTTTACTCATCCTGTCAACACGCTCAAAAAGCTCGGCTGCGGCCTTGCGTTTGGAGCAGCGGCCATCATGGCCATGCCGACTTCGGCGCTCGCCTGCACCCAGATCTACATGGGTAGCAAGCTCACGGCAGACGGCAACACGTACTATGGCCGTTCCGAGGATTTCGGTCCGCGCTATGTCAAGCACTTTGGCATTGAGCCCGCACACAAGGACGGCAACGAGTACACATCGGTCGAGTCCGGTTTTGAGTACAAGTCCAAGGGCGCAACCTACCGCTACACTTTCGTTCGCGACAACCCCTCGCAGTGGGAAGATCGCTACGACGCATATTCCGAGGCCGGCATCAACGAGAAGGGCGTCTCCTGCTCTGCCACGTTGAGCACCTCCTATAACGAGAAGGCCGAAGAGGCCGACCCCATCACCGAGGAGACTGGCATTGGCGAGTACAGCTATGCCAGCGTCATCCTGGGCGAGAGCGCCACGGCCCGCGAGGGCGTCGAGCTCATCGGCAGCCTGATCGACGAGCAGGGCGTCTGCTCCAACGACCAGATCATCATCGCCGACAGCACCGAGACCTGGCTGTTCGCCGCGCTTTCCGGCCATCAGTGGATTGCCATGAGGCTCGCCGATGACATCGCCTCGCTCAACCCCAACATCGGCAACCTCACCTATGACGTCGACCTCGACGACACCGAGAACTGTCTCCATTCCGATGGCATCGAGTCCATGCCTAAGGAGAAGGGCTTTGCCGAGTACACTGACGGCAAGTTCGACGTCGCCAAGACCTACGGCGAGGAGATCGGCGAGGCCGGTATGCACCAGTGGTCGCGCTATATCCAGGGTCGCGATTACTTCATGGCCCCGCTGGCTGAAGGCACTGACTACGAGATCGTCAAGGACGAGCGTGAAGACGCTCGCGCCACGACCGGCGCCCTGGTCCACGAGATGCAGCCGCTGTTCTTCCAGCCCGGCAAGTCCGACTGGAACACCTTTGAGATGATCCGCAGCTTCGCTGCTCGCGGCGAGAATGTCGCCGGTCTCAACGCCAACACCGACGGCGCCTATGCTATCGGCTCCAACCGCAACACCGAGATTCACACCTTCCAGATCCGCCACGGCATGGACCCCGAAATCGCGACCATCCAGTGGGAGATGCTCTCCAACGCCGAGTTCTCCGTCGCTATCCCCCTCTACTCCGCACTGCTCACCGAGGTCAGCCCCTACTTCAGCGATCAGGATGTCTCCTTCGATCACTGCGAAGAGGAAGACGTTGTAAACAACGAGGAGCCCAAGAACTCCATCAACTACGTCCTCATGGACATCAACACGCTCGCCTATGAGAATCGCGATCACTGCGCTACCGGCGTCCGCGCCTACCTCGACGCCCTGCAGAAGGAGCTCATCGAGCAGAACCTGACCGTCGACGAGGCCATGCAGGCCGCCGAGAACACCGAGGCCCGCACCGCCCTGGCCAACAAGGCCGGCAAGGCTGCCACCAAGAACACCTACCTCAAGTGCAAGGCCATGCTCGAGGAAATGCGTGACTACCTCAAGGAGGGCGACTTCTCCGAGGAGTTCGTCCCGAGTGACTACGATGCCGACAACGACTGCCTAGTCGAGTCCATCACCTATGCCGACGAGGCCCTCTCGGATGAGGATGTAGCCGAGCCCGAAGTCGAAGAGGAAAAGGCCACCGAGGAGAAGTCCGAGGGCAACAACATGGCCGCCATGGCCGTTGGCGCCGTCGTCGTCATCGGTGTCTGCGGCTTCGTGCTCTATCGTCGCAAGAAGGCCTAAGACCCTCACGTCCTAAGGGAGGGCAAGACGGTGCGAGCGGTCTTGCCCTCCTGACCCGTTATCTGACCGGTGGGAAACACCGCGGGAAACACTGCTGAAATCTTTTCAAAAAAGATTTCCCCGCACACACTTTGCTGTGCTATAGTGCAGCGCAACAGCAACTAGGTGCGACCGCGCCATGGCATCACGAAAGGAGCCACCAACATGAAGAACACGATGAAGTCTCTCAACAACTGGTGGTGGCGTGATGCGAATACGATCGGTCGACAGTGAGTCCCTCACGCCTGTTTTTGCGCTCTAGGTGATTGGAAGGCCTCCGGTTTCGACCGGGGGCCTTTTTCTATCTCGAGCCCAATCGCATTCGCATCACGCGCCTCCGCTTTCTTCTCTTGCACTTCCCTTCCGAAAGGATTTTCACCATGTCTCAGAACACCACCACCGCCCAGCCCCGCACCGTCCAGACCGCCGACCGCGGCAAACTCGACGTCCGCGCCCTCGTCTTGCTCGCCATCCTGCTTGCCGCCGGCTTCATCCTCAACTTCACCGTCGGCAAGGCCATCTCCGGCATCTCGGGCGGCATGATCAGCCCCGAGTTCATCATCTCGGCCTTCTGCCTTACCATCCTGGTCGTTCGTCCCAACATTGGCCAGGCGCTCATCATCGGCCTCATCTCGGCTGCTGTAATCCAAATCACCACCACCTCGCCGTTCGTCGATTTTGCCGCCGAGGGCATCGCCGCCATGCTCATGGCCCTCATTGTCAACGCTGCTGCCAAGGACGGCCAGGTTAAGCCCGCCGTCGCCATCGTCGCAACGTTCGTGACCACCTTTGTCTCGGGCGTCATCTTCATGGTCATCAAGATGGCCATGCTCGGCGTGGTGGGCGAGCTCGCCGCTGCCATGCTGCCCGTCGTCGCTATGACCGCCGTGTTTAACGCCATTCTGGTCGGCGCTCTCTATCTGCCCATCCAGAAGGCCCTGAAGCTCAACTAACCCGCTCGGCTTTACGAGCCACCCTATCTCGGCGTTCATTCGTCGCTCGCGTACCCAAGTACGCTTCGCTCCTCTTTCGCGCCAACCTGGGGCCCCTCGTAAAGCCGTCTCCGTGCTTCACCACCAAAGACCGTCCCAAACAACGAGCTTTTTTGGGACGGTCTTAAACAACTAGTCATGTAAGAACGTCCCCGATGACTATGAAAGGTATCCATGGAAACGATCATCAACGTCGACGATGTCTCGTTCTCCCGTGGCACGCAGACCGAGCAGGCGCTTAAGCATATCTCGCTCGGCGTGAACAGGAGAGATTTTATCGGCATTATCGGGCCTTCGGGCGCCGGCAAGTCCACACTTGCCGCCTGCCTGTCGGGAGCCGTACCCCACCATTACACCGGCACGTTCTTTGGCTCCGTCACTGTCGACGGCAACGACACCTGTGAAGTTTCGCTCACCGATGTGTCGCAGATCGTCGGCAGCGTGTTGCAAGACATCGACACGCAAATGGTCGCCTCGGTCGTCGAGGACGAGATGCTTTTTGGCCTGGAGAACTTTGGCGTTCCGCACGACCAGATCGAGCAGCGCGTGAGCGAGACGCTCGAGACCGTCGGCATCAGCGACCTGCGCGACCGCGAGATCGCCACCCTCTCAGGCGGCCAAAAGCAAAAGGTTGCCATCGCCGCCATCCTCGCTATGCGTCCGCGTGTGCTCGTGCTCGACGAACCCACCGCGGCGCTCGACCCCGCCAGCTCCACGCTGGTCTTCGAGACCCTACGCGAGGCCAACCGCGCACTCGGCATCACCATCGTCGTCGTTGAGCAAAAAGTCGCCCTGCTTTCGGAGTATTGCAACCGCGTGTTCGTGCTCAATCATGGCGAAATCGCGCTACAGGGCGAGCCGCACGAGGTCTTCGCGCACGCCGATGAGCTCCGCGCCATCGGCGTCGATTGCCCGCGCGTCACGCGCATTTTCAACAGCCTCGAGGCCGATGGCCTGGCCAGCGGCACTCCCTGTTTGGATGTTGATGAGGCCGAGCGCCTGATTACGGGCATCGTCGACCCCGCACACGCAAGCAGCGACGTTCAGGCACCCGCCGGCTCACCGCACGCACCGTCGTTGCGCCCGCACGCCAAGGACGCCGAACCCGTGCTCACCTTCGATCACGTTGAGTTTGCCTATCCCAATGGCGGCGCCGCCGTCCACGACCTCAACCTGACCCTCTATCCCGGCGAGCTCGTGGGCATCGTCGGTCAAAACGGCGCCGGCAAGACCACGCTCACCAAGCTGCTCACAGGCCTGCTTAAGCCCGCCTCGGGCAGCGTGCGCGTCACGGGACTGGATACCGCAGCCGTTCCCACAAGCCGCATCGCCCGCGAAGTCGCAACCCTCTTCCAAAACCCCGACCGTCAGATCTGCAAGGACACCGTGCTCGACGAGGTCGCCTTTGGCCTGGAGCTTGCCGGCATCGACCGTGCCGAGGCGCTGCGTCGCGCCCAGCTCGTCATCGACCGCTTTGGCTTGCCGGCCGACGAGGCGCCCTTCTCGCTCTCGCGCGGTCAGCGCCAGATGGTGGCACTCGCCTCCGTCGTGGTCGTAGAGCCCAAAATCGTGGTGCTCGACGAGCCCACGAGCGGCCTTGACTACCGCGAGTGCATGACCGTGATGGAAACGGTGCGCACCATGGCCGAGCGCGGCTGCGCTGTAATCATGGTCTGCCACGACATGGAAGTCGTCTCCGACTTTGCCGAGCGCATCGTAGTCATGGCCGACGGCCGCATCCTCGAGCGCGGCCGCACGCACGAGCTGTTCTCGGACATCGAGCTCATGCAGCGCGCCTACGTTGAGCCGCCCCAGGTCATAGAGCTTTCTCGTCGCCTGGCATCCTCCGTCTCTCCCGCCTTTGCACAGGTGAGCGAGGTCACCGATATCGTTCGCATTACCGAGGAGATGGTCCACCGTGGTTAACGTCATCGACTATATGCCGGGCGATACGCTGCTGCATCGTCTGAACCCCGTCGTCAAACTGGGCCTCGCCGCCGCCATCATCATCGGCATCTTTTTGTCCGACACCTACGTGGCGCTGCTGGGCTTTTTGGCACTCACCCTTGCACTGGGTGCCTATGCCGGCGTCGTCGACCGTCTGCTCTCGCTGCTCAAGTTGCTGATTCCGCTCGCGCTTATCATGCTGGTGCTCCAGTTGGCCTTTATGCGTGATGGCAACGTGGTGTGGGGTTTCATCACCGACACGGGCCTCATTACCGGATCGAAGGCCTGCCTGCGCCTGCTGGGCGTGGCGCTGCCACTCATCCTCATGCTCATGGTGACCAAGCTCAACGACCTCGCCAACGCTTGCGTCGAGGTGCTGCACGTGCCATATCGCTATGCCTTCACCTTTACCACGGCGCTGCGTTTTGTGCCGGTATTTGGCCAGGAAATGAACGCCATCATGGAGGCGCAGACCGCACGCGGCGTCGAATACGACACTAAGAATCCCGTCAAGAAACTCAAACTCATGCTGCCGCTGTGTGTGCCGCTGCTTATCTCGAGCGTGGGCAAGACCGATGCCACCGCGCTTGCCGCCGAGCAGCGCGGCTTCTATCTGCGTACGCGCGCCAGCTCGTACAAGCGCTACCCCATCAAGGGCCTAGACATCGCCGTACTCATCATCAGCATCGCCCTCATCGCCACCGGCTTCCTGTTCTAGCACTCGCTGGCAGCAACCGGCAAATGCAAAAGGCCTCGGCTCGCACCAAACGAGCCGAGGCCTTTACTGTTTTCCCAGATAATACCTGTCAAAATAAACCTGTCCCTTTTTGGCAGGTCGAGGGCTACAGGCGGTAGGGGACGCCGCTGCGAATGATGGACTCGCGCACCAGGACATCCATCGCATCGAGGGTGATCTCGGGCATCTCGCGATACTTCTGCAACACCGAAAGCTCCGTGCAGGCCAGGATGACGCGGTCGCAGCCGCTGCGGGCGAACTCCCACATCACGCGGTCGAACTTATCCATATCGGGTTCGCGCCCGGCCTTCACATCGTCGTAAATGAGCGACATCACGTCGGCCTGACGCTTTTCGCTGGGATAGACGACCTCAACGCCCGCGGTCTCACATTCGCGCCCATAGACGTCTGCGCCCACGGTACCGTCGGTGCCCATGATGCCGATCTTGTGCACCGGCTCGGCCGGCATGCTCAGGTTTGGATCGAACTCGCACTCCCCCATCACCGCGCCGGCCAGAGCATAGCGCACCGACTCGCGCGGCATGTGGATAATCGGCACCTTGGTAAACGACTGAATCTGATCGTAGAAGTAGTGCGACGTGTTGCAGGGAATCGCTATGTGCGCGCAGCCCAGCGTCTCGAGCGCCTGAGCGCACTCCTTCATGGTCGCCAGCAGCTCGGCATGCTCACCGGTCTTGATGGCCAGCGTGCGGTCGGGCATGGTCGACTTGGAAAGCACCACCATGTCGATATGCTCCTGGTCGCACGTAGCCGCCGTATGACGTACCACCTGGTCGTAGTAATACGACGTGGCCTCGGCGCCCATGCCGCCGATAACTCCCAGCTTTTCCATCGCCGCCTCCTTGGTGACGCCCCGCAATTTCGCGTATCATACCCGCGCCCACCCGATACATACCGGACGGGCGCCACGCTCGTCTACTTGTAATACGTCTTGAACAGCTTAAAGTGGCGCAGCTTGGTGTGCCACATGCGCAACCAGCGGTTAAAGACAAAATCACCCTTCATAAACGAAGGATCGGCGGCCTTGCCCTCCTTGGCCAGACGATGTGCCTTCGCACGCAGCTCGGGGTCCTTGACATACTTGTCAACGACGCCCATAGGAACAACCATCCACAGAGCCTCATCCTGCGCCGTCACAAATTCCGGCTCAAACGGGCGGTTGAGCACATACTCGTCCACCACATACTTGGCAACGTTAAAGCCGCTGTTGGTTACGTAGTAGTTGCTGCGGCCCTGGCGGGTGTTGAAGTCAAAGAACTTAAACGAGCCATCGCGCTCGTCATACTTGACGTCAAAGTTGGAATAGCCCACAAAGTGAAGGTCCTCGAGCAGCTTGCGCACGCCACCCATAAGCTCATCGTTGGGCTCGGTGATGATGCAGGCGTGATTACCGACGCCATGGGGCTGATGCTCCTCGAGCAGCACGTGACCAAGGCACATCATGCGAACCTTGCCGTTGCGATCAGAATAGCTGGTGAGCACGCGCATGTACTCGTCGTTGCCGGGCACGCGATCCTGCAAAATCAGGTCATCGGTGTAGCCACTGGCATAGGAATCGCGGATAACCTGCTCCAGCTCGGCGCGGTCGGCAATCTCATAAGCCTTCTTCTGACCCTCGAACTCATGCTGCCACCACATGATGCCGTCGGAAGGCTTCAAGATCATCGGGTAGGGGAAGTCAATCTGGTCGAGCACCTCGGCAGGCGCCTCTCCTTGCGTGTTGAGCATCTGCGCAGTAAAGGTAAACGTATGCGGATAGGGCACACCGTGCTTCTCGCACAGCTCGTAGAAGATCTCCTTCTTCTGGCACTGCTCAAGCATGCTATAGGGCGCGTAAGGCGCAACGATGTTATCCGCCAGCTCGTTGGCATCCTTGGCCTGAGCCACCAGGGCAACATAGTTATCGCCGCAGCCCATCAGAACAATCGTCTTGTCGGCATGAACTCGAGCGATACCGTTGACGGTCTTAAGCATCACGGGCATGGTATCGATATCCACGTTGGGCGTGTAATCGATAATTTGGCTGCGATACGCGGGGCCGGTCTGGTACTTGCCAAAGACCAGGCTCTTAACCTGATACTCCTCGTAGAAAGCGCGCGCCACCGAATACGCGTTGATGTCGCCGCCGAGCAGCACGGGGATAAACTCGCGCTCTGTAAACTGCAATGCCATGGAAACTTCCTATCTAGAACTGCCCACACGACGGGCGGTCTTTGTGCAACTGATTTATTCTAGCGTGCCGAGCCGCCGGCACCCAAAGCTCCACCGTATCTATGGCAATCGGCGTAATTATCAGCACGAAGGCGGCAATCACCGGCGTACGACAACGGGCAATGAACCCACCGTTGTTATAGGATTCAGCATATTGCCCGCCCCGTCGAAAGGTGCACCGTGCCCCAGGCTCATCCGATCAACAACCCCATCATTGACGCCGCAAAGCGCGAACTTGCGGATCGTGCCCAGACGGCAGCTCCCCTACGCACCGCAAACGATGCTTACAACGGGCCTGCCCGCATCGTCTCAATCAACACGTCGGAGCACAAAGGCACGCGTAAGTCACCCGTCGCCGACGGGCACGACACCGTCATCGAGCAGTTTGGCCTCGCCTCCGATGCGCACGCCGGGCATTGGCACCGTCAGGTCTCCTTTTTAGCTGCAGAGTCTATCCAGACGGCGCAGGCGCGCGGGCTCGATGTGCACGAGGGCGACTTTGGCGAGAACTTCACAACCCAGGGCATCAACCTGCTCTCACTCCCCTTGGGCACGCAGCTCAAGATTGGCAACGAAGTACTCGTCGAAATCAGCCAGATCGGCAAAGTCTGCCATACCCGCTGTGCCATCTACTATCTCGCCGGCGACTGCATCTTCCCCCACGAGGGCATTTTTGGCGTCGTGCTGCAGGGCGGAGAAGTCCATATCGGTGACGACATACAGATGGTCAAGCTTGGTGACGGCACCTGTTCGTTTACGCCGGCTGAGGCGCTCCAAGAGGTGGAGCAGGCTCGCCGCGAAGGAACCCTATAGTTGCAAAACCCCACGTTGAGGTAGTTTTTGCAGCCAAGAATTCAGTTACAACAGGGTGCCGTAACGTTAAAGTTGAACTCTATGGTTTCTCAACAATTCACCATTCCCGCAGGTCAAGGCTAAAACCTCAAGTTCAACTTGACCCTTTAGAACCTTTAAGGTTCAAGTTGAGGTCGAAAGCAGTAGTAGAATACACCTCGACCAATAACCTACGATTGATTGCAGAGGGACTGGATGCAGCATTCGAACCATCGCACCGCAGCGCTCATCGCGTCGAAGCCGGCTCGTATCATCACGAGCGCCGCGCTCGCCGTCGCGCTGACGGCCACGCCGATGCTCTCCCCCGTCGCGGCCTATGCCGCCTCGCAGGCAACGCAGGATCAGCTTTCCGCCGCCCAGAAAAAGATCGAGGACGCCACGAGCGCCTACAACGACGCCCGAACCAAGCTCGAGGATCTGCAAAAGCAGATCGACTCCAATGAGGCGAACATCGATAAGATTGAGGCCGAGCTACCCGAGCAGCAGGCCAAGGCAAGCTCCGCCATGCGCGATCTGTATAAGTACCAGAAGGGCACCAGCCCCATCGTGAGCTTCCTGGTGAACACGCAGAGCTTGGGTGACTTTATCACCACCTGCAAATACACCAACCAGATTACGAGCTCGAGCGTCGACGAGATCGAAGAGCTTAACAAGATGCAGACCGAGCTCGAGCAGAACAAAACCGCCCTCGATCAGGCCAAGTCTCAGCTCGAGGGCGAGCAAAAGAATGCCGAGGATGCACTGGCGCAGGCTCAGCAGCTCCGCAGCGAGGCGCAGGCAAAGGCCGAGCAGGAAAATGCTGCCGAGCTGGCAAAGCTCGAGGCCGACAAGGCCGCTGCCGCCGAGAAGATCTCGGGCGAGGGTGTAAGCGGCAACAACTCCAACAGCCAGGCCAACAACGCCAACACCACCATCGACACCACGGTGAACAGCTCGAATAGCGGTAACTCCGATTACGACTCGTTCATTAACGAGTGGACGAGCCGCATCGATAACTACCTTGCCGGCTCCCCCATGGCAGGCCAGGGCTACAACTTTGCCGTCGCCGCCTGGAATACCGGCGTCGATCCCCGTTGGTCCCCCGCCATCGCCTGCATCGAGAGCAGCAAGGGCCTCTATTGCGCCGGCTCCTATAACGCCTGGGGCTGGAGTGCCCGCGGCGGTGGTTGGCGTAGCTTTGGTAGCTGGAGCGAGGGCGTCTCCGCCCACGTTGCCTACCTGGGCGCCAACTATGGTTCCACGCTTACTCCGGCAGCCGCCAAGAAGTACTGCCCGCCCACGTGGCAGGACTGGTACAACAAGGTCGCCAATCAAATGAACCGTATTTAAGTGCAACTGCAAAGGGGCCCCAAACGGGGCCCCTTTTCGATTCTCTAGGAGACGATACCGGTCGCGTTGCCGATAACAACGACGACGCACATGACGGCAAACATAAACCCGAGCGCCTTGAACCATAGTTCGACAAAAGCACTCCCCCGATACCGACCGAGCACGGGAAAACGACGTCGAAGCCTACGCCGGTCGAGCATTCCGAATGTAATGAGCAACACCAGGCCATCGACCATAAAGAAATACTCAAGCGCCAAAAACCACGTTGGATAGTTTCGGTTTTCGCCCGTTGGCGTAAATACCGCAAAATGGCTGCCCATCAGCAGCAACAATGTTGTCGCATAGACGCATCCATTCCATATGCGCCCCACGGGCTCGGGGATACGCGAGAGCAGACGCACACATTTGGATGTCACGGGAGAGACGATCGAACGCCGGCTTGCAGAAGACGGAAGCGTGAGGGCAACCGGCTGCTGTACCCGCTGCACCTGTGGCACCGCGGCCCGGGGCACGCTGGCAGCAGAAAAGGTCACGGGCGACGGTGCAGGGAGACATAGCTCATATGCCGCACGCGCAGCATGCCCCAGTGCCTTTGCACTCGCAAAGCGCTTAGCGGGATCGAGCGCCATCGCCATGCAAATCACATCCGCCAGCGGAACGGGAATGCCATGCGCCTCGCATTGCTCGCGCATGTCACGCCCAGGCTTGGGGTCAGTTCCCGTCAGGCAAAAGAACAGCAGCGCGCCAAGCGCGTAAATATCGCTGCGGACGCTCGTTTGCCCAAACCCAAACTGCTCGGGCGGCGCATAGGAACGCGTGCCAAACTTGACGGTGTCGGCGTCGGCGCCATCGCGCCAAACGCGCGCAATTCCCAGGTCAATAATCACCAGCGAGGAAAAGGTCATGCCGGCATCGGTCGCGTATCTCACGCCCGATACGATGATGTTCGAGGGTTTAAGGTCGCGGTGGATTACCGGCATCCCCGGCTCCCCCGCAGCTGCAAAACCAGCATGCAGCTCGCCCACCGCTTCACACAGAACGGGATACAGCCCGCGGGCATAATCGGGCGTCGTCCCCAAGCGTCCCACCAGGGCCTCGAGTGTCTCGCCTTCGACATACTCCATCACCACGTCAAGCTCGTCGCCCACACGGCGGCAATCGACGATTCGGGGCAAGTGCTCAAAACGACGACCGGCGCGCTGGGCCGCAAACAGGCGCTCATATGCTCCGCCAATCTGCACCGAAGCATCGATGCGCTTGCGGACAAAGGGACCGAGAGACCCGCCGCCAGAGCCCTCAAAATAGACGAGTTCGGTCGTCTCGACATCCGAGCACTTGAGCACGCGCTCCACACGATAGCTGTCATCGCGGTCGAGCGACGCCAAATGCTCGACAAGTGAAGCAGTCAGCTCGTCATCGGAATATGTTGGGCTCTGAGTATCCATGGTGCCCATCATAACGCAGGGTGCGGACACCCCATGGTGTCCGCACCCCGATCGTTTGCATGGCTGCTCTGGTGACACCGCCGGCTCAGCCATCGACCACTAACTCACCGTTTCCTCGCCAAAGCGATATAGCTCTTCATTGACCTTTTGGAGGCTACAGCCACGGTCGATGCAAAAGATAATGATTGCATCGCGACGGTCCTTACAGTTGAGGACGCTCACTCCGGCAGCCGTCAGAGCGCGGTTGGTCTCCTTCATCGACAGCGCCATTGCAAAGGCAATCTGCAGCACCTTATTGCGACTCGGATGCCGCGCACCGGTAAAAATCTGATAGCCAAAGGTCTCGTTGAGGTCGGCCATACGCACCACACGCGAGCGCTCGAGCCCCTTCTCTTGCAGCAACTGCTTTAAGTAATCCGAAAGCGACGGGGCGGCAAAGTCGTGCTCTTTGATATAGCCATCGATGTTTGGCGCGTCGAGGAGTTCATTGAGTAACTCGTCCGTCAGCTTTTTATTGGGCATACGACCTCACCTCCCATACGGCGCAACGGTAGCGACATGTTAGGCCAGCACCCAGCTTGCAGCAGCAGACTTATCAAACACGTTGGCAAAATAGAGAGCCTTCTTGATGTCACCATCAAAGTAGATATTGCCCGCCACGGAGCCACCGGCGGCAAGGGTACCAGACTGCAGCTCATCGGAACCCTCGCTGTAATAACCCTGGTTCTGCTGCGCACCGTTGGCGTCCTCGCCCTTCCAGTCGTAGATATTGTAATCTGCGCCCTCATCGCCATTGTTGACGTACGTGACGTGAATACCCGTCATGGTCGAACCGTCATAATTTGTAAGGCCGGGCTGGACGGAATCGACGACGACGGAAAGGCCAGCAGTCGTGGTCACCGTCGTGCCAACAGCCAGGTCAGTCGTAGGCTGCTCTTCCTTCTTCGTCTCTTCCTTCTTGTCGCCATCGCCGGCATCCTCGGTGACGGTCGCCTTATCGCTACCGCAACCGGCAAGAAGACCGGCAGTCCCCAAGGCAACAGTGGCGAATGCGCCAAGTGCAGCGCGACGGCTCAGCAGCACTTCGTTTTCGAGCTTATTCATCATGCATCCTTCCTACGATCCGGCTACCGCGCCGGCACACAGCACATCGTAGAAGGCAGCGAGCTCAAATTCATTAGCTGGGAGCTAATGGGGGTTTGTAAGCCAGATTGGTACTGGATTGAGAAGATGCCTGTTCAGATGGAGCGGTGATTGAGGCTGCAGCTTGATACCAAAGCGCCCTTTCCGCGCCTCTGGCCGACGTTAGCCGCACCCCTCTCACCTGCAAGATGCCCATGAGGGGGGGCTGCCCGTCGAAGATAGCGCGCGCATGGTGTTCGACGATTCCGTCGCCCCGCTATCGAATAAAAGGTATGGTCCTAAGATCACTCAGGCAATAAAGCAATAGCGCTGCGGTATATCTCCCCGTGCTTTAAGTCGGCATCAGCCACCTCAGGCAAGCGATTCAAATCACGGCACCCCTATGCCAGCTCGCGAAGCCTCCCGAGCGCCAGCCTGAACCACTCCAGATCGTCCTTATCAGGCACGCTATCGTACTTCCAGTGCGTTATATAGCGCCACCGAGAGAAGACGCCGCTGCCCAGAAGCCCAACGTCGTCTATGGTGTCTATGTCCTCTCGCAGTCCTTCGGCCGTACCGGAGCGCGGATATGCCCCGGCAAAGGCCTCGCCACAGTCCATGTGCCAACCCAGGCCGAACATGTCATGGGCCAACGCGTGGAAGTCGCGGGTGGGACCGTCCAGCGAATCCTCGAAGCGCTTAACGAACCTGCACAGGTCATCACCGTAAGCCCCGCCGAACAAATAAGGCTCAATCACGTCCTTGCCGCGCAAGGCCTCTAACCACTCGGTCGGAATGCCCTCGTATCCGTACAGGATGCCGGCCAATCCACCGGCCACGCAAGCCGTGGTGTCGGTATCGTCGCCCAGGTTCACGGCGGTCAGTACGCAGTCGCGGTAGTTGTCGGTATGTTCTAGGCACCAGATGGCGGCGTGGTAAGTATCCCACACGTAACCGCCGCTGGCACCAGCTCTGTCCTCACTCTCGCAGCCGGCGTGCCCGCTGTAAAGCACCTCGCGGGCATAGGCGATCATGTCCACGCAGGCCTGGCAGCAGTCGTCGGTAGCGTGGGTGATCGCGCTGACCTCCCTTATGTCGCAGTCGGAGCATTCCATAAACACCATAGGCAGGCAACGCATGAGCGAGCCGTTGCCCTTGCTGTATTCGCTTGTGAGCCCGCAACCCGTATCGAGCGCCTGCCTGGTGGCGTTGCCGTAGTCGAAGACGTTCCCGTCGGCGGTGTATGCGCCTTCGTTTATCCAATTGCGGAACTTGACGAGGATATCGTCGCAATTGATATCGCCCAGCTCGCGGTAGCTGTCGCACAGCGCGAGCGCCATGGACGTGTCGTCGCTCCATGTGCCCGCAGGCTGGTTGTGCGTGCCGCGGCCCACCATGTCCGTGCAGGTAAAGCTGCCGCGCGGCCTGAACTCGTAGGGCACGCCGAGCGCATCGCCCACGGCCATGCCGTACACGCAGTCCCTCACCGTCCGTAACAAGCCCATGGCGCGCACCTAGTTCCAGTTCATGCCGAACTTGCGCGAGCAAAGCACGTCTTTCCAGTGACTCTCGCGCTCGCACACCTCGGCGGTGGTCATCTTGGTGTCGCACACCTCTAGAATGGAGTAGGTGAAGTTTTCCATGATGTACCCAGTTCCGTGCTCGGCCACGATGGCCTTGAACTCCTTGTTGCCGCCAGTCGGGTCCATGGGGTTGGCATAGGCGCTCCAGCGCTGCCAGATACCCAAGTCCGCGCCCGCGTCCTTCTTGCTGTCGCCCGAGGCCGAACCCACGTAGAGTTTCCCCGTCGCGGTGTCGGTGATGCAGTAGACGCCCTTCACGTTGTCCAGCGCCCAGTACCAGTCGGAGCCCACGCTGGCGATAACGGCCTGCAAGGTCTTGTGGTCGATGCACACGTACTTGTAGCCAGGAAAAGGGGCAACGTTGCCCAGGCTCATCGAGTACTCGTACACTACGGGCTCGAAGTCGTGCATCGTGTTCTCGTAGAACTTGTTGTAGATGTCGCGCCCGATAGGCTTCTTCAACTTGATGATGAGGCGCTTGATGTAGGCCTCGTAGTCGGGAAGAAGCGTCAACTTGTAGCCCACGCCGCCCAGCACCTCGGGTACTGCCTTCTCCACTTTGTGCATGCCGCCGAAGATGAAGTACTCGGGCCCGTAGGTGTAGTACTGTGCGAACGAGAGTAGGTAATCCGCATGGTTGAGGTTGTTATTCGCTTGTCCCGTCGCGCTCCTCCACGCGTTCATCTCGTACCATCGCGAGCCGCTATCGGTCTTCTCGGGGGTCGAGGTGTCCTTCAGCAGCATGTCGTACGCGCGCACGTTCACGTCGCCAGCATTCATGTTGAATTTGATCTTTGTCTTCTCTGGGTGCGCCACCGGCATCAAATCCCTGAGCGTTATAACAGCATTTCCCATGTTAATTCCGCCGTTTCAGTTTGAAAAGCCTGTAGGTCGAATCATACCACTCGCTTTCCAGACGAAAATTAGCGCTCGGCTAACCGCTCTGCTGTTGTCGTTTCTTATGGCGAAGAAGAGCACGAAGCCGATAAGCCCCGCGCCCGTGTTTATGCCTTGTTTGGCGATTGTTCGTGATGTGCCCGCACGGCTATTTTTGGTGAATAATCCGAAAGTAAGGAAGATAAGTGCGAATCATCCACGCCACCATCCGTCTCGCCCGCACTCGGGCAATACGCAGTGCCCGCTCCTGATCGGCCGTCCCTAGCGCCGGCGCGAACTCTTAGATGGCGTCTTTTGCGCTCATCACCTTGCGGAAGACGGTCGCGTCCTGCTTGCCGATGGGAATCGCGATCTTCTTGCCGCCCGCGCGTCGCACTCCGTCTTGAACAACATGTCCCATCCGCCCCCTCGCCTCATCCTCAAAAGGCTCGTCGAAGCCTAGCCCACCGTGACGGATTCCCCGGTAAAGGTGCTAACGAGCAGCAAAACAAAGAACACAAGGTAGCCGATGCTCAACAGGTAGGCGGTAACCAAAAAGACAATCCATCCCACATCGGTCTTGCCGTCGGCACGACGTTGCTCGCGATTGCGGCAGAGCCAAATCGTCACGCCAATAGCCACAATCAGCAGCACGAGCGCCGCTGCGGCCAGCCCGGCAAGCACAAACATCAAGCCAACGCTCACGACGATGACCGGAATCAGCAGCAAGCCACACCCGCATCCACCCGGACTATACACGGCAGTCTGTCGGCGTCGTTCCATCGTCACTCCAACCTCAATATCTTTGAGCACTACAACGCAACGGCCCGCTGAACGGGAACAATCTTATCCAGCTCCGGCTCGATGCGCCTCTTCTCTGCCTCGAGGTCAAACGCCATCTGAGCGCGAAGCCAATAGCCATCCGTTAGGCCAAAGTAGCGGCAAAGGCGAAGATCGGTGTCAGCCGTAACACGACGCCTTCCCAAAATAATCTGCCCAATACGCTGTGCCGGAATTCCGGTCTCCTTAGCAAGGCGATATTGAGAAATGCCCATAGGAACAAGAAATTCCTCTTTGAGAAGTTCACCAGGAGTCACCGGCGACAGCAAATCGGGCGCGGTCTCATCACTTGTGATAATCGACGATTTCGACATTCCAAGCCATCCCCTGTCTCCACTCAAAACAGACCCGATAGCGCTCATTAACACGGATGCTATATTGACCAGCGCGATCGCCCTTCAACGCTTCAAGACGATTGCCTGGCGGAACGCGAAGATCATCAAGCGAAGCGCAGATCTGCAGTTGGCGAATCTTCCTCAAGGCGACCCGCTCAAAAGGAATGAACTTCCTAATCCGCACACCCATTGCGAAGCGTTCAGTGTCTTCATCTTTATATGATGCAATCATAGTATCGCCTTACGTTAATAACGTCAAACGTTTCTATAGACTTACATCTCTATTATACCGTACATCTGTTCGTGTTTTCTAGAGCAGGTATCCTTCGCCAATTAACCAAGCAGAAACAATCGTTTGTAGACATCGAGGCCTTTGAGCAGAATTTCCTCGCCAAAGAGCATGGTATCGGTATGCAGAGCGCTCGTGGCATAGGCGGGACAGCCATCCGAATCGCTCGGGTTTTCTTGTCCCTCTGGCACGCCCGTGCCCAGCAAGAAGAACACGCCCGGCAGATGGCGCTGATAGAACGCGAAGTCCTCGGCAATCAGCAGCGGCTCGTCCACAAGTTGCAGCTCGGACAAGGCAGGCGCAATGCAGGCAAACAGCTCGGGGTCGTTATCGACTGGCGGATAGCCCTCGGCAAAGTCGAGATCGTACGTACAGCCTGTTGCGGCGCAGGCCTCGTCCAACACGCGGCGCACGCCCTCGCGCGCACGGTCGAACGTGCTGTCCGTAAACACGCGCAGGCTGCCAGCCACATGGGCCTCCCCTGCCACCGCATTGCAGACGGTGCCGGCCTGCAACAGGCCGAACTTACCAATGCAGGGTTCATCGGCGCCCAACTCGTCCATGAGCTCGCGCTCGGAAACCAAGAACTTGGCAGCCGCCAATGCCGCATCGTGCGATTCGCCAACGGGAACGCCGTAGGTCTTGGCGATATGGATGCTCGTCCCATGAATGTGCACATGTGTCTCGCTCGAACGCGCCAGCAGCGGACCGGAACAACTCGCCAGCGTACCGGCAGGAAGATCGGGCCACACATGGAAACCAAAGATGCGGTCAACCCCATAGCGCTCGAACACGCCGCTCTCGCACACCGTCTTGGCGCCACCGGTCGTTTCCTCGGCAGGCTGGAACACGAAGAGCACGTTGCGCTTGATGGCGCCCGGCTGCTCACGAATCGTGCGGTCGACAAAAGTCGCCGCCGCGAGCGCCATGGCCATGTGACCGTCGTGACCGCACGCATGCATCTTACCGGGATGCGTCGAGGCAAAATCAGCTCCCGTCGCCTCCGCGATGGGCAGGGCGTCCATGTCGGCGCGAATCGCCGTGGCATGCGTAGCGCCCACACCGGCATCGAAAAAGGCACAAACGCAGCTGGGACACGGATGGGTCACCTCGCAAGCGAGCGGCGCCAACACGCCCTCGATATAGGCGATAGTCTGCGGAAGATCGAAGTCGAGCTCCGGAATGCGATGGAGATCGCGCCGATAGCGACGGAGTTCTTGGAGCTCGGTCATAAAGGTTCCTTTCATAGGTGCGCGCCAGTTGCCATCTTATTGTGCCGCAAGATTGCCACACCCTTATTTCCAGCATATCCCTGCATTTTTTAAACGTTATATACGAATACTCTTGTTTGGTAAAGTGTAACATGGTAGGGTCGTTACCACTTGATAGAGGCGCGGGCACGAAGATCCGCGGGCGAGTCGGCAGACTTTGACCCCGTGGGGAGGCGAAACCCGCCGAACTGGGTTTTTCGGGCACGAACAACCTGGTGGGCCTGCGGGAAACACCCGCAGGACTGTCTGCAGCAATGCGGGAGCGCTATCCGGACATTGGGTCCACGCTATGCGGATTCGATGCGCAGATGGCGCCGTCTGGATAGCGAGGTTTACGGGACATGGCATTGACCCCCAACGAAGCGTACACGGCCAAACAGCCGTTTGTGGACAAGGAAACGCTCGAGCATATCGTCGAGCAGTTCCCTACGCCGTTTCATCTATACGACGAGGCGGGCATCCGCCGCAACATGCAAGAGGTGCGCGACGCCTTTGCGTGGAACCCGGGCTTTAAGGAGTACTTTGCCGTCAAGGCCAACCCTAACCCGGCACTCATCTCCATCCTCAACGAATACGGCTGCGGCTGCGATTGCTCGAGCTATACCGAGCTCATGATCGCCCGCTCGCTGGGTATCACCGGCCACGACATCATGTTCTCGTCCAACGACACGCCGGCTGCCGACTTTGAGCTCGCCGGCAAGTTGGGTGCCATCGTCAACTTTGACGACATCAGCCATATCGAGTTCTTTGAGCGCGTTGCGGGCCCTATCCCCAAGACGGTAAGCTGCCGCTTTAATCCGGGCGGACTGTTCCAGCTCTCCAACGGCATCATGGATAACCCCGGCGACTCCAAGTACGGCATGACCACCGAGCAGCTCTTTGAGGCTTTCCGCATGCTCAAGGCCAAGGGCACCGAGAATTTTGGCATCCATGCCTTCCTTGCCAGTAACACCGTCACTAACGACTACTATCCCAAGCTCGCACGCATCCTCTTTAAACTTGCCGTGCGCCTGGAGTGCGAGACCGGCGCACATGTCGCCTTTATCAATCTGTCCGGCGGTGTGGGTATCCCCTACCTGCCCGAGCAGCAGGCTAACGACATCCACGCCATCGGCGAGGGCGTACACGCAGCCTACGACGAGATTCTGGTTCCTGCCGGCATGGGCGATGTGGCCATCTGCACCGAGATGGGCCGCTTTATGATGGGCCCCTACGGCTGCCTGGTCACCAAGGCCATCCACGAAAAGCAGATCTACAAGGACTATATCGGTGTCGACGCAAGTGCCGTCGATCTGATCCGCCCTGCCATGTATGGCGCTTACCACCACATTACGGTAATTGGCCAGCCGGGTGGCGACGACAAGACCATAGCGCCCGTCACGGACATCTACGACATCACGGGCAATCTGTGCGAGAACAACGACAAGTTCGCCATCGATCGCAAGCTGCCGCATATCGACATGGGCGACCTGCTTGTGATCCACGATACCGGCGCGCACGGCTACTCCATGGGCTACAACTACAACGGACGCCTGCGATCCGCCGAGGTCCTGCTTCGCCCCGATGGCTCGGCAGATCTCATTCGTCGCGCCGAGCGCCCGGGCGACTACTTTGCCACGCTCGACGTGCTGCCGTGCGGACGCGAGCTGCTGGCAAAGTCGCGTGCCGAAAGTGCCCGCCGTCGCGCCCAAGACGAGCGCCTGGCCATCGCCGCTCAGTGGAACAAACGCATCCAGATCGCGGAAGCGAAGGAGAAGAACATGGATATCCGCAATCTCGAGGGCTCAATCGTCGCCCTTGTTACGCCATTTAAAAAGGACGGCAGTGTCGACTTTGACGCACTCGAGCGCCTTGTCGATTTCCACCTGCAAAACGGCACTGACGCCATCCTCACCCTGGGCACCACCGGAGAGAGCGCCACGATGACCGATGACGAGGACAACTCCGTTGTCGCCGCCGTGGTCAAGCAGGTTGCAGGACGCGTCCCCGTCATCGCCGGCTCGGGCTCCAACTCCACGCAAACCATGCTCACCAAGTCGCTCACCTACCAGGGCTTGGGCGCCGATGGTCTGCTGCTCATTACCCCCTACTACAACAAGTCCAATGAAGAGGGCATCTATCAGCACTTTAAGACCGTCGCCGACGCCGTGGACATCCCCTGCATCCTGTACAACATCCCCGGCCGCTGCGGCTGCGGCATCAGCGAGCGCAACGTAGAGCGCTTGGCCGCGCACCCCAACATCATGGGTATTAAGGAAGCCTCGGGCAACGTCGCCTACGCGGCCAAGATCGCTCACCTGCTGTCCGACGACTTCCGCATGTACTCGGGCGAGGATGCGCTGACCGTACCGCTCATGAGCCTGGGCGCCTCGGGCACCATCAGCGTGTGGGCCGACGTTCAGCCGCAGCTCGTGCATGACATGTGCCGCGCCTATCTGGACGGTGACGTGGCACGTGCCCGCGATATTCAAATTGCTGGCCAGCCGCTCATCAACGCCCTCTTTAGTGAGGTCAACCCCATCCCCGTTAAAGAAGCGCTCGCTCAGATGGGTATGATCGAAGCCAACTACCGCATGCCGCTTTGCTCCATGGCCAACGACACGCGCGCTGCACTTACCGATGCTCTGAAGGGAGCTGGTCTGCTTGATTAAGACCGTCATTATGGGAACGGGCCGCATGGGCTCGCTCATCCGCACCACCGCCGAGGGCGTTGTCGACGCCGCCGGTCAGCACGTTTTTGATATCGTCGCCCAGATTGGCTTCGATTTGAGCAAGCTCGAGAACGCACCGGCTGCCGATGTGATTATCGACTTCTCGAACGTCGTGACCTTCGATGCCGTCGTCGCCTATGTCGAGCGCACGGGCGCGGCGTTGGTCTCGGGCACCACAGGCTACACCCCCGAGCAGATGGACCGTCTGCGTGAGCTGGGCCAGAACACCCGCGTTATGCACTCGGGCAATTACTCCATCGGCATCGCAGCCCTGCGCCATCTGGTAGCGCAGGCTACACGCGAGCTGCCCGGCTTTGACTGCGAAATCGTCGAGACGCACCACAACCAAAAGGTCGATGCCCCCAGCGGCACTGCCAAGCTACTGCTCGATGCCGTCGTCGAAGCTGAGCCCGAGGCAGGCTACCACCCCGTCTATGGCCGCGAGGGCATGTGCGGCGCGCGTGACCCCAAGGAGATCGGTATGCACTCGCTGCGCGGCGGCACCGTCGCCGGCGTGCACGAGGTAAGCTTTTTCGGCCAGGACGAGGAGGTCACGCTCACCCACCGCGCCACGAGTCGTCAGATCTTTGTCAACGGCGCCTTGGCAGCCGCGCAGAAGCTCGTCACCCGCGAACCCGGCTTCTATACGTTCGACCAGGTCATGTTTGTCTAACCAGGTGTCAACCGAATCCGCCCAAAGGAGAGATAGCAAATGAGTAACGCAGCCGAGATGGATGCACAGAAGATTATCAACTACATCGCCACCGCGCCCAAAAAGACGCCCGTCAAGTTGTACGTGCGCGAGAAGCCGGGCATGAAGGTTGCTTGGGGCGACGCACATGTCTACGGCGGTCGTCGCGGCAAGACCGTCTTTGGCGACTGGGATGAGCTTAAGGCCATCCTGGACGCCAACGCCGATTCCATCGATTACTACGACGTCGAGAACGACTGTCGCAACTCTGCCGTGCCCATGCTCGACCTTAAGGGCATCAACGCCCGCATCGAGCCGGGCGCGATCATCCGCGACCGCGTCGAGATCGGCGACCGCGCCGTCATCATGATGGGCGCCATCATCAACATCGGCTCCGTCATTGGCGAAGGCTCTATGATTGATATGGGCGCCGTCCTGGGCGGCCGCGCAACCGTGGGCAAGAACTGCCATATCGGCGCCGGCACCGTACTGGCAGGCGTCGTTGAGCCCGCCAGCGCCACGCCCGTCATCATCGAGGACGATGTCATGATCGGCGCCAACGCCGTGGTCCTGGAGGGCGTGCGCGTGGGCAAGGGCGCCGTCGTGGCTGCCGGTGCCGTGTGCGTCGAGGACGTCCCCGCCGGCGCCGTCGTGGCCGGTGTCCCCGCCCGCGTCATCAAGATGCGCGATGAGAAGACCGACAGCAAGACCGGCCTGGAAGAGGGCTTACGTCAACTTTAATAGTTACGCGGTTTTGACAAACCGCGTTTTCGCTGACGTATGCCCAACCTGCGGCGCAATGTCAGCAACCAAGCCGAAAACAAAAAAGGCCGAAGTCCCGAAGGGCTTCGGCCTTTGCTTTCTCGCTGTAGGCGCAACGCAACTTATCGATTCTCGATGCTACCGATATTTTTGAGCTCGATGGAGATGAGGCCGTTAGGCTCATTGACGAACTCGATGTACTCGGAGTTGGAACCCATCTCGGCCGGGAAGCTGATCTCGATACCCGTGTCGGTACGGATCTTATGATTGCGCACCGCCGCGCGTTCGACCTGCTTGCGCTCCACGGGCACACGCTCAGGCACCTTCTCCTCGGTCAGTGCCGCGCGCACGCTCTCCTTGATGACCGGCTCGTCCTCAAAGACCTCGTCGACGATATCCCAAGGCGGCAGCTCCTCGTCATCCTCGACCTTCTCGGCAACAGCAGCCTTAACCTTGGCGAGCGCTACGGCCGTATTGGCACCGTGCTCCTCGGCGACTTCCTCGACCACACGCGTCACGGTGTCGATGACCTCCTTGCCCGATACGCCCGTGTCGCACTGCAGCAGGCCATCGGGGATAAGCATACGGTCCTCGCCGGCAATCTTGCGTTTCTTGTCCACATAGCCGATCTCCATGGTGCTCGCGCGCACGATGGCATAGCTCGGCACCTTTTGCGAGGGGTTCGGCAGAATGGCGTAGTGGCGCGCGATGTCGTTACGCACCTCGCCCTCTTCGCGACCCACCTCGTGCATGAATGCCTGCTTGGAGCCCAGCAGCATCACGGCAAACCAGCGGGCATCCTCATCGTCGTCAAAGTCCGCCACAAGCACGTCGGTGGACTCGGCTTTCTCAGCCTTGGTGAGTTCGGAAGAGATAAACTCCGCAATCTGCTGCGACAGGTCCACGAACTCACGCTCACCAAAGAAATAGCTCTTGAGCTCGCCGCCGAATGCGGAGTTCTCGGCAAACGTGGCACGCTTGTTATCGGCCGAAGTGCGCGCGCGACGCAGATGTGTGGTCACGAAGTTGCGGACAGTACGGCTTTCGATATCCAACTCGCGCTGGCTCATGACGTTGACGGCAGAGTCAAAGTCCAGGATATGCAGAATCGCGTGATTGATTTTCATATACGGCATTCCGTTCTAGATCGATTTCGGCACGAATCAGTATAGCGGTCGATCCCGCCCCAGGCGCTTCGAAGATTGGTGCATCGGGGACAGGTTGCTTGCACCAATGGTTAGCGCAGGAGCTCGGACTGCCAAGCCTCGAGCTGTTCTGCCAAACTCTTGCCGGCAGCGGGCATGTCGATCTGAGGTCGTTTGGGCAGCAGTGCGCATTTAAGGATTGCTACGATGGTCTGCGAGACAAAGCGTCGTGTATCCTCGTCAAAGCCTTGCGCAGCCTGGAGCATCACGGGCAGGCTCTCGCGCAGATTCCCAGCGATATCCGCAAACCGCTCAGCACCCGTAGCCTCAAACACGGAGAACAACGCATCTACAAAACGCTCGCGTTCGCTAGGCGACACTGCAAGCAACATCTCGCGAATGGAACCATCAACGTATCGAGCACCGGCAGACAGGCGCTCACAGTACACGAAGTCGTGACCATCAACCACCCAGCTAAAGGGATTGTGCTGCAGCAGGCTGAACTCGGTGCTCTCAACGATGGCATAGTCCTCCTGTGTCTCGAACATCATGCCAAAGATCGACGACCGAGGTAGCGTCTTATCGATTCGACCGGAAAGATCGGCAAAGGCGTTGCCGTTCAGAAACTCCTCGACGAACCCTGGACCATCATGGGAATACGCCCGTTCGATTCGCTCACGGGCGACATCGGAGCACATCGCCGCACCGTACACCGCAAGGTTTCCACCCTTGGAATGACCTCCGCACAAAAGCGGCCCGTCGATCGCATCCGCCGCCTCGTCCACATAACGCGCCGCGGATTCCTGGGCCGGCACAGGACACCGGAACGCCATGTTAAAGTCCTCTTTCCAGCCCACAATCGTGCTGTCGGTCCCCCGGAAGGCAAGATAGCTAAACCCCGCCGGAAATCGGAACGTCATGGCCGCAAACTGCTCCGTTGTCTCGGCATCACTCACGCTACGATAGCCGCAAACACGAACGCCACGGTAGCGAGGGCTTGCTGCCACAGCCTCCAACAGGGCACGACTCCCCTCCGGATCCCACAGGTCGCCAATCATGTCTTGGTAGCACTCGGCGCGCAGCAGCTCGCGTACGTCTAGGCCCTGCCAGTTCGTCAGCTCCGCCGTATCACCCGGCAAACGCAAATAGGACAACCACGCAAAGACCAGGCTGTCCACCGCGCAGAACGGCCGCTCCTCAAACGGATCAAACGCCGTCTGGGCATAGGTCAAAAAATTAGGCGAATCCGACATGGCCCTCCCATCAACTATGGTGTATTGGGATGGTGCATTGGGGTCAGGTTACTTTGCACCAAAAGGCGCCCGGGCCGTGTGGACCCGGACGCCTTCATTGTAGCTTTTCGCTCTAGCGAGCTTGATTTAGCAGGAGAAATCGACGCTGTCGATGATGTCCTTGAGGGCCTTGGCGGAGACGGTGAGCTCATGCTGCTCGTCGTCGTTCAGCGGCACGGGGACGCGGCAGACAACGCCGTCGCGGCCAACGACGGTCGGCATGGAGATAGCAAGATCGGACAGGCCATACTCGCCCACCATGAGCGAGGAGACAGGCAGAACGGTCTGCTCATCGCGCATAACGGCGGTGCAGATGCGCTTGACGGCCATGGCGACGCCATAGTAGGTGGCGTGCTTCTTCTCGATGATGGTGTAGGCGGAGTTCTTGACGTCCTCAGCGATGCGCTTCTCGGCAGCCTCATGCTCCAGGTGGCCGTGAAGCTCACAGAAGGTGTTCAGCGGAACGCCGGCAACCTGAGCGCTGGACCAAGCGACAAACTCGGAGTCACCGTGCTCGCCCATGACATAGGCCTGGACATCGCGCGGGTCAACCTCGACGTGGGCACCAAGCATCTGCTGCAGGCGGCCGGTGTCGAGCACGGTGCCGGAACCGATGACGTGGCCCTCGGGCAGGCCGGACATCTTGATGGCGGCGTAGGTCAGAACATCGACCGGGTTGGAGACGATTAGCAGAATGCCGTCGAAGCCGGACTTCTTAATCTCGGGAATAATGGACTTGAAGATGCTGACGTTCTTGTTGACCAGGTCCAGGCGGGTCTCACCGGGCTTCTGGGCAGCGCCAGCAGTGACGACGATCATGGCGGCGTCGGCGACATCGGAATAATCGCCGGCGTAGATCTTCATCGGCTCGGCAAACGTCATGCCGTGCGCGATATCCAGGGCCTCACCCTCGGCACGGTTCTTGTCCACGTCGATGAGGACCATCTCGGAGAACAGACCACTCTGCATCAGTGCGAACGCCGAAGACGAACCGACGAAACCGCAGCCGACAATAGCGACCTTCTTCTCGTTAACCATTAGAAACTCCCATCTCTCTCCACAAACAAGCCGCCCGGGAACGACCCGAGCGGCTTGTCGTAATCCCAATACATCCAATCGGGACTTTGATTATGCCCCTATTCGCAGCCAAAAATCGACCGTTTACCGAAATTGTTTGCAGTATTCGTAAAATAACTGCGCGAAATCGGTTTCGAGCTATTGACGAGTCGAAATAGGTTTCTAATACAGGCCCGCCTCGCGAATGGCCTCGACAGCCAAAGCGATCTGATCGGGCGGTAGGACCAGCGCCATGCGCACGTGTCCCTCGCCCGAAGGACCAAAACTCGCGCCCGGCGTCACCACAACGCCGGCCTTCTCCATGAGCTCCTCGCAAAACGCCATGGAATCGGTGCGACCACCGGGAAGCTTGGCCCACACAAACATAGAGCCATGCGCGTTGGGACGCTCCCAGCCCAGGCCCTCAAGACCGTCGCACAGGGCATCGCGACGTTCCTGGTACTTCAGGCGCTGCGCCTCGACCTCATCGCGCGGACCGTTCAGGCAGGCGATAGCAGCCTTCTGGATCGGGAAAAACATACCGAAGTCGATCTGGCCGCGCAGCTTGGCAAAGGCCGAGACCACATCCTCGCGACCGACCAAAAAGCCGATGCGGGCACCGGTGACGTTAAACGACTTGGAAAGCGAGAAGAACTCCACGCCCACCTCAAGCGCACCGGGATACTGCAAGAAGCTGCCGCCGGGCTCGCCGTCAAACACGATGTCAGAGTATGCGTTGTCGTGAACGATGAGCAGGTCGTGCTCGCGGGCGAAAGTGATGATCTCCTCGTAGACCTCGGGCGTGCCCACCGAGCCGACCGGGTTGGCGGGCAGCGACACGATCATATACTTGGCGCGATCGGCCACCTCGGGATCGATGCCCGCCACATAGGGCAGGTAATTGTGCTCGGCAACCAACGGATAGTACTCGAGCTTGGCATCGGCGATCTTGGCACCCGCCTCAAAGACCGGGTAACACGGATCGGGAACCAGAATGGTGTCACCCGGATCGAGCAGGGCCAGGCCCAAATGGCCCACGCCCTCCTGCGTGCCGTTGCACGACTGCACCATAGACGGCGTAATGCCCGAAACGCCAAAGCGGCGCTCATAGTAATCGCACACGGCTTGCTTGAGTTCGGGCAGGTCGCGCAGGGCATACTTCCACATCTCGGGATCTTGGGCTGCCTGCGTGAGCGCCTCGACCACATGGTCGTACGGCTTAAAATCGGGCGTGCCCACGCTCATGTTGTAAATGGTCTTGCCCTGAGCCTTCAGCGCGAGAAGCTTGTTGTTGAGTGAGGCGAAGACCTCCGCGCCAAAGCGGTCGAGACGCTGCGATGCCTGCATGGTGCCACCTTTCGATATGAAAAACGCGGCGCTCCGACAAGAGCGCCGCGCGATACGGGCCATCAGATTGCAAAAGTGTAACGCTTGCAACCCCCGTATTGGTTCAATTTAGCCAACCTTAGTCAACTGGATTGAGCGCGTCGATCTGCGCAAGCCACAGACGCGAGCTAGCGTCACTCGGCATACGCCAATCGCCGCGCGGGCTGAGCGTCACAGAGCCCACCTTGGGACCATCGGGCAGGCAGCTGCGCTTAAACTGCTGGGCAAAGAAGCGACGGTAGAACGTACGTAGCCACGTGTGGACGGTCTTGGCGTCGTAGACGCCCTCGAAGCTCTTGAGCGCCATGCGGTAGATCTTGCCCGGCTCAAAGCCAAAACGCAGCAGGTAGTAGAGAAAGTAGTCGTGCAACTCGTACGGACCTACCAAATCCTCGGTCTTCTGCGCAATCTCGCCGTCGCCCGTGGGCGGCAGAAGCTCGGGGGACACCGGCGTATCGAGGATATCGAGTAAGACCTCGGCAATGCGCCCGCCAAAGACATCGGCGGCATAGCGTACCAGATGGCGCACAAGCGTCTTGGGCACGCTCGCGTTGACGGCGTACATGCTCATGTGGTCGCCGTTATAGGTAGCCCAGCCGAGCGCCAGCTCCGACAGGTCGCCCGTGCCAATGACAAAACCGCCAGCCTGGTTGGCCAGATCCATCAGAATCTGCGTACGCTCGCGCGCCTGGCTGTTCTCGTAGGTCACGTCCTGCACAGCTGGATCATGCTCAATGTCCTTGAAGTGCTGCTCCACAGCCGCGTGGATCGAAACCTCGCGGAAGCTCACACCCAGGTCGCGAGCGAGCGACTCGGCATTCGACTTGGTGCGATGCGTCGTGCCGAAGCCGGGCATGGACACGGCTGTGATACCAGTGCGCGGCAGCCCCAGTGCATCGAAGGCACGCACGGTCACAAGCAGCGCTAGCGTGGAGTCCAAGCCGCCCGAAAGGCCGATAACCGCAGCCTTGGTACCCGTGTGGGCAAGGCGGGTCTTGAGGCCCGCAGTCTGCAGATCGAGGATCGTCTCGCAGCGCTCGGCCAAGTCGCCGTGGTCGGCCGGCACAAAGGGCGCGCGCGGGAAAACGCGGTCGATATCGCAGGCATCGCGCAGGACGGACTTTTCGGTGAACGTTCCCTCAAACGAGAACTCGACGGTCACGGCCTCCGGCGCATCGTCCGAGCGCGTCCATGTCGTCGAGCGGCGGCGCTCGGCAACCAAGCGGTCAAGGTCAACGTCGGCGATGGCCATATCGCAGGTAAGCAGTTTGGTCGCGGCGAGCTTGGAGCCGTTTTCGTAGACGAGGTTCTCGCCCGCAAAGACCATGTCGGTCGTGGACTCGCCCTCGCTCGCGTCCGCGTAGGCATAGGCGCAATACAGGCGCGCGCTCTGGTTGGAAATGAGGCTGCGGCGGTAATCCGCCTTACCGATAATCTCGTCCGAAGCCGACGGATTGAGGATCACCGTCGCACCGGCAAGCGCCATCTCGGTCGAAGGCGGCGCCGGTACCCACAGGTCCTCGCAAACCTCAACGCCCAGCACCATATCCTCGGCACCCTCATCACAGCAGCGGTAGACAAGCCCCGAACCCAGCGGAACCGGACCCTGACCGGCAAATTCAACCCACACGGGATCCGCAGGCGACGGAGCAAACCAGCGACGCTCATAGAACTCGCCATAGTTGGGCAGATACTTCTTAGCCGTAAGACCCAAAAGCTCACCCGCACAGCACACGGCGGCGCAGTTGTAGATGTTTTCAGCCACCGCAACGGGCAAGCCAACGGTAAAGACGATCGGCAGCTCACGGGTTTCATCGAGGATGTGCACCAGCGCTGCTTCGCAGGCATGCAGCAGCGTGCGGTTATGGAACAGATCGGCCGCGGTATAGCCGGTCAGGTTAAGCTCGGGCAGTACCAGCGCGCGAACGCCACGCTCGGTAGCCTCGCGAACAGCCGCCAGCGCCACCTCGGCATTGCCCTCGACATCGGCCACACGCATCTTGGGCGAGGCCGCCGCCACACGCAAAAAGCCATCAGACTGAGAAAGGTGAAGATTCATAAGAATGCTCCCGTGCGTAAACGCCATTCACAACAATTAGCAAGCCCTATTGTAGTTCAACCGCCGGGTGTAACCGCATCCCACCAACTTGGTGAGCTATTGATGAGTTGATGGTATCTGTTAAATGTCACGTACGATTCACATCTGGTGGGTACCCTGATGGCTACACGAAACGAAGCAGATTTACACCGGGAGGACCCCGTATGACAACCAAGTACACCGACGCGCCACGCACGCGCGTCATGACGCCGGCATCGCTCAACAACGGCGTGCACGAGAACCATTCCATCGGACAGACCATGGCCATCGCGCCCAAAAAGGGCCTGTTTGACGACATTTCCATTCCCCAGATCATCGCCGGCGCCGCAGCTGCCGCCACGAGCGTGGCGCTTGCTTCAAAGATCGGCATTGCCGGCTCGGTGATTGGTGCCGCTGTGAGCTCAGTCATCACTGTTGTGTCCTCGCAGGTCTATCGCCACTTTATCTCCGCCAGCGCCGAAGCAATCAAGGGCACGCATGCCGCTGTCGACTACCCTGCCGGCGCCTACGAGCCCGTTGAGCCCGATGTCGAGGAGCACCTAGGTGGCGCCGCGACCACGCAGGAGATGCGCCAGGTTGCGGGACGCGCGACCACGGCGCGCGTCGCCCCCAACAGCCTGCGCGCCAAGGCGGCGGCAGAGCGCAGCCAGACGCAAAAGAAGGTCATCGTCTTCTCGATCGCTATCGCCATCGTCGCGGTCATCGCCTGCGCCGGCGCCATCCTTATCACCACTGCCGGTGAGGGTCTGGGCGAGCGTCCCGAGCCAATCCTGTCGTCGCGCACGACCGAGAGCGATGCAAATGGCAACACCCAGTCGCAGGATCAGCAGGCACAGGCGGACGGCACGCAAGACAGTTCTACCGCTGCCAATTCGTCCTCGAACACCCAAAACCAATCGCAGGGCACCGATTCCTCTACGGCAAACAGTGGCACGCCGTCCGACACGACCGACTCAAGCCAAACAACTGACGGTTCACAGCCGAACACAGGAGGCCAGACGAGCGACACCACGTCGGGAACGGGTGCAGCAGACAGTAGCAACACCAACAGCTCGAGCGGAACCGCGTCCGGCACGACATCTGACAACTCGAGCCAAGGCACGGCATCGGGCAACTAAGCACATTTGCCTCTCATAGATAACCGACCTGTACAACGGGCGCGAATCGAAAGCGGTTCGCGCCCGTTTGCCTTGGGCGCCGCTATGGCGAACGCCATGCGATGGTAAGATGCTTTACATGTGTAAAGAGGAGATTTGCCATGAGCAAGACAATAGTTAGGCCCACGCTATCGCTGGGCAACCACATCTATCTGTATCGCCTGCTACGCGATGCAATCGGATGCGGCAAGCAAACGTTTATGACACAGGTCGAGGAGGCGCTCGCCGCCGGCGACATGACCGCTTATGACCTGGGCTTCGAGTCCACGCGCGAGCTGCTCGAGGAGCTCAACGACTGCATTAAGCTGACCGTCTTTAAGGGCGGCCGCCTGTATGCCACCGTCATCGCCAACGAGGCCTGGGATGCCGCCCTTGCCAAGGGCGAGGACAAGCCCAAGGCCACCAAGGGCGCCAAGCAGTCCTACAAAAAGAAGAAGCGCGGCGAGAAGGACCTGAAGGCCGTGCGCCCCAAGCACGTTAAGCGTCCCGAGCCCGTAGTTGAAGCTGTGCCCGAGCCCGAGCCCGAGATCGAAGTCGCTATTGAGGTAACGGCACAAGCCGAAACCGAAATCGCCACCACGGCCGATCCCAAAGTCATATCCGAGCAGGAAGCCACTGCGGAGCTCAACGAAGCTCCCAAGTCGACAACCGAAGAAGCCGCCGACCAGCCCGAGACGTCTGCGTTCCAAAACAGCGATGTCTTTGGCGACGAGGCCGAGGACGATCAGCCTTGCGAGCCCGCAGAACAGGACGCTACCGAGGTGGCATCGGAGCCCGAGGCACCGCAGCCTGCCATCTCGCTTACGGTCGTCTATGACCCCGAGAACGCCAACGCCGGCATCACCACCATGGCCTCCACGCCCATCGAGGCAAAGTCGAGCGTCGAGAATCAGAGCGCTCCGCAAGTCGAGTTCGACACCGCGACCGCAGACGCACCCGCCATCGTCGAGCCCGCAGATTCCGCGGCGATGCCGAAAGCGGACACCGAATCAGTACTCGGCGCCGAACCCGCGCCCGTCATCGAGGTGACGCCCGTCAATGAGCAGGCCTTCGCACCGACGATGGTACCGGCCCCCGCACCCGTAGCGCCCGCCATCCCCGAGGACTTCCCCGTCGATTTCGCAACCGAGGTCTTCTGCCCCGGCCCGCTTCTGCACCAGTTGTCGACCTATCTCCCCTACGGCGCCGACACGCTCGGCATCGTCGGCGAGTACTACTGGATCGCCCGCGAGCGCGGAACCATCGAGGCCGCGCGAAACCGCGCAAGCTTCCCCCTGCGTTACACGCAGGCAGGCGAGCGCCACGAAGTCACCGTGCGCATCCGCCGCAACACCACCGGCGGCCTCGGAGCCGCCTGGACCATCGACAAGGTCAACGCCCCGGTCGAGTAAAAAACGGCCTCGGATAGCCAATTGACCATCCGAGGCCGTTTGAATTCAGGCCTTTTAGTTGCCATCGGCGCATATAGACACCAGAGAAGCAAGCTCCTCCTCAAGTTGCGGAGCAAAATACCTAAAAGAAACTTGTGCTCCAATCGGTATCGACTCAATCATATTCGCAGCATTATCTGAAACACGGTACGATGCAGTTTCACCTGTCTTTAATTCCTCTATTGAGCAGACAGCGTCTTCAGCATCAATCGACCTAAGCATGCCTTTACCTTGCAACATCACATCGGCATGCCCACCAGCTATTTCCAATGAATCTGAGTTTGTCACAGACATTTCTCCGGAATCTCCGCGCGGCATCTCTTCTTTTGTTGAACAGCTCACCAATAAAGCCATCAACACCAAAGACAGGACTAAACGAATCGTCCTACTTCGAAAAAGTCGTTCCATAAGTCCACGCATAATAACTCTGATCATACTTCAGGAAGGATAAGGATGAATTCCAGCCGTCCGCTATGCCAATCATCTGCCTTGTCTCTCCAGTTTTCTTACCAGTAAGTGTGGCGTAAGCCTCCGCTGTTACAGAATGGGCTGATCCGTTGTACAAACTCGCATGTAAAACATTCGGTCTATTAGAGTTAATCTCATTTTGAATGTTCACGATAGCCGGGGAGGAGACAGTGCGAGCGATAAGATTACTCCCTCTGCTTGCGCAGTAATTTGTAAACCCCGTTGCACAGGTTGAAATCGGCGTTCCGCCCAAAACAACACCGGGAACAGTCTGTTCTTCATCGGAAAGAGCATGGGTATTGGTGTAATTCCATATCTGCATATATTGCGAAGGGTCGCTATATAAATTGGCAATGCCATACAGTTCCGCAACGTTCGAAAAAGCCGTCACCATACAAGCATAGTGGGCGGTAAGCCTCTTAATCTCGCTTTCATCATATGACATAAACTGAGAAATGGAACGAAATCCAGATACTGTGTAATCCTGCATTTGAGTTGCGTAAATTACAACATCGTTCCAGCTTGAAGGTTTATTCGATAAAACGACAGGCCGTCCTTCTATGGAAACAGCCGGGATTGTTCTTCCGCAATTTGTTGTTATTGAACCGTCCAAAGATTGCACGCCGAATTCGAATGGATTGATCATTACGACTGGGTTATTGAAAGAATAAGGCTCGACACCAAGATCTCCTCCCCGATCCATAGGGCTGACTAAGCCGTCTCCAAAACGATATCCCGTAAGTATTTCATCATCTGAAGCATCTAAAACCAAATAGCCCGCGGCTCTATTGGATGTCACAACCGGAACAATGTAACCAAGCGGGGACCCATCAACGTCTACAAAAGGAATAGGGTCAGAAGGCGTATACGAAGAGCCGAGGAGTCCCTTTATATATTTATCGGCAAGCTCTTGCGCAATTTCAGAAGTAAATTGTATCTGCTCACCATCAATATTGCCCGTCGAAGCAAAAACCTCTTTCGGACGTGCGGCTAAGGCGACAATTGAAGACGCGACAAGTTGCAGAAAACGACGACGCGAAAGCATATGTTCTTCTTTCTAGAGGAGCGACTTATAAGATACTCCTATTCTATAACCTTTTTTGTAACGTTACAGCACTGGTTATATTTCAATTCGATTCGCTTATGTCCTTGTAACCCAATACATCTTTACGTTTTAAACGGAATTAGAAAATCACTCATAGCAAAAACGGGCTTTAATCCCAAAGAGATGACTTTGATTATGAATCAAACCAGCAGCCAGGGCATAGCTGCAGAGCAATTGCTACAAGAAAGGCCGCCCTTGCTGGCGGCCTTTCTACTTGCTACTAGTCGCGCGTCAGCTTACGGTGGATACGATGCGGCTGGGCTGCGTCCTCGCCCAGGCGCTCGATACGGTTGGCTTGATAGGCCTCAAAGTTGCCCTCGAACCAATACCAGTTGCCCGGATTCTCGTCGGTGCCCTCCCACGCCAGAATGTGCGTGGCGACGCGGTCCAGGAACATGCGGTCGTGGCTAATGACCACCGAGCAGCCCGGGAACTCGAGCAGCGCCGCTTCGAGCGAGGACAGCGTCTCGACGTCGAGGTCGTTCGTGGGCTCGTCGAGGAGCAGCAGGTTGCCGCCCTGCTTGAGCGTGAGCGCCAGGTTCAGACGATTGCGCTCACCACCGGAGAGTACGCCAGCACGCTTCTGCTGGTCCTGGCCCTTAAAGCCAAAGCTCGCCACGTACGCGCGGCTCGGAACCTCGGTCTCGCCGACCATCATGTGGTCCAGGCCGTCCGAGACGACCTCCCACAGGTTCTTATCGGGGTCGATGCCAGAACGGTTCTGATCGACATAGGAGATCTTGACGGTCTCGCCCACCTCGAGCTCGCCCGAAGTCAGCGGCTCCAGGCCCACGATGGTCTTGAACAGCGTGGTCTTGCCCACACCGTTGGGGCCGATGACGCCCACAATGCCGTTGCGCGGCAGGGTGAACGATAGGTCGTCGATGAGCACGCGACCGTCGAATTCCTTGTGCAGGTGATGGGCCTCGAGCACCTTGTTACCCAGACGCGGTCCAACGGGAATGCGGATGTCGGTCCAGTCGAGCTTCTGGCTTGCGCGGGCCTCGGCCTCCATCTCCTCGTAGCGAGCCAGACGGGCCTTGTTCTTGGCCTGACGGGCCTTGGGCGAGCTGCGCACCCACTCGAGCTCGGCCTCCATGCGCTTGGCGAGCTTGGCGTCGCGGTTGCCCTGTGCCTCGATACGGGCGGCCTTGGTCTCCAGATACGTGGAGTAGTTGCCCTTGTAGGGATAAAGGTGACCGCGGTCGACCTCGCAGATCCACTCGGCAACGTTATCCAGGAAGTAGCGATCGTGTGTGACGGCAAGCACCGCGCCCTGGTAGTTGTGCAGGAAGTGCTCGAGCCACAGGATCGACTCGGCGTCCAGGTGGTTCGTGGGCTCGTCGAGCAGCAGCAGGTCGGGAGCCTCGAGCAGCAGCTTGCACAGGGCCACGCGGCGGCGCTCGCCGCCGGAAAGCACGTTGACCGGCATGTCGGAATCGGGCAGCTGCAGGGCGTCCATAGCCTGGCCGAGCTTGGAATCGATATCCCAGCCGTCGGCGGCGTCGATCTCGTCCTGGAGCTTTCCCATCTCAGCCATGAGGGCGTCCATGTCGCAGTCCGGGTCGCACATCTCCTCGCCGATCTTATTGAAGCGATCGACCTTGGCGATCATATCGCCAAACGCCATGCGCACGTTCTCGATAACGGTCTTGTCGTCGTCGAGCGGCGGCTCCTGCTGCAGGATGCCCACGGTGTAGCCGGGGGTGAGCCTGGCATCGCCGTTGGAGACCTCCTCGATGCCGGCCATAATCTTGAGCAGGGTCGACTTGCCCATACCGTTGGGGCCCACGACGCCGATCTTGGCACCGGGGTAGAAGCTCAGGGTCACGTCGTCAAGGATTACCTTGTCGCCATGGGCCTTGCGAGCCTGATACATCTGGTAGATAAACTCCGCCATTGTCCTATTTTACCTTTCTCACCTGCGGAAACACTATCGTGTACGTAAACAGTAGAAACGTTTTGTAGAAAAAATTCAAATGAACTTCTACAAAAAGAAGGGGATGCGGTTTCCCGCCCCCCCCATAATACAGGGCCGCATTGCCCTATAAATTCAGCCGAAGAGCCTTACGCTACTTCTCCGCATCCTTGCCCCGCTTCTTTTCTTCCTCTGTCTTGCGCCTCTTCGCAGACTTCGCGGCCTGTTTCTTCTCTTCCTCTTTTGTATAGTTATCGGCAAACTCAGCGTAGCCCGTGAAGTATTCCCTCAACGCACTTTCTGCGGCAATGGAGAAATAGACTTCGAGGGCATCTACGATAGTTTTGTAGACATACTTGTAATCATCGAAAGTCTCTTCTTCAAGAGCGGTTTTAGCATTGTTATAAGCAATCAGATTTGCCCTAACGGTCTGTTCAACAGTCTTAGAGCGCGGCTTATTGAAACTAAAGGCACCCGATTCTTCAGAGTCAACAAACAGGGCCTTGCAAATTTCAAGATTGCTCTCGGTTAGAACTTTAGCCAAAGGAGATGGCTGATAGGCAAGCGAAATATCAGGATGATTCTTTTTAAGCTCTTCAAGTACCTCAAGCGCTTTTGCCTTGTCCTCTTTATCAATAAACTCAGAATATGCCTCATGAATCTTAGCTTGATACTTAATCTCGGGCTTTTTAGGCTTCTTTTCCTTTACGTCAGCCATAATTCAACCTTTCTAGCGACAAGGGCTAAACTCAAGCAAAATAATAATCTCATTTCATTAGATAGAAAACAGCAATGAGCGTTATTCTCTACAGCAAGAAAGGCTAATTTCATTAATTGAAAGGCGCTATAGATGAAAAGCAAGAAACTAATCAAGCCGATTTGCCTCGCACTGGTTTGTGTGATTATCGCTTTCAGCTGTTACCTACTATTCAACAAAGAGCCGATTGTAGGAATTTGGAAACTAAATAATCCGTCTAGCGTGCAAGAAACCGATAGACGTGATTTAAGATTTAACTCTGATGGAACCTTTGTCTACAAGAAAAGCGGAACAGAATCCTATCATGGTTCAACTTATCGTTGGGAAAAATGCTTTGACAACGGATACACCGTAAGCGGCGAAAAGTTCTACGTTTATAGATTGGTAACTCATAACTCAAAGTACTTTTTCAAAATTCGCTATGCAATGGTCAGCAACAAACATTTCTATGCTTTTAAAACAGAGGATGATTTAAAAAACTTCATGCTCAATGGAAGCAATTTTGATAAGACCAGAATGGAATACTCAAAAGAATAACTTTCTCTTCCGAATTACAGAATTCGCCACTATCTATCACCTCATTAGTTGGTGCACAATGCGTACTTCAGCTAATGAGGTGTAGTCATTTCTAGCCGCATTTCAATTGCGTATAGCTCTTTACTGCATTCATAAATACCTCTATTCGTTTTTCGGAAATTGAATAATTGCTTTTGGTCGGTATGTTGAGCGGGATGGACGGGATTTAATCAAACCGTTTGGAGAATCCCGTAACATACCCCCGTCCCCATTCTCTACCTATCAATAACTTCATCCGCATCCCTAATTACCAGATTGCTAAAGAGATAGACCGTTGCACCTTCTTCGCGTAACGCCCTAGCGCGTCCTGCGGACTGTTCTGTAGCAGATTGGATGTTTTGAAGTTGTAGCTTACGCATCTCTTCATCCTCAAAGAGATAGAGCGATTGCCGCACTCCGTTAAGCTCTATAACCTGATTCTGTCTCGTAAGTTCCCGCGGCGATTCATGGCAATCATCGTAGTAGTCTTGATAGGCTTGTTGAGGCAAATCAGACTTACCAGCGATTATTAGCGATTTTCCTTTAAAGCAATCTAGACCGCTATTGTTCAACAGATGTATTTGATTCCCTTTGTTCTCTGCCACGTTGAATCCTTGGCTCTGCCAAAAATCAACTTCCTCTTTACTGCCCTTGAAGGTAATCAGAATTGATTTATCTATTACTTCCTGCGGCAACTTTTCCTTTATGTACTGCGCAAGTTTGGGAAAGTTGTCATTGTGCATCCCTCTAGCACCACTAAGGCCGCAGAATTGCACAATCTTGCCTTTATTCTCTGCAAGCGGCGCTTCAATGACCTCAATCTCTACTCCGTAGTACATTTCAGTTCGTTTACTTAAAGGCGTTGCAGTGAATACCCTAACGGGAATACCGTTTAACTTGGCATCGCCAATTAACGTACTTTTGCGAACCATTCGCACGCAATTATTCCCCGCATTGTCTTTCGAAAGCCTGCCGTCTGTCTTGTAACACTCAAATAGACCGACTGCAATTGAGCTTGTTTGCGTTGACTGAATGTAGCTATCTAACCGCTCTTCTACTTGTGGCGCTACTTTCTCTCGTAAGATGGTTAGGTCAATATCTAAACCTTCGTCACGCTTTCTATCTTTTACATCATTAATGAACTGAATAAGCTCTTGGGATGTTTGTAAATCTAGAAAAGGAATTGTCGTTGCTAGGTTGGTTAGGCCTAATTTCGTCTCTTTGATTAAGCTCGAATCAATTTCTTCGTCTACGATAATCAAATCCGCATCCAAGTTACTTACATTTGTTAGCAGGCTGTGAGTTAAAAGAAAAAGCCCCTTTTCATCGGGGCTGAACAACTTATCTATGAAGCCTTTTCTCTTGGCACTTCTTGTTTTTGCTGGTAGTCCTAATTGCAGATAGAGTAAATCAGATTGAGTTACCTCTTTTTGCGGGCAACGATGAATCAACGCTATTTGATTAAAGGTTGCTTTACCCAATAAGCGAGTCTCGACCTCTTCTAGATTTGAATGCTTGGGTGCCGCATAAATAACCTTAGCCTTTTCAAGGTCAACCTTAGTAAGAAGATAGTTGATTATTCGTTCGGTCTTTCCCGAAGCTGTTTGTGACTTAAGAATCTTAATTCCAGCGTCTCTATCATCTAGAAACTGCGGTACATGTTCGTCCATCCACTTATCTAAGTTCTCTAAAGGAACCTTGCTTAGATGGGGAACTATTGGAATATCTATGTTTTGAGAAAGAAACTCTGGGATTGTTTGCGGTACGCCTAAAGGCCCTTTGACAATCGGACAAGGCTTTAGACTGCTATCTCTGAATTTCTGCCTAATCTGGCCTTCATCGCAGGTATGACCTTCATACGTCTCGGGAATGAAGAACTTTAAAACATCCTGAACGACAAACCTATTCTTGTCGCTGTATCTAAGGAATCGAAGGTTGCCGAATAGTGCAAGGCGTTCGTTGTAATCGAGGTAATCGCCCTTAGTCCATCTATCCCATAACTTACAACGGCCCTGAAGTTTGCGGTACCAGCCCTCATTAACCAGCACGGCATCAGGCGTAGGCATATCCGCATACTCAGGAATGAAGTTCTTCTTTTGCTTCATTGCCTTATTCGGCTCAGTACCAGAGGAAACCTTATCTAAGGCCATAATGCGCCCAATTAAGGCCGTTTCAAGTGGTTCTTGGTTAATTACTTCATAGCCCAGCTTGCCGCCGTACCAGAGCCTTGAGCAGTCTTTTGTGGCTCTATCGGGGCTGAATTTGCCAAACAGACCTAGGAGCGCTTTGTAGACGCATTCGTATTCACGTGGGCTGATTTGACGCTTCAGGCACCAGACTATGCGGTAATTCCATCCATCCTTATACGCTCCGTTTTTAGACCCAAAATCGCCGTTTTGCACCTGTCTACTTAATAGATTACTTATAAGTACACAGGTGGAATCCGCACTTTTTGCTTCTTTTTTCAGAGTTTCGGGATTCATTGAAAAGCTCGGATACCAGAATGAAACAGGTAGACCAACGTTCGCCGCATATTCTATTACTTCGTATGGTCTTGTCTCGACCTTATCAAAATCAAGTGCTATCAACTGTGCGGCCTGAGCGTCCTTCTTCTTGAACGTGCCATTGTTCAAATCGTAGATACCAGCACGCCAACAATGCCCAGTGCCGCAAAGTCTAGCTATATCTTCAATTGATAAATCGTCTTGTCGATAGTTCTCTTTCCTTTGATACGGACTGGGATTGCTTGGCTTTTTACTAAGTGAATCTACTGAATAGCAGAACTGCACTAATCGTAAATGCCGTTTAAGATATTTTGCTTATGGGTGTTCAGGCGTTCAATTTCCATGCGGCCTAAACGTTCAACTCTTGAATCGTATTGCTTGCGATATTCGCCATTAGGTTTAAGAATCCAGTAAAGACCCGTCCCTGCGGCCTTATCTCTAAACTCAGTTACGTTAGTTACCCTATCGTCTACAGCTAATTCAATTAGACCTGTGAGCGTTAAACCCTTTCCATGAGCATCACAGTAATCTTCCCAGAGTTGTTTCTTTTCCGCAGAAATACGAATGGTTACTTTCGTATCTTTTGCCATAACAGTCTCCTTTCAATAGAAATGATTTCTTCTATCTCTATTTGAAAAATTGACTGTACGAATTACAGCAATCTGCCCACATTTTTTGAAAATTGTTCTAACGATTTAGCGCTGTCTCAGCAGCATACTTTTTGATACAGCGCTTTGAGACACTAAAAGAATGTCAAAATGCCTGTTAATGAAATTCTCAAAACTAGTCTCTTTATCTAGTATCTCAATAATCTATAATTTGAATTATTGAGACTCTATCTAGACGGGAGATTGGCAAAATGAAGTTCGGATACGCTAGGGTTTCTACCATCGAGCAGAATCTTGATAGGCAGATTGAAGCATTACATAAGGCAGGCGTTGAGGACAATAACATCTTTTGCGACAAAATCTCAGGAGCAAAAGCAGAGCGTCCAGCTCTAGACGATATGCTTTCTCGTCTACGCAAAGACGATACTGTAGTAATCCTGTCTTTCGATAGGTTGGCACGTTCTACTAAGCAGCTTCTCGATTTGTCTAACAGATTTGAGGCTGAGGGCGTAAACCTCTACTCAATCAAGGAACAGATTGATACCTCTACGCCGCAAGGTCGTTTCTTCTTTACCGTTAGTGCCGCTGTAGCGCAATTCCAGCGTGAAATAATCAGGGAAACCCAGCGCGAGGGTTATGAGGCTGCTAAGGCAGCAGGTAAGAAGATGGGTAGGCCCAAAGCAAGCAATGCCGCAAAGGAGCGTGCCGTAGAGCTTTATCGCAAAGGCGAAATGTCCATTGCAGAAATCTGTGCGGCTGTCGGTTTGAGTAGGGCCACTGTCTATAGGGCTATTGAGGCATCTAGGGAAAACTAGACCTCTATGGCTATTGAATATATTTGAATAGATTCCTAGCGTAATCATCTGTCCACAGTTGTTCGCGAAACCTGTCTCTTACCTCAATTCGCTCTTTATCTTGAGTATTCAACAGTTGATAGGCGTAAGTAAGACACTCCGTTGCCCACTCCCTATCGCCTAGACAATTGGATTCATCGAAGAAATTTGGCATATACTCTGGAATCTCTAAGAGCAGGAACGTAAAGGCTGGAACGATAACTAAATGGAAGAACTCTACGTAGGATTCTCCTTCAATTCTGTCTAGAATCCGATTCCAAAAAAAGAATTGCGGCCCTACGTAGTTTTCTACATCGTTTAGAAGTAGACCTTTATCAATTTCAATAAGCGTCTCCGCTTCTACGACACACAGCAAATCACCTGTGCTTGGCTCCTGTCCTCCATCCCTGTTCATTTGCTTTTGAAGCCTGTTTAACTCTATGTAAGCACCCTCTTCAGCCGAAAACAGCATCTCAGGGTTAAACTTTTCTTCTAATGAAATCTTATTTTTCATGTACTCCTTGTATTGAATTACCTTAGATTGGTAATCCCAAAGCTCACTCAGCTGCATTAGAAATCACTATCCTGTTTTTCCGCAAACAGATTACCCAAGTTCTGAATATTAATCTGCTTGGCCTGTTCATCATCGCTTGCGTAGATGTTCAGCGTCATTGCCGCATCTTTATGACCAAGGATAGATGCTAACGATTTAATATCCATCTTGCTTTTAACGCCAAGGGTAGCGAAAGTGTGCCGAAGGCCATGAAACGTAATTGGCTTTCCCAAGACGCTATCTAGCTTATTGCGGCTTGACCATTTTTGAAAAGCACTGCCCAAATACCTAGGATTTCTCCAATGGCAAACATAGTCCTTTTCGTTTGGTCTACTTTGTTTTTGCTCAGCTATCAGAGCATCTCTAAGCTGCGGCATCATTGGTACTGTTCTTTTTGAATAGGTCTTTGTATCGCCTTCAACTACTACATTTTTGCCTTCTTTATCTTTAATCTGCTTCTCTGCTTTAGTGATATAGATATTGTTTGTCGCTAGATTAATATCATTCCACCTTAAAGCACATACCTCACCAGCACGCAAACCACCGTATAGCGCAAGGCAGATAGGAATATAGAGGTTATTATTCCTAGCGCCTATTATCTCGCCACCGTCAATTAGCGAATAGAGCTTGTTAAGACCTTCGCTATCGAGATAAGCGATTTTATGCTTACTAGTATTTCTTGGCATAATCAAACCAGCTCTAGCATCTTTAACTATCTTGCCTTGATGAAATGCGGATTTATACGCTTTGTTGAAAATAGCGTAGAAGCCCTGAACTGAACTCATGGCATATCGTTTTGCTAAAGCATTAATCCAATTTTGTAAGGTTTCAGACTTAATCTCATAGAAGCTCTCTTCTCCTATGTAGGGGAATATCGCATATTCGCCTTGTCTGATATTTCTTTGGTAAGTGACTGTGTCAATTTGCCCAAGAGCATATTGGCCTTCAACGTAATCACGAATGGCCTTCTCAACCGTGGTGTATTGAATGTCTCGCTTACTTAGCTCTTCCTCATAATCGCGCCATTCGTTCACTAGTTTCTTAGCGTCTCGATTGTATTTGGTATTGAACGTCTTGTATTTCTTTTTGGCCTTACCCTCTTCATCTTTGTAAAGAAGGTAGCCACGCCATCCTTTTGAAGTCTTTTTATCAATACCGCAAGACGTGTAGAACATTTCTGAGGCCTCTTCTCCCTCTGATTTCTTTCTCTTCCATTTTAACAAGAGTAGAAAATTTAGTAGAAAAAATTACCTGCGGAAATGTCTGAAGGCAAAATTTTTAAGCTATCTACCTGCGGTTTTGTATAGGCCTCATCTGGTAGATAAACTCCGCCATATGTCTGTTCTATCCTTTCTACCTGCTGTTTCCCTATTCTTGATTCGCTTTAGTGGAAACGAAATGAGGAAACCAGCTCTGAAACGTAACGAAAAAGGGGCATGGTTGCCCACACCCCCTAATACTACCTGGGAAAAGTCCCCCGGAACATACTATGAACTGCGTACGCTAGTTTTCCGCAACCTTAACGAGCGGCTCGCTGCGATTTGCGCCACAACAGATACGAGTAGACGTAAACGGCTCCAACCGAACCAAACGCCAGAGCCGCAATCACCGCGGCGACGACTTCACTCGAAAGCACGCTGCCTGCCACGCCCATCACAATCAGGCCAATACCCAGCACCATAAAGCAGGCGCCGCCAAAACGCTGCGTACGGCGCCAGTTCTCGGGATCGGCAAGCGCCCAGGGTGTCTTGATACCGAGCGTATAGTTCTGCTTCACACGCGGCAAGTAGTTGCCTACGCCGATGAACAGCAAACCGACAACACCGGAAATCAGCACGTTAACCGAACCGACCGCCGGCACTACGCCCCAGACCGTAAGCTCTCCCAGCCAGCTTATGGCGCACATGAACAAGGTGAAGGCGATTACGAAGCCCTGGTAGAACTTGCCCGAGGTTCGATATGCCTCACCTTTGGGGTCGATGCGCGGCACCATGCAGAACATTGCGAGAAGCGCCAGAGGCAGCACGCCGAGCGCGGAGGCCATCCAACTAGGACCCCAACCGTCGACGGCGCAGTTCGCGCCCCAGTGCGTGGGAATCTGTGCAGGCAGGCTCGGCATCACCATGAGGTGCGCTACAACATTAATAGCGCAGACCACAACAAGCATGGCCCACACGCGCGACGATACCCCCGTGGCGTGAATGCCCTTGTTTTCGTTATTCATCCTTATCACCTTCCGTGTTTGTAAAGCCCATAAACCAACCGATCAAGTCCTGCATGACGGTGGTGTTTAAGCTGTAAACGATGTTTTGGCCATGACGTTCGTCGGTCACCAACCCGGCGTTTTTGAGCGTCGCCAAGTGATGGCTCAACGACGGCTTGCTGATGTCAAAATGCTCGGCAAGCTCCCCGGCCGTGCAATTGCCCTCGCGCAGCAGTTCCAAAATGCGCCGTCGCGTTGGATCGGCAAGCGCCTTAAAACCCTCTCCCGGCATAAGACCTCCTCTCATCATCTCTCATGACGTGCACACTATACTCAATATTCAGATGTTTGTCTAACTATCTAATCGCAATGCTTCAAACCACATCAAAGCAAACGCCATCGCAACCTATGGGCGATTACCTATAATGGCGATAGCTAAAACACGACCTGCTTCCCCATCGGAGGATATTTATGACCGAAACCACAGCCGCAACTCCCATCGAGACACGCGACACCAAGCTCGAGATTATCATGGGCCGCGAGGCACTCGATAAGCTCGCCGATGCTACGGTGCTAGTGCTCGGCTGCGGAGGCGTGGGCTCCAACTGCTGCGAGGCACTCGCCCGCGGCGGCATCGGTCATTTCGTCATTCTGGATAAGGACATCATCGCGCCCAGCAATATCAATCGCCAGGCCATCGCCTTTCACAGCACCGTCGGCAAGCGCAAAGTCGACGTCATGGAGGCTATGATTCACGACATCAACCCTACCGCTACCGTCATCAAGCGCACCGAATACCTGCTGAGCGACAACATCGATGATTTCTTCGCGAGCGTTTTGGAGCAGACGGAAGGCAAGATCGACTACGTCGTCGACGCCATCGACACCATCTCGGCCAAGCTCACCATTGCCAAATATGCTCAGGACCACGACATTCGTTTGGTTAGCTCCATGGGCGGGGCCAACAAGCTCCATCCCGAGTGCCTCCGCTTTGCCGACATTTTCGATACGGTACGCGACCCCATGAGCCGCATCATGCGCAAAGAGTGTAAGAAGCGCGGCATCAAGAGCCTGCACGTGCTGTTTAGCTGCGAGGAGTCGGTTAAGACCCAGCCCCGCGACCCTTCCAACATCCACGAGCGCACCGAGCTCGGAACAGCCAGCTTTATGCCCCCTATCATGGGCCAAATGATTGCCGGCGAGGTCATTCGCCAGATCAGCGGGCGCGGCACCGAGCGCGTGCGCGCTGATGGCCAGCGCCTGGACTAGCGGAGTGCGCCGAGATGGAGCCCCGGTTATTTGATGCACACTGCCATCTTGATTTGATGACTTACCCGGACGCCGTTGCCGATGAGGCGACGGCGCTGGGCTTGGGTCTATTTGACTGCGGCGTCAATCCGCGCGACTTTTCGGCCGCAAACGAGCGCGCCTGTCGCCAACCAGGCATCATCGCCGGCGTTGGGCTTCACCCCTGGTGGCTCGCCGATGGCCACTGCGGTTTTGTCGAAGTCAATCTGCTTTGCGAAGTTGCTGCCCAAGAACGCTACATCGGCGAAGTCGGACTCGACTTTTCCGCGCGCTTTGCTGGAAGTGAGCCGCTACAAATACAGGCACTTAACCGGCTCTGCGATGCGCTCGTGCAGCATCCTCTTACCGGGCGCGTGATATCAATTCACGCCGTTCGTTCGGCAGGAGCCGTACTGGACGTCCTCGAATCGCATGGACTACTCATCCCAAACCCCGACTCCCCCGTTATCATCTTCCACTGGTTTAGCGGTACTTCGGACGAACTCGTCCGCGCGCGTAATGCGGGCTGTTATTTTTCCGTCAACGAACGCATGCTCGCGACCAAGCGCGGTCGCGAATACGCACGACAGATTCCACTCGACCGCCTACTGCTCGAGACCGATGCGCCGGCCGAACCAAACACAGAAACAAGCGCGCAGTCGCTCATCAAATCGCTCACAAGGACCTCGATGCGCATTGCCTCACTCAAAAACTGTGACGCAAAGCGCATCGAGTCGGCAGTTTTAACAAATGCGCACTCTGTTTTTGACCTTCGCTAACCCCTGTGGGCAAAAAATGCCAAGGGACATGCGAATCGCACAACGCAGTCCCTATTGGTAGGCAGTATAATTCGGCAGCTTTACACCAATTCGTGCATGAGATCACGGTTGCGTGCATACAATTCGTCAAAGATATGACGACGCGACGCATATAACTCGTGGGCAGCCATATCGGGCTCGATTGTTTGCGCAACGCCAAGGACTTGGGCGAGTTCATCCCATGATGCGTAGGCGCCACCTGCGAGAGCTGCCATGATGGCATCACCGAAGCATGCACCCACCGTAACCTTGGCAACCGAGACCTCGCGCCCGCATACGTCGGCGATAGTCTGCATCCAAACTGGATTCTTGGTTCCGCCTCCGACAAGCATAATGCGCCCAATTGGCAGTCCATGCTCTCGCTCGATAATGTCGACATGGGATGCAACGGTATACGCGACGCCTTCCAAGGCGGCGCGAACCATATGGGCTCGCGTATGCCTTCCGGTCAGGCCAAAGAAGACGCCACGCGCCTCGGGATCGTTGAGCGGAGTACGCTCCCCCGCAAAGTACGGCAGGCACAGGAGCCCATCGGCACCCGACGCCACATCGGCGGCATCATGCGCCATAACCGAATATGCATCGGGGCCACCGTGGCCCTCGGCCTCTACGGCGTCGCGATACAGCTCTTGGCGCAGCCACGATGTGAGTGCACCCGCCGTATTGGTCCCCGCGCAAATCCCGTAAGTTCCGGGAATGATAAACGTCCCCGGCCACAGGCGGGCATCATCGACCATATGATCAGCTAGGTAGATGAAATACGCCGTGCTCCCCAACTGAACCATCATATCGCCGGGACGGAATACACCCGTCGAAATGACCTCGGCACCAGAGTCACCCGTTCCCACTAAGACAGGTGTCCCCGCCGCGAGCCCCGTCGCCTCAGCCGCACGCTGCGTAATCACCCCGGCAATATCGGTAGCCGACATTACCTCCGCCATCTGGTCAGGCCGGCAGAAACGAGCACATTCCCGAGCATCAACCTTCCAAGTGTAGCGGTCATATAGGGGAAGAAAATCCTCCGCCAAATAACGGTCCACCGTAAAACGCCCCGTCAACTTTGCGCACAGAAACGATGACGCCGTCAGGAACTTCGCGGCACGTTCGTGCACCTCGGGCATATTCTCCTTAAACCACAAGATCTTGGGAGCAATATCTGACGAACAGGGATCGTGCCCGAAAAGCTCGCGTGCGCGATCTGACCCATATTCGAAAAGAAGCTCGTCAATCTGCGGCTTCGACCGCGCATCGACTCCATACAAAATCGCGGGCGCCAGCGCGTTGCACTCGGTATCGACCGGCACACAGTCGCAACCCAATGCGGAAAGCCCCACGCATCCGATCTGCGCCGCGTTAACCCCCGATTGCGCCACCAGCTCGCGCGACAAGCGGCAAAAATCGCCCCACCAAACTGCCTCCGCATCATGCTGGTACCATCCATCACACGGGTTGTCCGTCTCGTGTCCACAAGAGGCTTGGCAAACGATATCGCATCGATCATCGATTAAAACGCCTTTAGAGGCGCTTGTCCCGATATCAATACCCAGATAGAACGCCATAGGTGCTTACTCCCCTCGCGCCGCACGAGCGGCAGCCATAAAACGAACTACCCGCTCAACATCAACCGGGGCATCCAGCTTTCCGTCGCGCTTTAAGCACGTGCCGACAAACGCGCCATCGTAGTGAGCAAATACGTCAGCCACGATATTTTCGCGACAACCGGTGCCGCATACCATAGGCACTTCGCCAACACGCTCGCGAACCTCATCGGCAAGCTCGCCCGAAGCGCCACGACCGGCAGCCGAACCGCCGATGACCATCGCATCCGGTAGGCAATTAAAGAGAAGCGAATCGGCAATGTCCGCAGTCGTGCGGTCGTTGAGATAAACCTCCCCCTCGCTCGTGATGAAGTGAAAAAGCTTGAGGTCGTCCAAGCGCAGCGCCGCCTTGCGACGCATGGTGTGCGCGAAATCTCGGTTAATCAGCCCGAGATCACCGGCCCAGGCACCGCAAAAATTGCAGCGCGTGAACTGTGCATCGACGGCAGCGCACAGCTCGATTGTGGCATCACCATCGTAAATAGCCTCAGCTCCCCAAGGAGTCGACAGATCATGGGATAGAGTCCCGATTACATAGCCCATCGATGCAAGGGTTGAGGGAGAAACGTGCTGCTCGTAGGGCATCGAGAGCTCATTGGTAATCAAAATGCCATCGACACCGCCCTGCTGCAACGCCTCGAGATCGCGCTTGGCGGCTTCCACGACCTGCGACACGCTTCCGCCCGGGTAATACAGTGGATCGCCCGGCAGAGGACGCAAGTGCAGCATTCCGATGACCGGCTTTTCGGTCTTGAACATCGAGGTTAGAAACGACATAACGTGCTCCTTCATAGGGTTATCGCGGGGACGTTACTCCCCCAGCACTTCGACGTACACTTTTCGCTTCTGCGGACCGTCAAACTCCGCAAGATAGATGTTCTGGGCACCTCCACACACGATGTGGCCATCTTGGACGGGAAAGAAGCAACTGTTTCCACAAATCATGCTCTTGATATGCCCACAGGAGTTGTTGCCGGTGGCTCCATAGCTCGGCAGGAAGTGTGCATGCGCATAGGGGGCATCGAGCGGGGCGATGCGATCAAGCGTCTCCATAAGATCCGTCTCCACGCAGGGCAGTCCCTCGTTTACCACGATTCCACAGGTCGTATGCGACAAAATAATCGCTGCCAAGCCATTGGTCACCGAGCTGCGTTCGATGGCAGCGTGCACGTCTTCGGTAATATCGATGAACTGGTCCGGAGCAGTCGATAGATAGCTCAATGTCTCGAGCGTCACCATGTTTACTCATCCCCTTCAAGAAAACGCAGGGCATTACCCCAGTAGAGCCTTTCTCGCGCATCATCGCGCATGGGCACGGTATCGAGCGCCCGCTTGAGTTTGAATGCACGGAAGCGCGGCGTATTGCTGGCGAACATCACTTGGTGCGATAGCGCGCGCTCATACCACAGCGGCCCCATATCGACCGTGAAAAGACGCTGCATCATCTCCTCGGGCGAATCGATGTAAGTGATAGAGGTGTCCGTGTAGCAGTTGGGATACTTGAGCAGCATCGCCACGGTCTCGCGTACCCAGGGCCAGCCAAAGTGAGTCAAACTAAAGCGCACATTTGGATGCGTTGCGATTGTGTGCTCAAATGCAAGCGGGTTACTGCGCGAGAGCTCTGCGCCAGGCTCCCAAGACATACCGGCATGGAAAACCACCGACTTGTTATAGCGCTCGCACAGCTCGTAAAGCGGCTCGGCCACAGCATCATCGGGGGCAAAACCCTGCTTTGCAGGATGCAGGCAAAGCCCCTTTGCCCCCAACTCGGTAAAGGCGCGCTCCAATTCGTCTGCGGCACCGCTCACCTGCGGGTCTACGCTCGCAAATCCCCACAGACGATCGGGATGCGCGGCAACCAGCATGGCAATCTGGTCGTTGGTGCCAAAGTGCCCTCCGCATGCCGTGGTTACATCGAGCGGCATGAGCAAGCTCTTCTGCACATCGCAGACGTCCATCTCGACTTGAAGCTCGTCCCAATCCATGGGACCCATATGCCCCATACCAAATTCTCGTGACCAAAAACCGAATCCATCAGGCTCATCACCCGGCGTACAGATCTCGCCGTAGAGCATGGGCTGAACCAACATGTCGATAACCATTTCGTACTCCTTTCCAGGCATTTGACCCTAGTACGGCTCAAACGAACCAATCACTCGGGACGACAGCTCAGCGCCCGCCTTCATACACGCCGGAATATCAAGGCCATCGATCACGCCCTTGGTAAACCCGGCAATATACGAGTCGCCGGCACCCACGGTATTAACGACCTTCTCCGCCGGTACGATCCCGCACTCATAGAAGTGCTCACCGTCATAGGCAATGCTTCCCTTCTCGCCAAGCGTAGCAACCGCAACGCGCGGTCCCAATTCCTGCACGTGGCGTACCCAGTCTCGCAGCTCCGGAGTGTCCTCTTCAAACGACATGAATGCATAGTCAACGTAAGGAAAATGATTCTCGCAGGCATATTCGGGATCCTGGCTGAACACCGAGAAGTCCATAACCACCGTCTTGCCCGCATCATGCCATTCGGGCAGGAGGTCCAAACAATTGCCAAACAGGTCGGTATGAATGATGTCATGCTCTAGGATAAACGCCCGGTCATCTTCATTCGGACGATATGTCTCCATTACGCCATCGATTGCCTCGAGATGCACGCGATCGACGCCGTCTTTCAATGCCATGAGCATCACCGAGGTGTCGCCATCCTCCACCCGCAGATGTGAGATATCGAGCCCCTCAGCGGCCAGCGCCTCTCTCATCTTGTCTCCGTACTTGTCCTTGCCGACAACCGACACGGCGGATACCGAAACGCCCATTCGTGCAAGATGGATACCCCAGTCAATGCCATTGCCAGTCGGATAGAACACGCCGATGTTTTGATAGACGTCCGCACAGCAAAAACCAGCCGCGCACGCTTTAATACCCATGGTCTTCTCCAATGTTCAAAAGGGGACCCACCACATGGCGAGCCCCCTTTTCGCATTCCGCTTATTGTTTTGCATCGGCCGTCCAAGGCCTCGTAGCCAGACCGCCGTACGCTTTCTTAAGCTATTCGACGATTGGTGCTCCGTGGCCCCAAGAACCTTCCATGCCGCACACGGTCGAGGCAAACCCGGCAGCAAAGTCGAGCGCGCGCTCGATGGCCTCGGCGCCATCCTCACCACGCTTGACGGAATCGAGATAGCACATCAAAAACGAGGTGAGGAACGAGTCGCCCGCCCCCATGGTGTCCTTCATGTCCGTTACCGGTTTAGCCAGCTGGCGGTAATAACGCTCGCCGTCGTAAGCAATGCAGCCCTCGGCGCCCGCCGTAGCCGACACAAAACGCGGACCCAGACCCTTCACCCATGCCAGACGCTCGCGAATCTCGTCCTCGCTCGCGGCATCCGCCGCACTAAAGAAAGCGAAATCGACGTAGGGCGCAATCTGCTCGTAGTACTCGTCGGTGGAGTCGTCCGAAAAGTCAAAAGAGACCGTGACGCCCGCAGCCTTCAACTTGGGCAGCTCGCGCTCGGTAAAGCAGTAGTTGCCCGAATGAACCACATCGAACTGCTTCATGTACGCAAGGTCAAAGCGATCGAGGACATAGCGCGCATCGCCACGGATACCGCCCTCGTTGGAGCCAAGGAAGACACGGTCACCGTCAACGACGGTCACGCGAGCCGCTCCGTTCTCGCCAATCATCTGCTCGCACTTGTCAAGCTCGATACCCTCATCCTCGAGGCTTGCAATGACATGCTCGGCAGCGGCGTCATTGCCAAAAATGCCCATGTATGCAGAGCGTGCGGCACCGCATTTCTTGGCATAAACGGCGAAGTTCACCGCATTGCCGCCGGGATACATGGTGTGGATATGCTCGTAGCGATCGACGACGTTGTCGCCAAATCCGAGCGCGTTAACGTTAAATGCCATGGCCTTTGCCCCTTCTAGTACTCGACGACGCCCATGTAGCGACGGAAATCGGGATCATGGTCAAACACCTTGCCGCGTGCGGCACGCAGCTCGCAGTTCATGGCGTAGAACAGCACCGGGTCCAGATAGGCACGGACGCTCGCCGGCACGGCTTCCATACCGTACTCCTTGGCATCGAGCACCATCAGCGTATCGGTATGCGTCTTAAGGAACGCCAGGGCGCGCTCGTCCATAGCACGGCACTCGCTGGAGCCCATCTGCAGGAAGTAAAAAACGCCATCCTGAGTAGCCTCGAAGGGGCCATGGAAGTACTCGGCAGAGTGGATGTAGCTGCAGTGCTGCCACTGCATCTCCATAAGAGAGCAGATAGCGAAACCGTAGGTCTGGCTAAAGTTGGGACCGCTGCCCAGAATATAGAAGAACTCGTGCTCCTGGCAAAGCTTGGCAAAGCGATCACCCAGCTCGGCATTTACCTTCTCGCGTGCCGGGGGAAGAATCTTATCCATCTCGGCAATACCGGCATACATATCGGCAAGATCGGCGTAGCCCTCCTGCTGATCGAGCAGCTCGGCCGCAAGCGACAGCGAAATGCCAGCGGGGACCTCGGCCTGCGGCACGCCCTCGCCCCACGGGTAGACCCACGTGGTCCACTTGCCGGAGTCAATCTTGGATCCAGCGTTGTCGGTCTGGGCGATCACCGTAGCGCCGGCAGCAAGGGCAATCTCACAGCCCTCGACGACCTCGGGGGTGTTGCCACTGTGGCTGCAAGCAATGACCAGGGATTTCTCACCCAAGCGGCGCGGGCGCATGATATCAAACTCGCGAGCCGTATAGATATACGAAGTGAAGGTGGTTGCCTCGCGCTGCAGAAGCTCATGAGCCGGGATCAAATCGATCATGGAGCCACCGCAAGCAATCCAGTAGACGCTGTCGAACTTGCCCTTCTCGGCAATTGCCTCTTTGATCAGGTCGTGTGCGTTCATATCCAGTTCCTTTCTTGTTTGGTCCACAATCAATGACGTTGGTTGCGTGGCCGATAGTTGTTTTAGTCAATCAGATATTTCTCGAATGCGGCCATGTTCTTGGCATCTGCCGCCGCCGGGTCATCATAGTAACGACCGTCCGTGATTTCCTGGCCCAGCATGCCGTCGAAACCATGGGCGTTGAGCGTGGCAACGAAGGCGTCCATATCGTGCTTGCCATCGCCCCACACCAGATGGCCATACGGATCACCGTCGATAAAGTGCATCTCGTGAATTGCCCCATCACCAAAGGCGGCAAACCAGTCCTCGAGCGTCTCGCCTGCAACGCCCATCGCGGTTGTATCAACCATGGGCTGTAAGTACGGGCTCGCGACCTCGTCAATCATGCGCTTCGCATCGGAAACCGTCGTCACAAGGTTGCTCTCCTCGGGACGCAGGCTTTCCATCGTAAGCACCAGACCGTGCTCGCCGGCATACTCCGCCAGAATGGACATGTGCTCGCGGCTGCGCTTCCAGGCTTCCTCGCGGTCCTCGTCCCAGTCGCCCCAGCCCGAGTTGACGGACATACGGTCGCACCCAAGTACCTCGGCAAGCTCAATGCCGTGCTTAAAGTACGCCAGGCTGCGCTGTTCATGCAGCGGTTTGCGTGCGCAGTATTGCCAAGGATAGACAACATTCTCGGGACACAGAGTACGATACCTAAGCCCACGGTCTGCAGCTTTTTTCGCCAGGACCTCAGCCTCAAAGTAGCCCGTATGGTCGAGTGTCACATGCGGCTCCGCACACCACAGCTCAATGGACTCAAAGCCCAAACGCTGCTGCACATCAAGGAAGTAATCGAGCGACCACATGATGTAGTGGATATTCATGCCCGCAATCTGTTCGCGGCGCAGCGTCGGCTTGGATTCAGACATCTTATGCCTCCTTATTTCGATCGAACACGATTTGTCCGTCCGACATCGTCATATCAACCGAAAGATCGCGTGCGTCGCGATAATCGAGGTCGAACACATCCCGATCGAGCACGCAGATATCAGCAAGCTTGCCGACCTCGAGCGTACCCAGCTCGTCTTCGCGCATCAGATCGTACGCGCCCCCGGCAGTCCAAGCACGCAAGAGCTCGACAAGCGTCAGCGCGTTGGCCTCATTCACGGGCAGTCCATCGTCGAAGTATCCGCCGCACGCACTGTAGATTGACTCGCCCAGGCTCGGAATCAGCAGCGGCAAATCCGTACCACAGCACACCGTGCATCCGGAATCTTCCATGCCGCGGCGATTCCAGCTGTGCAAAAGTCGCGTCTTGCCAATTTGTCGACGCATCATCGACAGGCAATCCTCGCGCCGGTCCAGCGTCAGAATCTGCGGATAGACCTCGCAAATTCCACCTAACTTGCCAAACTTGACAAGATCGGTCGGATCAGAGTTCTCGAGATCGGTAATCGCATGGCGGCGAAGCAACCGTCCATGCTCGTCTCGAGGCAGCGAGGCATAGAGCGCCACGGTGCGACGAACGGCGCCATCGCCCTGGCAATGCAAGGAATATCGGAAGCCGTCAGCATCAATTGCGCGCAGCTCGTTCTCAATCAGATCCCACTCGGGCTCCTCGACAACCGTCTTGCCGGCAGCGCCCGCATCGGCCGTGTCCTCATAGGGGTCAATCATCTCGGCAAGCCCCGCCCATACGCCGCGATCGGTCATACGGTTGAAGCCAGAAAAACGAACGAACGGTCCCCGGAAGCGCTCTCGTGCCTCGCGGGCATATGCCAGATTTGCACCGGCACCCACCGGCTGCGACATCATAGAGACGCGAACCGTCAGCTCACCAGATTCCTCACGGCGAGCCATTTCGTCGGCAAAACCGTAGTAGTCATCAAACGCCATCTCCTTGATGGCGGTAACGCCGCGCTCGTTAAGCATGCTCATGTAGTCCGAATACCCCGCACGTACCTCGGGCAGCGCGAGGAAATCGCTCATCATGCGCCAGATCTTCTCGGCATAGCACGCCTGGGGTGTAAAGCCGTATCGTGCACTGGCGGCAGCATTGAGAACGCAGGTCTCCGCACCCGGTGTAAAGCAGACGACAGGGATATCGCCAAAACAATCGTCAAACACAGCTGCCGTATTTGCGTTCTCGGCATCCGATGCCAACGTTTCGGGTAGGCTGTGGCCAAAAGCCGCCGCGCAATCCGGATGATCTTCTTTCCATGCACGCAAGAGCGACACGGCCTCTTTGGCATCAGCGATGCCGGACAGATCAGACCCCAACGTCCGCAGCGCCCAGCCTGTATAGAAGGTATGCACATCGATCAGGCCAGGCATGACGGTACGGTCGCCCAGATCAACTACCTCGTCCGCTTGGGTCAAATACGAAGCTACCTCACACTTGGTGCCAACCGCCTCAATTCGATTGCCACGGACCGCTACGAAACCTTCGAACGGCAGGTCCCCCGTACCGGTAAAGACGCTCTTAGACGTCAGGACCGTTAAACGATCAGACATCACAACCACCTACACCGGAAGCATGCCAGAGATTGCCGTTACGATCAGGCCAAAGACGACCATGAAAATGAAGAACTTCCAAATGGTCTTCCACCATTGGCCAAACGAAATCTTAGCCACGGCAAGGCCGGCGACCGTCATGCCCGCCACGGGACTGATGGTGTTGATGGTCTGATTAGCAAACTGGAGCGCGGTAACGGCAGCTTCGGGATTGAGGCCCATAAGCTCGGTCAGCGGACCCATGACGGGCATGGTGAGCGCCGCAAGTCCAGAACTCGAGGGAACCAGCAAAGAGAGCAGGCCAAGGACGATATACATAAACGTGGTGTAGACGGCAGCGGGTGCACCGGCGAGCGCAGTAGCGAGCGCCTGGAGGATGGTGTCGATGATCATGCCGCCCTCGGCGATGACCAGAATACCGCGAGCGATACCGATAACGATAGCAGCGTACGCAAAATCGGCGAGACCCTTAACGAACTCCTCAGCGATCGTCTGCTGGTCAAGACCGCCCAGGATACCGGCAAGCAAGCCCATGCCAAGGAACACGGCGGAAATCTCATTCATGTACCAGCCCTGGGTAACAAGACCCCAGACGATAATGCCCATACCGCAGGCAAAATCGATAAGTACGAGCTTCTGACGGGTAGTGAACTCTTCCTCGATGGAGGCATCGGTCACGGAAAACTCAACACGCTTGAGCTTGTCGTCCTCGTACGTAATGGACGACTCGGGGTTTTTCTTGACGCGCATAGCGTAGCGCATGGCCCATGCGATACCGACGGCAGTAAAGATGACCCAAGAAACGGCGCGCAGCCACAGCTGAGGATTGCCCTCGATGCCAATGATGCCCTGGGCGATCAAAACATTAAACGGGTCGATGGTCGAAGCACAATATCCCAGGTTAGGACCAAGGAAGCAGATGATGAATGCCGTCATCGAGTCATAACCGATACCCATCATGATGGGAATGAAGATGGCATAGAACGGCAGGGCTTCCTCAGACATGCCAAACGTAGTGCCGCAAATGGACAGCAACGTCATCGTAATGGGAATGATGAGGATGTCCTTGTTCTTGAGCTTTTTAATCACACGGCTCATGCCGGCATTCAAAGCGTTGGTCTTGGTGATGATTGCGAACGATCCGCCAATCAATAAGACGAACGCAACGACGTCGGCAGCCTCCTGGATGCCCTTAGTGGGCGCTTGCAGGACCGCGAAGATATCCTGACCCAGATTGATGGTCTCGCCGGTCTCGGAATCGGTGTAGTTCTTATCGACCTGTTCATAGGTTCCAGCAACGGCGACTTCGCGCTCGCCCGCCGCTGTCGAAATCGTCTTGCGCTGATACTGACCCGAGGGAACGATCCAAGTCAGGACCGCAAAGACAACGATCAGCAAGAACATGATCGTATAGACATGCGGTAATTTGAACTTAAAACGTCTGTTTGTCTTCTTCGCCTTCGTATCTGACATAGATACCTCCAAAGAACTCGAGACTGCATCGCATCTCGCTTCAACGCTTGCATAAGGCAAACGTTCTATGACGTTCTATAGATTACCAGCAGCTTTTCCCGTCATCAAGATAATTTCAAACTGATTGCCGCAACGCGGTTGAACGGTCGCGTTCGCGCCGTGAACGGTATGGAAGCGCCCGGTGAGATGATCCACCGGGCGTTTCCATTCGCAATGTCCTAGATGTCAAAAACGTAGCGAGACCCAACGATCCGCTGACGACCGATGATAAACGGCCGCCGTTGCTCATCGAAAAAGAAGGCTTCCATATAAAACAAGGGTTCGCCAACGGGAACCGCCAGCAACCGAGCGACCTCGGGCGATGCGCACGCGATCTCGAGCGTGCACGGGTCGGTAAACGCGGGCATGCGGCCAGTCTGGTTGCGCACGAACTCAAAAATGGATTGGTTAGATAGAGGCGCCGTTGATAGATAGGCGTTGTCCTCGTAAACGTATATGTTGTTCTCAAGCATGACGGGGACGCCATCGGCAGTACGCACGCGCTCAACGCAAATCAAGTCAGTTCCAACGGGAACACCAAAGAAATGTGCTTCGGTGGAATCCGCCGGCAGTATCTTTCTCGAAATGACACACGCCCCCGGTTCCATTCCGTTAACGCGGCATGCGTCCGAAAAACTCTGAACGTCATCCTTCTGGCGAATCTTGCGCTTGAGCTTGGGGGCATTGACAAACGTGCCTTTCCCCTGTCGCTTCGTTAGATAGCCCTGCTGGACGAGCTCCTCAATAGCACGTCGCACGGTAACGCGGCCAACTTTATAGCTCTCAGCCAATTCGAATTCGTTGGGTATCCGCGCGCCTGCCTTGTAGGCGCCGGAGTTGATTTCGTTTTTAATGATATCGATAACCTGTTGGTACAGCGGTATCGCTGCTTTACCGTCAGTTAGCCCTTCAGTCGGTGGCATATACCCTCTCCAAGCACGATTAAGTCTAAAGCGGGCTCAGGGGCATTCAACAAGCCCTTAAGCCCGCATTAGCTTAAAGTATGCTAGGTGTCGCACCAAAATGTTGGCTATTTACTCATCAGACCCGAAAAACGCGCAACTACCGCGCTCCTAAGAAAGCGTGAGCAGCTCCGGCAGCTGGTCGATAATCTTGTCCGCGGCATCCTGGCTAAAGCCAAAGCGTTCCTCGCGCTTGGCAATGACTGTCAGGCCGGCTCGCTTGCCAGCGGTGATGCCGGGCACCGAATCCTCAACGCAGCAGCAGCGATTCGCGGGCAGCCCCAGCAGGTCCAGCGCATGCAGGTAGATGTCGGGCTCGGGTTTGCTCTCCTTAAACTGCTCGCCGCTCACCACATACTCAAAGGCATCAGACAGCCCGCATGCGTTGAGCACTTCCTCGATGCTAACCATGGGAGACGAGCTGGCAAGCGCCACGCGAACGCCACGGCGCGGCAGCTCTCGAATCGTATCCACGGCGCCTGGGTTAATCAAAGCCTGATAGTCACGCGGACGCTTATGCGCCCACTCGTCCCAACGGGCCAACGCCTCCTCGCCAGTGAAGTGTCCCTTACCGGCGCGCTCAAACCAATCGACCAGCATATGCAGGAAGAACTGATGCGAGGTACCGACCTGCCCATTCAACTCCTCTTGAGTCAGATTAAGTCCAAGCTCCTTGGCAAACGCGGCAGTCTCGCCCAAGTAGTAATACTCGGTATCGACAATGACGCCGTCCATGTCAAAGATAACGGCGTCGAACGGAAATGCGGACACGGCACCCTCCCTAGCAAAAGGACGCCCGCAAGCAGGCGCCCGAGCCATGCATTAATCGGCGATTCTAACCCAGCAGCTTATCCAGCGCCACCGCAATGCCATCTTCGTTGTTATCGGCGGTCACCATCTGGGCTACAGCCTTAACCTCTTCGACGGCGTTACCCATGGCAACACCGGTGCCGGCCCACTCAATCATGGACTTGTCGTTCTGGCCGTCGCCAAACGATACGACCTCACTGGCATCGATGCCGAGCTTGGGCAGGGCACCCTCGAGTGCGCGGGCCTTGTCGATACCGGGCGCCGTGTACTCAAAGTACCAGTCGGCCGTAAACATGCCCGAAAGCGTCTGCTTAAAGGGCGCATACATCTCCTCGTAATGCGCCTGCAGGTAGGCCGGATCGCCCGCCGTCAGCAGCTTGTCCACGGGATAAGCATCAGCGACCTCATGCAGGCTCTCCACCTCGCGAATCTTAAGATCGCACGCATCGCGCTCGTATTTGACGATGTTTTTCTGCGAGCCGTCAGGCAGCGTGATCATGCAGTGATACGAATCCACGACACGCAAATCGCGACCGAGCGAAATCATAGGGATCACGTCAAAATTACGCAGGTGATCAATCAGACGGTGCAGCTCGTCAGCCGGCATAGCCTGGTCAAAAAGGACCTCATCGGTCTGAGCGTCGACCACATGCGCGCCATTAAAGGCAACCAGCAGACCGTCATGGTTTTGAAGGTCGAGCTCCTGCGCCAAGGCGTGCAGTCCCCATGCGGGACGGCCCGAAGCCAAGATGAGCTTAATGCCCGACTCCTGCGCCGCGAGCAGCTTCTCGCGCGTACGCGGGCTAATCACTTTCTGATCGTTGGTGAGCGTACCGTCGATATCCATCGCGATGGCTTTGATTGCCATATATGCCTCCCTGTCATTGAACAACCTTGTCTGAGCCATCATACAGAACACCCATCGCGACTCCGTTTACAACGGGCAAAAAGTCATATTGTCTCGAACATGAACGGCGTGTGGTCGTGAAGCTTTATCGCTCAGGTCAAATACGTCTGCTAGCGACGCTCATCCGTCGGTGCGCCCTCGACGATCGCGATGCCCGCCGATGCGCCTAACGCGCTGGCGCCGGCCTCGATGAATGCGCAAGCCTCTTCGTAATTATGGATACCGCCCGCCGCCTTGATTGCCACGGCATCGCCGAGCACCTCGTGCATCAGCCGCACGTCCTCGAGCTTAGCACCGCCAAAGCTTCTGCCGGTCGATGTCTTAAGGAATCCCGGCTTGGCCTCCAGCGCGATCTCGCATACACGGCGCTTGGCGGCGTCGTCGCCGTCCAGCTTGCACATCTCGACGATTACCTTGTCAGTGATGCCATGCGCGCGACAAAAATCAGCAATGGTAGTCATCTCGCGCTCGATGGCATCAAAATCGCGGTTCTCGATCGACCCCTGATTCAAAACGTAGTCAATCTCGGTAAAGCCACACGCAGCGTATTCCTCAAACCTCGCAAGCTTCTCCTCAAGCGTCATAGTGCCCTGGGGAAAGTCGATGGCGCCGGCAAGGATGATGTCAGAGCCCTCGAGCATGGCGCGGCCCGTCTCGTACTCCTGAAGGTTCGCGAATACGCAGCGAAAGTTGTACTTTAACGCCTTCTCGACATACTGCTCAAACGTGTCCTCGGGGGCATCGATATAGTCGATGTATTTATTGATGGGTTTGGCAAGTGTCATGCTGGGCCTCCTTGTTCAGGACTGACAACCGATTCGTGGTTTCACGCGAAATACCACGTTCAATGTACGCCCGACATACAAGGACAGCGTCCGCATTCCGACAAGTGGTATGAAATTAGCTGTAAACGTATATTTACAGACAGCGAATGGCACCGCACGCGGATGCCGACAGCAAGACATCCCCCCTCAATACACCCTCATGCCCCTTTACTGTTTGCGGCCAGAAATGATGAGCTGCACAACGTCGTTAGCGGTCGAATTCGACCTCTGACGACGTCACGCGACTCATCGTATCCGACCGACAACAGAAAAGGGGCACGTTCGCATAGCGTGGCGCGTGACGGTTGCAAAACCACCCCATTTGAAACAAACGCAAAAAAGTACTTGCAAAGACGCGTTCCGACATATAAGTTGATAAAAGACCGCCGTTGCGGTTTTAAGTAGATCGAGCATATGAAATTTCAGTTTTTAGCGTGTAAGAGAAAGAAGATCGGCAAAGTACAACCCCAAACGCAATGACAACTTAATGAGGTAACTGCCACATGTGAGGCACCCAGGGCATTGCTGTCTCGATTTTGAGCACGATGCCTTCCGCCTTGCATGGGCCGTTCCATCCCGCCCCTGCAGCAACTGCCTCACGGGCTCATTGAAAACCGCATAGCACCCCAACGTCAGCACATCACCCACGGCAAGCACATCACTCACGACAACCAACACATCAACAAACAGCACGAACATCAACCGATTGGAGAAGCTATGACAAACCACCGCGCTGAAGACGGCGATAAGAAAAGCATTCTGGATGCCCGCATTGAGCGAGCATATGCAAACGAATATGACGCCGCCTTTGCCGCCGCGACCATCAAGAACTACGCGTCGCTACCGCTCGCGACGATCTTGGCCGACCACCCTCAACTGCTGAAGCGCTGTACAAAGATCATGGGCGACCCCGACATTCGCAAGCTGACAGACCCCTATGCCCCAAAACGCGACAACGATTCGTACGTTCTTACCGTAGGCTGCCTAGCCCATATGCTTACGGCGCTCGACACGAAACTCAAGCTCGAATGGGAACCCGACGAGCGTCATGAACTCGAAAGCAAGCGGAACACCCTGCGCACCGCACTGTTCCTTCCGTTGGACGGCCTCAAGCGCTGCAACGTCGAGCTCAATACACAGGCGCGGCAAAAGCCCGGGACCACAGGGCAGAAAACTCCAAGACCCCATGCGGCCATCGTCGACCGCAACCGATATAACCGCATGACCGCGCATTTTTCTGCCGAGGGAGCAGCCATAAGGACGCTGATCGACCTGCTGTGCCTCCCGAGCATCAACGAGCTATTTGAGGGCTATCTCGCCCTTGTTCCCGCGACGGCACCCAAGTCGGTAGCAAAGATCATCGAGACCTGCAGACGCCAGTTTGAGCGCCATCGCAATGGCAGCGAGATGAACGCCAGCATCGCGCAGTACTACGCGGCTCATTACAAAAATGACGGATGTGCCCCTGTCGAGCATCAGCTGCGGCTCGCCTACACCACGCCCGCCGCAACGCTCTATCGCTTTGGAGCCCTTGGCGCTTGCGAGCCGCACGAACAGGCAGCCTGCCCCACAACCGAGCTCGATCTCAGGCTCGGACGAACCCTGTAGCCCGCCAGCCCCTCCGCGGGCAACAATCCTATTCCACAACACAACCAACAGAAAGGAGTCCTCATGGACACCAATCATTCCCCCATCATCAGCCCCCTCACCATGCGTGAATCCGCCCGAGGCATCACGCTCACCAGCATTTACGATGAGATGCTCGCCCGTCGTGAGCTCTCCGTCATGGGAAACATCGAAACCCCGATGGCCCACGACCTATGCCAGCAGATCCGCCTGCTCGATGCCACCGACTCCAGCCGCCCCATCACCATATTTGTCGCCAGCGCCGGCGGAAGCGTGCGATCGGGCCTTGCGATCTATGACGCCATGCGCCTCGCATCGTGCCCCATCCGCACCGTCTGCCTGGAATTCGCCGCGTCCATGGGCGCCGTGATCTTTATGGGCGGCGACGATCGCCGTATGGCGCCCCATGCAGAGCTCATGATTCACGACCCGCTGATCCCCCAGGGGGCAGGCGGCTCGGCACTTGCGCTGCAGGAAACCAGCCGGCGTCTCATGCAGACCCGCAAGACCCTCACGCAAATCCTCTCGGACCGCAGCGGCCTCACGCCCAAGCGCATCCAGTCCCTCACTGCAAAAGACACCTACCTTTCGGCCGAGCGCGCCGTCGAGCTCGGCTTTGCCCACGAAATCCTCTCGACCACCAAGGAGGTCGCCCATGTCTAACCTCGCCAGCCGTCTCGCCGCATCTGAGTCCGCATCGTCCACCATCCTCGCCAAGGATCGAACGCTTTCCTGCGACACCCGCCAAACGGGACTCAACAACAATGCACTTGTGATCGGCCCCTCGGGAGCCGGCAAGACCCGAAACGTCCTCAAGCCCAACCTGCTGCAAATGAACGCAAGCTACATCGTGCTCGACACCAAAGGCACGCTCTGTCGCGAAGTGGGACCCGTGCTGGCAGCCCACGGTTACCGCGTGCAATGTCTCAACTTCGCCGACCTCAACACCGTCCCGGCCCTTGCGCCCGGCATCGAGCGCTGCGGCTACAACCCCCTGAGGCACATTCACCGCAAGGCGGACGGCAGGCCCAACCAGCAGGACATCCTCTCGGTGGCAAAGGCCATCTGCCCCATCGAGGACAACAACCAGCCTTTTTGGGATCATGCGGCGGCAAACCTGCTGTCGTGTCTTATCGCCTACGTCACCGAACAGCTACCCGCCGACGAGCAGACGATCAGCTCGGTCATCAAGCTGATCGAGCACCTGCAGGACGGTGCCACAGGTCGATTGTTTGACGACCTGATCACGACCGACCCCCAAAGCTATGCCCTCTCGCTATGGCGGCGCTACGCCATTACGCAAAATGCCGAGCGCATGCACGCGAGCATCGTCGGCATCCTTGCCGAAAAGGTCATGTGTCTGGGATTCGACGGTGCGGCACAGCTCTATCGTGAGTGCCATCAGGTGGACTTCGCTTCCATGGGACACACCCCCTGCGCCCTGTTTGTAACCGTGAGCGATATTGACCGCAATCTCGATCCGCTGACCGGCCTCTTTATTTCGCAGGCGTTTATGGGCCTCATTCGTGAGGCCGATAGGCAGCCCGACGGCAGCCTGCCCGTGCCCGTGCGCTTTATGCTCGATGACTTCGCAAATCTGCAGATCCCCCAGATCGACAACGTGCTCTCGATTATCCGAAGCCGCAACATCTGGGCAACGCTGCTGCTGCAGTCGACCAACCAGCTCGATGCGCTCTATGGCGAGGCACGCGCACGCTCCATCATGGGCAACTGCGACACGCATCTGGTGCTGGCGTTCCAGGATCCCGAGAGCGCCCGGGTGTTTTCCGACCGCGCCGACGCGCTGCCCAGCACGCTCATGGCGACGCCGATCGATCGCTCGTGGCTCTTTGTGCGCGGCTGCACTCCCGAACAGGTCGAGCGCTTTAGGCTCGAAGACCATCCGCTCTACGGGGAGCTGCCCGAGGCGCAGCGAGGCCATGCGGAGGCCGAGCTCTAGACGCAGGGCCCTCGCAGCACGCGACGCTCCGGCGAAGATCCTTAAAGGCCGTGCGCCCCGGGGCCACGGCAAAGCAAAGGGGCCCGCATCCGATGGGATACGGGCCCCTGACTATAAGGCGCGATGCGTTAACAGCAGCGACTACTTGCGGTGAGCGCGGTAGAACTCGATGAGCGCCTGGGTCGAAGCGTCCTGCTCGGCCTTGGCGGCGTCGTCATGGAAGGCTGGAGTGATCTGCTTGGCAAGCTGCTTGCCCAGCTCGACGCCCCACTGGTCGTAGGAGTCGATGCCCCAGACCGTGCCCTCGACAAACGTGATGTGCTCGTACAGGGCGATGAGCTCGCCGAGTGCGAACGGGGTCAACGTGTCGCCAAAGATCGAGGTCGTCGGACGGTTGCCCTCAAAGCAGCGGGCCGGGACGATCTGCTCGGGCGTGCCCTCGGCGCGCACCTCATCGGCCGTCTTACCAAAGGCGAGCGCCTTGGTCTGGGCCAGGAAGTTGCCCAGGAACAGCTCGTGCACGTCCTGGCCGCTGTCGGTCGCAGGGTTGGCGGTATTGGCGAAGGCAATGAAATCGGCCGGGACCACCACGGTGCCCTGGTGCAGCAGCTGGTAGAAGGCGTGCTGACCGTTGGTGCCGGGCTCGCCCCAGAAGATCTCACCGGTGTCGGAGGTCACGGAGCTGCCGTCCCAGCGGACATGCTTGCCGTTGGACTCCATGGTGAGCTGCTGCAGGTAGGCCGGGAAACGATGCAGGTACTGGCAGTACGGCAGCACGGCGTGGCTCTTGGAACCGAAGAAGTTGACGTACCAGACGTTGAGCAGGCCCATCAGCGCAACGGCATTGTTCTCGAGCGGCGTGTTGCAGAAGTACTCGTCGATAGCGTGGAAGCCCTCGAGGAACTGCTGGAAGCGCTCGGGACCGAGCACGACGATCAGCGACAGGCCCACGGCGGAGTCGACGGAGTAGCGGCCGCCGACCCAGTTCCAGAAGCCGAAGGCGTTGGCGGGGTCGATACCGAAGGCCTCAACCTTCTCGAGTGCGGTGGAAACGGCGACGAAGTGCTTTGCCACGGCCTCGGCGTTCTGCTCATCGGAGCCGTCGATGGCGCCCTGGGCCTTGAGCTGCTCGAGCATCCAGGTCTTGACCTCGCGGGCGTTGGTGAGGGTCTCGAGCGTGGTGAAGGTCTTGGAGACGATGATCACGAGCGTGGTCTCGGGATCCAGGCCCTTAAGCTTCTCGGCCTGGTCGTTGGGGTCGATGTTGGAGATATAGCGGCAGTCGATACCGGCGTCGGCATAGGGACGCAGAGCCTCGTAGGCCATGACCGGGCCCAGATCGGAGCCGCCGATGCCGATGGACACCAGGTGCTCGATCTTCTTGCCGGTAACGCCCTTCCACTCACCGGAGCGCACGCGCTCGGCGAAGGCATACATGCGGTCGAGGACCTCGTGCACGTCGGCGACGACATCCTGGCCGTCGACGATGAGCTGGCCCCTCTCGGTTGCGGGGCGGCGAAGCGCGGTGTGCAGGACGGCGCGGTCCTCGGTGGTGTTAATGTGCTCGCCGGAGAACATGGCGTCGCGGCGCTCCTCGAGCTTCACCTCGCGGGCAAGATCGCACAGCAGCTTGACGGTCTCATCGGTCACCAGGTTCTTCGACAGATCGAAGTGCAGGTCACCGGCGTCAAAGCTCAGCTTGTTCACGCGCTCGGCATCGGCAGCGAACCAGGCCTTGAGGTCGATACCATCGGCCTCGAGCTTCTCCTGATGAGCCTCGAGTGCCTTCCAAGCGGCAGTCGACGTAGCATCGATAGGTGCGGCAACAGTTGCCATAGAGTCCTCCTCAGCATACGGGCGCACGCCTCCATGCGCCCGGACATTCAGATGCCACTATTCTAGCGCAGGTCAAGACTACAATCAGCGAGCGTTGCCAATCGGCCCCCAAACGGCAACCGATCAAAAAGGGACAGGCTTATTTTGGCAGGTCAAACGCTTTACCAACCAAAAATAACCCGTCCTTTTATGGCAAATATTAGGCCGCGGCGCAGACGCTACCGAGTAACTCACGCAGAGGAGACCCGATGCCCTCCAGCAGTTCGGGCGCGATAATGGCAAAAACGGGAACCTCGCCGGTGCCCACGACAGCAGGCACCTTGCCCTCCGAGACAATGCATCCATAAGGCACAAAGCCGTCTTCGCCGGCATCGAGCGCCGCCATGCGACGCGCGAGCTCGCGCGCAAAGCCGGCAGTATCGGCATCGCCAATCGCCAGGACAAAGTCCACGCCTTCGTCGGTCGCCAGGGCTACGGCCTCATCGACCAAATCGTCTCCCCCATCGCCCCCGACCAAGCCGCAGCGAAAAAGCACGCGTTCGAGTAGAGCTCGATCAAGCGAGCCGAGCGCCGCCGAGACGAGCTCATCGTGCGTATGTTTGTCACCGCCCAACACGACCAGCGCCTTGGTGCCACCGTAGTGAGCGACCAATCGTCCGCACCAGCGAGCCACGTCTCCATCCGCAACAAGGCGCGTCGGCATACCAAACCCATAATTGACCATCTTTTCCACAACCCTTCCGTGCGTATAGGCGGTATCAATCGTTAGGCTCATGCTACGAAGCGAGGTTTTCCGAGCTGTTTCGCACTCTTTAGAGCTGCGTTAAAACCCGATCCAACCGCACGACCATACCTACCAAAACAAACCAGTCCCTTTTTGACAGGTTTTGACGACGTCCGGACGAGCGGGTATTATCGAACAGGTATTCGATAAGAACATGTGTTTGATGAAAGGACACGGATGGCGCACGAGCAGCACACCTATATCTGCATCGACCTCAAGACGTTTTATGCCAGCGTCGAGTGCGTCGACCGTGGGCTCGATCCGCTCACCACCAACCTGGTCGTTGCCGACGAATCGCGCGGGCGCACGACCATCTGCCTCGCCATCACGCAGGCCATGAAGGACTTAGGGATTCACAATCGCTGCCGCCTATTCGAGATTCCCGATGGTATCGACTACATCACGGCCGTACCGCGCATGCAGCACTATATGGAGGTGTCGGCGCAAATCTACGGCATCTATCTGGAATACGTAAGTCCGCAAGACATTCACGTCTATTCAATCGATGAATGCTTTATCGACGTGACGCCCTATCTGGACCTCTATCACACAGATGCGGAAGGGTTCGCCTGCACGCTGCGCGACGAGGTCCTCGCGCGCACCGGCATCACGGCGACGGTCGGCATCGGCCCCAACCTATTCCAGGCCAAGGTAGCGCTCGACATTACCGCCAAGCACGTACCCAGCCGCATCGGCATACTCGACGACGAGACCTTTCGCAAGGAGATCTGGCCCCATCGTCCCATCACCGATATCTGGGGCATCGGTCCCGGCGTGGCAGCCCGCCTCGAGAAATACGGCGTCTACGATCTGATGGGCGTCGCGGCGCTCGACGAAAACCTGCTTTACGACGAGCTCGGCGTCAATGCCGAATATCTCATCGACCATGCCTTCGGGCGCGAGCCGACAACCATCGCCGATATCCAAGCCTATCGCCCGCAAGCAACTTCGACCACCACAGGACAGGTGCTCTCGAAGGGTTATGCCTACGAACAGGCCTATACCGTCTTGCGCGAGATGGTCGACAACGCCGTTTTAGACTTGGTCGATAAGCACGTGGTCTGCGACAGCATCTCGCTCTTTGTGGGCTACGCGAGCGAACGCGCCGACATACGCCGCCTCGACGCCAGCGGTACAGCGCAGTATGTGGACGGATGCGGGCACCTGCGCTCGAGCACATCGAGTATCGAACCCACCGCAACCGCCGGCCCCGAGCTCGCGCCCCGTGCGCCCAAGCCCGTCCAGCGCGATGACGAACGGCGTCGCCTGGTGCGCGAAGCGCAGGCAATCGATGGCATCTTTGTGGGAGAGCATGGCGGCAAACCGCGCGGTGGCTATGCCGCACTCTTTGCGCACTCTAACGCCTCGCGAAAGCTGAGCGAGCGTACCAATTCGTTTAAGAAGATCATGGGCTATTTCGATGAGCTCTGGGCGCAGACTGTCGATCCCAAACGACCGGTCAAGCGCATCAACCTGGGATTTGGCAACCTCATGCCCGAGGAATTTGCCACCATCGATCTATTCAGCGATATCGAGGCCGATGAGCGCGAGCGCGACCTGGCGCGCACCGTCCTGGCCGTGAAAGGCAAGTACGGCAAGAACGCGCTCGTCAAGGGATTAAGCTTTACCGCCGGCGCCACCGCGCGCGAACGCAACGAACAAGTTGGAGGACACCGTGCCTAAACCCAAACAACAGCCCGTGCGCCCGCCGACCGCCTTCGAGCGCTTGGCGGACCCCGAGGGCAGACGCCGCGCCGCCGACCCCAACCTCACTGCCAACGGTGCCGTGCGCGCCAACCGCGCCGCACAGTTTATGCCCTTTGCCGCCCTCACGGGATACTACGAACTCGTGCGCAAGCAGGAAATCACCATCGAGCCAAAACGTGAGCTCACGGAAGAAAAAGCCCTCGTGCTTTCTAAAAAACTCGAGGGTCTCAAACGTGGCGACTTGGTTCGTGTCACCTATTACGATACATACGGCTATCGCAGCCGCACCGGCATCCTCGACGAGGCGCTCCCCGCCTTCAAGCTCCTCAAGCTCCGAGACATCGCCATCGACTTCGACGGCATCCAAGACATCGAACTGCGCGGACGAGCCTAGCCAAGGAAGCGCATCCAGAGCGACGCTTACAGCGTCATGACGTAGTAGCCCGCGTCTTTCACGGCCGTCTCGAGGACATCACGATCAACCGGCTGCTTAGAGCGCACGCGTGCCGTGTGGTCCGCATACGTCACCGTTGCCCACACGCCATCCAGTGCATTGAGGGCATTGGCTACGTTCTGAGCGCAGCCGTCACAGCTCATGCCGCCGATGAGCAGCTCATCGCTATAGGGATAATGTGACGCATCGGTATCCACCACAACAACCTTTTTGGCCTTCTTGCCGCTCGCACCATCGCTGCAACAACTCTTCCCATGTGTCGAAGCGGCAATGCGACGCAGTCCAAAAAACATGCCGACGGCAATGACGGCCAGCACGATGAGATTCGCAGGGCTGAGCAAGTCACTCATGCGTTCCCCTTTCAAGTAGCCCTATCTAGATACCCCCATGGGGTGTCCCCATCTTAACCCAAAATCATGTCTGTTCGGTCAATTAGTTTCCCTCTTCAAACTTTTTTGTTGACCATGGCTTACTTTCGTGTATAAGTTTTCCTAGGCTAACAACTGAGGACCCGAAAGGGGCATCGTGACTCGAACCATTGACATCCCAACATACCAAACGGCTGTCGTGCGCAACTGCTCCCCTACGCTCGCAGGTATCAAGCCGGCATCGCTCTTTACCTATCCCGGCGTTTACGCCAACCAAAACGGAAAACCCGGCGCCGCCCATATCGAAGGGCGACGCTCTCGCCTGCTCGCCGTCATAGCCCAATGCAACCGCGAGCTCCAGCCACTCGGGATCCATATGAGCGTTTTGGTCTGGCGCCCCTGCGGAGCGCTCATCTATGTGTACCGCCCTGCGGACCTCATGCGATACCTCTCCGACCCCCGCGCCACGACGGCGCTTGCCGCCGAAGGTTACGATGTCCACAACCTGCCCGCATCACTGGTGCATCTCGCCGCGCGCATCACGCTGGCAAGCAGCAATGCCGCAGAAAGCGCCTATGACGGCAGCGTCTGCGCACTCGCGCGAAATAGGCACTGCGATACGGGGTGCATGTGCGAGTTCCCCCACGAAATTGGCTATTTTTTGGGCTATCCCTACGAAGATGTCCATAAGTTTATCGTCCAGCACGGCGAAAACTATAAGGTCTTTGGCGCATGGAAGGTATACACAAACGTTGAGCAGGCGCTCACGACCTTCGATTCCTATCGCACATGCACGCAATACCTTACCTACATCTATCAACAGGGCTGCACCCTGGGACAACTTGTCCAGGCAACCCGATAGAGCATACAAAACGCGGCCGCACGCCGCACAACCGAAAGGAAGACATATGAGCAAGATCGCAGTCGTCTACTGGAGCGGTACAGGCAACACCGAGGCCATGGCAAACTTCGTTGCCGAGGGCGCAACCGGTGCCGGCGCCGAGGCAGAGGTCATCTCCTGCGCCGACTTCTCCGCAGACAAGGCCGCCAGCTATGACGCCATTGCCTTCGGCTGCCCCGCCATGGGTTCCGAGGAGCTTGAGTATGACGAGTTCCAGCCTATGTGGGACGAGGTCAAGGAGACTCTCGGCGACAAGAAGGTCGTCCTCTTTGGCTCCTATTCGTGGGCCGAGGGCGAGTGGATGGACAACTGGAAGGCCGATGCCGACGAGGCAGGCGTCAACGTCGTCGATTCCGTCATTTGCTACGACGCCCCCGACGATGAGGGCGAAGCGGTCTGCAAGGCCCTGGGAGCGGAGCTGGCCTAACGAAGCCGTCAGAAAGTCGCAAGGCAACTGACAGCCGAGCACCGCACAACAACAGTCGCTCATACCCAAACAAAAACGGGGACCGGATACTATCCGGTCCCCGTTTGTTATATCGACAACTTCGACGCGCCGCTACGAGATATTGCCCAAAAACGCCTTGGTGCGTTCGCTCTTGGGGTGGTCGAAGACCTCGCTCGGCGTACCCTCTTCCACAATGACGCCGCCGTCCATAAAGACGACGCGGTCGGCGACATCGCGGGCAAAGCCCATCTCATGCGTTACCACGATCATAGTCATACCGTCACGTGCTAGGTCGCGCATGACGCCCAATACATCGCGGACGAGCTCGGGGTCGAGCGCCGACGTGGCCTCGTCAAAGAGCATCACGTGCGGGTTCATCGACAGGGCGCGGGCGATGGCGACGCGCTGCTGCTGGCCGCCCGAAAGCTGACTCGGCATAAAATCAATGCGCTCGGCCAGGCCGACCTTGGTCAGCTCCTCGATGGCGATCTTCTCGGCCTCTTCCTTACTGCGCTTGAGCACCTTTTGCTGCGCAAGCATGACGTTCTTTTTGACCGACAGGTGCGGGAACAGGTTGAACTGCTGAAACACCATGCCCAAGTGCGTACGTACCTTATTGAGGTCGACGCCCTTGGCACACACATCCACGCCCTCAACGACAATCGAGCCGCTCGTGGGATGCTCCAGGCGATTGATGCAGCGAAGCATCGTCGACTTGCCCGAGCCCGAGGGGCCCAGGACCACAACGACCTCACCCTTGTGCACGTCCAGATCGATATCACGCAGAACCACGTTATCGCCAAAAGCCTTTTGGAGGTTCTTGATGCTGACAACGACCTCGTTGGAATTCGTTTCACTCATGACAGGACCTCCTTACAGACCGGCGATATGATCGGCGGGCGTCGCGACAACCTGTCCGGCGCTCTTGGTGGGACGCTTCTTCTTGGTCTCGGTCGTACCCAGAAGTCTCGCCTCAAGACCGCTCACCAAGCGCGCAAGCGGCAGGGTAATGACCAGATAGAACAGAGCGGCAACCACATACGGCGTGATGGAGCCCGTCGTGGCCACGATGGTGCGGGCGTTCATGACGATCTCAACGACACCCACGGCGGCAAGCAGCGACGTGTCCTTGTAGAGCAAGATAAACTCGCTGGTCAGCGTAGGCAGGACATTGCGGAACGTCTGCGGAATCATGACATAGAGCAGCGTCTGGAAGGCATTCATGCCCAGCGAGCGAGCAGCCTCGTTTTGGCCCTTGGGGATCGACTGAATACCGGCACGGAAGATCTCGCACAAGTACGCAGACGAGTTCATGGCCATGACGATAACACCCAGCACATAGTCGTCCACTTTGACACCGGCCAGCGGCAGACCGAAAAACGCGATATAGATCTGCAGGAACGCCGGCGTACCGCGAATGATATTCACATAGATGCCGGCAAGACAGCGCAGGATGCGCGACTTAGAGATGCGCATGAGCGACAGGGCAAAACCGAAGGGAATTGCCAGCGGAAACGCCACAAGCACGATCGAGAGCGACATAAGGAAGCCCTTGAAGACGATCGGCAGGCTCTGGACCAAAATGACCGGGTTCAGGAACAGGCGCAGGAACATATTGGAGTTCCACGCCTCGACCCACGGCTGCTCTTTAAGGTCAGCCAGGAAGTTATCGAAGGCCGTCACGCCCTTGATCTCCACCGACGGAATCTTGGAGATCTTCTTGGTCGACCCGTCGGCGAGCGTATAGGTGCCGCTAAAGGCCTCATCGCCGCCCTCGACGGGGAAGGTCACGCCGTAAACCTCGACACGGAAAAAGCCGCCGGCAGGCGCCGTCTCGCCAAAGTCAATCTTGAGCGTCTGGCCGTCAGCCTTGCACGTGGGCTTCATGGGCGTACGATCCATGAGGTCCTCGCCCGAGAGCATCGTCAATCGCGTGTCATCGGTACCAAACGTCGTGCCGTCGACAAACGTCAAGGAAAGACCGCTCAGCTCCTCGTCGGCATCGGCCTGAACTTCCCAGGTAATGCGCGTCTCGGTGCCGCCGACCACATCGCTGCCCGAACCGGTGTTGGGTCGGGCGGTAATCTTTGCGGTCTCAAGCGCCTGAGCGGTCGTGGGCACGCAGGCCCCCGCGCATACCAGGGCGAGCGCCACAGCCAGGGCACAGGCCAGCTTTTGGAGCATCGAGGGCAGTGGAAAACGCTGCTCCGCGGCCCCTTTGTTCAGTCGAGACAAGGTGGCTCCTATCGTAGAAGTTGCCGGCAAAACGAGACGGAAACGCTCTCCGTCAAGAGAAGCGCAAAGGCCCTTTCCGCCAAAACGGAAAGGGCCCGCGCGCAATCAAGTAGTTATTTTACTTGATATTGTACTTAGCCATGAGGGCGTCGACGGTACCGTCGTCGGTCAGGTCCTTGATAGCCTGGTTGATGTCGTCCTTGAGCTTGGTGTTGCCCTGGTTGATGGCGACGGCGTACTCCTCGCCGGTGCTGATCTGCTTGATGGTCTGGCAGGTGTTGAACTGCTCGGCGGTCAGCTGGCTGGCAACGGAGCGGTTGGTGACTACGGCGTCGCCCTTATCGGACTGCAGGGCGCTGAAGCACTCGGTGGCGTCCTTGTAGGGGACGATCTTGGCCTTGGGGAAGTTCTCCTGGGCAAAGGCCTCGGCGGTCGAGCCAGACTGGACGATGATGGTAGCGTCGGCGTTGTTGAGCTTCTCGCTGTAGTTGTCGGCCGTGATGTCGGTGTTATCGACCTTGGTCACGATAGCCTGATCGTCCATGTAGTAGGAATCAGAGAAAGTGACTTCCTTCTCACGCTCGGGCGTGTCGGTGATAGCCGCGATGGAAACGTCATACTTGGCGCCCGAAGCGACGCCCGGAACCAGCGTGTCAAAGTCATTGTTGACGTACTCGACATCCAGACCCAGCTTGTCACCGATAGCCTTGATGAGCTCAAGGTCAAAGCCCTGGTAGTCGCCGTTGTCATCCTTGTACTCAAACGGCGCGTACTCGGCAGAGGTGCCGACGGTCAGCGTGCCGTCCTTGACGAGCGCGTACTCCTTGGAGCCGTCGACCTTCTCGACCTTAGCGTCGTCAGAGCTGCTGGAACCGGCATCAGAACCAGAGGTGGCGTTGGACGAACCGCAGCCCGTCAGAGCAAGGGCGAGTGCCATAGCACCCGTGGCGGCAAATGCGCCAAGCTTCTTCAGCTTCATAATCAGTCTCCTTCCGGTGACCTCGTTTGATTCAGAGGTCTGCAAAAACTGTTGGCTATTATGCACCCGGAATTACGAATCTGCAATGAGAAAACTGATTGAAACAAACCCATAACGTGAATGGAATACTCTACTTTGTGACAGTCATTACTGCTGCAATGACCTTAATAGTCTAATTTCACCTGCATAACCTGCAAGTTCGTTCGGAGTCTCCAAAATAAACGGCAGCGAACGCAAGTGGCCATTCGATACAATATTCTGCATAACCTGCATACCGCCACCAAATTCCTCGCTGCCAAGGTATCCCTTGCCGATGCACTCGTGACGATCTTTATGGGCGCCACAAGGGTTCTTCGAATCGTTGATGTGTACGGCATGCAAGCGATCGATACCCACCACGCGGTCGAACTCGTCGAGTACGCCGTCCAGATCATGGATGATGTCGTAGCCGGCATCGCTCACATGGCAGGTGTCCAAACAAACGCCCAGCTTATCGGACAGCTCTGGGCACTTGGCGGCAACGCCCTCGATAATGCACGCCAGCTCCTCAAAGCTGCGGCCCACCTCGGTACCCTTGCCGGCCATGGTCTCGAGCAGCACCGTCGTCTGCTGGCCCTCAAACATCACCTGGCACAGGGTGTCGACAATCATCTGAATGCCGACGTCGGAGCCCTGCCCCACATGCGCACCGGGATGGAAGTTGTAGTAGTTGCCGGGCAGCGCCTCCATGCGCCGCAGGTCCTCTGCCATGGCCTCCAGGGCAAACTCGCGCGCCCGCTCTTTGGCTGAGCAGGGGTTATAGGTATACGGGGCATGAGCCACGAGCGGGCCAAAGTCGTTTTGCTCCATAAGCTCGCGCAGGGCCGCCACGTCATCCATGTCAAGGTCTTTCGCCTTGCCGCCGCGCGGGTTGCGCGTAAAGAATGCAAAGGTATTGGCGCCAATGGACAACGCTGTCTCCCCCATTGCCCGATAGCCCTTCGTCGTCGAAAGATGGCACCCGATCGTCAGCATCTCCAGCTCCCTCCTCATCAGTTGCGGAAAAATACGGTCTATTGGTGCCTTATTTTGGCGCAAACAGACCGTATTCCACCGCAAGTTATAAAAGGGGCATCAAGAGCAAAGGCCTCCAGGCATTCCAAGCGCTGGCGCCATGCCCCCACGCCCTAAAGTTTCAAGCGAATCGCATCGATGATGTGCGCACAGCGCTGTGTGGCGGCTAGGCACATGATGGGGCTTTCGAGTTTCCCCGCCTGAATGAGCTGCGTCGCATGCGATGTCTCACCGTAAAAATCATCGACCTCAAATGGTGCATCGATTTCGAGTACTCGACCGTCGGAGTACTTCACATGGGCGAGCTCGGGGCGATGGAGACGCTCGATTTCCAACGAGCCCCGCTCACAGGCAATCGTTAAGCGGCTTTCATATGTTGCTTTGCCGTCGCACACCATATGAATGGGTATACCGCCGACGCTCATATGGATCTCGTCGGCCCAATCGACGCGACCGCCCGATACGTCACGCCAGCGAACTTCACGGGACGAAACCTCGCACGCGCCCGCGAGCAAATCCTCAAACCAACCGACCGCATAACAGCCCATGTCATATAGACAGCCGCCCTGCAACGGATCAAGCAGATAGCCCGAAGGAGACTCGCCGTAATCGAGCTTTTGCACGCTTTCAATCGAGACAATACGGCCAAGCTCACCCGACGCAAGCAAGTCTTTCACGCGAGCGCGCATCGGGCAAAACCGATTCTTCATCGCCTCCATAAACAGCACGCCGCGCTCGCGAGAGGTGGAGGCAATCGAGAGAGCCTCTTCCTCACTCAAAACGGCCGGCTTTTCGCACAGCACGGCCTTTCCGGCGCGCAGCGCGCGACAGGCCCAACGCGTATGCATGCCATGCGGAAGAGCCAAGTAGATTGCGTCGACATCGGGGTCGGCAATCAGCGCGTCATAAGCCGCATCGCCGTTATCGTCGGCCGAGGCATGGCCATGCGCAGCATCGATCGAAAACGCTCGGCAAAATTCCTCGACATGTGCAGGAGTGCGACCGGCCGCAGCCACCAGCCGTGCCCCGTCGACCTTCTTGAGCGACGATGCAAATCGATGAGAAATGTGCCCAGCGCCCAAAATGCCCCAACGAACCCCACGCGAATCATTACATGAATCCCGATGGCCCACGACAGCCCCCTTCAGTTGCGGTGGAATAGTCCCTGTTTAAGCCCTATTCTGCCGCAAACAGGAACTATTCCACCGCAAGTTATAAAAGGGTCACGAGGAGCGCGTTTTGCCGAAGGCCTTAAGCACTGCCGTCACGGGTCCAGGCTGGAAGCGTCGGCGCACGTCATCGAGACGCTCGGGGATATCGATATGCTGTGGGCAGTGGCGCGCGCATTTGCCGCACTTGACGCAATTGCTCACCAGCTTGGCCTCGCTCGTCCGCACCGCGCTCGCCGTAAAATACTGCGACAGGCCCGTAAACCAGCTGTGCGCATAGCTTGCGTTGTAGGCGGCGAAACACCCAGGGATGTTGATGCCTTTAGGACACGGCATACAGTAGCCGCATCCCGTGCAGGGCACGCGATTCGATTTCTCAAACTCCGTCAGCACGTGCGCGATGGCATCGAGCTGAGTAGCTGTCATCGAATCCGGCAGGGCCCGATCGGCCAACACCGCGTTCTCATCAACCTGCGCGGTATCGGTCATACCCGAAAGCAGCATCGTCACCTGAGGATGATTCCACACCCACGAAAGACCCCAGGCGGCAGGAGTGCGCAAATGCGGGTCACGGGCACTATCGAGCACAGCGCGAGCCCGTGGCGGCAGTTTGCCCGCTAAACGCCCGCCCAGCAGCGGCTCCATCACAAACACCGCTAGGCCTCGCTCGGCGGCGGCCATGAGCCCCGCCGTTCCCGCCTGATAGCGCTCTCCAGCGTAATTGTACTGGATCTGGCAAAAGTCCCACTCATACGCATCGAGCATCGTGAGAAAGTCCGCCGCGCTGCCGTGGTATGAAAAACCGATCTGGCGAATGCGCCCCGAAGCCTTTTGGCGCGCAATCCAGTCCTCGATGCCCAGTGCCACCACGCGCTCCCACTGGGCGGGCGAGGTAATGTTATGCATAAGGTAATAGTCGATATGGTCGGTCCGCAGGCGACGCAGCTGCTCGTCGAAGAACCGATCGAAATCCTCCGCGCACTTGCACGAAGCATGCGGCAACTTAGTCGCCAGCAACACCCGGTCACGCAGCCCCAAGCGCTCAAGCGAGGCGCCCACGCACGCCTCGTTACCGGGATAGAGATACGCGGTGTCCAGATAATTAATCCCCTGCTCCACCGCACGGGAAATGATGGCGTCGGCTGCCTTCGCATCCGGGCGTCCCGGCACACCGGGAAACCTCATGCAGCCCAGCCCCAACGCCGAGATACGGTTGCCGCTTTTGGGGTCAACGCGATATTGCACGGCCCCTCCCTTCGCCATCAGCGCCCCGGCAAGGCGAAACACAATGGTCACGCAGCCGAAACATCGTTGAATCGCAATCGAGAACGTATCGTAACGCAGCAGAAATCGAGCTGTCACGGCACCGCTTTAACATCAGCAAAAAGCCCGATGAAAGGAGCCGGGCATGACCACGCGCATGTCTTTGCGGTCTGCCCTGCAGCGTAGCGTCCAGGCAAACGTTTCTTTTTTATAACAGCCGCCCCGCGCACCCACCAATCACCCTGGCAGCATACAATCCATCAGGCGCCCCTTACGCGGGCGCCTTTTACATGGGGAGATGATTCACATGCAGATCAACAAGGTCGCTTTTATCGGCAAGGGCGGCGTCGGCCTGCTCTACGGCAGCATGATTGCCAAGGCCCTCGGCAATGACGCCGTCGAATACGTTATGGATGACACCCGTTTTGAGCGTCACGCGGGCGATGCGCTCACTGTCAACGGCAAGCCCTGCGATCTCACGTCCGTCCGCGCCAGCGAGGCGACGCCCGCCGATCTGGTCATCCTGACAGTCAAGACCACCGGTCTCGACCAAGCACTCAAGACTATGGAGCGCGTCGTGGGACCCAACACGCTCATCGCCTCGCTATGCAACGGCATTACGAGCGAGCAAAAGATTGCCGAACGCTTTGGCTGGGAGCATACCGTTCTTGGTATCTGCCAGGGCATGGACGCCGTGTTCCTCAACGGCGCGCTCACCTTTACCAATGCGGGCGAGATCCGCTTTGGCGCGGCGGCCGGCACGGACCCCGCGACCGTCGCCGCTATCGACGAGCTCTACACGCGCTGCGGCATCGCCCATACCGTCGAGCGCGACATTGCGCACCGCATGTGGGCCAAACTCATGCTCAACGACGGCATCAACCAAACCTGCATGGCCTACGGCGGGACCTACGGAAGCGCCACGGAGCCGGGCTCCGAGCAGCGTCGCTGCTTTGTTTCCGCCATGCGCGAAACGCTTGCGGTCGCCAACGCCGAGGGCGTTGAGCTGACCGAGGCAGACCTGACGCAAATGGTGCACCTCATCGAGGGAATCGACCCCGCCGGTATGCCCTCGATGGCTCAAGACCGCATCGCAAGGCGCAAAACCGAGGTTGATGAGTTCGCGGGCACCATCTGCCGCCTCGCAGCCAAACACGATATCCAGGCACCGCAAAACGAATGGCTCTATCGACGCATTCGCGATATCGAGAAAAGCTGGTAGCGCCGACGCGCCGCATTCAACAGCCTTAACAGCAAAACCGCCGCAAGGGAACCTCCCCCCTGCGGCGGCCTTCATCTTCGTCTACGATCGGCGGCCGATCTCACAACAGTTAGCGTTGCGACCCCGGCACCTCGTCCTCATCGTCGCGACAAAGGGCTACACCCGCACTTCCCAGCAGCGCGGCCGCGATCAACACGCCAACCACGATAGAGGCAGCCCCACAAGACCCCTGCATACCCGCGACGAGCGCGGCCGTAGGACCAAGGCAACCAAGCATCAACGCGACGGCGGCAACGGCAATATCTCGAGCATTCACAAGACCACTTCCTCCAAGAGAAAGACCTTATTTCTCAAGAACCAGTGTGCCCCGCATCCATACGCCCAGCGTACCGCCACGGTAAGGGCTCTGTTAACTCAAACGCATACATAGAACGGACGTCCTTACGTTGCCCTAAAGCTCGGTAAAGACGCCCGTCCGCCAAATATCCGTGATGCAGAAAAATTACCAACCGGTGTAGTAGTCGGTGGTTCCGGCAGCGCAACCGGAGTCATAGACCTTGCAATCACCCTTGGAGCCCGTAAAGGTCGAGCCCTGGGCCATATCGCCCGCGGCAACAACGTAATAGCCGTCGGAATCGCGCCAGAAGCCCTCAGAATCCTGAGTCCATTCGCCCGTGCGATAGTGATAAAGCACATTGCTGCTGTAATAGGTCTCGCGGCGCCCGTTGTAGTTATTGACACCCGCAGAGCGCGTCAGGCCCGATCCGTTCGCGTAGGACGCGGCAGACGCGTAGGACGGAGTGTAACCGGCGTTGTAGTACGAAGCCTGGGCGACCTCGGCAGCCTCCGCCTCGGCGGCAGCCTCGAGCGCATTGCGCTTGGCATCCTCAAGCGCAATGCGCAGCTCATCGAGCTCGGTCGACTTGGCGTCAACCTCCCCCATCGTCAACAGGCTACCCGCGCCGTCGATGCAACCCTGCAGCACAGCGCGCTCGTCATCGGTGGCATAGTCACCGTACATGTTCATGATGATCTGAGCGCGCATCTCCAGGGAATCGCGCTTGGCCTCCATCGAGGCGTTCCACTCCTGCATGGAACCATAACCATCGCCGCGATAGTCAACGGGCTGTACCAGCGTCGTCTCGGACGGAGTAGATCCAACCGTATCGGACAGTGTTGCGGCGTGGGCATCAGTTGCACCGGCGCCCGCCAAAAGTGCCACGGTCAGAGCGGCGGAAAGGGCGGCGGCTTTCGGTTTTCGTGAATCGATCCTCATGTAGCTGGAAACCTCCGTAGTGCGTTTTTGCTGCGTTTGAGCTGCGTGTGATTCGATCGCGCTGCATAGTACCCCGAGCAAATCGCGACCTGCGGTTTTACTCAAAAGGCGCACGTCAATTGCGTAAAACTCACATCCTCTCAACAGGAGTTTTCCACAACTCAAATGCATAAAGCGTGTCAAAAACCCTGTTTTTGCACCCGCTCTATGCAAAAAAGGCGCCTGTGCAACCATTGTTCGCACAGGCGCCTTGAGCAGGCATTTTATGCAGTTATACCTATCGAGTCGCAAGGGGTCCTTGCACAAGTCGCCTTACTCGTCCAGCGCGGCGAAGGCCTGCTTCAGATCCCAAATGATATCCTCGGCGTTCTCGGTACCGATGGAAAGACGGATCGTGGAGGGCGTGATGTTCTGCTCGGCGAGCTCCTCGGCAGAGAGCTGGGAGTGCGTGGTGGTAGCCGGGTGCACGACGAGCGACTTGACGTCGGCCACGTTGGCGAGCAGCGAGAACACCTGCAGATGATCGATGAACTTCCAGGCGGCCTCCTGGCCACCCTTAATCTCAAAGGTAAAGATCGAGGCACCGCCGTTGGGGAAGTACTTCTGATAGAGCTCGTGATCGGGGTGCTCAGACAGGCTCGGGTGGTTCACCTTGGCGACATGGCTGTCACCAGCCAGGAACTCAACGACCTTCTTGGTGTTCTCGACATGACGGTCAACGCGCAGCGACAGAGTCTCGGTGCCCTGGAGCAGGATCCAGGCGTTGAACGGGCTGATGCAGGCGCCCTCGTCACGCAGCAAGATAGCGCGGACATAGGTTGCGAAGGCGGCGGGACCGGCAGCCTCGGCAAACGAGACGCCATGGTAGGAGGGGTTGGGCTCGGCGATCTGCGCATACTTGCCGCTCGCCTTCCAATCGAAGTTACCGCCGTCGACGATCACACCGCCCAGCGAGGTGCCGTGGCCGCCGATGAACTTGGTTGCGGAGTGAACGACGATGTTGGCACCATGCTCCAGCGGACGGAACAGATACGGGGTGCCGAAGGTGTTGTCGACGACAACCGGCAGACCGTGCTTCTTGGCGATCTCGGAGATGGCGTCGATGTTGGGGATGTCGGAGTTGGGGTTGCCGAGCGTCTCGAGATAGATGACCGTGGTGTTGTCCCTGATGGCACCCTCAACCTCTTCCAGGTTATGGGCATCGACAAACGTGGTCTCGACGCCAAACTGGGAGAGCGTATGCTCCAGCAGGTTGTAGGAACCGCCGTAGATGGTCTTCTGGGCGACCACGTGGTCACCGGCCTGGGCGAGAGCCTGCAGGGTATAGGTGATGGCAGCGGCACCGGAGGCGACGGCAAGACCTGCCACGCCACCCTCGAGTGCGGCGATACGGTCCTCGAAGACGCCCTGGGTGGAGTTGGTCAGACGGCCGTAGATGTTGCCGGCGTCGGCAAGACCAAAGCGGTCGGCGGCGTGCTGGGAATTGCGGAACACATAGCTCGTGGTCTGGTAGATAGGCACGGCGCGGGAGTCGGATGCGGGATCGGCGCTCTCCTGGCCAACGTGAAGCTGCAGGGTATCGAAACCAAAGGTGTGCTCGGGGTTGTTGATGAACAGGCTCATGATGATCTCCTTGATCGAACAAAAGTAAATAAAAAGAGAGAAGTAAGTCGCTGTCTCCTGATCACGCCGACGGGCGCAAACAGGAGCCCGGCATTCGTCTTGGTAAGCAATTCATATGCGGGCCTCCTTTCGCATCCCGGTTCCGTGGTTGGCTTAATTACCTACCGCCTTTGTGTGTTTTGAATAGTACGAGCATTGTTTCCCTCGGTCAATCACTTAAAAGCGCTAACCTGTTATCGGTTTTTTAGATAGCTATCGAAAGGACGGGCGCCGATGACCCTCCAGCAGCTTCGCTTTCTTATCGCCGTGGCAGAATCCGGCTCAATTAACGCCGCAGCTCAGCGCCTCTATACCGCTCAGTCCAACATCTCAAACGCCGTCAAAAGCCTGGAACAGGAACTCAATCTGGAGATCTTTACGCGCTCCAGCCGCGGCGTCACGCTCACCAACGACGGCACCGAGCTTTTGGGTTATGCACGCCAGGTCGTAGAGCAGGCCGACATGCTCGAGGCCCGCTACGAGGACGGCGGTACCCCGCAAGCCCGCCTCGCCATTTCCGCCCAGCACTACGCCTTTTCGGTCGAGGCCTTTGTCAACGTAGTCGAGCGCTGCCGCGACAGCAAGTTCGAGTTCATCATGCGCGAGACCACCACATCGCAGATCATCGATGACGTCCGCGCATTTCGCAGCGACATCGGCATCCTCTATCTGGACGACTTTAACGCCCGCGTTCTGCAGAAGGCTTTTGCCGATGCGCGCGCGAGCTTCCATCCCCTATTCAACGCGACGGTCCACGTCTTCGTTAGCGAGCGCCACCCGCTTGCCCGCCGCCCGCAGCTGTCCCTTGCCGACCTCACACCATATACGCGCTACAGCTTTGAGCAGGGAACCTCAAACTCCTTCTATTACGCCGAGGAACCTTTTAGCTATATCCCTTGCGACCGCAACATACGAATCTCGGACCGCGGAACACTTACTAACTTACTTATCACGTCGAACGGCTACACCCTGTCGACCGGTGTCCTCTCCAATGAAATGCAATGGGGTATGGCATCGATCCCGTTAGCAGACGCCCCAACGATGCACGTAGGCTATATCATGCACGACGAGCGCAAGCCCTCTCCCCTCTTGCAGCAATACCTCGACGAGCTCAACCGCATCATCCATGCCAACTAACTGTCGGAAGACGGGGTAGAAATCGTAGATTGCTAGCCCCCGGCGGGCATGGCGCTACAATGGTCACTCACACGAAACGTACCCAACGAAAGGAAGCCCGTGAAGGTCATCATCTATACCGACGGCTCGGCCCGATCAAATCCGGGACGCGGCGGCTACGGCGCCGTGCTCAAATACACCAACCCCGCCGGCAAGACCTTCACCTCCGAGCTTTCGCGCGGCTACGCCAAGACCACCAACAACCGCATGGAGCTCATGGCGGTCATCGTGGCGCTCGAGGCACTTAACCGCCCCTGCGAGGTCGAGGTCCATTCCGATTCGCAGTACGTCGTCAACGCCTTTAACAAGCACTGGATCGACGGCTGGAAAAAGCGCGGATGGAAAACCGCCAACAAGCAGCCCGTCAAGAACCGCGACCTGTGGGAGCGCCTACTCACCGCCAAAAGCAAGCACAAGGTTGAGTTCATCTGGGTTAAGGGTCACGCCGGCCACGAGCTCAACGAGCGCTGCGATGAGCTCGCCACCACGGCGGCCGACGGCAGCAACCTCGATATCGATACCGGCTTTAACGAGAGCGACCTGTAACGGCGTTTTCGCACGCTATTTCCTGCCCCCTCGCGCTACACTCATCCTGTAAACCGAACGGCACGAGGGGGATACATGCTGCGTATAGCGACCATCGGCACATCCATGATTACCGACGACTTTATCCAGGTCGTCAACGCCAACGACCAAGCCGCGTTTGTGGGCACGCTCTCGCGCGATGCCGAGTGCGGCGCCGCCTTTACCGCCGAACACGGCGGCGAGCGTAACTTCACCGCACTTGACGAGCTTGCGTCCGCCGACGACGTCGACGCCGTCTACATCGGCAGCCCCAATGCGCTCCACTACGAGCAGGCCCTTGCCTGCATCGCCGGTGGCAAGCACGTCATCGTCGAGAAACCCTTCTGCGCCACCGAAGCGCAGGCGCTGGAAGTCTTCCGCGCTGCCGAGGCAGCAGGTGTCGTGGCCCTCGAGGCCATGCGTCCCCTCCACGATCCCGCCTTCCACGCCATCGAGGACGCCCTGGGCGAGATCGCCCCCATCCGCCGCGCCTCATTGCGCTTTGGCAAGTATTCCTCGCGCTACAACGAGATTCTCGCGGGACGCGCCACCAATATCTTCGACTGCAATATGGCATCGGGTTCCCTCATGGACATTGGCGTCTATACCGTCGAGCCCATGGTCGAGATCTTTGGCATGCCCTCCGGCCTTACGAGCATGACCACCCTGCTCGATCCCACCACGCGACAGCTCACGCACGGCCCCATCGATGGCTGCGGTTCCATCCTCGCCAGCTACGGCGGTGGCCGTATCTCCGTCGAGCTCGCGCACTCCAAAATAACGAACGACCTGTTGCCCTCGCAGATCGAAGGCGAGCGTGGCACTATCCAGATCGACCATCTGTCCACGCCCCGCAACGTCCGCATCGACTATCGCGGCGACGTCGTACGCGGCTCGGCGACCGAGGCACCGCGCGAACAGGGAGACAACGGCCGCGTGCTCGACCTGCCCAAATCGAGCAACACTATGGAATACGAACTCACAGACTTTATCACCGCCATCGGCGGCATCGATAACGTTAAGGAAGAGATTTGGGAGACCCCGGCGGGACGCCACGAGCTTGGCCACTACCGCGATGTCACACTCGTCTCACTGCGCATCATGGATGCCGTGCGCCAGCAGGCCGGCATAACCTTCCCAGCCGACGCAGGCAAGCAGGCATAGCTATGGGTCTCTTCGATACGTTCTTCTCCAGCGTCACCGGCGGCAGTCGAGAGCCTCAAAAACCATCAAACGTCGAGCTCGAGCTGCGCCGCAGGCTTACTGTGCTCGCAAGCGACGAGGCCACTCAAGACACTCCCCTGCGCTATTTCCTGCGCTGGGCGGGGCAAGTCCAGGGCGTTGGCTTTCGCTTTACCAACACCAACCTCGCGCAGGCACGCGCGCTCACCGGCTGGGTGCGTAACATGGAAGACGGCTCAGTCGAGATGGAGATACAGGGGGCTCCGGCAAATATCCTATCTCATCTCGAGGCGCTTCATGCCTCCTACGAGCGTATGGGAACGCGTTTTCGCCTCGTAGACGCCCAGGCCCGAGCCCCACTTGCCAATGAAGACGGTTTCACGCCTCGTTATTAGTATTGTGTGCTAAATACGGTATCATTTACCTACGACCGTTGATAGAAAAGAGGCGAGGCGCATGGCGGTGCAAAGAAGGAATACCAGGCAGCGAAAGCTGGTTCTTGACGCCGTGCGCCAAAGCTATAACCATCCCACCGCCGACGAAATCTACAACGTCGTGCGCGCGCAGGATGACAAAATCAGCCGCGGCACGGTCTACCGCAACCTCAATCTCTTGGCCGACGCCGGCGAGATTCTCTCCATCAAGACGCCGGGCGGCAGCCGCTTCGATCGCACGATCGAGCCGCATGCGCATATCATCTGCACCTCGTGCAGCCGCGTCATCGACGTACCGCTCCCCTTCGATGCCCAACTCGACGCCAAGGCATCCGAGCAAATCGGCTGGCACGTCACGTCGCACTACACCATCTTCGAGGGTCTCTGCCCCGACTGCCGGTAGATGTTCGGGACATGCCTTAAAATCCACCTTTCTGCACTCTGCAGCAAAAAGAGATTCCTAGGCATGCCACATATATCTACTCGGCGAGCAGGCGGCGCAGTTCTTCTTCGACCGTGCGCACGTAGCGGACGCGGTCGTTGATGCCACGCATAGAGGGATTGCAGCTCTCCATTAGATAAGGATGGCCCACGACGTTGAGCATGTCGCGGTCGTTTTCGTTATCGCCAAACGCCATCATCTCGTCGGGCGAAATTCCCAGGGCACGACCGTAATCGGCAAGCGCGGAACCCTTACCCGAATCAAAGCCGATAAAGTCCGTCCACTCGGTTCCCGACGTCATCACGTCGACACGGTCGCTAAAGAGGCGCTCAAAATACTCCAGGGCCGCCGGCTGATCCACCTCGGGCGTCTGGAAGGCAATCTTAATGACGTCCTCGTCGATGTCCTCAGGACGGTCGACCACCGCCACATCGCAGTGGACCTCATAGCGCAAATGGTCGACGAACGCATCGTTGCCGCTCATGGTGTAGAGGTGTCCCTCACACGAAAGGGTCACGTCGGCATGGGGATACGCAACCACGGCATTCGCGATATCCATAGCAAGGCTACGCTCCATGGAACGCTTGACAACGGCACGCCCCTCGTTCATCACTAGGGCTCCGTTTTCGCATACATAGGCGAGCTCATCGGCCACCGGGGCAAACAGGTAGCGCAAGCTCGCATATTGACGACCGCTCGCCGGCATAAACACGATGCCGCGACGATGCAGTTCATCGATGAGCTCAAAGGCCTCGGAACGCGGCTCGTGCTCCCCCGGATGCAGCAACGTGCCGTCCAAATCGCATGCAATCAGCTTGATTCCCTCAAGACCCATATGCTTCCCCAAAGCCTCCTATCAACAGCAAGACGGACCTTGATTGGTCGCCCCTCAAAGCCCGCCTTGCGTATACACGCGCTTAGCCGCGCGTCTTTTTTACGATGGTAAAGTCGGGAGCCATGCTCACGACGGCATCCGCCGCACTCGACGCAAAGCGCCGGTCCGCATCGAGTTCACGGGTAACCACCGAGAGCCGAACGCCCTCGACGCCCCGGAGCATGCGGCCCAAAACAGGCTGCACCGGCGTATACATGCGCACGGTATACTCGTCCGAATCGCCTCGGAAAAGCGGCGCGTGCATATTGCCGATCTCCCAGCACGCATGCGCGAGCGCAATCGGGTCCATGCGGTCAACTTCGACCAAATAAACCTCGGCACTGCGCAGGCGCACGACAACCGCCACGGGCACCATGCCCGAACGGTCGATGGCGAGCACGTCGCCGTCGGTAAAACGACCGCCGTCGGCAGCATCCAGCCGAACATCGACCGTGCGCCCCAGCTCCGTCACGCCCACAAGCGCGCATACATCAGCCTGGTCCCAATCGAGCAGCAGCTCGTCAACTTCAAAGACGCCGCCCAACTTCCGGCGAAGCAGGAGTTCATAGGACGGATCGTTGAGATTTCCCAAGCATGTCGTCGAAACCAAGCGTTCAGGCATACTCTAATCCTCGACCTCAACGAGCTCGATATCAAAGTTGAGGTCCTTGCCGGCCAGCTCGTGGTTGGCGTCGAGCGTCACGGCCTCGGGCGTTACGTCTATGACCACGGCGGGGACGGGCATGCCGCTCGGCGTGGACAGGAAAAGCTTCATGCCCTTCTCGATCTGCTCGATGTTGGGAACCTGTTCGGCCGGGAAGGTAATAACCATCTCGGGGTTGTGCTCGCCGTAGGCATCGGCAGCAGGAATGTGCACGGTCTTCTTCTCGCCCACCTGCATGTCGACAACAGCGGCGTCGAAGCCCTTGATCATCTGACCGGCGCCGCAGGTGAACTCCAGCGGCTCGCCGCGATCGTAGGAGCTATCGAACTGCGTGCCGTCGTCGAGCGTGCCGCGATAATGAGTCTTGACCTTCTTGCCCTGGTTGGACATGGTAACCTCCGTGATAAGGGCGGCGCACAACGCGGGCCGCCGTGAACATATGGCGCTAACTATACCCTAGTCATACAATTCAAAGACAGTTTGCAAAGAAACGCTGCAACCGGAGGAACCATGGCATATCCCGTATTTGACCTACACTGCGACACCGCCGACCGCATCGGCTGGGCCACGCTCGATCTCGACCTGCGCTTTACCGCCGGCACCGACGGTTATTTCCCCGGCGACGAAACGCATCCGCAAGATTTCGACCTCATCGAGGGCAACGCCTGCGCCATCTCGCTCGCAAAGATCGGCAACACGCCGTGGGCACAGTGCTTCGCCACGTTTGTCCCCGATGAGATTCCCACCGCCCACGCTGCGCGCTTCCAGGCGCAGATCATGGCACACATGAGCGGCCAGGCAATGCTCAACCACGACCGCATGGTCAACGTACGCAGCGCGGCAGACATTCGCCCTGCGCTCAAGGACGGCAAGGTCGCTTGCATCCACACCATCGAAAACGCGACGTTCTTTGCCGAAGACCCCGCGCTGATCGAGGTGCTCAAGAGCCTGGGCGTACTCATGTCATCACTCAGCTGGAACGCGCAGGGACCGCTCGCGAGCGGCCACGACACCCACGCCGGCCTCACCGCCGCCGGCATCGAGGCGCTTACGCAGATGGAGCACGCCGGCATGGTACTTGACGTCTCCCACCTCAACGATGAGTGCTTTGACGAGGTCGCCGCCCGCGCCACGCGTCCCTTCGTCGCCAGCCACTCCAACTCCCGTGCGGTTTGCGGCGCCAAACGCAACCTTACCGACGACCAGTTCCGCACCATTCGCGACATGGGTGGCATCGTCGGCCTCAACTACTGCAGCGAGTTCCTTTCCAACGGCGCAACCGACAAGACCGCCGCAGACGTCACCTTCGACCAGCTGGCGGCACATATCGAGCACTGGCTCGACCTGGGCGGCGAGGACGTCATCGCGCTCGGCGGCGACTGGGACGGCGCCACTGTGCCCGCTTTCCTCTCCGATGCCAGCAAGATGCCCGAGTTCCAGAACATGCTTTCCAAGCATTTTGGCAAGACCGTGATGCAAAAGCTCTGCAGCGACAACGCGCTTGCCTTCTTCGAGCGTTATTAATTTCACATCCCTTGAGCGGGCCGGCATGCCGAACGGTCGACATGCCGGCCCGTCCCCAATCTGAAGGACCGCTTTTGACGCAGCAGTTTACGATTTCCGTATCCCGACCGGATGGGACGCCCATCCCCGTCGTAGTTACCAAAAAGCGCGTCAAGAACTTCAACCTACGCGTCACATCGAGTGGTGAGGTCCACGCCAGTGCACCGCTCGGCGCCAGCCGCGAGCGCATCGAAGCGTTTGTAAAGCGCAACAGTGCCTGGATTGTCAACCGACTTGCCCAGCGTGAGCGACGTCAGGCGACGGCGCGAGAGCCGCTCAGTCCCTCGTCCATCATTGCACTTTGGGGCAAGCCCGTCACGGTACAGGATGCGCTCGATCACAACTTTGCATCACCCGCACCGCGGCCCAAACAGGCCACCTTCGCATGTTTTATGGGTACCGATGAATCGGACGAAAGCCCACAGCCAAAGCGGCACGCAATCCTCGACGGCCTAACGTCCGATGAGCTCCAAGCCCACATCGACCAGCTCTATACGTCCGAAGTCACATCGGCGCTACGCGATATGGTGCACGCATACGAAATCGCAATGGGTGTCGCCGTTTCCCGCGTTTCCGTACGCAGCATGAAAACGCGTTGGGGCTCATGCACGCCCAAATCCGGCGCCGTTCGCATCGCACGAGAACTTGCCGCCTATCCCGTCGAATGCCTCGACATGGTTGTCGCCCACGAGCTCGTCCACTTGCTCGAGCCAAGCCACAATCAGCGGTTTCACGCCCTGCTCGACACGTACTGCCCCAACAATAGAGCGCTGTCACAGCGGCTCAAGCAGCCACCCATAGAGATTTATTAGAACCGGTTAGCGCACGCGCTCGATCTCGACACCGCAGCTTGCCAGGGGAAGACCGACGGGCGCCCAAGGCTTATCGAGCTTAACGCGCACGCCAAGCAGCAGGGGGTAACGACGTAGCAGCATCGAGGCCACACCCTCGGCTGCAGCCTCGATGAGCTTAAACGTATGCTCGCGCAGATAGCCATCGACATCGTGGCACACCGAGCCATAGTCAATCGAGGCGTCCAAGTCATCGTGCTCTCCCGCTGCACGCAAGTCGGCATAGAGCACCAAGGACACGATGAATTTCTGGCCCAGCGCGTTCTCTTCGGGATACACGCCGTGGTTGGCAAAGACCTCGAGACCGTCGATAGTAATGCGATCGGCATGGCGAAGATCGTCATAGCTCACGTGGGGCACCGCCGTTGCAGTGGATATTTCGCCCCTTCCACGGCGGGCGAGCTCGGCGCCTTCAGTCTTGGTTGCATTCTCGGGCAGTTTCTTGTTACTCATCGCGATCGTCTCCTTCGTTTAGAACCCCGACCGCGCAACTAACTACACGCGAATCGACAGGTTCTTTTTATCATCGCTCCAGTTGCAAGCATTGCGCACGGGGCATGCAAAGCAGGCGCGCGACGCTTTGTCGGCTGCATAGAGCAGACGCTCAAGCGGTTGGCTGTTCACGCGCAGCTTTCGATGGCCCAGAATGGCCGTCTTAATGGCTGCGGCATCGGCCGGATCAAACGCCACATCATCGGGCATGCCGCCGAGAATCGCATCAGCGACGCGTTCGCTTGCAACATCATGGGATATACCCGATTCATACTGTTCATCTTTGCCGATATCGTGAAGAAGTGCCGTGGCGTAGATGACCTCGCGGTCAAATTCGAGCTGTTCCTCGAGATTCTTGATCCACATAATGCGAGCGACATCGAGAAGATGGTTAATGCCGTGGCGGCAGAAGATGCGCCCCGATTCCAACTGTGCAATGTTGCCCAGGTGCCGACGGAACAGCCCGTTGGCACAAATGTAATCAATGCGAGGCATGGCACCAAAGGGAGTCAGGCCCGAAGCCATAAAGCCGCGACGCGACGTCCCCTCATCGGTCTTCGATGTAAAGTCGTTGACGACCCTCATGCTAACGGCCCAGCATCCTAAAGAACCGCTCCTCGAGCGCGGGATCGGTCTCAAAGACGCCGCGGCGAGCGAGCGTCACGGTCTTGGTGCCGGGCTTCTGCACGCCGCGCATGGTCATGCACATATGCTCAGCCTCCATGAGCACAATCGCTCCCTGGGGAGCGAGATAATCCATGAGGGCGTCGGCAACCTGCGCACACAGCTGCTCCTGCAGTTGCAGACGACGGGCATAGACTTCAACCGTGCGAGCGAGCTTAGACAGACCCGCCACGCGACCGTTAGGGATATAGCCGATCGCGGCCTTGCCATAAAACGGCAGCAGATGATGCTCACACAGCGAGTAAAACGTGATATCGCGCTCGATAACCAAGTCGTTCGAAGCGACGGCAAAGGTTTTGGACAGGTGCTCCTCGGCACTCTGGTCCATACCGCCGGCGATCTCACCATACATACGGGCAACGCGCGCCGGGGTCTCCAGCAGGCCCTCACGAGTTGGGTCCTCGCCTATGCCCTCAAGCAACAGCTTAATGGCGGCCTCGACTTTTTCCTGATCGACCATCTGGGCCTCACTTTTCCGATTTCACGTTCGCGCTATGGTACCACGCCCTTTGGCATCGACCACAAGCTACATAGTATGGGTCGAATAGACCGGATCATCACGCCAAAGTTCAACCGCATCACAAAGCGCAACGCCCTCGCGCTCAGCACGGTCGCGCGTAGCGTTCATATCGATCACACGCTGGTTACTCGAGCCCCTAAAGCGCAATGAGATATCGTACAGATCCTGAACAAACGGGCCATCCACCAACATATCGAGGCAGGCAAGGATACGGTCCGTCGCCTCGGTATGGTGACGACCACCCGGCATAAGCTCCTCGAGCACGTCGCCGGTAAAGCACCAAATGGTCTTGCCCGACCCCGCGGGATAGGCCGCACGCACGCGTTCGATAAAGTCAACAAGCCCCGCCTGATTCTCGGGCTCCATGGGCTCGCCACCCAGAATCGTCAGGCCATCGATAAAGGGATGATCGAGACTCTCGATAATTTTGTCCTCGACGGCGCGATCGAACGGCTCGCCCGCAGCAAAGTCCCACGCGACGGAGTTAAAGCAATTCTTGCACCCGCGACGGCACCCGCTCACAAACAGAGAAGTACGAACGCCTTCCCCATCAGCAATGTCGAAATACTTAATGTTCGCGTAGTTCATAGGTAACTCTCCCGGGAGGCCGGGACATATCATCCCGTCCTCAAACATTCTCGGCCTTCGGCCTGCGAAACTGCGGGCGGGACGATATGTCCCGGCCTCATGCAAAGGGTAACTCAATGAACGAAGCGAACATCGAGTATAGGGTTCGAGGTCCAATAAAAACTTTGTTGCAGCTCAACCGCTATCGCAAGTAAATCGCAGCTGCAGCTCGAATTATTTCCGCTAAGAACTTCGAGGAGCGAGCAGGCCGCGCGCTGCATCTCAGCTACGTCAACTTGGCTGAACCGAGAGGGCCGCTTGGGCATTTGCTCGATATGAGTTCCGCACGCAAAGAAGGCCACTTAATGTGGCCTTCGTCTTGCGCAGGACTGTCCGAAATAGCGAGCAAATGCCCAAGCGGCCCTCTCGGTTCAGCCCCGGAGCGGTATTAGAGATGCAGCACGCGGTCGCGGATCTCCTCGGTTCGACCCTGGTTCCAGAATTGGGTACCGATGTAGCCGCACGTACGACGAGCGACGTTCATCTTCTCCTGGTCGCGATTGCCGCAGTTGGGGCACTCCCACACCAGCTTGCCGTCATCCTCGACAATCTTGATCTCGCCGTCGTAGCCGCACACCTGGCAATAATCGCTCTTGGTGTTGAGCTCGGCGTACATGATGTTGTCGTAGATGTACTGCATCACGCGGATGACAGCCTTGAGGTTGTCCTGCATGTTGGGAACCTCGACATAGGAGATGGCACCGCCCGGCGAAAGTTGCTGGAACATACCCTCGAACTTGAGCTTGTCGAATGCGTCGATCTCCTCGGACACGTGGACGTGGTAGCTGTTGGTGATGTAGCCCTTGTCCGTCACGCCCGGGATGATGCCAAAACGACGCTGCAGGCACTTGGCGAACTTGTAGGTCGTCGACTCAAGCGGGGTACCGTACAGCGAGAAGTCAATATCGCTTTCGGCCTTCCACTCCGCGCACTTGTCGTTCATGCGCTGCATGACGGCCATGGCAAAGGGCGTGCCCTCCTTCTCGGTGTGGCTGTGGCCCGTCATGTACTTGACGCACTCATACAGGCCGGCATAGCCCAGGCTGATGGTGGAGTATCCGCCCACGAGCAGCTTGTCGATTGTCTCGCCCTTCTTCAGACGAGCGAGGGCACCGTACTGCCAAAGAATCGGTGCGGCATCCGAAAGCGTACCCATCAGGCGCTCATGACGGCACAGCAGGGCACGGTGGCACAGCTCAAGGCGCTCATCGAAGATCTTCCAGAACTTGTCCATGTCCTGATGCGAGCTCAGTGCGACATCAGGCAGGTTGATGGTCACGACGCCCTGGTTAAAGCGACCATAGTACTTGGGCTTGTTCGGATCATAGTTCAGCGCGTTGGCCACGTTGTTAAATCCGTTACCGGAACGGTCAGGCGTCAGGAAGCTGCGGCAGCCCATGCAGGTATAGCAGTCGCCGTTGCCCGCGGTCTCGCCCTTCGACAGCTTGAGCTCGCGCATCTTCTTCTCGGAGATGTAGTCGGGCACCATGCGCTTGGCGGTGCACTTAGCGGCCAGCTGGGTCAGGTAGAAGTACGGGGAATTCTCGTGAACGTTATCGTCCTCGAGTACATAGATGAGCTTGGGGAATGCCGGGGTAATCCACACGCCGGCCTCGTTCTTAACGCCCTCGTAGCGCTGGCGAAGCGTCTCCTCCACGATCATGGCAAGGTCGTGCTTCTCCTGAGGCGTACGGGCCTCGTTAAGATACATAAAGACCGTCACGAACGGCGCCTGGCCGTTCGTGGTCATAAGCGTCACGACCTGATACTGGATCGTCTGGACGCCGCGACGAATCTCGTCACGCAGACGGTCCTCAACGACCTCGCGGACCTTTTCGGGAGATGCGGAAACGCCGAGCTCCTCGAGCTCGCGGGCGACCTCGCCGCGAATCTTTTGACGGCTCACCTCGACGAACGGGGCAAGATGGGTCAGCGAAATCGACTGGCCACCGTACTGGGAGGAAGCAACCTGGGCGATGATCTGCGTCGCGATGTTGCAGGCGGTCGAGAAGCTGTGCGGCTTCTCAATCAGCGTACCCGAGATAACAGTGCCGTTCTGGAGCATGTCCTCCAGGTTCACCAGATCGCAGTTGTGCATGTGCTGGGCAAAGTAATCCGAATCGTGGAAATGAATCAGGCCCTCATTATGGGCATCCACGATCTCCTGGGGCAGCAGCACACGCTGAGTCAGGTCCTTGGAGATCTCGCCGGCCATGTAGTCACGCTGAACGGAATTGACGGTCGGGTTCTTGTTGGAGTTCTCCTGCTTGACCTCTTCGTTGTTGCACTCGATCAGCGACAGAATCTTGTCGTCGGTCGTGTTCTTCTGGCGCTTCAGGCTCTGAACATAGCGATAGATGATGTAGTGGCGGGCAACCTCGTAGCAGTCGAGACGCATGATCTCGTCCTCGACCAGATCCTGAATCTCCTCGACCGACACGGTGTGGCCCGCGTTCTCACATGCCTCGGCGACGTTTTGTGCCGCGTAAACCACCTGGCGGTCGGTAAGACGAGAGCTCTCCTCGACCTCCAAGTTTGCGGCGCGGATGGCATTGACGATCTTATCGATGTCAAAGACAACCTCGGTGCCGCTGCGCTTGATGATCTTCATCCTCTTGCCTCTTTCGCGTCGTAGCCTCATTGCGCTTCAGAGCCAAACGATGCCCGGCAGGGCTTGCCCCTGTCTTGCGGCGCCGTCGCGCAATCTGTGTTCTCGATAAACCATAAGTCCTCATGCGGACAATCCTCGCGGCCGATCAAGCGGCTCAAAGGCGTGTCCAAATGGGACGAATAAGGTCTTCGTTCTCTGTCCGCCATCTATCATACGACAAAGACGCATCTATATCCTGTATTCTTTTTTTAGTTCAAACACAACATATAGTGTTTCAGCAGGTCAAAGCAATTGGTCATTTTGCAGACGCATTAATTATGAGGGGTTCTTGGCAAGTCGGTAAAACGTTACCAACACGGCTACCTGCATGGCAGTTATAAAACCCCCTTAGTCAAGCCGCTGACAAATCCTACCAAAACCAAGCCGCTCACGCCAAAAGAATCCAAAAGATTATGCTTGACCAACATGTTGCGGTCACGATCGGCCAGGACGTATGCAATCTGCCGGCACCTCTACGGGATGCGAAGACCATCGCGTACGGACCTTGGATCAATATTTGGTGGCTTATTTGGCGGCGTGCTTGGTAGCAAAACAAAACAGCCCAGAGGCAAAGCCTCTGGGCTGCGAACATTTGGTGGGCGTTAGAAGATTTGAACTTCTGACCTCTTCCGTGTCAGGGAAGCGCTCTCCCCCTGAGCTAAACGCCCAAATGGAGCGGACAACGGGGCTCGAACCCGCGACCCCAACCTTGGCAAGGTTGTGCTCTACCAACTGAGCCATGTCCGCTTACGAGGATTAATCTTACGTGATGCCCGCATCCTATGCAAGAACTTTTTTTGAAAAGTTTTGCAACGCCCTCGCGAACCTCGCGAAGACATCAGCCACCACGGAAGGCGCAGGCAAACGCAAACTCGCCGCAAGAGACCCCTACAACTCAGAGAGCATGATCCAGGCAGAGCTGTCCTGCGCGAGCCTGCCGTCTGCAAGCGGTGATGAGGTGAGCAGGACCCTGCCCGCCGGCAGTTCCACGGGCGCTGCGCCGAAGTTCGTCACACACGCCCAGCCGTTGTCGCGGCGATAGGCGATGACGCCGCCCTCAGTGCCCTCGGCACCATCCGCAAGGCCAGTGCGCCCGTCAAGATCGAGCCACGCAAGATCGTTGGCGCGCCCGCGCAGCTTGCGCCGCAGCCAAAGGGCGTCACGATAGAGCGCAAGCATCGATGTCGGGTCCGCTTCTTCCCTATCGGCAGCGTAATCGGAAAACCATGCAGGCTGCGGCAGATGGGGCGCCGTATCGGCGTCCGCCGGTGAAAACCCAAACGATCCGCCCTGCGCGGGATCGTCCGCCGCCACCCACGGCAGGGGCACACGACAGCCGTCGCGCCCCTTCTCGCGCTTCGATCCGTGCGTATTGGTCGCAGTGGGATCTTCGAGTGCAGCCCACGGAATGTCAGCAACCTCAAAAAGGCCGAGCTCCTCACCCTGATACACGTATGCCGAGCCCGGAAGCGCCAGCTCAAGCAAAAGGGCCGCCCGCGCGCGGCGCTCGCCGAGTTCACGGTCCTCGTCATAAGACGACCCGTCGCGTAAGAGCCAGTCGAGCGCAATCTGGTGGTAGCGCGTCGCCTTGATTTGCGGCAGGGCATAGCGTGTCGCCACGCGCGGCACGTCGTGGTTGGAGAGTACCCAGGTCGAGGCGGAATCGGATTCGATGGCCGCCTTCAAGCCCTCCTCGATTGCAGCGTGCATGTCATCATAGGTCCAAGTGGCCTTGGCGAACTCAAAGTTGAATGTCTGGCCAAGTTCGCTGGGACGCGCGTAGAGATACTGGCGCTCGGGCAGCACCCACGCCTCGGCAACGGCGCTGCGCGGCGGATTATAGCGGTCGAACACGCGGCGCCACTCGCGATAGATCTCGTGGACCTCGTTGCGGTCCCACAGCGGATGGGTGCCGTCGTCAACCATGTCATCGCCCTCGGCGAGATGCCACCGGTCGAGGTCATCGCGGTCGAGATCCTTGGCGAGACCGTGCGCCACATCAATGCGAAAGCCATCGACGCCTCGATCGCTCCAAAACGCCAGGACATCGCAAAAGAACGCGTGAACCTCGGGGCATGACCAGTCAAAGTCCGGCTGCTCGGGCGTAAACATGTGCAGATACCACTGACCGTCCGCAACACGCGTCCAGGCGGGGCCGCCAAAGTTGGCATTCCAATTGGTGGGAGGCAGCTCGCCATGCTCGCCGCGACCATCGCGGAAGATATAACGGGCGCGCTCGGGCGATCCGGGGCCGGCGGCAAGAGCGGCTTTGAACCAGGGGTGCTGGTTGGATGAATGGTTGGGTACGATGTCGACGATGACCTTGATGCCGCGCGCGTGAGCCGCAGCGATCATGTCATCGAAGTCGTCAAGCGAGCCGAGACGTGGGTCGACATCGCAGTAGTCCGCCACATCATAGCCGCCATCGACAAGAGGCGATGGGTAAAACGGACTCAGCCAGATGGCCTCGATACCCAGCCGCTCAAGATAGTCCATCTGCTGGGTAATGCCCGCGATATCGCCCAGACCCGAACCAGTCGAATCCTTAAACGAGCGCGGGTAGATCTGATAGATCGCGGCATCGGACATCCATGAGCGCGACGAGGACTTTTCTGTAGACATGGGATGAGTCTCCCTTGCAACGAGGTTTTGCGAGATGCCCACGATGATACGCCCAAAGCGGACATCCGCGGCAAACAACGCCACAGCCACGACCCAAAATGCTCGACCCCTCTCGGGTTCAAGCCTCCTGGGACGAATCGACCGATTAGTGAAAAGAACGGAAGACCCACTTTCCCGGCCACGACAGCGAGCGGGCTCCGGGTGCCTCAGGTTGCCGCGAAAGAGGAGGGAAGCGTACTTTATGTACGCGACCGACGATTGAGGGGCAAGATGGGGTGCCCGGGGCTCGCGCAGCGTCAAATCAGAACCACCCTTAAAAAGGGTGGTTTGCTCTTAGGGTATAACCCACGGGCTCCGGGCTCGCGTCTAAAGGCG
>NZ_JBDGAV010000005.1:0-114529 GCF_040910325.1 Collinsella aerofaciens | reverse complement strand
TCCCACGACATCGCGCTGGACAAGCTGAGCGTGAAGGAGTACGAGGACCCCTTCAAGAGGAGGTGACCCCGCCGGTTTGACCGGCACGCCACGGGTCAAGATGCACTAGGCCTGGACGAAGTCCGGGCCCGCGCCTTTAGACGCGAGCCCGGAGCCCGTGGGTTATACCCTAAGAGCAAACCACCCTTTTTAAGGGTGGTTCTGATTTTTGGGGCATGGTTTTGGACCCTGTGGGCAAAAAATGCCAAATATGAGTACTGCTGCAAAAGAGGTGTCATATTTTTCGGCCTGTTCTGAGCAAAATGGGCTCAAAATCAATTTATCTAACCCCCTTAAAGGGCGTTTGACGGCTTTCAACCTCTTCGAATCGCTCAAAGTAGGCAATTTGCTCTCGATTTTGCTGCTACTAAATTGGTGACAGTACTCATATTTGCCACTTTTTGACCACGAGGTGTTCAGAGGGGCTCTCGACAAGCATCTAACGCTACAATAACTACCACATGGCTGGGTTTTGCCGGCCGAATGTGCGATGCCGTGGGAGGGGACATGGTCGAGTTTACAAAGACGATTAAAGATCCGTTGGGATTACATGCCCGCCCGGTTGCGCTGCTCTATGACATCATTGCCAAGCATCGTAGTGACGTGTCGGTCAGCATCGGCGACCGCCACACGGATGGCCGCGATGTTATGGGCCTCATGGCCCTCTATGGTGAGTGCGGCGAGAGCGTCGTCTTTCGTGTTTCGGGCGTAGACGAGGCTTCCTGCGTTACGTCGATCAGAAACCTCTCGCTCTAAGCATGACGGGGCGCGGCAAAGGACAGCTCTTTGCCGCGCCTTTTTGTTTTGTTTCGTATAGGAAACTTTTTCGAAATCTGAATGGGGACCCTTTCCAAAAAGTTAACCACGTGTTAGTTTACTAAAGCGAACATAGACGTGGTTAACTTTTATCGCGTCGATGTTAAGGACGAACTGACGTTAGGAGCTACTCATGTCTTGCGGACCGCAGATGCCGGCCATGCCGCTTTCGATGGTAAAAGCGGGCGAAACCGTGCGCGTGTCTCGTGTAAAGGGCAATGAGGACATGAAGCACCACCTCAAGGACCTCGGCTTTGTCGAGGGCAACGAAATCCACGTGGTGAGCTCGAGTGGCGCCAATATCATCGTCACGGTGCTGGGCGCACGCTTTGGCATCGATTCCAAGGTGGCCATGCACATCATGACCGTCGGTTAGTTCGCAGCATTTGATAAAAACCGAAAGGGGGACAAGAGGATGAAGACGTTGGGTGACGTTAAGGTGGGCGAGAGCTCTACCATCGTCAAGCTTCACGGTGAGGGCGCGCTTCGCCGCCACCTTATGGACCTGGGGCTCATCAAGGGCACTTCGTTCAAGGTCGTGAAGGTTGCACCGCTCGGTGATCCGGTCGAGATCAACGTGCGCGGCTACGAGCTTTCCATCCGCAAGGAGGAGGCCGCCGTCGTCGAGGTTCAGTAAGGACTCGCGGCGCATATTTCTGCAGATAAAGTTAGGTTTTTCTAACTTAATGCTGCAACTTTGAAGCACATTATCCAGCCCGCGCGGAGAAAGCAGCGCGGACGCACAAGGAAGAAGGATTGAATGGCGGATTCTCAGATCCATGTCGCGCTGGCGGGTAACCCCAACTGCGGCAAGACCACGCTTTTCAACCTGATTACCGGCGCCAACGGCTATGTTGGCAACTGGCCCGGCGTCACGGTTGAGAAAAAGGAAGCCAAGCTCCTAAGCGACAAGAACGTTACCATTACGGACCTCCCCGGCATCTACTCGCTTTCCCCCTACAGTCCCGAGGAACAATGCTCGCGCGATTACCTCATGAGCGGAGAGCCCGATGTCGTCGTCCAGGTGGTCGACGCCACCAACCTCGAGCGCAACCTGTACCTGGCGCTTCAGGTTATCGAGACCGGCCTGCCCGTGGTCGTTGCCCTCAACATGGCCGATCTGGTCGAGAAGAATGGCGACAAGATCGACACAGCCAAGCTCTCCAAGAAGCTCGGTTGCCCGGTCATGATGATCTCCGCTCTTAAGAACAAGGGCATCAAGGAGCTGTTCGAGCAGGTCAAGAAGTCCGCTGCTTCCAAGGGCCAGGTGCCGGAGCACAAGTTCGATTCCTCCATCGAGGACGTTCTGGACCACATCGAGAACAACCTTCCGGCGAGCGTTCCCGCCAACAAGCGCCGCTATTACGCCGTCAAGCTGTTCGAGCGTGATGCAGACGCCTGCAAACTCATCAACCTCACCAAGGAGAAGGCCGCTCGCGTGGAGCAGCTGGTCGCCCAGTGCGAGCAGGATTGCGATGACGACGCCGAGTCCGTCATCACCGGCGAGCGCTATGGCGTCATCGCGCACATCATTGACGAGTGCCTCACCAAGGCTCCGGCCAAGATGAGCACTTCCGAGAAGATCGACCGCGTGGTTACCAACCGTATCCTGGGTCTGCCGATCTTTGTGGTCATCATGTTCTGCGTGTACTACATCGCCGTTTCCACATTGGGCGGCACGGTGACTGACTTCACCAACGACCAGCTCTTCGGTACCGACGGCTGGTATGTGCTCGGCCAGGGCCGCGATGCCTACGACGCAGCTGTCGAGGCCGCTGGCGACGACGCCGATTCGGTTGACCCGGCGGAGTATGGCCCGTATGTTCCGGGTATTACCACCATGGTCCACGACGCGCTTGTGGCGGGTGGTACCGAGGACGGTGGCCTGGTCGATTCGCTCGTCTGTGACGGTATCGTCGGCGGCCTGGGCGCTATCTTCGGCTTTGTGCCGCAGATGTTCCTGCTGTTCGTGATGTTGTCCTTCCTGGAGGACTGCGGCTACATGGCCCGCGTCGCCTTCATCATGGACCGCGTGTTCCGTCGCTTTGGCCTGTCCGGTAAGTCCTTCATTCCTATGCTCGTGTCTTCGGGCTGCGGCGTCCCCGGCGTCATGGCTACCAAGACCATCGAGAACGAGAAGGACCGCCGTATGACGGTCATGACCACCACGTTTATTCCCTGCGGCGCTAAGCTGCCGATCATCGCCCTGCTCATGGGTTCTATCATCGGTGACTCTTCCACCACGGCCGCATGGATCAGCCCGCTCTTCTACTTCCTGGGCGTCTTTGCCGTCATCGCTTCGGGCCTCATGCTCAAGAAGACCAAGCTCTTCGCCGGTCGCCCGACGCCGTTCGTTATGGAGCTTCCCGCCTACCACTTCCCGGCGATCCGTTCCTGGGCGCTGCACGTGTGGGAGCGCTGCTGGGCCTTTATCAAGAAGGCCGGCACGGTCATCTTCGCCTCTACCGTCGTGGTGTGGTTCCTCTCCAACTTTGGTAGCTACAACGGCGCCTTTGGCTTCCTGCCTGCCATGGAGGGCATCCCCGAGGAGTTCATGGACTACTCCGTGCTCGCCATGCTGGGCAACCTGGTCGCTTGGATCTTCGCCCCGCTCGGCTTTAGCACCTGGCAGGCAACCGCACTGACCGTCTCTGGCCTCGTCGCCAAGGAGAACGTCGTCGCCACCGCCGGCTCGCTGCTGTCCGTCGCCGATGCGGGTGAGACCGACCCGAGCCTGTGGACCGCGTTTGCCGGTATGTTCCCGACCATGGGCGCTTGCGTGGCCTTCGGCGCCTTCAACCTGCTGTGCGCTCCGTGCTTTGCCGCCATTGGCACCATCCGCAACCAGATGGACTCTGGCAAGTGGACCGCGATTGCCATCGGCTACGAGTGCGCCTTCGCTTGGGTGATCGGCCTGTTCATCAACCAGTTCTACAACCTGCTTGTCCTTGGGCAGTTTGGTATCTGGACGGTTGTGGCCATTGTGCTGCTGGTTGCGATGCTCTTCCAGATTTTCCGACCCATGCCCAAGCATGCATGGACCGATGAGGACGAGACCAACACTGCTTCCGCCGCAGTTTCCGCTTAAGTCCGAATAAGGATTAACCCCTTTCCACGAGCCCGGGTGTCCCAGCGACACTCGGGCTTTTTGGTGGGAGAGATGTGGCGTTTCCGCAGATAAAACCGACCAAAACAAACCTGTCCCTTTTTGGTAGGTGGAGAATGGGGTAAAGTAAGTTGTGGTTAACTAGAGGAGGCTTGCTATGGCACCTATCGATATTGTTGTTCTGGCCGCTATTGGCGTCGCGTTTGTTGCTGTGTGCGTGCGCATCTACCGTAAGGGCACTTGCGCCGACTGCGCCCAGGGCGGCGCTTGCACGGGACATTGCTCCAACAAAAAGACCTGCGCCGCGCTCAAAGGCGTGGACAAGATTGCCGAGGACTTGGGTCGCGGAATCAAGTAAGGCCCAGACATCTAAGCGCCTCGCGAGCATCCGTTCGCGGGGCGCTTTGCGCATTTGAGGGAGAGCGCGGCGAGTCGAAGAGTATTTTGGGGCCTCGTTAAATCAGTTGCGGTGAAATACGGACTGTTTTGGCTGTCAAAGGCCTTATCTACTCCGTATTCCACCGCAACTTTTTGTGGGGTGGGCTAGAGACGCTGCATGCGGTACCCGACACCCATGTGCGTCTGAATCATCTTGGGGTGAGAGGGGTCTGCCTCGATCTTCTTGCGCAGGGTGCGCATGAACACGCGCAGGCTCGCCAGATCGCTGTCCCAGCTCGTGCCCCATATCTCGCGGGTGATGAAGGTGTGGGTGAGCACCTTGTCGACGTTTTTCGCTAGAAGGACGAGCAATTTGTACTCGGTCGGGGTAAGCGAGAGCTCGCGTCCGTCTTTCGTCGCGTATCCCGCGGCGTAGTCGATATGCAGCGGACCGTTGTCGAACGTGCTTGCTTCTGTCGACTCGTTCGACGCCATCGAGGAGCGCCTCAAATTCGCACGGACGCGCGCGAGCAACTCATCCACAGAAAAGGGCTTGGTGAGGTAGTCGTCTGCCCCTGCGTCAAGTGCTGCAATCTTGTCGGAATCTTCGGTGCGCGCCGAAATGACGATAATGGGGACTGCCGACCAGCTTCGGATCTTCGTGATGACCTCGATACCGTCAATGTCGGGAAGGCCGAGGTCGAGCATGATGAGGCTGGGGCCGTGCGACACCGCATCCATGATGGCGGCCTGGCCGTTGCAAACCTTGCTCACGACATAGCCGTGGAGGTCAAGCGCGGTCGAAACGAGGTTTTGAACGGTCAGGTCATCTTCGACCAGGAGGATGCGTGGCTTAGCGGCATTATTCATGAATCTCGATCTCCTCGGCGGGCAGGGTAAAACGGAAGATGGCCCCATGGGGGTGGTTGTCGCGAACTTCGATGACGCCGCCATGCGCCTCCACGATGGAGCGGCAGAGCGACAGCCCAAGGCCGATGCTTCGACGCGAATCCACGGGCTGCGTATTGCTTGAGGTGAAGAAGCGCTCAAAGATATGAGGCTTGTCGCAGTCTGCCACGCCCGGCCCATCGTCTGCGACGTCCACCACGACGAACGCACCCTCGCGACGTGCGCCGATGGTGACAGTCGAGTCCTCGGGCGTGTATTTGAAGGCGTTCATGATGAGATTCGTAAGCACCTGCATGATGAGATGGACGTCGATGCGTACCAGCAGGATGTCGTCAGTGCGCTCGATGGTGACGGCGCGTCCATGCGATGCTTGGGCGACATGGCTGAGGGCGGCCTCGATGACCTCGTCGATAAGCTCGGATGTTAAGTTGAGGCGAATGGTGCCGTCCTCGACGCGTGTGATGGCGAGGAGGTTCTCCACGGTATCGATAAGCCAGAGGGAGTCGTCGTAGATGGCATCGGCAAGATCGCAGCGTTGTTCGAGGCTGAGCTTCTCGTCGCTCTTCCGAAGGATTGCCGCAGATCCGGATATAGCCGTGAGGGGTGTCCTCAAATCGTGGCCGATGGAGCGCAAAAGGTTGGCGCGCAGCTGCTCGTTTTTCGCCAAGACCGCAGCCTCTTCGCGCTCTTGCGCCGCCCGGTCGCTTTCGAGCGCCAAGGCGCATTCACCTACGATAGATAGGACGATCGAATGCTCGAAGGCTTCGATCTCGCGCCCCTCCAGGTCGATGCCGATGACACCGAATACCTTGTCGCCGGTGCGAACCGCGAGGTAGAGACAGCGCGCCTCAGGCAGGGTCCGCGTGCTTGCGCCTGCGCGCTTGTTGTTGGTGTAGGTCCAGGTTGCAACGGCGCGCTCGTAGTCGGTGAGCAGCGACGTGGATCGGTTTTCGGTGCCAGCGGACTCATAGAGCGTCTTGCCGAGCGTGCCGTGTTCGGCGGTGTAGAAGACCACGTCGAGTTTTAGCAGTTTGATGAGTTGGTTCATGGCGACGCGGGCGCACTCCTCCGCGCTATGGGCTTGCTGCAAGAGCTGGTTCGTTTCGAGGAGTACACGTGTTTTGAATGCGTTCTCGGCGGAGGTGCGAGCGTTGTCGGCGATGCGCGCAGTTAACTCGCCGGCGACCATAGCGGTAGCGAACATGATGCCGAACGTGACCAGATAGCTTCGGTCGTAGCTGGCGAGCGAAAACAGAGGCGTGACGAAGCAGAAGTTGTAAAGCACTACAGAAAGCACGCTCGATACGATCGTGCAGATACGCCCCGTCGTGGTGACGGCGGTCAGCAGGGCCGTGAGGATATAGAGGGATATGATGCTGGAATCGGCAAATCCCAGATGGCGGAAAGCCGTGCCGATCGCCGTGGCGACAAGAGAGAGGGCCAGCGTGCGAAGCACGTCTCGGCTGCTGGGCGGCTGCGGGGCGAGCGCACGGCGGCGTCCTTTGGGCCGGGAGGGCGGAGTCGACTGGTCTGGAATGATGTAAATGTCGAGGTTCGGGGCGAATGTTATGAGCTGTTCTACGAGAGATTTGCGGCCGAAGAGGGCCTGACGGACGCTGCTGTGCTCGCCCGTGCGCCCCATGACGATCTTCGAAATACCCGACAGGCGCGCGAACTCGGAGATCTGAAACGCGACGTCGTCGCCATAGACGGTTTCCATATGTGCTCCGAGCTGCTCGGCTAGGGCGATATTGGCTGCAAGCTTGGCGCGCTCATCATCGCTCATGGCTTGCGTGCGCGGGCTCTCTACGAACAGGGCGACGAGCTCGCTGCGAAACGCTTTCGCCATGCGTGCGGCGGTGCGGACGATGCGGGGATTGGTCGGCGCCGGGGAGACACAGACTAAGATACGCTCCTTGGTGTAGTAGTCACGGTTTCCCAGCACGCGTGCGGCGTCTGTGAGGTGGCCGGTGCGATCGGCGCAGCGGCGCAGCGCGATTTCTCGGAGTGCGGTGAGGTTCTCGACGGTAAAAAAATGCTGTTGCGCTCGGTCGGCTTGTGCGGGACGGTAGACGAGGCCGGCGCGAAGGCGCCCAAGTAGGTCTTCGGGCTCTATGTCGACGAGCTCGACCTGGTCGGCATCATCGAAGATACGGTCGGGGATTCGTTCGCTCACGACAACGCCGGTGATGGATGCAACCATGTCGTTTAGGCTCTCGATATGCTGAACGTTCACGGTCGTATAGACGTCGATGCCCGCATGTAGAAGTTCCTCGACATCTTGATAGCGTTTGTCGTGGCGAGACCCCGGCGCATTCGTATGGGCGAGCTCGTCGACAAGGATGAGCTGAGGGGCGCGTTCGATAGCCGCATCTAGATCGAACTCGCTGAGCGCAATGCCGTTATGCTCAATGAGTTTACAGGGCACGTTCTCAAGCCCTTGTGCAAGATGGGCAGTTGCCGGACGTTCGTGCGGCTCGATGTATCCCGCGACGACGTCGACACCTCGCCGCTTGGCGGCGTGGGCGGCTTGAAGCATCGCATAAGTTTTGCCTGTGCCAGCAGCGTAGCCAAAGAAAATCTTGAGGTGTCCCCGGCTGGTTCGAGCGTCATCGGCGACCTCGTCTTTCTCAATTGCCTTGAGGATGAGGTCTGGATTGACGCGAGTGTCCGATGCGTCGCGCTGCATAGCGTAGCCTTTCTGAAGCGTTGTCCATGCGTGCATACGCGGTGAGGACGCCGCTGTATGCTCGCGAGGTCGAGTATAGGCGCACTGCAGCAGCAATAGTGCTTTCTACCTGCATCTTTACGGCATCTTAAGGTCGTGAGCCCCGGCCCTCACGCCTCTTTAATCCCTAGAAGCGTTTACTGTCCCCAGACGCTTGCGAGAGCAGGCGTCCGAGACATCGGGCCGTGCGTGAAAGGGGCGGTAAATGAACATCCTCATTCCCATCATCGGAGTCGTCTGCATTGGACTTCTTATCTATTACATCTACATTCTGATGAGGAGTGATTCGTAAACTATGGACGCTGCGATTCAGTACATCTTGTACTTTGCCGTGCTCGTCGTCCTGGCCGTTCCGCTCGGTCGGTTCATGGCCCATATCATGGATGGTGAGCATACGTTCCTGTCGCCTGTGATTGCTCCTGTGGAGCGCGGCGTCTATCGTCTGCTTCGCATCGACGCGGCAGAGCAGATGGGGTGTAGGCGCTATCTGGCGAGCGTGCTGGTCTTTTCGGGGATCGGCCTCGTGGCTCTAGTGGCACTCCAAGCGCTTCAGTCCTTCTTGCCAGGCAATCCCCAGCACCTGCCGGGTGTGTCATGGGACCTGTCGTTCAATACGGCTGTTTCCTTCATAACCAACACCAACTGGCAGTCCTATTCCGGTGAGACCACCCTGTCCTATCTTGTGCAGTTCATGGGCCTCACCGTGCAAAACTTCTTGTCCGCTGGCACCGGTATCGCGGTCATGTTCGCGCTCATCCGCGGTTTCCGTCAGGTCAAGGGGCAGGGTCTGGGTTCCTTCTGGGTCGACCTCACCCGCACCGTCCTGTATGTGCTCATCCCGCTGAACCTCGTGTTCGGCATCTGCCTGGCTGCCGGTGGCGTCATCTCCAACTTCCAGCCGGCTCAGAAGGCCGAGCTCGTAGAGCCCGTCGCTGTCCAGCCTAATGCAGACGGCGGCTGGAGCGTCATCGACGGTGTCCAGATCGAGGGCGACACGGTCAAGGTCGACGGCAAGGTTGTCGAGGGCGCGCGCGTGGTCACCGAGCAGTTCCTGCCCCAGGGTCCCGCGGCTCCTCAGGTCGCCATCAAGCAGTCCGGCACCAACGGCGGCGGCTTCTTCGGCGTGAACTCCGCTCATCCGTATGAGAACCCCAGTGCCTTCACCAACATCATCGAGATGACCAGCCTGCTGCTGATCCCGGCCGCCTGCTGCTTCACCTTCGGTATCGGCGTCAAGAACACCAAGCAGGGCAAGGCCATCTTTGCCGCCATGTTCATCCTGCTGGTGATCTTCACCGGCATCATTGCCGTCAACGAGCATGCGGGCACCCCGCAGCTGGCCGATGGCGGAGCGGTCAATATCGAGATGACCGACGGCCAGGCCGGCGGCAACATGGAGGGCAAGGAGAGCCGTTTCGGTATCGCCTCCTCTTCTACCTGGTCCGCTTTCACGACGGCTGCTTCCAACGGCTCGGTTAACTCCATGCACGACTCCTACACTCCGCTGGGCGGTTTTATCCAGATGCTCCAGATTGCTCTGGGCGAGGTCGTCTTCGGCGGCGTGGGCTGCGGCCTGTACGGCATGATCGGCTTCGCCATCCTCACAGTGTTCATCGCCGGCCTCATGGTCGGACGCACGCCTGAGTTCCTGGGCAAGAAGATCGAGCCGGGCGAGATGCGCTGGGCAGTTGTCCTGTGCTTGGCAACTCCGTTTGCCATTCTGGTGTGCTCGGCCATCGCCTGCATGGTGCCCGGTCTTGCCGACCAGCTCAACAATGGTGGCGCGCACGGCTTCTCCGAGGCGCTGTATGCCTTCACCTCATGCGGCGGCAACAACGGATCGGCGTTTGCAGGCATGAACTGCAACATTCCCTGGATCAACGTCATGCTCGGCCTCGAGATGCTGTTCGCCCGCTTCATGCCCATCATCGGTACGCTGGCTATCGCCGGCTCGCTGGCCAAGAAGGGTAAGGTCGCCGAGAGCGCCGGTACCCTGTCTACCACCAACGGCATGTTCGTATTCCTGCTCGTGTTCATCGTTCTGCTGATCGGTGCCCTGAGTTTCTTCCCGGCTCTGGCGCTTGGCCCCGTTGCCGAGTTCTTCCAGATGATTGCGTAAAGGAGGGCGCAGATTTATGGCTATGCAAAAAGACATGATGGGCCGCGCGGTCCGCGACTCGTTTGCCAAACTGGATCCTCGCGTCCAGATTCAAAACCCGGTCATGTTCCTGGTGTGGCTTTCCGCCGTCATGACCTCCGTCCTGGCCGTCGCTTCCATCTTCGGTGTGCAGGACGCGGGTGTGCCCACCTACTATGTGGTCGCCATCGCGGTCATCCTGTGGCTCACCGACCTGTTCTCGAACTTCGCCGAGGCGCTTGCCGAGGGCCGCGGTAAGGCTCAGGCCGATTCCCTGCGTGCGGCCAAGAAGGATGTCGAGGCCCATCGCATCGAGTCCGTTAAGGACAAGGAACACTTCACCGTCGTTCCCGGCACCGAGCTTACGCGCGGCGACCTGGTGATCGTACGCGCCGGCGAGCAGATTCCCGGCGATGGCGACGTCATCGAGGGCGCTGCCTCCGTTGACGAGTCCGCCATCACCGGTGAGTCCGCCCCCGTGGTCCGCGAGGCCGGCGGCGACCGCTCTGCCGTTACCGGCGGTACCGCGGTGCTGTCCGATTGGATCATCGTCAAGATCTCCAGTGAGCCCGGCCAGAGCTTCCTGGACAAGATGATCGCGATGGTCGAGGGTGCCGCGCGCAAGAAGACCCCTAACGAGATCGCTCTGGAGATCTTCCTGGTGGCCCTCTCCATCGTCTTTATCCTGGTCACGCTGGCCCTGTATTGTTACTCCTGCTTCTCGGCCGGTCTTAACGACATGGTCAACCCCACGGCCGTGACCACGCTCGTGGCACTGCTCGTGTGCCTGGCTCCCACTACCATCGGCGCCCTTCTGTCCGCCATCGGCATCGCCGGCATGAGCCGTCTGAACGAGGCCAACGTGCTGGCCATGTCCGGCCGCGCCATCGAGGCCGCCGGCGACGTCGACATCCTCATGCTCGACAAGACCGGCACCATCACCCTGGGTAACCGCCAAGCCGCCGAGTTCATCCCGGTCGATGGCGTCGATCCCGCGGAGCTGGCCGATGCCGCCCAGCTTTCCTCGCTGGCCGACGAGACCCCCGAGGGTCGTTCCATCGTCGTGCTCGCCAAGGAGCAGTTCGGTCTGCGCGGTCGCACGCTCGAGGATAAGGGTATGGAGTTCATCCCCTTCACCGCGGCAACGCGCATGTCCGGTGTGAACTACGAGGGCAATGAGATCCGCAAGGGCGCTGCCGATTCCGTGCGCACCTATGTGGAGGCAGCTGGCGGCGTGTTCTCCCAGGAGTGCGACGAGGCCGTCGAGCGCATCGCCAAGGCCGGCGGCACCCCGCTGGTCGTGACCAAGAACTGTCGCGTGCTGGGCGTTGTGTACCTCAAGGACATCATCAAGTCCGGCGTTAAGGAGAAGTTCGCCGACCTGCGCAAGATGGGCATCAAGACCATCATGGTGACGGGCGACAACCCGCTCACCGCCGCGGCAATCGCCGCCGAGGCCGGCGTTGACGACTTCCTGGCCGAGGCCACCCCTGAAGGCAAGCTCGAGAAGATCCGCGAGTTCCAGCGTGAGGGGCACCTGGTCGCCATGACCGGTGACGGCACCAACGACGCGCCCGCTCTGGCCCAGGCCGACGTCGCCGTGGCCATGAACACGGGCACCCAGGCTGCCAAGGAGGCCGGCAACATGGTCGACCTCGACTCCAGCCCCACCAAGCTCATCGAGGTCGTGCGTATCGGCAAGCAGCTGCTCATGACCCGCGGTTCGCTCACGACCTTCTCGGTGGCCAACGACATGGCGAAGTACTTCGCTATCATCCCGGCCCTGTTCTCGCCGATCTACCCGGGCCTTGGCGCGCTCAACATCCTTGGTCTGGCAAGCCCGCTGTCCGCGGTTCTTTCGGCCATCATCTATAACGCGCTCGTTATCGTCGCGCTGATCCCGGCCGCGCTGAAGGGCGTTAAGTACCGCGAGGTCCCGTCCGGACAGCTGCTGACCCACAACCTGCTCGTGTGGGGTCTGGGCGGCATCGTTGCCCCGTTCGTATTCATCAAGCTCATCGACATGCTGCTCGCGTTCTGCGGCATTATGTAAGTGGAGGTTTGTATGTTCAAAGGTGTTGCATCGCGCGCACTGGGCGTGTTCGCGCTGTTTACCGTTGTCTGCGGCCTGGGCTATACGCTCGTCGTGACCGGCATCGCCCAGGTTGCGTTCCCGTACCAGGCGAACGGATCGCTCATTACGGTCGACGACAAGATCGTGGGCTCCGAGCTGATCGGCCAGAACTTCGAGGATGAGGACCACATGTGGGGCCGCATCCAGAACGTGACTATCGTCGAGGGGGAGGACGGTGGGCTCATGGCCTACGGCACCCCGTCCAATTTGTCCCCGGCGAGTGAGGAGTACCGGCAGCTTGTGGACGCGCGCGTCGAGAAGATTCGCGCCTCCAACCCCGATGCCGATATGGACGCTGTGCCCGTCGACCTGGTGACGTGTTCCGGCTCAGGCCTCGACCCGGAGATCTCCCCCGATGCCGCCGAGTACCAGGTCCCGCGCCTGGCGAAGGCCACGGGCAAGAGCGAAGGCGAGGTGCGCGAGATCATCGCCCAGTGCACCAAGGGCCGTTTCCTCGGCGTCTTCGGCGAGCCCACGGTCAACGTGCTCAAGGTGAACCTTATGCTGGACGGCGCACTGTAGGTGAGGGAGTGGCGGATGAGGGCATGACTGACTATCTGAGCCCTCAATTCCACTCCGCCCATCAGTTGCGGTGGAATACGGACTGTTTTGCCTGTCAAAAGTCTTATCTACTCCGTATTCCACCGCAACTTTTTTGTGAGGGTCGGGATTGAAGGTGGGGAGTGCGAGCGAGTGCGAATGCGGCGGATACTGATACGATAGGTACGTTAGCAACTGCCGCCGAGCGGCTCAAACGAAAGGAAGCCTGTATGGAGTCATCCGCCTACCCGATGCTCTTTAGCCCGATCAAGGTCGGTACGACCGAGGTCAAGAACCGCGTCTTTATGCCGCCGGTGTCCACCAACCTGGCCGATCACGGCTATGTGACCGACGACTTGGTCGATCATTACCGTGCCCGCGCCAAGGGCGGCGTGGGCCTCATCATTACCGAGGTCGTGACGGTCGAGCCCACCTATACCTATCTGCCGGGTGACATGTGCTGCTACGACGACACGTTTATCCCCGGCTGGGAAAAGCTCGCCGCGGCCGTCCACGAGTATGGCTGCAAGATCATGCCGCAGCTCTTCCACCCCGCCTACATGGCCTTTAACATTCCGGGCACGCCGCGCCTGATCGCTCCGTCCTTCGTGGGACCGTCCTATGCCCGCGAGGCACCGCGCCCCATCACGGTCGACGAGATTCACGAGCTCACGCATCAGTTTGGCGACGCTGCCGTGCGTATGCAGAAGGCTGGCGTCGATGGCGTCGAGGTCCATGCGGCGCACGCCCACGGTATGCTCGGCGGCTTTTTGACTCCGCTCTACAACAAACGCACCGACGAGTACGGCGGCTCGCTCGACGCCCGCATGCGCTTCTTGCTCGAGGTCATCGCCGAGATTCGCGAGCGCTGCGGCAAGGACTTCATCATCGACGTCCGTATCTCGGGCGATGAGTACACCGATGGCGGCCTGACCCTCAACGACATGATCTACGTCTCGCGTCGCCTGGAGAAAGCCGGCGTCGACATGATCCACGTGTCGGGCGGTACTACCATCAAGCGCGGCTCCGCGATTCCCGCCGCCGGTACGCAGCAGGCCTCGCATGCCGCCTGCTCGCGTGAGATCAAGAAGCATGTGAACATTCCCGTCGCCACGGTCGGCCGCATCAACGAGGCATGGATTGCCGAGGAGCTGATCGAGGACGGTGCTGCCGATATCTGCATGATGGGCCGCGCCAATCTGTGCGATGCCGAGTTCTGCAACAAGGCTGCTGCCGGCAACGCCGACGACATCCGCCCCTGCATCGGTTGCCTGCGCTGCCTGAACGGCATCATGTTCGGCAAGCGCATCTCCTGCACCGTCAACCCGGACGTGGAGCGCGACGAGGCTGGCTACGAGCCTGCCGCCGAGGCCAAGAACGTACTCGTTGTGGGTGCTGGTCCTGCGGGTATGGAGGCAGCCTACATTGCCGCCAAGCGCGGTCATAACGTGGTGCTCGTGGATAAACAGGACGAACCGGGTGGCGAGATGCGCATCGCGGCCGTGCCGCCGGCAAAGCAGGAGCTCACCCGCGTGATCAAGTACCAGTATCGCCGCCTGGCCGAGGCGGGCGTGAAGTGCATATTTGGCACCGAGCTTACTGCCGAGGACATTCAGCGCGACTACGCGGGTTACGAGGTTGTCCTGGCTTATGGCGCCGAGCCCATCGCTCCGGCCTTCATGCAGGGCTTTAAGCAGGTTATGACGGCCGACGACCTGCTGGGCGGCAAGGCTTTCCCGGGTAAGAAGATCGTCATCGTGGGCGGCGGCACCGTCGGTTGCGAGACGGCAGATTACCTGGCCCCGCTGGTCAACGACCTGTCGCCGGCCAACCGCGATGTCACTGTTATCGAGATGACCAAGACGCTCGCCGCCAACGAGGGTGGTGCCGGTCGCGCGGTTCTCATCACGCGCATGCTCTCCAAGGGCGTTCACGTGCTGACCGAGGCCAAGGTGACCGAGATTACCGAGGACACTATCAGCTACGAGAAGGACGGCGAGGCCCACACCATCGCCGGTGCCGATACGCTGGTGCTTGCCATGGGCTATCGTCCCAACATCAAACTGGCCGACGACCTTGCCGCTGCCGGCGTTGCCACCCACGTGCTGGGCGACGCCAACAAGTGCGGCAACATCCGCGACGCCATCGGCGATGGCTACAAGGTCGCCTGCGAGCTCTAGTCGCTCCCTTGGTGCATGGGAGTCAGGTTAGTTTGCACCAAGTTGATGCATGTAAACCTGATTCCATTGCGCCAGTCGATAGCAAAACACGGCGGCCGCCCCGTTTTGGGACGGCCGCCGCTTGCGTTTTATCAAAGAAAGATCATTGTCGAGCCTTAAATGTCTTTTGTCTGTGCGACTTCCGCAATCATGTTGCGGTTGTACACCAGATGCAAATACATCGCGTCGTGCGCTACGGTGGGGTTGCGCGTGGCGATGGCGTCGGCCACGCCACGGTGAGCGCGGATGGTCTCCTCGACGAGGTTGCCGCCATCCCAGGGCGGCTTCATGGAGTAGCGCCCGTACGCATCGAATTGCTCCTCTCATAGATGTGCGGCACAAAGAGCCCCGAGTTCATGCGAGCTCGGGGCTCGTTTCGTTTGGATTGCAGATGTATTGACAGGCGAAAACAGTCTGCGTCCGATATTGAGCCATACGAAAGCGAAATTATGCGTCTTAATTCCGTACGCAAATCAAGACGAAAACCGTTTACGTCTTGGATAAATCAGTACGCAAACGGTTTTCGTCTTATAATACGGTCATGAATAGTACGAAACGAAGAGGTTGTGCATATGGTTGTTAGAGAGAGCCCTACAGTCGAATATAAGGAAAGCGTTACGCCGACGTTTCTTAAAACGGTGAGTGCCTATGCAAACTACGGGACGGGCAAGATTGAGTTTGGCGTTGATGACGAGGGCGTGGCTGTCGGCCTTGCGGATCCGGTCGCAGAGTGTCTCCGCATCGAGAACATGATTAATGACAGCTTGGACCCCGCTCCCCGTTACACGCTCGAGCCCGATGAGAAACACGGGACCGTAATCCTTACGGTTTATGAGGGCCAGGACAAACCCTATCGAAGCAAGGGAAAGGCCTACAGGCGAAACGATTCGGCAACAGTGGAGGTCGACCGGTTTGAGTATGGCAGGCTGACGCTCGAAGGCGGCAACGTAACGTTCGACGCGCTCACGTCGGCTCGCCAGGACTTGAGTTTTCATACGCTCGAGCATAAGTGTGTTGAACATCTCGGCATTTCTGAACTAACGTCGGATATTATGCGCACGCTTCGCTTGCTCGGCAAGGACGGCTATACCAACGCTGCGGCGATTTTGGCGGATAAGAATGATTTTCCGGGCATCGATTGCGTCCGTTTTGGTGATACCGAGGATGTGATCTTGGATCGCGAAGCGGCGACAAATGTATCCGCAATTGAGCAGGTGGACAGGGCGGTAGCTATGTTTGCACGCTACTACCGTTATGAGCGTATCGAAGGGATGGAGCGCGTCCAAACCGATCGAATTCCTCTCGAGGCGTTTCGCGAAGCTGTCGCAAATGCTTTGGTGCATCGGACGTGGGACGTTCGAGCGAACGTTCAAATTGCCCTGTACGATGATCGCGTCGTTGTGACCTCTCCTGGATCGCTGCCCGCCGGTTTGACGACGGAACAATACCTGTATGGGCAGATATCCGTGCTCAGAAACCCCATCGTTGCAGAGGCCTTCTTAAAGCTGGATTACATCGAGAAATTTGGTACGGGAATCGCGCGCATTAGACGTGCCTATCGCGATTCGGTCAATCAACCAATTTTTGATGTTCGCGGCGGCATGGTGGCCGTCACATTGCCCGTTACCGATGCCCTTGAAGGGTCCGAGGAAGAGGTCCAGGTTCTCAAAGCCTTGTCGGGCGGTCGAATTATGTCGCGAAGCGAGATTGAAAAACAGACGGGGCTGAGCCGCATGCGGACGTTGGTGGCACTCGAATCTCTGCTTGAACGGAATGCAATCGTAAGGCAGGGAACCGGGCGGGCCACGAAATACGAGCGCTCATAGTCAAAAAGAGCCATGGTACAAGACGGACCCCAAGCCAGCGTTGGCTTGGGGTCCGTTATATCCCGGATGGTAACGGGCCGATTATTGTCAAGTTATAGCAAAGTATAGCGACGTACAGCAAAGTATAGTGAGATATAGCAAGCCGTATAGCGCGCCTTGATTATCAACCGTCCGTATTTCACAGCAACTTACAACAGGCTCGAGGTACCAATTTGGGGTGCAGTAGTGCTGCGCCACGAAAAGGGCCTATCTACTACGTTTAAGCCGCAGGGGTCAACCATAGTCGGCTTTTTCGAAAATCGACAAGCTGTCTACCTGCGGTTTTGTTTTCACAGTTTTCGGTATGGCCGAGGCTATCCGTGTTAACGTAGTAGATGGGCCACTTTTGTGACAAGGGGGCCGATCTTCGGGCCAGGGTAGCTAAAAGAGCCCCGTCCCAAAAAGACTGATTGGGAGCCGGGGCGTGTCGATGCGATAGTATTACGTGGTGATATTCGACAAACCGCGGGCTTCATCCGAGGGCTTTATGGAACAACACCAGCATTATCAGAGCTTGCAAGATCAGGCATACAACGCATTACGCTCCAAGATTATCTATGCCGAGCTCAAGCCCGGCACGCGCCTTTCGGCGATTGGTCTGGAAAAGGAGACGGGAATCGGGCGCACGCCCATTCGCGAGTCCTTTGTGCGCCTGCGTGAGCAGGAACTGGTGGAAACTCGTCCCAAAAGCGGCACCTATGTCTCAAAAATCAGCATGGAGCGCGCCGAGAACGCCTGTTTCTTGCGTGAGAAACTCGAGAGAAGCGTGCTCATTAAATGCTGCTCGGCCGCCACGCCCGAGCAAAAGCATCGGCTCGAGCAGATTCTTGCCGAGTCCGAGTCGCTCGGCCATAGCGAGACGCGTCGCTTTTTTGACCTGGACAACCTGTTCCATGAGACGTGTTTTGAGATTGCCGGTCGTCACATGTTGTGGGATTGGATGAAGAGCGTCAACACGCATTTTGAGCGATACAACTGGTTGCGTATGGTGTCGCAGGATCTGGATTGGGAGCCGATTCGTCGGCAGCATCGCCGGATTCTCGAGGCCATTAAGAGGGGCGATACCGACACGGCGAGCTATCTGGCCGAGACGCACTTGCATCTGATGCCCGAGGAACAGGGACCGGTTATCGCCTTGCATCCCGACTATTTCGAGCTGTCCAAAGACTCGTCTATCTAGCCCATCACCGCATCTGCTCGAGACGCAAAAACGATGCTACTCGCCTACAGCGTATTGCAACCGAAATTTTTAAAAAATGCCTAAAATGGCTCAGACCGCCGACAATTGGGAAACGGGGTGCGTTATGGCGCAGATGAGAATCAAGGACATTGCCGCCGAGGCGGGCGTGAGCCCGGCCACGGTCTCGCGCTATCTCAACAACCGCCCTGGGCAGATGACCGAGGAAACCCGTGCTCGCATCGCGGCGGTTATCGAGCGCACCGGCTATCGCCCACGTGCCGCCGCGCGCAATCTGCGCAGCTCACGTACCAACTTCATCGGCGTGATCTTGGCCGACATCGCCAATCCGTTCTCTAGCGCCATGCTCGAAGGACTTTCCGCCAGCGCCGCCGCGCGCGGCTGCTCGCTCATGACGGCCATTAGCGGCAACGACCCCACAAAGGAAGCAGAGTCGCTCACCAGACTTATCGATGCCGGTGTGGACGGCCTGGTCGTCAACACCTGCGGAGGCAATGACGAGGCGATCGCCGCGGCCGCGGGGCGTCTGCCTGTTGTGCTGCTCGACCGCGATGTTGCCGACGGTGGCATCGATCTGGTGACATCGAACAACCGTGAGCTGGTCGCCGGCTTGGTAGACGAGCTCGCCGCTGCGGGCTGTGAGCGCCTGTGCCTGCTCACCGAGGCAAGCGACGACAGCCCCGTGCGTCGTGAGCGCGCCGAGGCCTTTGCCGACGAGCTTTCGCGACGCGGCCTTGCCGGCGAGGTCGTCACCTTGGCCGATGGCGGTGCCACGGGCGTTGGTCGCTTGGACGAGACCATGCGTGACTATGCCGGCAAAAAGCTCGGCCTCATTGCCGTCAACGGCCTGGTTTTCCTGCGTCTGACCGAGGCGCTAGCGCAGCTGGGACCCTCGCTGCCGGCGGGGCTCAGGATCGCGACGTTTGACGACTACCCCTGGAACCATGTGCTCTTTGGTGGCGTGACCACGGCCGCGCAGGACACCCTCACCATTGCCGAGCGCGTGGTCGAGCGCCTGTCCGAGCGCATCGACGTTGTCACCACCACGGTGGGCGAGGCCGCAAAGCTGGCGCCCAAACGCATCGAGGTTCTCGGTCACATCGAACACCGCGCATCAACCTCGCGCTAACCGCTCGTTCGCAACTGCCTGTTCGCACACGTTTTTTGAGCGCTTGATACGCTTTAACCCTGCGGAAACATTTTTCTGCGATAGTATCTGCGATATAGACCAGTCGAAACCCGCCCGAAAGAAAGGGGAGCGACATGAACCAGCAGAACATCGATTACGTACTCCGCTCCGTAGAGCAGCGTGACATCCGCTTTGTGCGTCTGTGGTTTGTCGACATTCTCGGCCGCCTCAAGAACTTTGCCATTAGCCCCGAGGACCTCGAGGTCGCTTTTGAGGAGGGTATTGGCTTTGACGGCTCCGCCATCGAGGGCTTTGCCACGCCTGAGGAAGCCGACATGCTCGCGTTTCCCGACGCCTCGACCTTCCAGATCCTGCCGTGGCGCCCGAGCCACAACGGCGTCGCCCGCGTGTTCTGCGATGTGTGCACCCCCGACCGCAAGCCCTTCGCCGGCGACCCGCGCGATGCCCTGCGCCGTATGTTCTACAGGGCCGAGAAGGCCGGCTACCTGCTCAACGTGGGCGCCGAGCTGGAGTACTACTACTTCCCCGACGAACACACGCCCGAGCCGCTCGACAATGTGGGCTACTTCGATCTTTCGGTGAGCGACGCCGCTCGCGACCTGCGCCGCAACACGGTCCTCACGCTCGAGAAGATGTCCGTGCCCGTGGAGTACACCTTCCACGCCGCCGGCCGCTCGCAGCATGGCATGAGCCTGCGCCACGCCGAGGCCCTGAGCATGTCCGACGCCATCACCACGGCCAAGCTCATCATTAAGCAGCAGGCTTACGAGAGCGGTTGCCACGCCTCCTTTATGCCCAAGCCGTTGGCGGGCGAGGACGGCAGCGCTATGTTCCTGTGCCAGTCGCTATTCGACCACGACGGCAACAACGTCTTTTGGGGCGAGGACGACGAGAAGTACCACCTCTCCGATATCGCCAAGCACTACATGGCCGGCATCCTGGCGCACGCGCGCGAGATCAGCGCCATCACCAACCCCACGGTCAACTCGTACAAGCGCATTACCACGGGCGGCGACTCCGTGCCGCAGTACGCCACGTGGGGCCTGCGTAACCGCGCGAGTATGGTCCGCATTCCGGTCTACAAGCCCGGCAAGCAGCTGTCCACGCGCATCGAGCTGCGCAGTCCCGATCCCATGGCCAATCCGTACCTGGTCAACGCCGTCACGCTGGCGGCTGGTCTGGACGGCATCGAGCGCAAGCTGGAGCTCCCGCCCGAGGCCACGGCCGAGACGCTCAAGCTCACCGACCGTCAGATGGTCGAGGCCGGCTATACGCCGCTGCCGCGCTCGCTCAAAGAGGCGCTCGACGTGTTTGAGGACTCGCAGTTTATGAAGGATGCCCTCGGCGAGCACATCCACAGCTTCTTCCTCAAAAAGAAGCGCGACGAATGGCATAAGTTTGAGTCCACGATCACCGAGTGGGAGATCAAGCACTACCTGGCGAACTCCTAATCACGCTGGCTTGTTCCAGTACGATTGAGCTCATTTCCTTGGAGGCCGATATGTCCGAAAAGAGTGCCCTGTTCATGGCGCGCACGACGCGCTTCCACGAGTTTGCCCGCAGCCTGACGACCACCCTGGGTGTCGAGGTGAGCCTGGCCACCCCCGATTCGCCGACTGCGGCGCACGACTTTGACCTGCTGATCCTCGATTCCGACGGCATCCGCAGCGACCGCATCGATCAGATTGCCAAGTGGCTTGACGATCGCGGCGGCGTCCCCATGTTGGTGATCGTCGACGACGAGGCGCTCGGCACCCTGCGCCTGCCGAATCACGCGCATGCCGACTTTGTATGCCCCACGGCGACGCCCAACGAGCTCAAGGCTCGCGCGCAGCGCCTGATGGGCGAGGAGGAGACCGTCGCCGCCGACGATGTGCTCAACATCGATAACCTCGAGATTAACCTGGCTACCTACCAGGTGACACTCGATAACGAGCCCATCGACCTGACGCTGATGGAGTACTCGCTGCTGAGCTTTTTGGCGACGCATCCCAACCGCGCCTACAGCCGCGAGGTGCTGCTGCACCGCGTGTGGGGCTTTGAGTACTGCGGCGGTACGCGCACCGTCGACGTGCACATTCGACGCATCCGCTCCAAGGTGGGCCCGCAGATCGCGGCGCACATCACCACCGTCCGCGGTGTGGGCTATCTGTTTAAGGACTAGCAAGTAAATAGAGGGCAATGTGAGGGTACCGGAGATTTCTCCAGTACCCTTTTCTCGTTTAGGGCGAAAAGAAGACCTTTCACCGATTAAAAGTGTGTCAGTAAAAACAATATCAAACGTATAACACTATCTAGCGAATATCATTTAGTTACCGTATCTCCCTACTACACGGATGGAGGAAGAAATGCGTTATTCGAGAAAGGTGATTGTCGGATTCATAGTGTTGCTTGCCGCCCTGATGTCTCCAAGGTTGGTTTTTGGAGACGACGACTTGGTCCGTGTCACACCGCAAATAGCTGTGGAGCAAGCGCAGGCTTTCTTTGATGATGTATCGGATGAGCCGGTGACCGCTTGTGACCCAGTAAAAATGGTGAATTCCGATGGGGAATCAATCGGGTATATCGTTCGTGCGAAGCGGGATGACGTTAACTATGGCTACGTCGTATTTGATTCAGAGCGATCTTGGTGGATCAGCGAATACTGCTTGGCTCCGAACGCTCTTTTACCTATCGAGAGTGCAAGCGAAGAAATTGCACTCCTCGCATCCTCGGATAACGTCGTTGCGTTAAAGATTGACGAGCTAACTGTTGGCGTTGCCGACTTAGATAAAAACATTGTTTTAGACGCAAGTGGAAAAAAAGTACCAAATAAATTGTCCTCGGGAGGCAATCGCAGCGGATCGCCGGAACATTTCGATGACGTTTTTGTATCTGCCAAGGATTTGTATAAACAGGGATATGTTGTTGATGCGAGCAAAACGGTTTCGGGAATAATAACGCCAACGCAAACAGAAGTTATCAAAGAAACGGGGACTTATGCTTGCGCTGTTTCGGCAATGTTTGCAGTTAGCAGTCACTATGTGACTTTGAACCGCCTTAAATTGTCCGATTTATACTCGGAGCTTTGGAGGCTGTCGGGGACATGGGAAGAAGAAGGAGGAAAGAAATATGATCAAGCGACTGGTCTGTACTTTACTCAAGGCAAGACTTCTCCTGACAAACCCGCTCCGGCCTTAAAGGAGTTTTGTGCAAGACGAGGCAAGGAGCTTGAGACGTCATTCGTTTGGTATCCGTCATGGGATTCCTTTAGGGTGAATACCGACTCGGGGAATCTGAGTATTTTCTCTGGAAGGCTCCGGTCAAATGGCAGCGGGCACGCAATGGCAGTTGTGGGCTACGTGGCAATGCATAACACATACTCGAATGCCAAGAAGTACCTGCTTGTTGTTTGGAATGGATGGACAAACCAGCTACAGTTTCTTCCATATGACGTATCAATTTACACGTCTCACGATGGCACATATTGCAAGGGTTGATTGTACTCGTGAACGGCGACAAGTTCATTCGAAGGGCAATGCTCCTATTGGTGCTTTCCTTTGCTTTGCTCACCGCAGCGAGCTTCTTTCTGTTAAGGGCGACTAATGGGGGAGAAAACGACACGGTTGTTGCAGTCGAGGTGCGTGCTCTATCGGATGTTCATAACGGGCAATTTGAGGCGCTTATGCCAAGTGGTTGCCGTAAGAGAATCGATATGCGCCGTAAGTCAAGTTCCGGATATGTCTCAGGGTTGAAAGCAGGTGATAAATGGATTCTAGTTTTTGTGGAAGATAAGGAACTTGACGGGACTGTTCTGTATCCCCATTCAGCTGAGAAAGTCAAATCAAGTAGACAAGGGGAATGAAGAATGATTGATAGAAAGCAGTTCTTAGGTCTGATGGCGGGGGCTCCTATTTTGATGCGAGCCGGGATGGCAGAAGCCGTGGAGTTGCCGGACGCTCAGAAGCGATTGACGCTCGTAGTCGACACGGTGGTCAGAGATGAAAATGGCAATGAAAAAACGCGAACAAGAAGCAGAGAGACTATTTTCACGCCAGAGAGCAAAACTGTGTCTGCCGACGCTATGGCCGGTGATGTCATAACAATCCAGAGGGAATCAGATGAAACGTTGCCGCTGCTTGCCAAGATTGAGCTCACAGTCGCTTATTATAACGATAAAACAGAAATTGAGATTCGTTCCGGAAAGTACTCGATAGTCCAAATCGATCCGCTTGTGATGTACGCAAACGCTTGGTATGCGCTCATGCAGAAAGATAAATATGTGATGAACTACTTCACAGAAAGCGAAGCATCATATGAAACGGGGTGGGGGCCAACGCCATACGACGCGGAGAAGGATAAATGGACGTGCGGATCAGGCATGGGTGCGACGATTACGGACTTTATTAACGATTCAACATATAATTTTGCTATCGACTGTTATATTGAATAGACATGACGGCATAAAACGAATTGGCTTATAAGCATGTCATTACTTAAGCAAAGCTGAAATCTTGGCATCTAGTGCTCGGGACTGCCCAGCTTGGGGTACAAATCAACGTGAACAATGATGGCCCGCCACATGTTTGGCGGGCCTTTGGTTATTTGACGAAAGGATCGCAGCCATGAGCGAGAACGATTCCCAGCGTCCCCAGGATGCGGGCAATGCCGGCGATACTCAGCAGCAGCCGCGCGTACAGGTGGAGTCGACGCCTGCCGACGGCAACATTCCCTACGTGCAAGCCTACGACACGCAGACCGGCAAGCCGCTGGGCGGCCAGCAGGTTGTAAACAAGCACACGGTGGTCAAGACCAAGACCAAAAAACTGCCGATCTTTATTACGGCGCTTGCCGGCTGTGCCTGTGGCGCTCTGCTGGTCATCGCGCTCATTATGAGCGGCACGCTCGATATCGGCGGCGGCAGGAACGCCGTGACGGCGGGTGCTTCGGGTTCATCGGCGCAAAAGATCACCATCGACTCCGAGGATACCACGCTGGCCGAGGCCGTTTCTGCCAAGGCCCTGCCCTCCGTGGTTTCCATTACCGCCACTTCGAGCGGCAGCCAGAATGGCTCGCTTTCGCAGTCTGCCGACGAGTCGGACGGCTCGGGCAGCGTCGGCTCGGGCGTTGTGCTCGATACCGAGGGCCACATCCTCACCAACAACCACGTGGTCGATGGCTATGACCAGTACGTGGTTACCATGGACGACGGAACCACGTACGAGGCCGAGTTCGTGGGCAACGATGCCTCGAGCGACCTGGCCGTCATCAAACTCAAGGATGCTGACGCCTCAAAGCTCACGCCGATCGAGATCGGTGACTCCTCCAAGCTCAACGTGGGCGAGTGGGTCATGGCGATCGGTTCGCCGTTCGGCAACGAGCAGTCTGTCTCCACGGGTATTGTGTCGGCGCTCTATCGCTCCACGGCCATGAGCTCTACCAGCGGCAACACCATCTACGCCAACATGATCCAGACCGATGCCGCCATCAACCCGGGCAACTCCGGTGGCGCACTCGTCAACGACAACGGCGAACTCGTGGGCATCAACTCGCTCATCGAGAGCTACTCGGGCTCAAGCTCGGGCGTTGGCTTTGCCATTCCCGTTAACTACGCCAAGAACATTGCCGACCAGATTATCGACGGCAAGACGCCGGTTCATCCGTACCTGGGCGCCACGCTTTCGAGCGTCAATGCGCTTAACGCCCGCACTAACAAGCTGAGCACCGATAGCGGCGCGTATGTGGCAAGTGTCGTCGAGGACGGTCCTGCCGCCAAGGCCGGCATCCAAGAGGGCGATGTCATTACCAAACTGGGCGACGACGAGATTACGAGCGCCGATGGCCTGATCATCGCGCTGCGCAGCCACGAGGTGGGCGAGAAGGTCGAGATTACGCTCATGCGCGGCAAGGACGAGAAAAAGGTTACGGTTGAGCTGGGCTCCGACGAGGAGCTGCAGAACCAGCAGCAGGACGACAGCGCGACTGACACCGGCAACGGCGGTATTACCGACGAGCAGCTGCGCCAGTATCTGGAGGAGCTGCTGGGCCAGCAGGGCCAGGGCCAGAGTCAAGGCTACGGCCAAGGCTACTAGCGAGCCGCTTCGCACATACCGAAGCCAGAGGGTGCTGTCCCGTCAATGCGGGACAGCACCCTCTTTTCTCATCGATCCGTTGGGGACGGAGGAAACCGGATCATTTGGAAATGGCAAGGGCATGAGTTGATCGCGCGATCCACCCCGGTCTGGCGGCTGCCGATTCGGTGCGGTTCGAAAGGGCTATTCGGCCCCGTTGCGACCGGTGGTACTCTTGTATCCGTTTGAAATCGAGCGAAGGAGTGCCGCTATGGAGCAATCGAGCCTGTTTGGTGACGGCGTGGACATCGATACCGAAACGCCAGCGAGCACGGATACCGCTGCACCGGCCGATGCCCGTGCCCAAGCCGCCGCGCGCGCGGCCGAGCTGCGCCACGAGCTCGATTACCACGCGTACCGCTACTACATGCTCGATGCACCCGAGATCACGGATGCCGCCTTCGACAAAATGCTCGTTGAGCTGCAGGAGATCGAGGCGGCCTATCCCGACCTGGTGACACCCGACAGCTATACCCAGCGTGTGGGCGGATACGTGAGCGAGCAGTTTACGCCGGTAACGCACATGGCACGCATGTATTCCATGGACGATGCCATGGATCTGGACGAGCTCGACGCATGGCTCCAGCGTACCGAGGATGCGCTCGGTGCCGGTAGCGTCACCTATACTTGCGAGCTCAAGATTGACGGCCTGGGCGTGGCCCTTACCTACCAAAACGGCACCTTCGTACGTGCGGCCACACGTGGCGATGGCACCACGGGCGAGGACGTGTCGCTCAACGTCCGCACCATCAAGGATGTGCCCATGCACCTGTCCGAGCCGGCGCTCGCCCACATGGACGTCGACCGCGAGCGCACCATCGAGGTGCGCGGCGAGGTCTATATGCCCAAGGGCAGCTTTGTTCGTCTGAACGACGAGGCCGATGCCGAGGGCCGCGACCCCTTCGCCAACCCGCGCAACGCCGCCGCCGGCAGCCTGCGCCAAAAGGATCCCAAGGTCACGGCGCGCCGCGACCTGGCCACCTTTATCTATGCCATCGCCGATACCGACCCGCTGCACGTCCACAGCCAGCGCGAGTTTCTCGATTGGCTGCGTAGCGCCGGCTTTAGCGTCAACCCCAACGTGGCTCGTTGCGCCACGCCGGCCGAGGTCCACGAGTTCTGTGCCCAGGCGCTCGAGCATCGCGGCGACCTGGATTACGACATCGATGGCGTGGTCGTAAAGGTCGATAGCTTCCAGCAGCAGCTCGACCTGGGCTTTACCGCCCGCGCGCCGCGCTGGGCCATTGCCTTTAAGTTCCCGCCCGAGGAAAAGCAGACCGTCCTGCGCGAAATTCGCATCCAGGTGGGCCGTACCGGTGTGCTCACGCCGGTCGCCGAGTTCGACCCGGTGACGGTTGCCGGCTCCACCATCGCGCGCGCCACGCTGCACAATATCGACGAGATCCGTCGCAAAAACGTGCGCGAGGGCGATACCATCATCGTGCACAAGGCAGGCGACGTAATCCCCGAGGTCGTGGGCCCGGTGCTCGATAAGCGCCCGGCCGATTCGGTCGACTGGCAGATGCCCGAGGTCTGCCCCGTGTGCGGCAGCCCCGTGGTCCACGAGGACGGCGAGGTCGCCTACCGCTGCGTCTCCATCGACTGCCCCGCGCAGCTCAAGGAGCGCCTGCTCCACTGGGTGAGCCGCGGCTGCATGGACGTCGACGGCCTGGGCGACGAGATCGTCGACAAGATGATCGCCGCCGGCCTGATCCACGATGTCGCGGACTTCTACCAGCTCACGGTTGACGACATCGCCGGCTTGGACACGGGGCGCACCTATGCCAGCTCCAACAGCAAAAAGGGCGTCAAGAAGGGCGACCCCATTCCGGTGGGCCTCAAGACGGCTGAGAAAATCATCGCCGAGCTCAACAAGTCCAAGAGCCAGCCGCTCGGTCGTGTGCTGTTTGCCCTGGGTATCCGCCACGTGGGCAAGAGCGTGGGCGAGGTCATCGCCGAGCGATTCCTGTCGATTGACAAGCTCATCTTGGCGAGCGAAGAGGATATTGCCGAGTGCGAGGGCATTGGCCCCAAGATTGCGGCGAGCGTCAAGCAGTTCCTGGCCGTGCCCGAAAATCTTGCCGTGCTGGAGCGTCTGCGCCAAGTGGGCCTGTCTCTCGAGGTCGACTTGGGCGCCGCTCATGCGCAAGCCGCAGCCGACGCTGGCGTGGCAGGCGAGCTCGCCGACGCACAGCCGCTCGCGGGTCTGACCTTCGTGCTCACCGGCACGCTCATCAACCGCACGCGCGACGAGGCAGGCGCGGCGCTCAAGGTGCTCGGCGCCAAGGTTTCGGGCAGTGTGTCAAAGAAGACGAGCTACCTGGTTGCCGGCCCCAAAGCGGGCTCCAAGCTCACCAAAGCCGAGCAGCTGGGTGTGCCTGTGCTGGACGAGGACGCACTCGAGCAGATCCTGGCTACTGGCGAGGTGCCCCAGGCTTAGGACATCGATAATCAAATTAGAAAACCTCCCGGAAAGGTTGATACTTTCCGGGAGGTTTTTATTTGGGCGTGGTGGCGGGCAGCATGATCTGCGTCATGTAGGTTGCCGAGGGTGACCCTGCGGAGCGGTGTCGTTCCGGAGCGATAGAAGATTCATACAAAGCAAAGGGGCCTCGCAGTGAGGTCCCACAACGGGGCTGCCCCATTGTAATGAGTTTTATACACTTTAACATTAACATTAACGTGTATACTTAGCAGTAAAGATATATGTTGAGAGGAGCAGTTATGGTTACCGTCGCGTTTTCGGAGCTGCGCCAAAACCTTACGCAGGTGGCCGAAAGGGTTGCCAATGATGGCGAGGAGGTTGTGGTCTTCAAGCGGAGCAAGCCGTTGTTCAAAATCGTGCCGCTCGACTATCAAGGCCCGGTTGCAGTGGAATATGATGCTGCCCAGGAGCGTGGGGGCACAAAACCGACGTGCGGCTCGGACAAGCCCAAGCGCGACATGGGTACGATGTGGCATCCCAAGATCACCTGGAAGGAGATCCGTGAGATGCTCGCGGAGAATGAGGACTACCAGGAGTATCTCGATATCGTGGCTAACATGCCAAAGGGAACGCCGCTCGATACGATGACGGTTGAAGATGAAAAGCGCGTCGCGAGGGAGCGCTACCTATGAGGGCATTTCTCGATACCAATTTTCTGCTCGATTGTGTGCTGCCGGGCCGGCCGGAGCACGCAGCGGCGCAAACGATCAAGGGGCTCGTCGACGTGGGGCTTATCGAGGGCGTTGTTTCGGCCTGTTCTCTCAAGGACGCGTACTACATTCTCACTAAACAGGCAGGCGAGGCGCGCGCCCGCGAGGTAGTGCGCGACTGTCTTAAGAGCTATTCGGTAGAGCCTCTCGACCAAGAAGCTTGTTTTACCTCCGCCTATTCCGATGAGCCGGACTTTGAGGACGGCTGTATCCGTGCGATGGCCGAGCGTGCCGGCGTGGACTTTATCATCACGCGTGACCGCGCTGCTTTTGTGCGCTCGACCATCAAGACCTTCTCGCCTGCAGAGTTCATCCGTGCGTTTCCGATTCCGGAGGAGTAAAACCGCCATATCGGGGACTGTCCCCGGCATGGCGGTTATCCTGTAGCCGACGCTCGTTAGCTGAGCTATACTTCATAATTATGTACACAATTATGTTAGGAGTGTGCCATGCCTGTTTGCGTTCCAATTAAAGATATGCGGGACACCGCGAAATTCTCGGAGCTCGTTGAAACTACTACTGGTCCAGTGACTGTTACAAAAAACGGCTATAGCAAATTTGTTGTACTTCGATCCGAGGACTACGACCTCATGGTTCAGGAACAGGCTAAGGCTCGTCTGATGGCTCGTATAGCTGTGGCCGAGCGGGAGCGTGCTGCTGGCACGGCGCGTGATGCCTTTGAGGCTCTCGATGACCTTGAGGCAAAATATGGCCTATAACGTCAAGATTCTGCCTACAGCTGAACAAGAAGTTGACGATATCGTTGATTATCTATTGGGGCATGGTATTTTTACTGCCTGGCACTTTCTTGATAAATACCGTAGCCAGCTCCAGCTTCTTCAAAGTGGTGTAGTTGACTACGGCTTATCGAAGTTACCCGAGCTTGCAGTGCTTGGTTACCATGCTTGCCTCGTTAATTCTTATGTAATGCTTTATTACTACGATAACGAGGACGTTGTGATTGCCCATGTTTTTCACCAAAGCCAAGATTATGCTGCATTGGTGATATCTAGAAATCGATTCGAGTTGCTGGATGATGATTAGTAAGAACCGCCCGGAAGCATGATGCCTTCCGGGCGGTTCTTACTTTGCTGGGGCAACCGGCACCGCGATCCGCGTCACTTGGGTCGCCGGGTCGTCGCTGATGATGTCGTCGATGAGGGCGATTTCGCGTTGCCCCGCTACGCCATCAGTTTGTCAAAAGCTCCGCGGCGGTTGAGTACGGTAAATGCGACAACACAGATGACTGCCGACAAAATCGATCCGCACGGCGACGCGATGCCCATGGGAAACAGCGTGTCGGAATAGGCGTTCGACAGCAGCCACGCGCCCGGCACGCGAATGAGCGCCACGGCCAGCACGTTGTGCGCAAAGCCGATGTAGCTCTTGCCATACGCAGCGAAAAAGCCGCTAAAGCAAATGTGGATGCCAGCAAAGATTGCGTCGAAAATATAACTGTGCATATAGCCGGTGCCGGCCGCGACCGCCGCGGGGTCCTTGGCAAAAAAGCCAATAAACGCCGGTGCCACCAGCCACATCAGCACCGTGATCAGGCAGCCGTACACCACCGAGATCGTCATAGCGTCCTTGAGCACCTGACGTGCACGATCGCCCTTGCCCGCGCCGGCGTTTTGCGCCGTGAGCGCGCTGACGGTGGCACCCATGGAGCTCGGCACAATGAACAAAAAGCTGATCATCTTTTCGACCAGGCCCACGGCGGCGGCGTCGACCAGGCCGCGATGGTTGGCGATGACGGTGATAAACATAAACGCCACCTGGATGCAGCCGTCCTGTACTGCCACGGGCACGCCGATTTTAAGAATGCTGCTGAGCACCTCGGGCTGGGGACGCAGGTCGCTGCGCTTAACATGGATGTTCGTGCGACGGCTCTTGAGCCACACGAGCGCGAGGGCAACGCTGGCCGTCTGCGCGGTCACCGTGCCGAGCGCCGCGCCCACGGGGCCGAGCCCCATGTGGCCGATAAACAGAAAATCGAGCGCGATGTTAATGATGCATGCCACGCCGATCACGTACATGGGCGAGCGCGAATCGCCCAGGCCGCGAAAGATGGCCGAGAGGATGTTGTACGCGGCGATAAACGGAATGCCGACAAAGCAGATACGCAGGTAGGCAGCGGTGCCTTCGACTGCCTCGGCCGGCGTGCCAATGAGCGCCACGATTTGCGGGCATAGTGCAAACAAGATGGCGGCCAGCACCACCGAGACGCCCATAAAGAGTGTGATAGTGTTGCCGATGGCGGTCTCGGCACGGTCAAACCGGCGCGAACCCACGGCATGGCCGACGATGACCGTCGTTCCCATGGCCAGGCCCACGAGCGTCACGGTAATGATATAGAGCGTCTGCGCGCCATTGCCCACGGCGGTGATGCCGGCGGCGCCGCTAAACTGCCCCATCATGTACAGGTCGGCCATACCGTAGAGCATCTGCAAAAAGTACGAGAGCATATAGGGCAGGGCAAAGACCGCGATGGTCTTAAGGACATTGCCGCGTGTGAGGTCGTGTTCCATGGGCGGGGCTTTCTGGCTGGGTTTGTTTACGTATCAGTGTAGTGAAAACCCTACAACGCTTGTAGAGTCAAGGTTTATGTTGGCAGTGGGGCGAAAAAGTCACGCTCCGAGCGCGGTCATTTCCAATTGAATACGGGCACGCGCCCTGCAAAGTACGATGCTTTGGTCCTTCGCGCCTCCCACCTCGCCTCAAACCATCACAACATTCGACGTTTTTTGCCAAAAGCGGGAAAAACATCGAATGTTGTGATGGTTTTTCTGCCACTCGATCGGGGGGGGGGAATCGCTTTCTTGCGCACAAAGGTGTGCGGACCCGTGGGCAGGGGAATAAGGTTGGTTATCCGACTCCATTGGAGGGCTCATGGACCTGCCGATCGTCCTGTCCCATAAGACTGCCTGGCTGTACCACAACGTGGCGCGCCCGTCCGAGCCGCTCTCGCGAGCAAGCAGCCTATACGATGAGGACTCGCTTGCCAACGAGGCGGAACCGACCGCGAGCCTGCCCAAATTGGGACTCGATGCCAAGGGGCTGAGGGCTTCAACGGCAGTTGGGATCGTTACCGACTATCTGGTTGCGCTTGGTATTCCACGAGAAGAGCTCGATCATATCGACACGCTCGTCAACTTCGATTTTGAGCGCTCGACGCCGGCTGGATTTAGGTGCCACGTGTTTGGAGCGCCGATACCTCCAGACCATCTTCTTGAGGTGGCAGAGGGCCTTCTAGTGGTTGATGAGGCCATGTGCTTTGTCCAAGCGGGTTCGTGGATGAGTGAGCCCGAGCAGCTGGAATATGGGTATGAAATCTGCGCCCGATACCATTTGAATCATCTGTCGACAGACGATTATATCGAGATGGGGCAGAGGTATACCGTTGCCGATTTGATTGCTTATTGCAATGAGAACCGATCTCGTCAGGGGGCCATACGCGCGGCCGCCGTGCTCAGGCGCGTGCACGATGGCGCGCGATCGCCCATGGAGACGGCCACCGCAATCATGGTCGTAGCAAAACGTTCCCAGGGAGGGCTGGGATACGCCAAGATCGAGCTCAACCACCGGGTTGATGTTCCCAGCGAGTTCAAATATCTCGCTAAGTCCGGGTATTTCGAGATCGACGTATATGCGCCTGCGAGCGGTACGGGGATTGAATACAACGGCTCGGACCATCTTGATAAACAGCGCAGCGCGTCGGATGCGGAGCGTATGACCGTGCTGAGCGCGCTGGGCTTTAAGATGATCGTCCTCACCGGGACTCAGTTTGCCCATCAACTGCAATTGCATCGGGCAATGAATGCCATCGCGCTCGCTATGGGCCTTAAGTGCGACCGAAGCGAAGCGTTCCAGAAACGTCAGAACGACCTACGAGAATTCGTGATTCGGCACTGGGACGGCGGCCTTTAGGGACGTTCCGGTCCTTCTACGGGGTGCCGTGGGCAGGCAAACCATCACAACATTCGACGTTTTTTGCCAAAAACGGGAAAAGCATCGAATGTTGTGATGGTTTGCGTGCTGAGGATGGGCTTGGAAAGTCCGTTTTGCTCGAAGCGACCTGTCCTGTCGTACGGGTGTCGGCATGATTCTTTCGTGGGGTATTATGTTTTCCGAAGAATAAAACGCCGCGCGAGGGGAGGGCTGCGTGGACGGGCACGTGCAACATGACGGCTTTGGCCGCGATATCAACTATCTGCGCATTGCCGTTACCGACAAGTGCAATTTCCGCTGCATCTATTGCATGCCAGCCGACGGCGTGGCACCCCGCGCACACGACGAGCTACTCAGCGCCGAGGAAATCGCCCGCTTTGTGCGTTTGGTGGCGGGGGAGGGCATTCGCCGCGTACGCCTGACGGGCGGCGAGCCGCTGGTCAGCCGCCGTATCATCCCGCTCATTCGTGACATCCGCGCGATTCCGCAGATCGAGGACATCTCGCTTACCACCAATGGCGCTCTGCTGCCCAAGTTGGCACCACAGCTCAAAGATGCCGGGCTTAACCGCGTTAATATCTCGCTCGACACACTCGACCCTATGCTCTTTGGAAAGATCACGCGCCTGGGTCGACTCGAGCAGACCATGGCTGGCATCGACGCGGCGCTGGCTTGGGGCTTTGAGCCCGTTAAGGTCAACTGCGTTGTAGTGCGTCGGCTCAACCAGGATGTGGCGGCCCTCGCACGGCTGACCGTCGACCGCCCCATCCACCTGCGCTTTATCGAATACATGCCCATTGGCGACGAGCGAACGAGCTCGCATTGCGCCGTGGACCCGCATGCGCCCACGCTCAATCCCGAGCTGTGGGACGCAAGCGACACCGTACCGAGTGACGAGCTGCGAGCGCGCATCAATGCCGGGGCCGCTGCGGTTGGCCTGGGTGAGCTTGAGCCGCTCGAGACCAACGACGCCCCTGCCGGCGCGGGTCCCGCGCGATACTGGCGTTTTCCAGGAGCGGCGGGCACGGTCGGCTTTATCAGCGCCATGTCCAACCATTTTTGCGCGAGCTGCAACCGTCTGCGCCTGACGGCGGACGGCAGCGTGCGCCCCTGTTTGTTCAGCGATGCCGAGTATTCGGTGCGCGACGCCCTGCGCCGTGGTGATGATATGCAGGTACTTTCGATTTGGCGCGATGCCGTGGCCCACAAACCGCAGGAACACGCGATAATTGAGGGCACGCAACGATTTATGTCCCAAATCGGAGGATGATCATATGGCCAAGAGCAGGTACGCCGATGCCACCAAGGCCGCTCGCAGGGCCGCGATGTCTGCCCACAAAGTCACGGCTGCGGCGAATGCTGGTAACGCTGACGCGTCCGCGCAGCCGACTGCCAGCGCTGCGACCGAGCCCGCCCGCGACGCCCGTCGCGACGAGCTGACGCACGTGGACGCCAAAGGCGAGGTGCGCATGGTCGACGTGTCTGACAAGGCCGAGACGCACCGCATCGCCATCGCCGAGGGCACCATCCTCATGCATCCCGAGACGCAAGCCATGGTGCTGCAGGACCGCGCCAAAAAAGGCGACGTGCTTGCCTGCGCACGCGTGGCGGGCATTATGGCCATCAAACGCACGAGCGACATCATCCCCATGTGCCATCCATTGCTCATTACCAAGAGCAAGTGCGACATTGCGCCCATCGCTGCGGCAGGAATGCCGGCCGAGGACGCGCCCGAGGGCTGGGCGCCGGCGCGTCCGGACGGACAGGTCGGCTTCCATGTGCTGGTCACGGCCGGTGTGACGGGCAAGACCGGCATTGAGATGGAGGCACTGACCGGTGCGAGTGCCGCATGCCTGACCATCTACGACATGTGCAAGGCCGTTGATCGTGGTATGGAGATCGTCGATGTGCGCCTGCTGCACAAGGAGGGCGGACGCTCGGGCGTGTGGGATCGCGCGGAACGTCAAGCTGCTGCTGCCGAGGCCGCCGCTACTGATGGCACCGTGCCCGCGAGCGCATCCGCCCCGGCCGTGCCCGCAGCTCCCACTCCGGCCGCCCCAGCAATCGCGTTTATCGGTTACCAGAACTCGGGCAAGACCACACTTGTCGAGAAGGTCATTGCTGAGCTTACCCGCCGTGGCCTGCGCGTGGGCTCGCTCAAGCATCATGGACATCACGGCTTTGATATCGACGTGCCCGCCAAGGATACCTGGCGCCATCACCAGGCGGGATCCAAGCACGTGGGTCTCATTTGCGCCACGCGCTGGGCGGAGTACGCCGACACGCGCGAGGAGGACGAGATGCCCGCGCGCGAGCTGCTGTCGCGCTACAGCGATGTCGACGTGGTAATCATCGAGGGCTACAAGACCGAGGGCTTCGACAATATCGTGGTTGCGCGCTCCGGTGTCGACCGTCTTCGCGGTAAGAGCTCGCTCGATCTGGTCGACGGCCGCACGCTGGCCTTAGCCTGCAACGAGGCCCTGGCGCGCCAGGCCTTCGACGCCGGCTTCGCGACCCGAGCCATCAACATCAACGACGCCCGAGCCATCTGCGACCTGATCCAAGACCACCTTCAGGCTTGACGCTGCGCCGGCCCCAAGCACCCCATCTCGCCCCTCAAGCCGTCGCTCGCGTACCAAAGTACGCGTCGCTCCTCTTTCGGGGCGACCTGGGGCACTTGGAACCGGCTCGCTACGCTGCCATATCATTGGGCCACCACAGGCAGGCACCTTTGTGGTGGCCTTTGCTTTGGTAGATTTTTGGGACATGCCTTAAAATCTACCAAGTAGTTCATCCGGGCGAAGACGGAGAGAAGGGGCCCGATGCGTCCTTAACGTTACATAGAGAAAGATTGAGTCGATGGTCGGCGGTCAATGCCTGCGGCCCGTATTCGTATGCAACAAGGAGCCCACATGTCTACATCTCCATTTCCTAAATCCCAACCATCGCTGTCCGCGCGGGCCAAGCGCCTGGTGGCAATGCGATTTCTCATCTACACCGGCTTCCAGACCAGCTACTTTATCGGCGTTATCGGAACGCTCACCTATGCGGACGGCGCTTCGGTCGTCGCGACGTCGCTGGCCGTCATGTTTATGAACGTCTTCGTGATCCTGGGGTCCTTTGCGGGTGGCGCGGCGCTCGACGCCTGGGGTCCGCGCCGCCATTTCTGGCTGAGCATCGTCGGCACACTGGCAACGGGCGCGGCGATCATCGCCTTTGGCGACGCGACCGAGACGGTCCTTGCCGGCGCGGTACTCTTGGGCTTTGTAATGGGATTCGCCCAGCCCATCGCCACGTCCTATCCGGCCTATCTCACCGACGACCCTGTCGAGCTCAAAGACATCAACTCCACCATCACCATGTTCTCCAACGTGAGCATCATCGTTGGCCCCACGCTGGGCGGCTTTGCCGCGGCGGCTGCATCGTCGCGCGCGGTGTTCGTGCTCATGATGCTCTTTACCGTGCTGGCGCTTATCGCCGGCTGGGGGTTTAAGCCGAGGGAAGGCCGCATCGCCGGGCGCGCGGGCCAAAGCTCCAGCCCCAACACGCCCGCCCGCGCCACCTTCGCGACCAGCATCAAGACGGTCTTCACCAACAGCGTCCTCGCCCTGCTCTTCTGCATCATCTTCCTTTCGAACTTTGGCTACGGCGCCTTCGATCCGCTGGAGTCGTTCTTCTATCGCGACGTCCTGCACGTCGGCGTCGAATGGATGGGCTGGCTTTCGTCGGCCTGCGGCGTGGGCGCGGTGCTGGGCGCCGTGGTCGCGCTTCGCATGCCGCCGCGCTTCGTCAGCCTTAAAACGTTGCTCGTGGCGCTTATGACCGTAGGCCTGGGAAGCCTGCTCTACGTGGGCACGCCGTACGTGGGAGTGGCCCTTATCGGCCAGATCGCCCTGGGCGTGGCCTGGGGCGTCGTCAACCCGCTCCACAACACCATTGTGCAAACGACGGCCCCGCTCGAGCAACTCGGCCGCGTCAACTCGGTCATGGGCTTTGGAAACATGTTCGCCGGCGTGGCTCCGCTGGCGATTGCCCCGTGGCTGGCGGCGACATTTGGCGTGCAGCAGACGCTCGTAGGAGCGGGCATAGTCGTAACGGCGGTCCCCGCGGCGCTGCTGCTGTTTGGACGTAGGCATTTGGATCGCTAACCTGCCAAAAAGGGACAGGTTTATTTTGGCAGGTTTTATCTGGGCAAACGTCATTTCCACCACAAAGGGGACAGGCACCTTTGTGGTGGTTTTTGCTTTGGCGAGCCGTGCTCGTGCCTTGGTATACCATGTACTCCATTTCCGATTGCATCCAACATCGCCACACTACCCAGAAAGGCCCCCATGGACGCCACATTCAGCAACATCAAAGCCGTGTTCTGCGATATCGACGGCACGCTGCTCACGAGCGAGCACACGGTGTCCCCGCGCACTGCGGCGGCGATCCGCGCTCTGCGCGAGCGTGGCGTGCTCTTTGGCCTGTGCACCGGGCGCGACGCCCACGCGACCGAGGCCATGTATGAGCTTTGGGGCATCGACGGTCTGGTAGACGTGATGGTGGGCTGTGGCGGCGCCGAGGTCATCGACCGCGCGCACGGCATCAACGAGCTGAGCTACCCGCTGCCGGGCGAAACCATCGCGCGCATCTGCAAACACATGGCGGACCTTCCGGCAACGCCCGTCTGCCCCCGAGACGGCGTGTTCTACGTGCCCGAGAGCAATGCGTGCGTCGAGCACCTGTCGCGTGTCGACGGCGTGCCCTACAAGGTGGTCGACTTTGCCGAGTTTTTGCGCGAGCCGCAGCCCAAGGTGATGTTTACCATGGCGCCCGAGGCGATGCCGCAGGTCATCAAGCGGGCGTCGACGTTCGCCGACGGCGCCGTTAAGGCGGCTGCTCTACAGACCACGCAGCGGCTCTACGAGTTCATGGATCCGCGCGTGTCCAAGACGCGCGGCCTGCGGCGCGTCGCGGAACTCAATGACATGGGACTCCAGAACATTTGCGTGTTCGGCGATGCGGACAACGACGCCGGCATGGTGGCCGACGCCGGCGTGGGTGTGGCCATGGCAAATGGCAGCGATGCCACCCGCTCCGCCGCCGATTTTGTAACCGCCAGCAACGACAAAGACGGCATCGCGATTTTTATCGAGGAGCATCTGCTGTAGCGCCGGGGGAGAGCCACCACAAGAGGAACAGGCACCTTTGCGGTGGCCTCAGGCGATTTGGGCGAATTGATGCCTAAAATCTGCGCGCAAATTCAGATATGGTTGTCTGAACATTACGCTTCTCACCACCGATGGGTTAAAGATATTCCCATCAATTTGGTAGTCTATTCCTCCCGGTTAATGACCTACCGCTCATGGTCGATTTTCGACTGTTCACAGGATGCTTGCTCTTGAGCAAAATGTTGTGCAAATAAATAAAATGCTATTAAAAAACTGATAACTAACTTAATTACCAGTAGAAACAGATATTTCAGAGCGAATAAACGAAGGTTAATCCGAGCAAATGTCAAGAGAATTGAGAATTCGCTACAAAACTATCGGTATTTTTGCTTAGATGTTCAAACAATCGTTACAATAAGTACTACAAGCGTGCGCAATCACAGGTTGCGCAGATACGTTTGATAGTGAAAGAGCAAGATCGCGGTCTCTTGGGGAGGAGACATCGATGAAAGCGAATTCAGAAAAAACTAAGCAGAGTAAAAAAGCGACGCGCCGTGTACTGGCAGGCGTTTTGTGCGGAGCCTCCGTTTTGAGCCTGGTACTGTCGCTCGTCATGCCCCCGATCTCGCAGGCCATTGCCAACGACGCCCAGACGGTTTCTACCGAGGAAGCTGTGATGGGGGGGGGTTCCTCAAGTGAGTCTACTGATGTAGACAACACCAACAACGGGGATACCGAAAACCAGAAAAGTGACGAGGTCGAGGGTGACGAGGCCGACCCCTCAAATGGTGTTGAGCAGGGTCAGTCTGAGGATCAGCCTGAGGGCGAGTTGCAGGTCGAAGACGGCGAGTCGTCGGTTGGCAATGCCGTAATGCTGGCTGCGGAAGGCGGGCAGGCTGAAGCAGCATCCGCTGAAATACGAACTGCTGACGATCTGAAAAACAAGCTGGAGAATGCAAGCGATGTTGCTAGCTTCAAACTTGTGAATGATATCGAAACCAGCTCGACAATCCAGCTTGGCAGGGAGGACAGCAATATCAAGCTGGATCTTAACGGCTACAAGATAAAGTACAAGAGTCCGGATCAGCCCCTGTTTAATATCACTGGCGGCGCAAAGTTAACCGTCATGGACGGTCAGCAAGCTGCAGTGGATGATCCGACGGGCGACAAATATGTATGCTCCGACAACACATCTAGCAAAAATGGCAACCTTGCCTCTGTGGCCCCTGATGAGACTTCTAATATTCCTACAAATCTCACCTACTATGTAACCGGATCGTCCGTAAATCCAGATGGCATTAGCACTACCGAGGCTCTTTATAAACACGAAGCTACCATCGGCGGCGCCATCGTGGCGTGCAGTGGTAACGACCAATTGAAGCTCATCAATCTTTATGGCACTAATGGTAAGGGCGGTACGTTCAATCTTGAAAGTGGCGTGCTGACGCAAGGACAGGGCTGTAAAGTTGCCAACTTGGTCTACGCCGAGAACGGTTCTACCGTCAATATGAGCGGTGGCTACGTTTGCGGCGCCTCTACGGGAACCTCGGGCACCGGCGCTGGCATTATGGTGTCTAATGAAAAGGGTGCTGCTTCGACCCTTAATCTAACCGGTGGCGTTATCGCAGGTAACTACGCTCCCAATGGCGGCGGCGTGTACGCTAAGGGCTCAATGGTCAACGTGGATGGCAGCATTATCTCCGGCAACGGTACGTTTGGTAGCCAGTCTGGCTACGGCGCAGGTATCTGTGCGTTCGAATCAACCGTTAACGTTACGAGCGGCTACATCACCAATAACAAGTATCAGTTCTACCAAGATACCGATTCGACTAATTGGGTGCACAAGGGCGGCGGTTGCCACGGTGGCGGCGGCATTGCTGCTTTTAATGGCGGCAGTCTGAAGATTAACGGTGGCTACATCACTGGCAACTACTCTGCTGAGGCTGGCGGCGGCGTTTATGGTGGCGCTTGGAATCGAGCTCTTTCCACGTTTACGTTCTCTGGTGGAACCATAGCTAGCAATGTTGCAAAAAACTCGGAGGGCGGCGGTATCCGCATCGCAGCGCCTACCAAGGGCGAGTTCAACGTTCCTTCTGGCACTAAGGCATATATCACTAACAATACGACCAATACCACTAATGACTGGGGTGGCGGCGGAGTGTTCGTCCAAGGCGGCAACAGCGACCAAGGCGTTGAGTCGGCAAGCCTCAAGATTTATAACGCATTGATTACCAACAATCATGCCGAGGGCTTTGGCGGCGGGTTTGCCGCTTGCCCGAGTGGTAAGACTGCTATTACCGATACCTACGGTATTGCGATTTATGACAACACTGACCACGACGGTGCACATCGATCGGGCGGCACTAACGACAAGAGCGAGGACTGGGATAAAGACCCGAAAGGCGGCGAAATAACCCCAGATTTTATAAGTGCCGGTCATAAGGACCTTTTCCTAGTTCACGACTCTAACAATTCTGAAAATAATCCGTATATCGCAGCCGTAACTGGCCAGATGCTTGGTGGCGGAGCTGCCAATTGGTCGGGCACGATCGACGACAATACGTCAACGTCTATCGGCAAGTACGAGGGCGCTCAGGCTAAGTATTTGATTGGCTTAAAGTCTGATCCGTCCGCTGAAGATCAAAAAGCTGCTAAAGGGTTAGCCACGCTCTACATCACGGGCAACAGCTCCAACATCCACGGTGGCGGAATCATGACCAACGGCAACGTTGTCGCTGGCTCCACCCAAGAAGTCAAGGTTTACCCCAAGATGAAGCTCAATGGCACCAAGGTGCTTGAGGACGGCACGCTTGAAGGAAATGACTTTGATTTCCAGCTACTCAAGCAGAACGAGATTAAGGATAAGAACGGTCAGGTTACGGGATATACGGTGCCGAGTTTTGATGCCAATGACACTCTTCAGCTCAATGGCTGCTCGGTGGTCAATACGGTGAAAAACGATGGGAATGGAAATTTCACCTTTGATCTGGGTGAAGTTTATGCCGATGACGATCTTGTTTACTACTTGGTAGAGGTTCCAGGCACGGACAAGGACGTTAATTACGACAAGGCTATCTACAAGATAGATCCTACGGTCACAGAGGATCGGACCAGGATGCACGAGGTGCTTGGTATTAAATACAGGTACTACACGGTAAGTAACGTGAAGATCACCAAGATGTCTGATGGCACTACTGAGCCTGAGACCGTGGTTACCCCAACGTCTGAAGGCGACGTTGCATGCGTTGCACTTACTACTAAAGGTGCGACTTTCACCAACACCCAGTACACCTCCACCGGCTCTTGGACTCCCAAGGCGACTAAGGTCGTTGAGGGTGGCGAGATGAAGGAGTTTACGCTCGAGTTTGCGGATAACGGGAGGTTTGATAGCGCTACGACGGTCAAGACGACGGCTAATGACAAAAAGACTCAGACGCTTGAGTTCCCCGAGATTGAGTACAACCTTGGCAGTTTGAAGCGGAACGATTCTGAGGTTCCGGGTCGCGGTGCTTCCAAGACCTTCACGTACTACGTGCGTGAGAAGAACGATAGCTCGATTTTCTCGCATTACAAATTCGACCAGTCGGTCTACGAGATTAAGGTCGTGGCAACGGATGACACCAAAGGAGCCATCGACTGTAAGGTGACCTACAAGAAGGGGACCGTTAACTCCAATGGCGAGTGGATAAACTCCGATACCACGGATCACGAGCTCACCGACACTGACACCCCAACCTTCACCAACACCTACTCCACCACTCTGCCCCTTTCTGGTATGTCGGGCGTCACTCTGACGTACCTTGCCGGCGCGGCGGTGCTTTGCGCTGCTGCGGCCTGGATGCACATTCGTCGCAAGGCGAATGCGAAGGGAGGTGAGCATCGTGAATAAGAAAGTTTGCTCCTTCCCGATCTTGTTTGCACTGCTTGCCCTCCTGATCGGCACCTGCGCGGTTGTGTTCCCCGCATCCGCGCAGGCCGTGCCGACCTCGACCGGTTCCATCACGGTGAGCGGCACCGTGGCGCGCAGCTACGACGCCTACCAGATCTTTAGCGCCAACGTCGTCGACGGCGACAGCGACGCCAAGATCGCCACCGACCTCGCCTGGGCAAGCGACGCCGTGCGCGACGCCGCACTGCCCGTGCTGCGCAGCGCCGGCATGCCCAATTCCCAGACCACCGCGCAGGAAGCTGCCGAGTGGCTCAACACCGATTCCCACCTTACGAGCGCGCTGAGCGCACAGCTCGCTCGTTCCCTCCAGAGCTCTGGCGCCAAGTCCGTGGCCCTTAATGCGGGCACGACGGCCGAGCTGCCCTGTGGCTACTGGCTCATCGTCGCCGACGACGACGCCATCGCCCAGAACGAGGCCGGCACCGCGCCGATCATGGCCCTGGTGGGCGGCGGCGCCGTCACCGTCAAGCCCAAGGCCGCGACCCCCAAGGTCGCCAAGCATGTGCTGGAGGACGGCACCGCCGCCTGGCAGAAGGCCGCCGACGCCACGGTCGCCGACGACCTGTACTGGCGCCTCTCGGCCACGGTCCCGGCGGGCCTCACGGCCTACGACACCTATACGGTGCGGTTCGTCGACACCATGAGCGCGGGGCTCGACCCCTCCAAGGTGGCCGCGAGCATGCGCGTGTACGTGGCGGCGGGCGCGGACGGCGGCTTCGACGCCGTCTCGGCCGGCAAGGACGGCCGCGCCGGCACCGAACCCGCGAAGGGCTGGACCGATATCACGGCCCAGTGCGCCACCAAGGTGGCGGCGGACGGCAAGACCTTCACCGTTCGCACCGGCGACCTCATCGCCGCGCTCGGCGGGGCCGACGCCTTCACCGCGGGCGCCCGCGTGGTCGCCGTGTACAATGCGCCGCTCAACAGCGCGTGCAACCATGGCATCGCGAAGGGCAACCCCAACGAGGTCTACCTACGCTACCCGCGCTCTCCCTTTGCCGACCAGTCCGGCGATGCCGGCTTCACCCACACGCCGAGCGACGATGCGTGCGCCTACACCTGGGATCTCGCGCTCACCAAGCGCGGCAGCGACGGCGACAAGCCGCTTGCCGGGGCGGTCCTGAGCATCGCCGACGACCGCGGCCGCACGCTGGCGGCCGACGGCACGTGGGATGCGGAGGGCAAGGCCACCGTCACCACGGGCGAGGACGGCCGCGTGACCGTCTCGGGCGTGGACTCGGGCAAGCTGGAGGTCCGCGAGCTCAAGGCGCCCAAGGGCTACACCGCCTTTGAGGACACGCGCTCCGTGACGGTCAAGGCCGAGGGCCTGGACGTCGACCAGGTGGCCGCCGCCAAGCCCAAGCTCACCATTACGGCCGAGTCGCCCCTGCGCGCCGACAGCGCGGACGGGTCGACGGGCAGCCTGGAGGCGTCGCTCATCAACACGCCCACCGGCACACCCCCTAGCATTACCACCGGAGGCTTTATGCCCTCGACTGGCGATATGGCAATGTACGCCGCGGCCGCCGCAGCGGTCGCCGGAGCCGCGCTCATCGTGGTCGCGCTCCTGGTCAAGCGGGGAGGTGGCAGCCATAAAGAGTAGCTGGCAGCCCCACAGAGAGCGGGGCGAGACATAGCGAAGCAGATGCTAAGACACAGACAGACGGATTTAGATCAAATGGAATTCGAGCAGAAAGCAGAGGAAAAGAAGATGAGCATGAACAAGAACATCGCACGCCTGGCAGTAACGGCAGGCCTCACAGCAGCGCTGAGCTTTGGTGGCGTTATGGCCCCGGCCACGATGGCGTTTGCTACTACTCTGAACAATCGCATCACCATCAAGCAAAATGCAGAAAATACGGACGCAACGAATCCCAACAGAAAGACGCAGTTCGTCGCTTATCAGATTTTTAATGCCAAAGTGGTTGATGGAACTAGCGCAAGCGATAAGGTCGTTTCCGATGTCGCATGGGCTGAAAATGTAACGGAACCTACCCAGGCTAGCATTATTAATGCAATTAAGCAGAGTGCTGGTTACGATTCTAGTAAGTCGAAGCTTCCTGAAGACAAAACGCCCACCGCGCAGGATGTTGCTGACTGGATGGCTGATAATCTCCAAGACGCTTCTTGGGTTGTGAATAATGGCGATTTGCTCGATACGATTGCCGACTTGGTCAAGGGCACTACTCCTGCCATGCCAAGGGGGGCTTCTAGCGCTGCTTTCGCCGCGGATGACACCTCAATTTCCTTTAAGAACTCTGGCTACTATCTCTTCCTGACGGACGATAGTTCTATCGGTACTAAGGACAGCTATTCCGAGTTGAGGCAGACTGGTACTTCGCCGATTTTCGCTGTTATAGGCGGTAGTGCTGTTGAGGTTACCGAGAAGACTGGTATACCTACGGTTACAAAGAAGATTAAGGACGACAAGTCCGGCGCTGGATGGGCCGATAAGGCTGACTCGCAGGTTGGTCAGAATGTTAAATATCAGCTAACCGGCACCGTTGCCGAAAATGTGGCCTCGTTCGATAGTTACTACTACGAGTTTCGCGATGAGCTTTCTGCTGGCCTGACGGTTACCGACGCTTCCATTAAGGTATTTGCAGGCAGCGATCGTGCCAGCGCTGTCGAAATTACTTCTGGATTCACTCCCGAAGTCAAGAATGCTGAAAACGGCGCCGGCCAAACCCTGACCGTAAAGTTCGATAATCTCAAACTTGCCGTTGCGAACCTCTCGTCTAGTACCAAGATTTTTGTTGAGTATACCGCTCAGCTTGATCCCAATAAGGCAGTCGTCGGTGGCGAGGGCAATGAGAACACTGTCAAGCTCATCTATTCCAACAACCCCATGAGCGATGGTAAGGGTGAGTCCGTGCCCGATACCGTCCGCGATTACACTTACGCGCTCAAGCTCGTCAAGGGGGACTCAGCAGACGAGACGGCTAAACTCAGCGGCGTAAAGTTCACCATCCAGGCCACCGGCGCCGACGAGGGTGATGGCACCAAGTTTGTCCAGGAGGATGGTTCGCTCGGCGCCGACTCCTATGAGTTCACGACCGATCGTAACGGCGAGATTAATATCAAGGGCCTCGATGCTGGTACCTATACGGTCGAGGAGACTCACACGCTCGACGGCTACAACACGTTGCCCAAATTCACCTTCACCATCACGGCTGATGGTCTCGGCAATGATGAGGGGAATAATAACCTGAGTGTCAGTGCGACCAAGAATGGTTCTGACCTCGTTATGAAACCGTCTGTTGATAACGGCACCGTCACTCTCACCGTCAAGAACAAGAAGGGCTCCGGCCTCCCGCTCACCGGTCTCAACGGCGTGACCTTCACTTGGATCGCTGGTGGCGCGGTGCTGTGCATCGGCGTGGCGCACCTCATCCGCAGCCGTAAGCAGGCTGAGGAGTCCGAGCAGGAGTAACGCTCGCCCACCCATCCCTTTGGCAGGTGGGATGTGATGGCCATGAGACTTGCGGACACTTTTCTCGTCCAGCCACGTTCTTGCTTTGCCATTCTCTTTTCGGGGCAGACTCCGCACTGGAGTTTGCCCCGTTTTTTTGGATAACGCAGCCAGGTTCCATTGCCCGATGGATCGAGCGTATGACTATCGAACAGATGTTTGCAATTATTGCGTTTACCAGCTGTGGGTGCATAAACTCGCAGTAAAATGGCTTTGCGACGCATTCCGTGCGCGGGCGGCCGACGACTCGATCGGAGGTCCCCAAATGCTGAAATTCCTTAACGCGCTCGCCGCCCTCGCGGCGGTGGGCACGTTCGTCATCGCGTTTCTTGACTCGTATGAGGTTCGGTTTAAGGTCCGTAGGCGCACGCGCGGTGCGGACGGTAGAAGGCATTTGCGCCGCAACAAGCGCAAATAAGAATGCCCGGGGTTCGGAGCCCGGGCATTTAACAAAACCAGAAAACTAGGCCGCCCGCGCTCTCGTACACTTACGCGGGGTGCGTCGTTTTCTATTGACATTGTATCCCGAATCGCCCCGCCGATCCGGGACATTCTGAAAACTCAAATGCGGGCTTATGCACGAAAGGAATCTCGTCAATTCCGAAAATTATGTATAATTCCAACATAAACTGGAATCAAACGAAAATGATGGAAATGAACGAAGCGCTAATCTACTTACAAGAAGCACTAGGCCTCTCCGCCAAGGCCAAAACTTGGCCTGGATCCACACGCTTGCCGCTGCATCTGCGGGCGGTTGAGGTCCGCGCTGTTGACGCAAACGGTTTTTCGTTTTTGCTTGCAAGTTTGCCTACTGGCGTCGGGCTTCCCGAGGCTAAGAGAGTCTATAGTCAGCTAGCCTTACGCGCGGAGACTCCTGTTGTCGTTTCGTTTCCTGATGCCGATGCACGTCAGCGCAAAGCATTGATCGCACAAGGGATTCCCTTTGTCTGCCCAGGTAGACAGGCTTTTCTTCCATTTATGGGCACAGCCTGCACGGAGAGGGGCGGTGCCCGGTTTCGCAATCGCGCGACCAAGATGTCACCCAACGCACAGGTTGCCGCAATCTGGGGAGTAGCCCAGGAGCCATATCGTCCCTATGACCTTTGTCGTGCGCTTGGGATTTCGGCAAGCCGCGCGAGTGAGGCCATAACCGAGCTTGTTGACAGGGGGCTCGCGAGGCGCGAGCGTCGCGAGCGACGTGTCGTCGTGTTCCCTGTTGCTGTTGATCTTTTGCTCAGTGAGCACATGGCAGAGCTCTCCTCGCCTGTCTCGAAGGTCTTTTTTGCAAGGAAGACGCCGCAGATCGACTGTCTTGTTGACGCCGGGGAGACGGCGCTCGCCGCGCGTTCGATGCTCGCTGCGCCGGGCATGGAACAAAAGGCCGTCTTAAGAAGTGCATGGCGTCAACTGAGCGACCTCGAAGTCGCAGACGGGGAGTTGCCGGATAACGAGACGGCGATGATCCAAGTGTGGCGCTATGCGCCCGTGTTTGCCGACTCCTCCCGTGTCGACAACATTTCGCTTGCGCTATCTTTGGCGGCAATTGACGATGAGCGAATTCAGCTCGAAGTCGATCGAATGTTTGAAAGGGAATATCCATGGCAAGAAGCGCTGTAGAAGGCCTCCAAGAATTTCAGCAGCATATGCAAGAAGCTGCAGGATCGTATGCCCTTATCGGCGGCACGGCATGCGACATTTTGCTCGCGGAGGCGGGACTTCCGTTTAGGGCGACTCACGATTTTGATGTGGTAATTGTCGCCGATGACCGGTTGCCTCAGACGGCAGAAGCCATATGGACTTGGTGCGTGATGGCGGTTACCGCTGCGGCTGGGGCGAAGGCAAAGGCTCATGTTTTTATCGGTTCACAGAGCCTAAGAGGCCGGGTTACCCCCATATGATCGAACTCTTCGCGAAGTGCCCCGACTTTCTAAAGGGTCGTGAGGGGATTGATGTGGCGCCAATTCACGTTGATGAAAACATAAGCAGTCTTTCGGCAATTTTGTTGGACGATGCTTACTACAGCTTGTTCCTTCAGGGAATTCGGACCGTAGGCGGCGTTTCGGTCCTGGGTACGGAATACATTGTCCCGTTCAAAGCGAAGGCGTATCTCGACCTAAAAGCTAGAAGGGAAGCGGGGGAGAACGTTGATTCGAAGAAGGTAAAAAAGCATAAACGCGATGCGCTGAGGCTTGCTCAGCTGCTTGGCGAGTCGGAAGGTGTCGACCTGCGCGGAGAACTGAAGGACGATATGATTGCGTTTGTTAAAGATTGTGAGGTGGGCGACGTCAATCTGAAACAGATCGGGGTTGCGGGCGCAACGATGGCGCAGTTGCTTGAGACGATGAAAGCAACATATGGCTTGATTGGTTGAGTGTGGTTACGTGGCCCGGACGGTGCAGTCTAGCTGCGTTGTCCGGCGCGGAAGCTCGCTAATCGGCTATTATTTGTTTAGACAACCTGAGCTATAGAGGAGTGACCGGCGATGGTGCAGGGCGCCAAACATATGAAGAGCAATAACGCCGCGGCCAACGGCGGCTCAAGCCCTCAACCCAAACCTCAACCAAAGCCCAAGCGTCGTCGCAAGCGGTTGCCGCGCTGGGCCGACCGTCTCATCACCATCGTCATCATCCTTATTGGCGTGGGCCTTATGACCTGGCCGTGGATCTTGGACCGGCTCGAGGCCTCGGGCGTGTTCAACCAGATCAGCACGGTGTCCAGCACCGTGGACGCGCTGTCTGCCGAGGAGCGCGAGCGCATTCTGCTCCAGGCGCGCTCCTTTAACGAGCAGCTGGCGGGCGAGGCCACCGAGCTCCCCGCCGACCAGATCGAGCCCTACGCTCAGCAGCTCATCTTCGACCGCGACCCCATGATGAGCTGGGTCGAGATCCCCTCCATCGACGTGAGCATGCCCATCTACCACGGCACGAGCGAGGAAGTCCTTATGGCGGGCGTCGGCCACCTGGAGGGCACGAGCCTGCCGGTGGGCGGCACCTCGACGCACTGCGTGCTCACCGCGCACTCGGGCATGCGCAACCTGAGCATGTTCGACGACATCCACTCGCTGGAGCCCGGCGACCTGGTGCTGCTGCACACCATGAACAAGACGCTCGCCTACAAGATGGTGGACTCCGAGGTGGTGCTGCCCGAGGAGATGGAGTCGCTGACCATCGAGCCCGGCGCCGACAAGGTGACGCTCGTCACCTGCACGCCCTACGGCGTGAACGACCATCGCCTGCTGGTGCATTGCGTGCGCACCAAGTACAGCAAGAAGGACGTCGACAAGCAAAAGTCGCTGGCCGGCCGCCACTGGGGCAAGCGCGAGTTTGCCGTGCTCATCGTGGTCGTAGCCATTGTGCTGTTGCTGCTGGACATCGTGATCCACGCGGTCCGCAAGCGCCGCAAGGCCAAGGCCTCGGCATAGGACATCGTTCAGACCCACCACAATGGGGACAGGCATCTTTGTGGTGGTCGGGGCTTCCAAACCATCACAACATTCGATGAAAATCTCGATTTTGGTGAAAAGCGTCGAATGTTGTGATGCTTTTGCTGTGGACGCGACGGTTTTCGTTGCGGGCGAGACGGTTTTCGCTATGGACAGTGCGGTTTCGCTGCAGGACCGCCGCCCCGCCGCCTGCCAACCGCCGCCCTCGTTACGTTTTCGCTGCATTTGGGTAAAGCGCCTGCTCCAAGTCGGCGTTGCCTTGTATACTAGAGCGGTTTATCTGTTATGCGGAAGGGAGCGCCTATGGCACTCAGCGAGAAAGACGTGCGCGGCATCGCCGAGTACGCAAAGATCGCACTGACCGATGACGAGCTCGCCCAGATGACGTCCTACATGAACGACGCCGTCCAGATGCTCGAGCCCGTCTTGCAATATGACTTGCCCGACGTGGAGCCCACGTTCCATCCCATCGGAAGCCTGTCCAACGTGATGGGTGATGACCTGCGCGAGCCCGAGCGCGACCTGCCGCTCGACGTTGCGCTCGAAAACGCCGGCAGCGCGCGCGACCGCTACTTCCGCGTGCCGTCCATTTTGGGAGAGGGGGAGAGCGAGTAATGGCGCAGAGCTTCGATTCCCTTACCGCCGCCCAGATCGCCGCGGGCGTTGCCGCCGGCGACTTTACCGCTACCGAGGTGGCCCAGGCATCCCTTGCCGCCATCGAGGCGCGCGAGGGCGGGGTCCAGGCATTCCTGCAGGTGGCGCCCGAGCTTGCACTCGAGGCCGCCGCGCGCGTGGATGCCGACCGTGCCGCAGGCAAGCCGCTGCCCCCGCTTGCGGGCGTGCCGCTGGCCATTAAGGACAACATGAACCTCGTGGGCACGCGCACCACCTGCGCTTCGCGCATGCTCGAGGACTACCAGAGCGTCTACACCGCCACCTGTGTCCAGCGCATGCTCGATGCCGGCTGCCTGCCCATGGGCAAGGCCAACATGGACGAGTTTGCCTTTGGCAGCTCCACCGAGAGCTCGGCGTTCCATCGCACCAACAACCCCTGGGATACCGAGCGCGTGCCCGGCGGCTCTTCGGGCGGCTCCGCTGCCGCCGTCGCTGCGGGCGAGGTCGCGCTCTCGCTGGGCTCGGATACCGGCGGCTCCATTCGCCAGCCGGCGTCGCTGTGCGGCGTGGTGGGCTTTAAGCCCACGTATGGCGCCGTGAGCCGTTACGGCGTGGTCGCCTTTGGCTCGTCGCTCGACCAGGTGGGCCCCTTTGGCCGCACGGTCGAGGATGTCGCGCTGGCCATGAACGCGCTTACCGGCGCGGGCCACGATCCATACGACTGCACCAGCCAGGATTGCGCCGTCGACTTTACCGAGCATCTCAACGACAGCATCGAGGGTAAGCGCGTGGGCATCATCCCCGCGTTTATGGAGGCCGAGGGCCTGACGCCCGAGGTCAAGGCCGCTGTTCAGCGCGCCGCCCAGGAGCTGCAGAACCAGGGCGCCGAGCTGGTCGAGGTCGACCTGCCGCACCTGGACGCCGCTATCGCCGCCTACTACGTCATCGGCCCGGCCGAGGCGTTCTCCAACCTGGCCCGCTTCGACGGTATTCGCTACGGCTATCAGGAGGAGGGCTGCGCCAACCTGTCCGACCAGAGCTCGCTCTCTCGCGCCCACGGCTTTGGCGCCGAGGCCAAGCGCCGTCAGATGCTCGGCGCCTACCTGCTGAGCTCGGGCGTGTACGACAAGTACTACTACGCTGCGCAAAAGGCCCGTACGCTCATCACGCGGGACTACGACGCCGCGTATGCCAAGGTGGACACCATCCTCATGCCCGCCTCGCCGCGCACGGCCTTTAAGTTTGGCGAGATCAGCGACCCCACGCAGATGTACCTCTCCGACCTGTACACCATTTCGCTCAACATTTGCGGCAACGGTGGTATCTCGGTGCCGCTGGGCCTGGGCGAGGATACTCAGCTGCCCGTTTCTGCCCAGCTGGTTGGTCCGGCGTTTAAGGACCGTCAGCTGCTCACGTTTGCCCGCGCCCTGGAGCGCGGCTTTGCCGATGCCGCCACGGGTGCGCCCGCGCTTTCCGTCGCGCCCGATTTTGCCGGGAAGGGAGGCGAGCTGTAATGAAGGAGCTTTCCGAGGTCCTGCAGGATTGGGAGGCCGTGATCGGCCTAGAGATCCATACCGAGCTCACCGCACTCGATACCAAGATGTTCTGCAACTGCAAACTCAGCCACGATGACGAGCCCAACGCCAACGTGTGCCCGGTGTGCCTGGGCCTGCCCGGCGCCCTGCCGGTGCCCAACAAGCGCGCCATCGAGAGCATCGTCAAGGCAGGTCTCGCCACCAACTGCGAGATCCAACGCCACTCGATGTTCTACCGTAAGCACTACTTCTATCCCGATATGGCCAAGAACTTCCAGACCACGCAGGGTCCGGTCGCCTTTGCCATGTACGGTCACCTGGATCTGGACGTGACCGGTCGCGGTGCCGCCGAGCGTCCCGACTGCGCGTTTGGTGAGGCCGAGGCCCAGAGCCTGGCGAGCGCTTCGGCCAACGCCGAGGGCCTGTCCACGTCCATGACGTCGACCATGCGAGAGGGCAACCAACGCGCCGGCCACCTGGCCAGCTATGACGCGTCCAACCTGCAGATGCCCGAGCGTCGCGAGGACGGTTCCTACACGGTGCCCATTCGCATCCTGCGCATCCACATGGAGGAGGACGCCGCCAAGATGGTCCACGTGGGCGGTGCCGAGGGCCGCATTACCGCCGCGGCCGAGTCGCTCGTCGACTACAACCGCTGCGGCACGCCGCTGATTGAGCTCGTGACTGAGCCCGATCTGCGCACGCCTGAGGAGGCTCGCCTGTTTATGGAGAAGCTCCGTCGCATTTTTGTGACGCTGGGCATTTCAGACTGCTCCATGGAGAAGGGCTCCATGCGCTGCGATGGCAACGTGTCGCTGCGCCGCCGTGGCGAGACCAAGCTGGGCACCAAGACCGAGCTCAAGAACCTCAACTCGTTTAAGAGCCTGCACGACGGCCTTGCCTACGAGATTTGCCGCCAGGCCGAGGTGCTCGAGGAGGGCGGCATCATCTATCAGGAGACCCGTCACTGGGAGCCCAGCCGCAAGCGCACCGTGGTCATGCGCGTCAAGGAGACGGCCGACGACTATCGTCTGTTCCCCGATCCCGACCTGGCGCCGTTCGATCTGGACGACGAGTTCATCGACCGTTGCCGTGGCGAGATTCCCGAGCTGCCCGATGCCAAGTGCGCCCGTTTTGAGACCGACTTTGGCATTAAGGCGGCCGACGCCGAGCAGATCGCCGGCGACCCCGAGTTTGCCGAGTTCTTTGAGGCTGCCGCTGCCGGCATGGCTGGCAAGGAGGCCCAGACGGTCGCGAACCTGCTGGTCAACGAGATGATCGCCTACCTTAAGGGCGCAGGCGTGTCGCTCGCCGAGTCCGGCATTGCGCCGGCTCAGGTGGCAGCCCTTGCCAAGCTGCTGGCGACCGACGCCATCAGCTCCAACCAGGCGCACGAGGTCTTTGAGGCCATGGCCCAGACCGGCGACGACCCCAACAAGATCGTCGACGAGCGCGGCATGCGTCAGGTGAGCGATGCCGGCGCGCTGCAGCCGATTGTGGACGAGGTGCTGGCAAACTGTGCCGATCAGGCGCAGCAGTATCGTGACGGCAACCAGAAGGTCATCGGCTTTTTGGTGGGCCAGTGCATGAAGGCGAGCCGCGGCAAGGGCAACCCGAAGCTCTTCAACGAGTTGCTGAGAACGTCGCTCTCGTAGCTGCGAGGCCGGGGAAGCCCCGAGTCGCCGGGGTGTTTCCTCCAAATTTCAAACAGTCCTATGCAAGACGAAGGCCACATTTAGTGGCCTTCTTTGCATGCGGAACTCATTTGGAGCAAACACCCCGGCGACTCGGGGCTTCCCCGGCCAGACGACTCGGCCGTTCGGGTCAGGTGGGCTGATAGAAAGATGGTGACGGAGGCGCAAATAGCGCCTCCGTCTTTTGAATGTGATGAAAGTGTGGCGAAATGAGCTTAAAACTTCCGTAAATGTGATAAATGTCACGTTTTACCTAGGGTAAAATGTGGGAAATATCACGTTTACGGAAGATTCTTTGCGGGAGGTTCGGTCATGCAGCGAGATATCATTGCCAAGCTTAACGCTTGGAAAGCGTCAGAATATCGTAAGCCGCTTATCCTTAAGGGGGCGCGCCAGGTTGGAAAGACGTGGGCGCTTAAGGAGTTCGGCCGAACCTCGTACCTCAATTTTGTGTATCTGACGCTCGAGGAACCGTCACCTGGGGTACAGAGCGAGTACGCTCAGTTTTTCGAAGGTACGCGCGATCCTCGGCGGATCATCTCAAACCTTTCCCTGGCACTTGGACAGCCTATCGATCCCGGCGAGACGCTGCTTATTATTGATGAGATCCAGGATTGTCCTTCTGCAGTCGGCGCCCTTAAATACTTCTGTGACGAGGCCCCCGAGTATCACGTCGCATGCGCAGGGTCTTTGTTGGGCGTTCGCTTGTCCCGTGAGACCAGCGCTTTTCCGGTGGGAAAGGTCGAGTTCATGGAGATGCACCCTATGAGCTTTTCCGAGTTTCTGAAAGCCGAGGGCGCTGCAAACTACGACGAATACCTTGGCGGCCTGGATCAGATCGAGACAGTGCCCGATTTCTTCCATGTCCGTCTCGTCGAGCATCTTCGGCGTTATTTTGCATGTGGCGGCATGCCAGAGGCTCTTGGTCGGTGGGTGGAGACGGGCGATATCGTTCAGGTCGATAAGGTGTTGTCCGATCTCTTGGATTCCTACGAGCGCGATTTTGCCAAGCATGGTGGCCGTGCGCAGTTCGCCAAGCTTTCGCAAATATGGAACTCGATTCCAACTCAGTTGGCGCGCGAGAATAAAAAGTTCGTTTGGGGTGCGGTGCGCGAGGGGGCTCGTGCTCGAGAATACGAGGATGCTCTGGAATGGCTTGCCGATGCTGGGCTCATCATGGCGGTTCGCCTTAATGCTGCCGGTGGCGTGCCGCTCTCTGCATACGATGACCTCAAGGCATTTAAAGTCTACTGTCTTGATGTCGGTTTGCTGCGCCGCATGGCAAGACTGGATGCGTCCGCTTTTGCCATCTCGGATGCGCTATTTTCGGAGTTCAAAGGTTCGTTCGCCGAGAATTATGTGCTTCAGGCATTACTTTCACAGTTAGATGCTGCTCCGCGTTATTGGACAAACGAGAAGCCGAAGCACGAAGTCGATTTTTTGATTCAAGTCGGAAACGAAATTGTTCCCGTCGAGGTCAAATCGGGAGAGGTCGTTCATTCCAAGAGCCTTAAGTACTATGCCGACAAGCATGCGGAGACGACTCCACTGAGGGTCCGCTACTCACTTAAGAACCTAAAGCTCGACGACGGGGTGCTCAACATTCCGTTGTATTTGGCTGATCGATCTGCCCCTCTTATCAAAAAGGCGCTTGATTGTGCACATCTTGACGTTTAGATCCTGGGCGAGCTGATGGGCGGCGGCTAATTAAATCGCTCCGTAACGGCCAAGGAGCTTGGACCTTAGCGGTGCTTGCTTCGCCAAGCCGTGGGTGTCATGCCGGTGTATTGTTTGAACGCTTGGGCGAAGGCGGCTTGCTGAGGGTAGCCTAGGCGCTCTGCCACCTGCGCTATTGTGAGCGCGCTATCGGCCAAAAGGTCCTGTGCTCGCTCCATGCGGCGCCTTCGTATGTAGGTGCCCAGGGACTCGCCGGTTTGGGCCTTAAAGGTGGCGCATAGTTTGGAGCGGCTTGTGTAGAGCCTCTCGGCCACCTCGTTGATACCCACACGTCTGCCTTTGTCGAGCGCGCGCTCAATCATTGCCGTTGCTTCTTCGGCAATGGCCATGCTGACGCGTGTGCCTGCCGCCTGCCGCGCCTGCTTTTGGGCTGCGCGCGAACAGGCGAGCTCCGCGACCATGGTCTCCACGATGCCCTGCATATAGACGTGTCCGCCTACGGTGCGGGCGCGGTCCTCGTTAATCCGGCGCAGCGTTTGGCAGATCGCAGACGTCGCTTCCTCGTGCCATGGCTCGGCAAACGCCTCAAAGGTTCCCGCGAACTCGGTGGGATAGCGGTGCTCCAGGTCGTCAAAATATCCGGGCAAAAAGAGCACCGAGCGCGAGTGATAAAGCCGTCCCGCAAACAGCGGGCTTAATTCCTCGCCACAGCTATCTTGGATAAAGCTGCAAACGGCATTGTTTGGCCACGGTCCATGCAATGGTTTAAGGTTCGCGGGCGTTATGCCAGCCTCGGGCATGCATGTAAGTGTGGGCGCGCTGACCTCGCTCACGCAGGCGTATGGCTCGGGTGTGTATTCGGCCAGGTACATATCGTGCGTCGGGGTGATGAAATGCTCCATGACAATGCAGGCAGGGGAGAGAGGCATGATCCATGCGCGGCCGTGCGCCCGATCGTTTGCCACCTCGCCGGTAAAGACAGCGCCCTTGCCGGAAAGCTCCAGGCCAAACTGCTCAAATTGCGGTGCGTAGAGCTCGGTTATGTCGGTCGCGGCCCGATGCATTTTCAAAAGCGTCCCCTTCCTTTGCGGAAACGTCCACGCTTGGCTCGATTGTGTGCCTCGGCTAACATATCAATGATAAGTTGATTGAGGTTAACTCTCAAGCCGTTAGAAGGGAACCTTATGGCAAAGGGATCAAAAAGGGAAGGCGGCGGTATCGGCGAGCTGCTTGCTTATGCCGGCGACCGTAAATTCCTAACGTATTTGGGCATGGCGCTCTCGGCGCTCTCGCAGCTGCTGAGCTTTGGCCCGTACGTGTGCATTTGGCTTGTCGCGCGCGATTTGATCGCCGTGGCGCCTAACTGGAGCGAAGCCACCGATATCGCGATGTATGGCTGGTGGGCCGTGGGTTTTGCCCTGGCAAGCATCGTAGCTTATTTCGTGGGGCTCATGTGCACGCACCTGTCTGCGTTTCGCTGCGCATCCAATATTCGCAAAACTACGAGCGAGCACCTGCTTAAGCTGCCGCTTGGCTACTTTGACACGCACGCCACCGGTGAGCTGCGTCGTGTTGTAGACGGATGTGCCGCCTCCACCGAGACTTTGCTCGCACACATGCTGCCCGATATCGCAGGCGCCGCCGCCATGGTCGTGGGCTTGCTCGTGCTGCTTTTCGCGCTCGATTGGCGTTTGGGGGCGGCATGCCTTATCTCGGTCGTCGTTTCGTTTGGCGCCATGGCCACCATGATGAGCGGCAAAGGCGCCGAGTTCATGAAGGCCTACATGGGAGCGCTGGTCAAGATGAACAAGACCGGCACCGAATACGTACGTGGCATCCCCGTTGTCAAGGTGTTTCAGCAGACGGTCTACTCCTTTAAGGCCTTCCACGATGCGATCGCCGAATACGCCGACATGGCACAAAACTATGCGGGCACGTTCTGTCGAGGTCCGCAGGTACTCAACCTTACCGCGCTCAATGGTCTTGTGGCATTCCTGTTGCCCGTGGCGTTGCTGTTGGCGCCGGGCGAGACGGACTTCGCGCATTTTATGGCCAACTTCACGTTTTACGCGATATTTTCGGCCGTGGTGCCGACGGCCATGACCAAGCTCATGTTTGTGGGCGAGGCCTCTCAGATGAGTGCCGATTCGCTGGCTCGTATTCGAAGCGTCATGGATTCCAAGCAGCTCTCCGTGACCGCCCAACCCAAGCACCCTGCCGGCAGCGACGTGCGATTTGAGGATGTGAGCTTTACCTACGAGGGTGCCGAAGCACCTGCCGTTAGCCATGTGAGCTTTAGCGTTTCCGCGGGTAGCACCCTCGCCCTGGTGGGTCCCTCGGGTGGCGGTAAGTCAACCTGCGCAAGCCTGATCCCGCGTTTTTGGGATGTTTCCTCGGGTCGAGTGCTCGTAGGCGGTGTGGACGTTCGCGATATGGATCCGCACGAGCTTATGGACCAGGTCGCCTTCGTGTTCCAGACCAACCAGCTGTTCCGGCAAACACTTGCCGATAACGTGCGCGCCTCCAAGCCTACGGCCACTGACGACGAAGTGCGTGCAGCTCTCTCCGCAGCTCAGTGCGACGACATTGTGGCCAAGCTCCCACAGGGCATCAATACCATGCTCGGCGCCGGCGGGGCGTATCTTTCGGGCGGCGAGGTCCAGCGCGTGGCACTCGCCCGCGCGATCCTTAAAGACGCGCCTATCGTGGTGCTCGATGAGGCCACGGCGTTTGCCGATCCCGAGAACGAGGCGCTCATCCAACGCGCCTTTAGCAAGCTGGCGGCGGGTCGCACGGTCATTATGATTGCGCACCGACTCTCGACTGTAGTGGGCGCAGACCAAATCGTGGTGCTCAACCAGGGCAGCGTGCAGGAGTCGGGTACCCATGCCGAGTTGCTGTCCCAAGAGGGCCTGTATGCCAAGATGTGGACCGAATACGAACAGGCCGCGAGCTGGAAAATCACTGCAGCGACCGCGGATGCCGCCGTCACGAAGGGAGGCGAGGCCTAAATGTTCGCCTCATTCCAAAAGAAGTATTTCCTATCCGATAAAGGCGTCGCCGGCGTAAAACGTGGCATTTTCTGGACCACGCTCACTAATCTCATTACCATGGCCGGCATGGGCTTTTTATTCCTGGTCATGGCCGGTTTTGTCGAACATCTCGCCATCGGCGCCGACCTGCCGGATGCCCTGCCGATTGTGGGCGGCCTCCTGGTCTTTTTTGTGTTGCTCTTTGCCTCTAACTGGCAGCAGTATTACTACACCTACTGCATCTTTTACGAGGAGTGCGGCAAGCAGCGTATGGAGATCGCCGAGCGCTTGCGCAAACTGCCGCTGTCGTTTTTTGGTCGTCGTGATCTGGCCGATTTAACCGAGACCATCATGGGCGACGTCCAGGCCATGGAGCACGCCTACAGCCACGTGCTGGGAGAGCTTTGGGGTGCCATCATCGCAAGCGCCATTGTGTTCGTGGCGTCGCTGTTCTTTTGCTGGCAGCTGGCGATCGCGGCGTTTTGGAGCGTTCCCGTGGCCTTTGCCGTGCTGTATCTAACACGCGGCCCCATGACTCCGGTGTTCGACCGCGTGCGTGCCGAGAAGGTCAAGGTTACCGAGGCAATTCAAGAGACGCTCGACTGCGTTCGCGAGATCCGCGCCACCAACCAGGAGGCCCATTATCTTGAGGGACTCAACGCCGTGATCGATGCCGAGGAGCGCGAGACCACCAAGGGCGAGCTCGCTAACGGGCTTTTGGTTAACTCCGCCTTTGCCATCCTGCGTCTGGGCATTGCCACCACGCTGGTCACGGGTGCCGCGATGGTCGCCTCCGGGCAGGTCGACTTTTTGGTGATGTTTGCCTTCCTGCTTATGGTGAGCCGTATCTATGCACCCTTTGACCAAGCGTTAATGTTAATGTCCGAGCTGTTTGCCGCCGAGTCGTCTGCCAAGCGCATGCATTCCATCATGGAAGAGCCTGCGGCGCGGGGCAGCGAGAAATTTGAGCCCGCGGGCCACGATGTGGTGTTCGATCACGTGGCATTTGGCTATGGTGCGGGCGAGGACGGCCGTGCCGGCGAGAAAGTTCTTACCGATGTGAGCTTTACCGCCAAGGAAGGCGAAGTTACGGCGCTGGTCGGTCCTTCGGGTTCCGGTAAGTCTACGGTGAGCCGCCTGGCCGCGCGCTTTTGGGATGCCACCGAAGGCACGGTCACCGTGGGTGGCGTGGATGTTGCGGGCGTTGATCCCGAGGTGCTGCTGCGCGACTACGCCATTGTGTTCCAAGACGTGCTGCTCTTTGACGACACGGTGATGGGAAACATCCGCCTCGGGCGTCGTGATGCCACCGATGAGGAAGTGCTTGCGGCCGCGCGTGCCGCCAACTGCGACGAGTTCGTGAACCGCATGCCGCAGGGCTACGACACCATGATCGGCGAGAACGGCTCCAAACTCTCCGGTGGCGAGCGCCAGCGCATCTCCATCGCCCGCGCGCTGCTCAAAGACGCGCCCATCGTGCTGTTGGACGAGGCGACGGCAAGCTTGGATGTGGAGAATGAGACCGTGGTACAGCAGGCACTCTCCCGTCTGCTTGCAGGTAAGACGGTTATCGTTATTGCCCACCGTATGCGTACGGTGGAAAATGCCGACAAAATCGTTGTGCTCAAGGATGGTGTGGTTGCCGAGCAGGGTGCTTCGGCTCAGCTCAAGGCGGCAGGTGGAGAATTTGCCCGTATGGTCGCACTGCAAAAGGAAGCGGCTGCCTGGCAGCTGTAGGAAAGGGGACCAAGATTTCCAAAGGTTAACTTTGGTTGACCATAATAGTTCGACTAAACTAGTCTCAAAGTGTGCTCGAGCAAACTTGTTTACTCGGGTGCTAAGGCACCGTGCCGCAGTTGTTGCGGAAAAGGGAGAGACATCATGAAGAAGTCCACGTTTAACACCCTACTTGTTGGTGGCGGTTTTCTGCTTGGTACGGCCGGCATCAAGCTGCTCACCAGCGCTCCGGTAAAGAATGCCTGCGTGCAGGGCATCGCGTGTGGCATGCGCGTCAAGAACTGCTACCAGGACATGGTCGAGCAGGCCAAGGCTAATGTCGACGACATGGTTGCCGAGGCTGCTTACATCACCCAGAGCGAGGCCGCTGCTGACGAGGCAGCCGAGTAGCGCTCCCAGGCACAAACTATGAGATTCTCGATTATCAGCGAGATCCCTGGCAGGACCCGCCTTCAGTTGGCGGGTCCTGTGCCAGAGAGCGATCTCGATGCGCTTCTAAAGCTTGGCGGCGACATCGATGGCGTGCGCAAGGTGCGCGTGTATGGCCGCATTGGCCAGATGGCGCTGGAGTACGACGAGCCGCGCCGCGCGAGCGTGCTCGATGCCTTGGGCGCGCTCGATGCTCAAGCTATCGCCGATGCCAAGTCGGGCTACGTGATGCAACTCGAGCCGCGCAAGCACAAGCTCGTCATGGATCTTGCCACACTTATCGGCGCCCACTACGCGCGCCGTTGGTTCTTGCCGACGCCTCTGCGTGCGGTGTTTGTCGTGGCCGGTTACATGGCATTTTTGCGCGCTGCCCTTCATGAGCTGGCACAGCCGCGCCTGACCGTTCCTGTGCTCGACGCTTCGGCCATCGGCATTTCGTTCGTCAAGCGTGATGTCGACACCGCGGGCCAGACAATGTTCTTGCTCAACGTGGGCGAGCTGCTCGAGGACTACACTCGCGCCATGAGCGAAAACGAGCTCATCAACTCGCTGCTTGATGTGCCCGACAAGGCGCAAAAGGTTGTCGGCGACACCGAGGTAAGCGTTGCCGCGACCGAGCTCGAGCCCGGCGATTTGGTCGCCGTGCGCACTGGCATGTCCATTTGCATCGACGGTGTTGTCGAGCAGGGGAGCGCTATGGTCAACCAGGCGACCCTGACCGGCGAGCCGCTGGCCGTCGAGCGCAGCGTGGGCGACGATGTGTTCGCCGGTACCGTCGTGGAAGACGGCAGCATCTTGGTGCGCGTGCGCGCCAACACGGCGCAGACCAAGCTCCGCTCGATCGTCTCGCTCGTGCAGACGGCCGATTCGCTCAAGTCCGAGGGCCAGTCGCACATGGAAGACCTCGCCAACAAGATCGTCCCGTGGAACTTCCTGCTCGCGGGCCTGGTTGCGCTTACCACCCGCAGCCTCATCAAGACCTCGGCGGCACTGATGGTCGACTACTCGTGCGCACTCAAGCTCACGGGTTCCGTCGCCGTCATGACTGCCATGAGCGATGCTGCCAAGATGGGTGTTATGGTCAAGGGCGCCAAGTACTTTGAGTCGTTTGCCAAGGCCGACACCATTGTGTTTGATAAGACCGGCACGCTTACCGAGGCGCAGCCGCGTCTTGCCTGCGTGCTCACCACCGATGGTTGGAGCGAGGACGAGATCCTGCGCCTTTCCGCTTGCTTGGAGGAGCATTTTCCGCATCCGGTGGCGCGTGCCGTGGTCAACGCCGCCCGCGAGCGCGGGCTCGAGCACCGCGAGCGCCATGCCGCCGTCGAGTACATCGTGGCGCACGGCATCGCTTCGTCCATTGAAGGGCGTCGCGCCATCATCGGTTCCGCGCACTTTGTATTTGAGGATGAGGGCGCGCAGCTCGAGTCCGACATTAAGGAGCGCATCGAGTCCCAGATGCAGGGCTTGTCGCCGCTGTACCTGGCGGTCGACGGTACGGTCGTTGGCGTGCTCGGTATCGAGGACCCGCTTAAGCCCGGGGTTCGCGAGGCTATCGCCGACTTGCACGCGTTGGGCGTTAAGCACGTGGTCATGCTCACGGGCGACTCGGAGCGCACGGCCGAGCGCATTGCTCGCGAGGCGGGTGTCGACGAGTTTAAGGCCGAGCTGCTGCCCGAGGACAAGTACGCGTATGTTGAGCGCATTAAGGGCGAGGGGCGCCACGTTGCCATGGTGGGCGACGGCGTCAACGATTCGCCGGCGCTCGGTTTGGCCGACGTGGGGCTGGCAATGGGCGGTGGAAGCGACATCGCCAAGGAGGTCGCCGATATCATCCTGACCGATACAGATCTCGCCGCGATCGTGCGCCTGCGCCGCATGAGTCAGGGGCTTATCGACCGTCTGACGAGTTCGTATTCCAAGGTGATGCTCACCAACTCGGCGCTGTTGGCATTGGGTATTACCGGCATGATTACTCCGCAGGCGTCGTCGCTGCTGCACAACGGCTCAACGATCGCCTACAGCCTGGGCAACGCAAAGGCTTACCTGCGCTAGCGGACGTGTTCGCCCACGTTATCTGGCCTGCGCCCAGACGGCATCGGTGTCGTCCGGACGCAGGCCTTTTGCATTTGACCATTTGCTAGCTTCTCTATATAGTGTTGCTAGCGGTGCTAGCATTTGAAGGGAGCGGGATCAACGTGGGTGCTGTTAGCGGCATGGCGCAGGTGAACGTTCGCGTGGATCGCCAGGTCAAGGACCATGCGGAGGAAGCGTTGCGGCTTTCGGACAGATCACTGCCCGAGCTCATCAAAAAGGTCGTGGCCAAGGTCGCGCAGGGCGGCGGGCAGTGCGAGGAAGTGCTTGCGGCCGTCGACGACCGGCAACAGACCGTCGCGCACGATACTCCGTTCGCCGCGTCGTGGGCAGCGGCAGACCGGCTTTATGCAGATTTGGGCATCGCTGCGTCGCCCGTATCCGACGATCGCGATTGGGACACAATCTATTCCGAAGCCATGGACGAGCGCTATCGCCAAAAGGGGATGATCCTGTGAGCGGAGCCCCTCTCAAGATCATGGTGGACGCCAACGTATGGGTTGATTCGTTTTGTGTTGACCATGCCGAGTCGCTTGCCGCGCGTGCGTTTATTGGGCAGGCGACGGAGGCGGGGGCATCGCTGTTCTTTCCGGTGCATATCGCTAAGGACGTGCTGTACGTTGTCCAACACGAGCTGAAGCGTGGCGTTCTTGCCAGCGGGGGAGCGCTCGACGAGGCTTCTGCCCGCGCGATTGGCGATGCGGCGCTGGCGTTTGTTCGGAATATGACCGAAAACGCTACGGCCGTGGGTGCAGATGCGTCGGACCTTTGGCTGGCCGACAAATACTTAGCGCTCCATCGCGATTACGAGGACAACTTGGTGCTCGCCGCGTGCAAGCGCGCGCAGGTCGATTACTTGGTGACCAACGATCGTAAGCTGCTCGAACATGCCGATCTTGCAGCAAAGACCCCGCACCAAATGATGCCGATTCTTGCTTTGGCCGAACGTGGCGGCGCGGCTATCGGTTGACGCGAACTGTTTGCGGGCCTCTTGGACGACGATGCGCCAAGGGGCCCGCGTCTGATATTTACAAAAGCGCGGCCTTGATGACGGGAGCTTCGGCGAGCTTTTCGGCAGCCTTTTCGTCGGAATCGTTTAGTGCTGCCAGGCTTCGGTAGACCCACTCGTTGACCTGGGTGTTCTTGACGCCTGCAGTCTGCATAAGGGCGCCTACCTCGCGGATTGCTGCGAGCAGATCGGCTTTGGGACCCGCGAGCTCGACCTTGATGCCGTGGTAGGCGGCCACGCCGCGGTTCTCGCTCACGTGGTCGATAAAGCCCTCGACGGTCTCAAGCTGCTGGGCGAGAGCTGCATCATCGTCAGCGTCCAGCGCAACAAGGGCGTTCGAAACCGTGAGGGCGGGATGTCCGCAGGGGACAAAGCCTTCGATGACATCCATAGCTTCGGTAATGGTTGAACCCAGACCTGCGAGGGCATTGACGAGTTGCTGCTTGGTATCCATAACGGTCCTTTCGACGGGTCAATTATGCTTGGCGAAAATATACGTGACGCGATCGGTAGCAAAAGTGCGAAGTGCGGAGCACATTGGGGTCTTCACAGCTCGTGCATAGAACAGCTGTCTGCCTTTAGAACGTGGTAAGATAGCTATCCACGAGCGGGGTTCACCCCGCGTGTTCCTTGAAAAGTCGACGGGTGTTGGGTACTCGTGCCCAATGCTATCCAGACTTTCCCGACATTCGGGGGCGACTGGTTTCGACACGATAGCTCTGAGAGAGGAAGCAAGCCGAGGTCTCCTCGCCTCGTTAAACAGGGGTACCGTCAAATTGAATTGACAACAACTCTTCTTTTGAGCCTATGGCTCTCGCTGCTTAATTTATAGCGGCGCGTCAACCCGGTGATTTCCCCGACACCGGCGCGACGTCATTTTAGGGGAATGCTCCTGCGCACGTAATCGGTATGGCGCAGGCTAAGACCGAACCGGTTAGGACACCGCGAGCGTGTCGCTGCGCGCAAAGCGTCCGAGACTAAACCAGCGACTGAGCTTGGAGATGCCAATCAGGGGGCTTTCGTGGACCGGAGTTCGATTCTCCGCGCCTCCACCAACTGTTCAGTAGGCGAACACATACGCGTGTTCGTCGTCAGGCGGGCGTTCGTGTTGCTCGTCAGATAGAAAGAAGCCGCTCCATACGGGGCGGCTTCTTTGCGTTCTAGGCCTGCGGCATGATCTCCTGCTCGCCGTCCTCGTCCATGTACGGCATGAGGAACACGCCTCCCTGCTCGGTGGTAAGCAGCAGGTACTCGCGGTTGTGCTCGTCGCACACGATTTCCTGGCCGATGCCCTCGGGCAGGTCGTATATGGGGCCGTCCGTGCGGGCTTGCCTCACGGTCACGTCTTGCGCTCCCATGGCCTGCGACGCGCAGCTGGCGGCGGCCAGGACGATGAACAGCAGGACGACCGCCGCGAGGATGGGGCCGCACCCGCCGTTGCGCTCCTCGTCTGCGGGGCTCGGGTACGGCATGGCCTATCCCACCTTCACCAGATAGTCGTCGGCCTCTGGCTTGCCCGTGGCCTTGCCCACGGCGATGTAGCGCGTTGCGCCGCTGTAGCCCGTGTATCGGCCCCAAACGTAGCCGTCGGCGATCTTGTACCAGTTATCCAGCGTCACGGTCTCGCCGCTGGAATAGTGCGCCACCTCGGTGCCGCCCAGGCCGGGGGCGTCGCGCACGCGCAGGTAGTCCACAGTGCAGCGGTAGGTGCCGCCGAAGTTCTCGGTCGTTTCCTGCTGCGCGGGCTGCGGCTGCGGGACGGCTGCGGGGGCGCTTCCAGCAGTGATGCCGAAGCATTCCAGGTAGATGCGCGCCAGCTCGTCCAGGTTGCCGTTGAACTTCTCGCGGTCGCCGTCGTTGTCGATGAAGCCGTTCTCGCACAGGCGGTAGTTGATGCCGCGCGCGGCGGCTCGGTTCGGGTTCGCGAGGTCGGAACGGCGCACCAGCTTCTCGGAGCGCCCGGGCATGAACGCCGCCAGCTTGTCGGCCAGCGCATTGTCGTACTCGTCAGGCTCAAAGCCCTCCTTGATGATGACGTGCGCGCCGTGGGCCGTGGCGATGCCGCTGGCGTCCATGTGCAGCTCCACCACTGGCGCGTCGGTGCTCAGGCGGTTAAGCCCGCCGTCGGCGTACCAGTTGCGGGACGTATCGCCCAGCTCGACCTCGGAACCGCCCAGTTCCTTGATTCGCTGGCCCAGGGCGCGAACGCGCTCGGCCTCGGTGCAGCCGCCTGCGCAGCAGCCAGGGTCGCCAGCGCCGTGGCCGCAGATGATGAACAGTTTAGCCATTGCCTACTCCTTCCCGCCTACGGTCACGCCCAACAGGGCGTCGAGCCACTTGGATGTGATGCCTACCGACTTGAACAGCGTGTAGGCCGCCTGCACGCCGCCTACCACGGCGAAGGCGCACGTGACCCATGCGCCCGGGTCTGCGGGCACGCCGCCCACGAAGCCGGTCACGACGCCCGCCAGGAGCGAGCAGCCCAGCGCCAGGATGCGCGCGGCCTTGCCGGTCATGGCCTCGGTCTTGATCAGCTGTACCGCGAACGGCACGGCGAAAGACAGCACGATGGCTGCGATTGCTTGCATTTCTGTCATTTCGGATTCCTTTCTATCGAGCCGATTCCTTGTAGAGCAGGTCAACGCGGTCGGCGATGTGGTCGACCTTCGCCGCCATGCCCTGGCTGCGCGCCTGGCTGTTCGCCAGGTCGGCGTGCAGCACCTCGTTGGAGGTCACGACGGACTCCATGAGCGCCTTCATAGCCTCCATCAGCGCGTTGCTGCGCTCCATCTGCGCGGCGATGCGGCCCTCCATCTGGCTGCGCTCGCGGTCGCGCTGCGCCCGCTCGTTCACCTCGTCCTGCTTTCGCTCTTCGCGCTTGAGGTCGATGTTCGCCTTGCGCTCGTTCTGGGCCTTGAACTCTTCGAGGAACTGCTTGCCGAAGTACAGGACCACTAGGACGAGCAGCGCGCCGAAAAGCGACCCGGGGCCGTACGGCGCGAAGATTTCCAGCACGTCGGTCATTCGTTTTCTCACCTCCTCGAATCGCTGCCGCGATTGTCCGCGAGGTGTCGCCGGGCAAAAGAAAAGCGCCCCCGAAGGGGCGCTCGCTACTCCTGCGGCGCTTCCGGCTGGTCGGGCTCCATGGCTTCCAGCTCGTTGATGCGGTCGCGCCACGTCTGGCGCTGCGAGATGATCTCGGCCACCTCCTTGGCAGCTGCGGCGATGGCCGAGAGCAGGTCGGTGATGGACGATGCGGAGAAGATGCGCTCCACCGCCTTCATGACCTTGTAGTCGCTCTGCTCAAGCTGCTGTTTGTAGCCGTTGATCTCCCCGGCGATTTCCTGTTCTGTCATGGGTCGCTCCTTCCGTTGCTAGGGTAGGGGCATGTTCCCATCCGTGTCGCCTCCAGGTTTGGATTGCATTGAGCAACCCCCCCCGCGGGATTTCCGAACAGGCTGCGGTACAGCGCGTCCATGGCCCGCACGCTGCGGTGCGCGTCCAGCCGCTTCATGCCTCCGCGCCAGCTCTGGTAGCTCTGCTCCACCTGCTCGGGGGTCATGATGCCATCGGCGACCATGCGGGCCATCTTCTTGAGCTTGCGGCGCTCCCGCGTTATGGAGTCTCGGCACGGCTTCACGACTATGCGGCCCGTCTCCGTGTAGAAGATGCGCTTCTTCAGCCACGTGAACCCGCGCGTGAGCTTCACCACGCGCGTCTTGCGCGGGTTCAGCTCGATGCCCAGCTCGGCGCATTTGCCCTCTATCAGCAGCAGGCACACCTGCAAGTAGTCCTTGGACTCGTGTATCAGGTAGAAGTCGTCCATGTAGCGCCCGTAAGACTCGGGGCGCAGCATCTCGGTCACATAGTGGTCGATGCGGTTGGGGTGGGCCACGGCGCATATCTGGTTCGGCTCGCTGCCCAGCCCCAGGCCCACATCGCCCTGCGCGTCTATCAGGCGGTGCTCCAAGGCGACCACGCGCGGATCTAGCAGCGCGGAGGCCACCTGGTCTTTGACGGGTTGGTGCGCTATGCGCGCGAAGTAGTCGGAGAAGTCGCCCAGGAGGATGTAGCCATCGCCGCCGTGCTTCCTCCAGTTGTCGGCCAGGTGGCGCTTGAGCAGCCTCAGGGCGTAGTCGGTGCCGCGCCCCTTTATGTTCGCGGAGTTGGCGGCTATGAGAGTGGGGACTATGGCGGGAACGAGCGCGTTTTGTGCCAGGGACTTCTGCACCACGCGCTCGGGGAAGTGTACGGCGCTGATATGGCGCAGCTTGCCGCGCTCCCACAGGTCGAACCGTATGAAGCCCCGGCATATGTCGCGGCCCTCCAAAAGGTCGCGGCGGGACAGGACGGCGTTGCGCAGGTAGCTTTTCATGTATCGCTGCGTGGATGCCTTCCACATCACGCCGCGCGCGGCCTGCTTCGATGCCTTGCACAGGCTGTTGAGGTCGGCCACGGTATCAAGCGTGCACGCCTTGACGCGCTCGGCCTTGGCCTGCGCGCGCTTCTCCTCGCGGCGCTTGCGGCGCGCCGCCCGCCTTTGCTCGGAGTTCACAGGAGGCACCCCGCGCGGCTTGCAATGTGGCTCTGGCAGCCGCTTGAGGTATGGCCATGAAACGCGGCGAAGCCACGGAGCGCCGCGCCATGCAAGCAGCGTCCGGCCACCCTCGCGGGGTGCGTATTTACGGGCGCATGCCCGACGGTCGCGCCTTCCTTCCTCTTCGCGCTCTGCTTTCGGCTCTGGGGCCTACTCGGTCTGGCAATAAGGGAATCCGGGGCGGGGGCGAACCCAGACGTTCGTCGCCGAGTTGTAGTTGGCATTGCCGTTGTTGTTGACATAGCACACGTTGGACGCGGAGCCCGACGCAACGGAACGCAGCCACCAATTGTACCGATAAACAAGGCGCGACCGCCGTCCATTATAGCGAACGCAGGCGCTCTAGCTCGGCCTCGGCCTCGGCTATGCGCTCCTCGGTGGACTTCTTGCCGGTGACGCGCACGTTCTTGCGCGCGCCCTTTAGCAGCTTGATCTCCTCCTCGACCATGGCCGCCAGCTCCTCGAAGCGGTTGGCGTTCACGGGCAGGCCGATATCCATGAGGCACTGCATGTCCAGCATAAGCTGCTCGCAGTCCGCTATGGCCAGCGTCAGGTAGCGTTTCCTCTCCAGCGCGTTGAACGAGCTGTTGGGATAGAAGCAGTCGGCGCGGTTGACGTTGTACACGATGCTGCGCGCCGTCTCCACGGTCGGCACCGCGTTCAGCAGCCTGTAGGCTTTCGGCACGACCGACGAGGAGGCCATGAGCTTGTTGACCTCCACGCGGATGGCGATGGCCTGCGTGAAGAACTTGTACTCGGACACCTCGCGGTTTCGCTGGTATACGCCGCTCATGGCACCTCCCGGAAATAGTGGCGAAAAAAACGGCCCGCTGCGCGGGCAGGGATGCGACCGCGCAAGGCGGTCGCATCGAAAGAGAAGTATAGAGCACTCGGCTGGCTAGCCGACGAGGAAGCCGGGGCGGGGGCGAACCCAGACGTTCGTCGCCGAGGAGTAGCCGGCATAGCCGTGGGCGGCTGACATAGCACACGTGGGACGCGGAGCCCGACGCAACGGAACGCAGCCACCAAGCGTACCGAGTTCCGTTCAAGCGGTGCGCGGTATCGCGGAACAGGTCGAACTGGCAGTCGAAGCCCACGCTGTAGCCCTTGGTGCCCCACACTGGGCAGCCGTACACCTCCATCTCGGAGGGCGACCACACCTTGCCGATGTCCTGCCAGCTCCAGCTGTTGGAGTCGCTGAGCGCGCCGCTCGCGCTGTAACGCTCCTCAAGCAGCACGCGCTGGGTGAGCAGGTACTTGGTCAGCCCCTCGGGCAGGCACGCCTCGAACAGCTTCTCCCACGCCTTGAGGTTGCTGTTCAGGTACGGGTTCTTCACGTCTGCGGTGCCCTGGTTGGTGTTCGCAGTGTTCCACATCAGGTAGCTGTCGTTGGCCACGCCGGTGACGGTCTTGGCCACGGCGACGGGCGCGGACGCGATGAACGCGATGTGGTGGCCCTTGGCGCTGTCGCCGCACTGGTAGTACGGGTCGAAGTGCGCAAGCAGGAAGCGCACGGACTGCTGGGCCGCCACATTTGACGCGCTCACGAGCGGCACGTCGATGTAGTCGCCCACGCGCAGGCCTGCGAAGTTCGCGGCGGCGATGCGCTTATGCAGCGCGTCGTACACGCCGCCGCTACCGATCTCTCCCGCCAGGATGGTGGCGATGTTCTGCCCGCCGTACTTGCCGATTTGGTCCTGGCGGTTGTACTCGGCGTTGTTGAGCGCCGTCTGCGCGTTTCTGCGCGCGGTATCGTCGATGACCTCGTAGCCGATGCCGCCCACCGACAGGGTTTTCGCTTGTGCCATTTCGTTGCCTTTCTACTTGAGGTTGAGGGTTGTGCCGGACGCCGTGCAGGTGCTCCCGAACGTGACGGTGCTGCCCGATGCGCTGGCCTTGGAGGCGGGGCAGTACACGGTGCCGTCGTCGTAGATGAACGCGTCCGTGGCGTCGGCAAGCTTGCCGTACAGGTCGGCTATCTGCTGCTTCTGCTTGGCCATGTCCGAGCTGCCCGCGCTGCCCTGCGCCACGCTGTTGGCTATCTGCAGGGCGGTGTTGGCCGCCGCGTCGGCGTTCGAGGCCGCGCCGTTTGCCGCAGCCGTGGCGGCTTGCGAGGCCGTCTTCAGCTGCGCCGCCTCGGTGACGCGGGCGCTTTCCGCCGCGGCGCGCTTCTTCTCCGCCTCTGCGCGCCCGGTTTCGGCGGTCTGGCGCGCCTTCTCGTTCGTGGCGCGCTGGTTTTCCGCGCTCGCGCGGGAGGCCTCGGCCTTCTGCATCTGCGCGTTCAGCGCGCTCACGTCGGCTAGCTGCCCTTCGAGGTTCGCGATGATCGCCTCCACCGCATCGACGTACGGGCCGGATATCTCGCCCGACGCGCTCGCCGAGGGCAGCACGTTCACCAGGACGTTCTCGGTGGTGGCGTCCAGCCCTGCCGCGTTCCGCACGCGCACGTAGCACACCTTGAGCAGCCCGGCCACGCCGAAGACGGCGGGGTCGACCGTCACGGTGGCCACGTTGTCGCTGATGCCAGTGAACTGCTGCTCCACGTAGGTGTGGTCGGGTTTCGCAGCCATGAGGTGCACCTTGCAGCCCGTCAGGGCCGCCTTCTTGTCGCCGTCGTAGATGGCGGCCTTCAGGACCTCGGCGCTGTCGCCCTGGTGCACGGTGATGACGGGCGGCGCTATGTTGGTCTTCTTGAGGTTGAGCGTAAGCTCGTGCGTTGCCATGCCTCACTCCTTTCCTTCGGCCGCAAGTGTCTGCGATATGTCGCCGGGTTGCGCTCTGTGGACCCCGCATATCTCCTCGTCAGTGAGCGCCGAGAAGTCAACGGCGTTGGCCTCGCCGCCTTCCGCGTCCATGACGGCCACGGGGCTGGACACGAGCGTGAAGCCGCCCTTGCCGTCGAACTCGAATACGTCTTCCGATTCCACGATGGCCCGCGCCGTGGCCGGGTCGCTGATGCACTCGAACACCGGAAGCGCCTCGGGCGGCTTCGGCGCGCCGTCGAGCGCCTGCGGCGCTTCGGGCTGCTGCACAAGGTGGTAGAACATTCCGTTTCCTCTCTCGCTGGTCTAGTTTCCCGTGATGCTGCTCATGCCGGTGATGATTCCGTTCACCACGTTGATGGTGCCCCACGTCCAGTTGTTGCCGTTGTTGGTGATGCACCCGATGAACTGCGTGGAGCCCGTGTACCCGTAGGTGCCGCCGCTGCTCGGACTGGTTCCTATGGCGAACTTCGGGGCGAGTATCCTGGCGGTGTCCGACGACCCAATGTCTGCGCGGCTGCTATCCAGGTACACGTAGTTGTTGGAGTTCTCCTGCAGCTTCACGTACGCCGAGCCGCCCGCGTTGCTGTTGCCGCTCTTCATGTACAGCTGCTCGTCGGGATGGCTCATGTAGCCCGCGTAGTAGGGGGTCGTCAGCCACGTCTGGCGGTAGTAGCGGTTGACTGCCAGGAAGCCGTAGCCGCAGGCGGATATGCCCACGCCGTCGGTCGAGCTCGCCGTGGGGCTGTCCTTCGCGTGGACGGCCTCGATGGTGCAGTACTCGGTCGAGCCGTTCACGAACGACGCTCCCGGGTGGTTGCTCGTCGTCGTGCCGGTGGTGATGTAGTTGGTTGACGACGTGCCGACCATGTTGCAGCGGAACATGGAGGTGCTGCCCACCAGCACGGTGCCCGCGATGATGGAGCCGTTCTTGTCGTATATCTGGAAGCCGTTGGTGGCGTTGATATAGACCCTGTTGCCGTTGCTGTCGGTCATGAAGATGGAGCCGTCGCGCAGGTAGAAGGCCCCGCTGTCGAGGTCCCAGTACGAGTTCCCGCCTTTGATGCGGCCCGTGGTCAGCTCGTCGGCGGTCACGCCGTCGCCGGTTATGGCCGTGCGCCACTTCCACGCGCCGCTGGAGTACTTGGAGTTGGCCACGCCGATGATTCCGCCGCCTATCTTGACGCACTTGGTGGCGCTCTCGGGCTTTTTGTCGTACACCAGGATGCCTTGGCCGGGCTCCTCGTACACCCAGCCACCCGTGGTGTTCACCTCGCTGTTGAGCATGTCAACGATCTTCTTGCGGATATCCGTCGGCAGCTGGTCGAGCTGTTTCTGCAGCCCATCCACCTCGCCCTCGGCGCTCGTCAGCCGTTCGTCCAACTTGCCCGTGACGCCTTCCAGGTACTCCTTGTTGGCCTCGTCTATCTGCTTGAGCACGCTCTCGCTTTGCTCTATCGACGTGTCGGTGTACAGGCGCAGCACCTCGTCCAGGGCCAGGTTGCCGTCGTCGGAGTACTTCTTCAGCGCCTCCTCCAGCGTGGTGTCCCCGTTGTCGGCGTACTCCTTGAGGGCCTTGTCCAGCTCGTCCCTTATCTGGTCGGTGTAGTCCTGGGCGGTGCCGCCGACCTCCTTGGCGTACGCCTTCTGGCGCTCCTCGGCGGCCGCCAGGCTCTCGCCCCATTTGCCGGTCGATGCCTTGTTCGAGGCGTTCACGGCCTCGGTCACGGTCGCCCGGATGGTCGAGGCGGTGGACTTGGCGGCCGACTTCTGCGCGGCCATCAGCTCGGCGACCGTCTGGTAGTTGCCGAACGTGTAGGTGACCTCGCCGGGGCGCAGCTGGTCCTCCACCACCTTGGTGATGCGCGTGCGCACGCGCAGCGGCGGGTCGTACACCTTGTCCACCACGGTCACCAGGTCGCCCTCGTCCGCGCCCTCGAAGCCCTCGCCGGCGCGCGCAAGCGCCACGGCGTCCACAGTGTAGGACACGGTGGGCACGCACGACTTCGCCAGCTGCGCCTCGGTGAGCTTCTTCAGCTCGGCGGCGTCCTCGCAGTCGGAGAACTCCACGTCGCCGAACACGTGCGCCTTGCCGCCTTTGCCGTCGGGCCGTCCCCAGCGCGCCAACGCGTCGGCCGACCCCACCCAGTTCTGCCCGCCGTTCACGCCGCCGAAGGTCAGCTTGCGATCGTAGCCGCCCGTCAGGTTGCCGTCCTCGTCGGCGGTCTGCAGGGACTTGCCGTAGCCGTACAGGGCGGTGCACACGTTGCCCTCGTCCACGCTGCGCTTGACGCTCACGAGGTCCTTGGCGTAGGTGAAACGCTTGCCGTTGTCCTCGCCGACCTGCTTGGCCATGCACACGCGGCGTGCGGTCACCTTGGTGCCGCTCACCTGGATTTCGAACGACAGCTCGCCGCCCCAAGTGTCTGCCACGTCGTGGATGGCCGCCCATGCGTTGGTGTGGTAGAAGTTCGTGCCGGCCTGCCCGAGGTCGGCCACGGTTCCGACCTGCCAGCGCGAGGAGGACAGCGCCGAGGCCAGCGCGGCGTAGGCGCTCACGTCGTAGGGGCGCTTGTCCTCCAGGTAGTCGCCCAGGAGCTCGATTTGCGCCGAGGTCGGGCAGTAGTACGTGTAGAGGATGCCCGCGCTTGCGCGCTCCTCCTCCACGCCGTCCACGATGTTCTCGTGCCAGCGGCCCTTGAGGTCGCGCCACACCAGGCGGTCGCCCTTGTCGAGGCGCGCCAGCGTTGTGATGCTCAGGGCGTTCTCGCCGTTGACCTCGCGCGTGTCCTCGCACTCGAACAGCGTCTTGATGGGTCCCTTGTACGCCTCCCAGCGGTCGCATGCCCACAGAATCATCAGCCCACGTACCTTTCCGTCCACTGTACCGTCGCGGTGCCGCTGGACAGCTTGAGGCTGTTGGCCCCCGGCTCCAGCGGGAAGAAGTCACTCTCGAAGGTCACGGGCGCTGGGCTGCCGTCCACCGTGGCCTGCGGGGCGGCCATGTCGATGACCACCGCGCTCGATGCCGTCACCGCCTTGTCGATCTGCACGAATTCGCCCGTGCCCATGTTCGTCAGCCGCAGCGCCGACGTGCTGCCGCCGGGCCTGACGGTCACGGTGGGGTAGGTGCGGAACGTCCCGCCCACCTGCACGCCCGAGGTGCCCGACACGGTTGCGCGCCCCTCGGCCCCGTAGGCCACGGGGTCGTATGCCGTGAACGTCAGCGTGGCCTCGCCGGTGTGCCACAACGTGTCGAGCGCGCCCGGCGAGGTCAGCACGGCCATGTAGCGCAGGCCCAGGTGCCTCTCGTCGTCCAGCCACAGCTCGGCCTCCTTGAGACACAGCAGGCGCGAGGCCATGAGGCGGCGAAGGGCCGCCATGTCGTCGGCGGGGCGCGCCCTCCAGGCCGCCGCCACGTCTATCGTCAGGGGTTTCAGCTCTGCGCGCATGAAGCGCGAGCCGGGCTGCCCGGGCACGTCGCGCGTGGCGATTTCGTACTCGGGCAGCAGCGAGCGGGTCACGAGCCGGGTGTCGAACCACGGCGCGAAGTCGAAGCCGTTGTATATCATGCGAAGCACTCCTGCCGTTTGATTTCCTTGGCTATCTGGCGGGAGATTTTCTCGATGTCGGCCTCCTCCCGCACGGTCGCGTACAGGTTGATTGTCACGTTCGTGTCGCCATGGGCCGCGCCGCCCTTGCCGTCGAGCAGCTTGGCGATGCCCTCGGCCAGCGGGCGCGCGCCGCGCTCGTTGAACGGCACCACGCCCTCGGGGCCCGCCTCGCCGACGCCGATGACGCTGGGGCCGTTGAACACGCCGCCCTTGGCGTACCAGTCGATGCCGAAGTGCGGCACGCTCGGCGGGGCGATGCTGAAGCTGCCGGAGATGGACAGGTGCGGCAGCTTCAAGTGGGGCAGCGACCACGAGAAGTTGAAGAACCCCTTGATGGAGTCGATGACGTTGCGCACGGTGTCGCGGGCGTTCTGTATCGGCGTCTCGATGGCGCTCTTGATGGAGTTCCACACGCTGCTCACGGTGTCCTTGGCGGCGTTGAACACGCTGGAGATCGTGTCGCGGATGCCGTTCACGATGCTGGATATGGTGGAGCTGATGCCGCCCCACACGCTCGACGCCGTGCTGCTCACGGCCCCCCATATGGAGTTCCACACCGCCTGAATTGCCGACAGCACCGCCGATATGGTGGAGCTGATGGCATTGATGGCCGCGCCTATCGCCGAGCTGATGGCGTCCCATATGCTGGAGGCGGTGAAGCTCACCGCGCCCCACACCGTGTCCCACACGCCCTGGATGACCAAAAGGGCCGCGCCTATCACGTCGCTAACGTACTGGATGTATGCGCTCACCGCGCCGTAGATGGCCTCCCATATGGCGCTGGCGGTGCCGCTGATGCCTTCCCACGTCGCGCCCCACCATTCGGAGAGCGCCGTCACCACGTCGGTGATGACCTGGCTCACCGCGTCGATGTAGCTTCCCACCGCGCTGCAGATTGCGTCCCATGCCGCCGTCAGCTGCTCGCCGAAGTTCTCCCAGATGAAGTTCCAGGGTATGAGCAGCGTCTCGATGGCCAGGTTCAGAATCTCGCCCAGCAGCATCACGGCGACCTGCACCACGTTGCAGATGCCGTCCCAGATGGACGAGGCGGTGCCGGCCAGGCCTTGGAAGAACCCGGATATGGCGTCGATGGCCCCCTGCACCGTGGAGCAGATGCCGTCCCACACGCCGCCCAGCTTCTCGCCGAGCTGCGAGAAGAACTCGCCGACGCTTTGGGCCACGTCGCCCGCCACCTGGATGGCCACCTCGAACGCGGCGCACACGGCATCCCACACGGCGGTCACCGCGTCGCGGAACTCCTCGCAGTTGTTCCACAGCAGCACCACGGCGGCGATGATGGCCGCTATGGCCGCTACCACGGGGTGCGCGGCTATGAGCCCCAGCGCGCCGGTGCCCAGCTTGCCGACCACCTGGAAGGCCGCTCCGATTTTCGGCACGGTGTCCACGACGGTGCCGACCGTCGACAGCACGGGGCCTATGGCGGCCGCTATCGTGGCGATCGCCAGCACGGCGGTCTGGCCGCCCTCGCCGATGCCGGCGAACCACTCGGAGAACGACTTGACGACACCCGCCACGTTGGTGGCGATGTTGAGCAGCGGCTCGCCAAGCGGCTCGATGGAGCCTTGCAGCTCGCGCATGGCCTCCTGCGATTTCACGGCGAAGCTGTCGGAGGCGGCCTCCTGGGCCTGCTGCGCAGCGCCCGCCACGTCGCCGAAGCTGTCCTGCACGCCAGCCAGGGACTCGATCATGCCCATGGCATTGTCCTCGCCCAGCGAGGACCACAGGGTGGAGGCCAGCGCGGCCTTGTCGTACTCGTTTGGCATCTGCGTGAGGTCGCCCAGCACCGCCTGCAGCATGTCCTCGGCGGTGGCGCTGCCGTTCTTGAAGTTCTCGAAGACCTCCTGCGTGCCCTCGCTGAACGAGCCGATGGATTCCTCCATGCGGCCGTCGGACAGCGCCGTCAGGAACTCGTTGAGGTAGTCGCCCACCTTGTCCAGGTTGTACGCGCCGTTGGACGTGCCCGCTTCGAGCAGCGAGAAGTACTCGCTGGCGCTCATTCCCGCCTCGCCCCATCGCACGGAGTATTCGCTCAGGTTGTCGCCCAGCTCGTCTGTGTAGTTCAGGCCGCGCTGCATGCCCGCCGTCAGCAGGTCGCTGGCCTCGGTGGCGGACAGCCCGAAGCCCTCCATGAGGGCGTTGGTGCCGCGTATGGACTCGTTCACGTCTGCGCCGAAGGTGTCCGACAGCATGAGTGCGTTGGTGGTGACGGTCTGCAGGTCCTCGTCGGACACGTCGCGAAGGGTGGACTTGCACTGGATCAGCGCATCGTTGACCTCGTCCAGGGACTGGCCCCAGCCACCCTCGTATATGCGCTTGCCTATGCCGCTGAAACGCTCGGCCTCCTCGCCGGACACGCCGAACGCGGCGGCTATGCGGGCGTTGGCCTGCTCGTAGTCGCTGGCCACGCCGAACACGGCCTTGCCGGCGGCCACCACGGGCGCGGTCAGCGTCACCGTGGCGGCCGTGCCGGCCTTCTTGAACGAGGACGACAGCTTCGCGGCCTTCTCGTCGCCCTCGGTTATGTTCTTCCAGGAGATGCCCTGGAGGTCGCGCTCCAGGGCCTTGATGTTTTTGGATACGTCAACGGTGTCGAGCACCGCTTTGATGATGACGTTGCCGTCCATGCTCACCTCGTCGCTCTCTTGAGCGCGGCGAACACATCGCGCATCGCCGCGTCGCTTCCTTCCTCAGAGCCGTGTGAGCTGCGGCCTTTGCCGAGTTCGAACGCCTTGTGGGCGGCGTTCCAGGCCTCGACCTCCTGCCTGTTGTATTTGGTTGGCTTCGGCTTGGTCGCCGGGTTGCGGTAGTGGATGGCCGCGCCGAGCGGCGTGTCCTGCGGGCAGCCGCCCACGAGTGCCACGAACTCGGCAAAGCTGATGCGACCGCGCACCTCGTCCCACTCGATGCCGTAGGCCTGGCGGAAGCTGGTGCGTATGCGCGCCGCGTCCTCCTCCAAGTCCCACAGCGGGGTCTCGTGCGGGCGGTCGCCGGTCAGGTCGAGTCCGCACATGTCCCATACCGCCGCGTCGCGCATCCGCACGAACTCGGCGGCGTCGTAGTCGCATGCGCACCACGCGTCCGCCCAGTCCACGAAGAACAGCGCCAGGAACTCGTCCCGGCGCTGGTCGTCGGACTTGCCCTCGTCGGTCAGCACCTCGATGACGCGGATGATCGTGAGCGCGTCATCGCGCACCAGCACCTCCTCGCCGTTCCACGGGTAGCGCGTGGCGCTCGTGCCGTCGGGCAGCCGCACCCGCTCGGCCGTGAGCGCGGCTGGCAGCATTACTTGCCGCCCTTCTTCTTGCGCTTGGCCTTGGCGCGGCGCTGGGCGCGGTTGAGCGCCTGGACCTGATCGGCGCGCTCGCTGTATGCAAGGCCGCACGCCATCAGCTGCTCGCTGGTCGCGTGGCGCGCCAACATGTTGAGGAACGTGGCGAAGACCTCGCCCAGGATGCGGATGTTCTCCTCGGGCGCGATGGGGCCCTCGTCGCCGCCCATCCACGCGAGCAGCTGCTCCCAGCCCTCGGTGCCGATGAACGCCGAGATGGTGCGCTTCATGAGGCGGGCCTGCGCGGCGTTGGCCTCGGCCGCCTTCTCGGGGGTGTCGGCCTCGCGGGCCATCTGCTCGTTGGCCTGCGCGCGGTCGATGGCGTTGCCGACCTTGGCCAGGTACTCCTCGATGTGCTTGTCGTCGAACCACACGCGGAAGCGCGGCGTGTCGGGGTTCTCCTCGGGGCCCTCGAAGAACACGTCCTCGTACGCGCGGATGTTTTTCAGAAGTTCCATTTGTTGCCCCTTTCGTGAGCGGTGAGCGTCGGGCATAGAAAAGGGGCGCGGGCCGCTCACTAGCCCGCGCCCCCATGTCCAGGAGGTTATGTCTGGTGTCGCCTGCGGCTACTTCGCCGCCACGGTGACCTTCACCTGCGTGCAGATGCTCGGCTTGGACGCGCAGCGCACGGTGATGACCGCCTCGCCTGCGGCCACGCCCGTCACGTTGCCGTCGCTGTCGACGGTGGCCACGTCGGTGTTGCCCGATGCGAAGAAGCACTTGGCGTTCGCCTCGGCGGGCGTGACGGTCGGCGCGAGCTTCATGGACTTGCCCACGGACGGGCCGGTCGGCGCGGTGCAGGTGACGCCCGTGGGCTGCTTGAGCTTGTTGGCGGGGATGTAGCGCATAGCGCCAGCGCCCGAGATTGTGCAGGAGAACGCGCCGGGGTCGGACGCCGCGCCCTGCTGCGAGCCGACGGTCAGGCCCAGGTAGGTGCAGTCGCCCTCCACCACGTCGCCGTTGGGGTCGGTGTGGCGGAAGTGGCCCGTGCGGCCCTCGCCGGTCTCAAGCGCCAGGCTGGCAACGAAGTCCTGCGCGGGGTCGCCGTAGCAGCGGTCGCCTGTGACCTCGTACTGCGGCTGCACGCTCTTCACCTTGTCGGTGGGAGTGCCGTAGCCGTCGTAGTAGTCCTTGGTCTCGGTGGTCTCGTTGGTGGTCGGCTTCACCTCGGTGATGCCGCGCGAGAAGATGGCCCACGTGGGGCTGGCCGCGTCTGGCGTGGTGTCGATCTCCAGCGCGCTCATGTAGTTGGGCGCGAAGCCCAGGTCTTGTTTCTTTGCCATCGTTATCCCTTCTCTATGGTTATGGTCGCTTTGATTCGGAACTCCCACAGGTACGGCCCGCCCTCCGGCGGCGTTATCTCCTGCGGCTCTGTGTACAGCGCCGCGCTGGTGAAGCCGTAGGAGCCGGTGGGCGAGGACAGGTCGGCCCCGTCCAGCGCGTCGGCCAGGTCGTAGGCGTCGCCCATGGCCTTGGCCTCGGAGGTGTCCTTCACGATGACCTGCAGCACGTATCCGACACGGCGGGTGCCGTCCATGTGGCGCACCGCGTCGGCCGTGGGCATGGGCCTCAGCACCACCGCGTCGTCGTGGCCGCGCGATGCTGCCAGGCGGGTGAGGAGCACCGGGCCGTAGCCCAGGGCCTCTATGGCGGCCTTCGCCGCCTCCATCACGTCCGGGGCCATGTCACGCCCCCTCGGTCAGGAGGTCGACGGCCAGGCGCTCCCAGTCCTCGCCGTGCGCTTCCTTCGCGGCCTTCGGCCAGTCGGCCTTGGCCCTCGGGTTCTTGCCGTGCTTGATGGAGCTGTCGGGCAGGTCGCGCACGTAGGCGGCGTAGTCGGCGTCCCATATGACGAGGCCCTGCCTGAAGTCGGAGGCGGCCTGCATGGAGTTGTGCATGCGCTTGGTGTCCTCTGGCGTGAACGCGTTCATGTCCTCGGCCACGCTCATGGCGAACTTCACCTGCTTGGCCTCCAGCTCCTTCGCGCTGAAACGCTTCATGAGCTTGGTCAGGTCGACCGTAACTGCTGCGGGCATGGCTACCTCACCTCCAGTTCCCAGTGGTGGGGACGGGTGCCGAACGCGCGGCGGGGCGTGCACCTCGCCACGTTCATCCACTCGCCCCCGTCGATGCTCACGCGGCTGCCCACTGGCACGTCGAACATGCCGGGGCTGTCCGCGCCGTCCGCTATCACGAGGCCCTGCGCGCCGTCGCCCAGGGCGTACTCGCGCACGAGCCACGCCGAGACGGGCTCGAAGCGCACGCGGCGCACCTCGACGGGCTGCTCGAACTCGCCGCCGTAGCCGCCATCCCTGGGCACCTTGACGGACATGGTGGAGGGCCGCGCCGAGCGCGGCACCCGCATCATCTCGCGCCCCCGATGCCCGTATAGAGCAGCGGCGTGCCCAGCAGCTCGCGGCGGACGGCGGCCTCCATGTCGCTGCGGTAGGTGCTGGCCTGCTCGGTGCCGGGCGACCACGTGAATGAGCCGACGGTGAACCCGCCGCCCTCCATGGCCCCGCCCGAGCATCCGTACGCGGCGTCGACCTCGCAGGCCGCCATGACCGCCTGCGCCCACTCCTTTGAGCCGTCCGGCTCGTTGGGGAAGATCAGGTCGCGCACCCAGGCCAGCGCGTGGGGGAGCGCCGCCTCGAACTCCTCGGCGGACAGCTCCCCGCGCCCGGCTGCCAGGTAGTCCTCGTGGGTCGGGGCTCTAGTTTCCATCGTCCTCGGCCGCCTCGGGCTTTTCTGCCTTCTCGGCGGGCTGCCCGTCTGCGGCCTTCGCCTCGGGCTTTTCCGCCTTGCCCTTGGCGGGCCTGGCTTTCTTCGGGGCCTCCTTCTCGAAGGCCAGTCCAACTGTGCGCATGTCGCGCCTCCTTCCTAGGCCGCCGCCTTCATGCCTGCGGTGATGTAGTGCGCCAGGTTCTCGCGGACGCCGCACACGCCGTACTTGCGGTACTTGAACAGGTGGCCGAAGCCCTGCTGGTTGTCCTCTGCGTCGATGACCTTGCCGTGCGCGAAGTTCCAGCGCAGCACCACGGCGTCCTTGTGGACAATGAGGAAGTTCATGTCCACCGCGCCGGTGCCCTTCTTGTAGTGGCCGATCTCCTCGTCCTTGGTGGTGCCGTCCAAAAGGTCGATGGCGCTGTAGAAGCGGGACTGCGGCACCTTCACGATGGAGGAGAAGCCGTCCAGCGCCTCGCGGGACTTGGTGGTGTCCAGGTCCTTCACCATACCCAGCAGGGTGGGGGTGATGAACAGCACGCGGCCCTCTTCCGGCACCTCTTTCTCGTCCATGTCGCACATGGCGGCGTTCAGGCCCTTGAGCATGTCCGCGCCGTCGGCGTAGGTCTTCTGCTCCTTGGTGATGCCGGTGCCCGCGCACAGCGTGGAGAACACGAACGCGTCTCCCTCGGGCACCACCTTGGTGCGGTTGAAGTGCGCGGCGGCGTTGCCGAACGCCAGGTTGAAGGACTGGGCGTCCACTTTCTGGTCGATTTCCAGGATGGTGCCGCGGTCGTAGTTGGCGCTGATGGGCTTCCAAGTCAGGGACGCGCCGCTGTTCTGCGGCAGTCGCCCGTTGGCCTGCACGTCGCCCAGGCCGCCCATGGAGTAGACGGGGTAGTAGAACTCGCCCAGCTGCTCCATCTGCGCGATGTTGCCCTGCGGCGCGGCGCTCTCCAGCACGGCGGTCAGGGATTCCTTGCGGTACGCCTCCATGAGTACGTTCTCGTAGCCTTTGGGCAGTTCGATGCTGTTTGGCATGATTTACTCCTTCGTAGATTCGTCGGTGAGTCCGAAAGCTGCGCGGAAGTCGGCCAGGCCGTCGGAGCCTGCGCCGCCCTTGGGGTCGCCGCCCGCGCTCTCGCGGGGCTGGTCGGTGAACATGTAGGCGTTGTCCTTCTTCAGGGCCTCGAAGTCGATGCCCGTGAGGTTGCCCTGCTCGTCCAGCTTCGCGTCGGCGATGTTCGGGATGATCGCGCGCGCCGCCTTGGCGTTGCGCACCCCCATCTGCGTCAGCTTGGTGTCGATGGCGAAGTCGCGGCGCATGTCGGCCTCGCGCTTCTCGGCGTCGGCCTTGTACGCCTCGTTGTCGGCCTTGGCCTTGTCGAGCGCGGCCTGCAGCTCCTCGGCGTTGCCCGCCTTGGAGGTGAACTCCTCGATCTGCTTGTCGCGCTGCTCCAGCTCGGCCTTGAGGGCCTTCACCTGCTCCTGGTACTCGTCGGTCTCGCGCTTGTACTTCGCGTAGGACACGACCTCCTTCTGGGGCTCGGTCTGCTGGCCTTCGCCGCCCTCGTTTCCCTGGGGCTTGTTGTCTTCAGCCATCGCTTGCTCCTTCCGTGTTTGGTTGTCGCGCTTCCCTGCGCGCTTGGATGGCCCACCGTTGTCGCCGTGGTCGCGTGCGGGGCATGTTGTCGCCGCCCCATCGCGTGCCTGCATCTTCCCCGAGGTGTCGCCAGGCAAAAGAAAAGGCCGCCCGTGGTGGGCGGCCTTGATGCCGTGTCGCTGTTCGGTTGCCGTTGCTTCGCTACAGGGCGGCGATGCTCGCCACCTCGTCGATGGGTATCTCGGTGATGATGCCCGCGCCCTCTATGCCGATGGCATTGGGCTCGTCTAGCGATTCGGCGTCGCTTTGGTACCAGTCGTACCTGCCCCGGTACTCCTCGCCGTCGGTGCACGTCACCCGCACCTGCTTGCCGTAGTATTTCAGCGTTTCGTTCAGGTTCATTGCTGTGCCTCCTCTGGTTTGGTCGGGACTATGTGCACGTCGCCGTCGGCGTAGTGGATGGTGAAGCGCGTCGTCGGTATGTGCTCCCCATTATCGCCTATCACGTAGCCGATCACACGCCCGGCGTCGCATGTTTCGCGCCCGCTCCATTTGCCGCTTCTGGTGGTCTGCGCCGTGCCCGTGCCCGCATGCTTCGCTATGAGGTCGCGCACCTCCTCAAGCGTCACCGTGATGCCGCTCGGCTCCTTGTACGCGCCGCCCTTGCGCTTCAGGTTCGCAACGTACTGCTCGTGCTGGCGGCTGCCCGCGATGTGCTTGGCCTGCTTGTCTACGTGCACCTCCATGGCTGCGGCGTTCGCCACGCGCCGGTCGCGTTCCTTCTCGGCCTTGGCGCGCTTGATGGCGTTGTCCAGCGCCGCGCGGCGCTCTGCTGCGGTTTTCAGCTCGAAGCCATCGCCGCTGGCCTTGACCAGTTCGCCTACGCGCTTCTGGCTCACGCCTGCCTCGGCTATGAGCGCCTTGGTGTTCGGGTGCGCCATGTAGGCCGTGCGGCTCACCTTCTGGCGGGTGAGGGCGTACACCTTGCTGCCCGTCTCGTAGGGGTTCTCGCGCCCGTGCTCTGCGTTCAGGTGCGGGTACTTCGTCACGAGGTCGCGGCGCTTCTGCTGGAGTCTGCTCAGCTTCATGCGCTCCTTGGTGTTGTCGATGCCAGCCGCTTCGAGCGCGGCGGCCTCGCGCCTCGTGGTGCGCACCTCGCGCTCGATGGCGCGCTGCTGTTGGCTGGCCTGGTATCGCTTCTCGCGCTTCTCGTCGCCTCCGTCGGGGTCGCGCTCGTAGCGCAGCGGCTGGCCCTCCACGTAGATGCCGAAGTCATGCTTACAGTTCGCGCCGCACAGGCCATCGACAGAGCCGTAGCCCGTCTCGCGGTAGAACGGCGGGTACTTCTTGGACTTGCCCGACAGGCTGAACACGCGGCCCTGCCACTTGGCGTGGCTCTCGCGCGCCCCGCCGTGCGAGGAGGTCTGCACGAGGTCGTGCCCGGTCTCCTCAAGCAGCTCCAGCGTGTTGCGGCTGCCCGCCTGCACCGCTTGGGTGCGGATGTGGCGGCGCATGGCCACGTCGGCCTGCGCCCACGCCCCGCTCTTGTAGTCCACGACGGACACGCCGCGCCGCGCCAGCTTCAGCACGGCCTCGCGGGTGGCCTGCTCGTAGCCCGCCATGCCCGAGTTCACCCGAGCCACGGCCTGCGCCACGACTTCGAGGTAGGCGCGCTGCACGTTGGCGGGCATCTTCAGGTTGTCGCGGCTCACGACGTCCTGCACTCCCGCCGCCGTGGTCCGCGCTGAGTTGTGCAGCCTCCACTGCATCGTCTTGGACAGCGCGCCCATGGCCGTGCCCAGCGTGGCCAGGTCGGCCTCGGCGCTCTTGGCCACGGCCTCGGCCGCAGCCTTGGCAGCCTCGCGCGCGGCTCTGCGGCCCTCCTCGTTCATGGCCTTCTGCACGTCCTTGGCGGCAAGCGCCGCCCTGCGGGCGGCCTGCGAGTAGGCGCTGTCGCCCTCGAAGTCGATGGAGCCTATGAGCGCGGCGTAGATGCACACCAGGCGCAGGGCGTATTCGTCCATGGCCCCCTGCGCTGCGTCGGTGAAGTGCTCTATGTAGTCCGGCCCCAGCATCAGGCGAGCCCGTCGCCCAGCATGTCGAACGCGCCGCCCTGCTGCTCGGGCACGTTGGCCTTGGCCTCGTTGCTGGTCTCGCCGTAGAAGCGGCGGCGGTACTCCCACGGGGCCATGATGCCCGCGCCGACCTCGCTCATGGCCATCTCGCGCGCGCTCTGCGTGTCGCTGATGATGGAGTCGTCGAAGTCCACGGTGACGTCGCCGTAGGGCACGGCCTCGCCCTTGATGCTGCGGCACGCGTCGGCCATGCCGTTCACGAGGCGCACGATGGACTTGCGCAGGGCGTTCTCGTGCCGGTGGATGGATCGCATCAGCTGCGAGTTGTCGGCCGCCACCTCCTTGGCGGTCTTCAGGCCCGTGTGCGACTCCCAGGAGAAGTAGCCGTTGCCGAAGCCGCACGCCACCGACAGCAGGCGCAGGCCCGTGTTGATGGCGCTGGCGTTCTCGTCGGCCTTGAGGTCGCTCTGAACGGTCTGAATCTTGGCCGACCCCTCGTCGCCGGGGTTCATGCTGAAGATGGTGTCGTCGGCCTCGCCGAAGGCGTAGTAGGTCTTCGTGAGGCTGCCGTCCGGCCCCTTGTCGGTCTTGGACTCTATGAGGGTCTTGTCCACGAACGTGCGCGGGCGGCCCACGCGAATGTGGTCGAGCAGGGAGGTGGCGGCCTCGTCGACCACCTTCATGGCCCCCACGGCGTTGCAGTACACGCTCGCGCCCATCGCGCAGTAGTCGTAGAAGCGGTTCGACACGGCGGGGCGCACCAGCGCGAAAAGCGGGCGGGTGCAGCGCGTGTCCATGTCGGCGCTGATGCCCTCGACCGCCACCTGCTTGTGCGTCTTGGTGTCGAACAGCTGCGTGAGGATGTGGTAGGTGCCGCCCTTGAGCACGTGGGCCTGGCACTGGTCGTAGTCGCGCCCGGCGACCTCCACGCGGCCCACGAACGCGCACTGCGTGCAGTCGTCGGCGCTCCACGTGAGCGGGACTATCTGCGTGGCGTCGTAGCGCACGATGCGCAGCTCGGCGTCGGGCGTGTAGGCGCTGTCGGTCACGCCTCGCGGCTCGATGACCCACGCGCCCGTGCCCATGGCGAACGCGCGGGCTATGAAGTCGGCGTTGTCCATGGCGAACGATGTGGGCGCGTCGCCGTCCTCTGTCGGCTGCGGCGCGGCCTGGCCGTCCTCGTGCCCCTCGTCGCCGACGCCGCCCGTCGCCTTGGGGTTGGCGAAGTAGCGCGCCATCCAGGCGCGGCGCTCGTCGCTCGTGCTGGAGATGATCGTGCTCTCGTTCATGAGCAGACTGGCCCACTCGTCGGCCACGAGCGCCGCCGGATGCAGGCTGGCGCGCTCGCGCTTGTACACGCGGAAGCCGCGCCGCTCGCTGTAGTGGTACCAGCCGTTGTTCGCCGCGAACCAGCCGAACCAGACGCCCACCATGCCCTGCATGCGGGTGTCCGGCTGGTATCCCATGCGGCGCAGCCACGCCTCGGCGTAGCCCGTGTTGCCTCGCTTCTCCATCAGAGGTTGCTCCTTATCCACAGTCCTGCGGCGTAGCCCGCCGCGTCTATCGCGTCGTCGTTCACCTTCGGCAGTGTCTCGGTTATGTCGCCCTGCCCGTTCGACACGTACTCGAACTCGGGGAACTCCTTGGCGGCGAGCGGGCAGCGGTCGGGGTCGATGACTATGCGCGTAAGGTTCTGCATCCACCTGATGCGGCTCTTGGGCGCGTTCAGGCCCTGCTTGAGCGACTTCTGCGCGCCGATGCCCTGCTCCTGGTAGTAGAGGATCATGCCGCGCGCCGCGCTGTCGCACCACACGTCGGCGGCGGGGTCCTCGGCCGCCTGCAGCTTGGCCGCCACCAGCTCGGCGGTCTTGACGTCGATGGCCTCGGTTCCCTGGCGGCTCTCCTCGTCCAGCAGGTACAGCACGCGCTCGTTCTCGTCGTAGCCCGCCTCCATGAACACCCAGGGGTGCACGCTGCCCGCGTCCACGCCGAACGAGCGCAGGGCGATGGACGCGCGCTCCTCCGCGGTGATGGGGCGTATGTCCAGCAGCTCGTCGGGGAACACCTCGGAGCCCGTGCCGATGACCTCGCCGAGCCATTGCCAGCGGTAGGAGTCGGGCGTCTTGCGGCGGCTGCGCTCGGCCTCCGCCAGCGCCGCGGCGCTTATCCACTCGGGGTGCTCGTCTATGACGTCCAGGTACGTGGTGTGGCATATGAAGCGCCCGTCCTCGCCCGGGTGGGCCTCCAGGTCGCGCGCCTCCTTGTTCACCCAGTTGCGAGCCGAGCGGGGAGGGTTGTAGCTGTAGAACACCCAGAACATGTCGCCGCCGCGCAGGAACGTGGCCAGCACGCTGCGCACCTCGTCCATGCCGTCGAACTCGTCTACCTCCTCGAACCACACCACGGCGCAGTAGCCGGTGCGGAACTTCGCGGACTTCAGCTTCTTCGGCTTGTCGCATCCCACAAAGCGTATGACCTGCCCGGTGGGGCGGTACGTCACCTCCATGGGGGACAGGCCGAAGTCGAACAGGTGCGCCACGCCCAGCACGTCGCACGCCCAGCCTATCTGCTCGTACACGGACGTGCGCAGCGTGTTGCCGACCTTGCGCAGCACGACGGCGTTGGCCTCCGGGTTGAGCATGATCAGCAGCACGATGGCGATGGATATGAACGACGACTTGGTGGAGTTGCGCCCGCCCTTGAACCAGTAGTGCGTGAACTCGTGCGCCTTGATGGAGCGCCACACGCCGGCGAACACGGAGGCCACGACGTCCGAGAGCCTAACCGAGGTCGTCAACGATGGTCACCCCCGCCTCCGCCATGGCGGCCTTCGCGCCGTCCACGCCGAACATGTCGTTGAGCAGCTTCACGCTCTCGGTTATGGCCAGGCGCGCGTCGCCGTTGATGCTGCCCTCGGCCGCCTGGCGGCGGAAGATGGGCAGCGCGCCGTCCAGCACCTCGAACAGCGGGGCGGCCGCGTCCTGCAGCTCCCAGCGGCAGTCCTTGGCGGCCGCGTCGCGGATTTCCTGGATTCTGTGCGCGATTCGTGGGTCGCGCATCAGCTTGGAGGCGGCGCAGCTTATCGAGTTGTAGTTCATGCGCTTGCAGTCGTAGGCCGCGCGGTACGCGTCCTGCTGCTTGGCGCGGGGCTTGGCCATCTCGCGGGCGAACGCCTCCTGCTTCGCCGTGAGCGGCTTGTCCTTCTTGGGCACCTGCGGCCTCCTTCCTGATTAGTTTCGCGCTAGCCAAGCGACGCGATCACATCGCGCTCGCGCGGCGAAAGCGCGAAACGCTCTGCGGCTGCACACTCTGATATGAGGTAGCCGCTGCCGTATATCGCCTTGTTCTGCACGCGCTGCGCGTCGAGCGCCCTCGTGAAGCTGCACTCCTGCGGCCCCACGCGGAAGTCGATGCCGTACTTGGAGTAGCGCGCCAGCATGGGCGCGGTCAGCACCTCGTCCGGGTACTCGTACTTCGGCAGCGCCTTGGCCTTCTCGCGGCGCAGGCGCTCTATCGCGGCATTCAGCTCGGAGCGCAGGTCGGGCGCGCTGCGAGCCTGGGCGGGGTCGAGGTTCGTCACGAACGACGTGTTGACGCTTGCGCCGTTGGCGTACGTCACGCCGACGCCCGTCACGACCTTGCAGCAGTTGCGGATGCTCATGCACGTCAGGGTGGGGGCGAACAGGAAGAAGCCCACGCCGCGCTCCTGGTAGTGCTTGACGATCTTGCTCAGGATGGAGAACGGCGGGTTGTCCACCACCGTGCAGCCCTGCGGGTACTCCTCGCGCTCGTAGTCGCCGCCCGGATAGAACGGGCGCGCCACCTTCGCCAGGTCGAACCCGTACTCCCGGTGCGCCCACCGCAGCACGCAGTCGTACACCTCGGGCGGGGTGTAGCAGTCGTCCGTCGTCCTCTTCGGCTCGAACTTTGCCGTGAACTCCTCGTATGTCTCGCCTCTCGCCATGCGTCTCCTATCTCTCGGCCCATATGGTCGCAAGCGTGTCGCCGGGCACGGAAAAGGCCGCCCCGAAGGACGGCCCTCTGCCTGTTTCCGTATTCGGTTGCCCCTATCCGCACGCCGCCACGGCCATGGCCATGAGCCCGAGCGCCAGCGCCCTTATGGCGTAGATGGCCGCCGCGTCTATGGCGATCGCCGCCGCTATGAACAGCAGGCACCCCCAGTTGCATCCCGGGCGGTTCATCGCTCCTCCCACTCGACGGTGCCGTCGTCGTACTCGGCCTTGAGCCATTCCAGGTAGTCGGCCTCCTCGCAGAAGCTGGCCAGCAGCCGCTTGCTGGTAGTGCAGCTGCTCATGCGGCTCGTCTCATACACGGCGATGAAGAAGGGCCACGAGTGGAACTCCGTCTCCGTGTGGATGGCCCGCTCGGGCGTGCCGAAAAGGTGCTCCCAGTTCGTCATCGCGCCCCCTCCTTCGCGCTCGGCCCGACCTTGCGGTAGGTGAAGTCCTCGAACAGGTGGCCGCACCAGCGGCAGCGGTCGCCGCCCCTGGGCAGGTGGTGCCAGATCTCGCGCATGCCGCACTTCGGGCAGCGCACCTCGATGCTGGGTCGGCGCTTCGGCTTCTCGGTCTGCTGCTCCATGGCTACTCCACCGCCATCCGCATGGCCGGCTGCATGACCTCGCGCAGGCTCTTGGCCAACTCCTCGGCCGTTACCTCGGCCTTCACCTCCACGTTCACGTCGGGCATCGCGAAACCGCGCGCCTCTTCGGCCTTGAGGCAAGGCATGGCGGCGTCCTGGGCCGCGCCCTTGAGCGTCGGTGACGCTGTCTCCCTCAGCTCGCAGCGCCCCAGCCACAACTCGCACTCGTCCAGCTTCGTGAGCGCCAGGGCGCGCTCGCGGTTCGGCTCGTAGGCCGTCTCGATGCCCTGGCGCAGGTTCCGCACGGCCGTCTCTTCGGTCGCGGCGTCCAGCTCCTCACGCAGCCGGGCGTTCTTGAATCTCAGGTTGCGAACCTCGCGCCTCAGCGTGGCCACCGCGTGGCCCTGCTGCTCGTTCCAGCAGTCCTCGCACAGCGGCGCGTCCACGCCCATGTTGTCCTGCCCAAGGGCGTCGATATCGCGCCCGCAGGTCTCGCAGATGATTCCCATGGCTACTCCCTTCCTTCCGGCTTCGCCGCGCCTGCGAGGAACCACGCCCGCAGGCTCTCGGCGCACTCCGGGCACAAGGCCCTTGCCTTGCCGTCGATTCGCGCGCTGTTCCCCAGCACCATCTTGGCGTAACCCGCCGGGGTCGCCGGCACCTCCTTGCCGCAGCGTTCGCATGCGCACATGTACAGCCTCATGCCTGCTCGCCTCCCTTCGGCAGAGCGTCGGCGATTCGGTCCCAGTCGGTGGCCGGCTTCTCGCTGGGGTACTCGTAGGCCCCCACGCACGGCACCGGCAGCACCGCCATGCCGTCGTGCTCGCCTGCGTACTCGTCTGCGTCCGATCTGCTCTCGAACGCCAGCACCACGTCGCTCTCCGTGGCCACCGCGTAGATCTTCTTCATCGTTTCGTCTCCTATTCGAACTCGAAGCACTCGCATGCCTCGCTTGTCTCGTCTACCGCCTCCACGTCGGGGCCGCCGCCAGTCATGGCGTCGCAGGCGCACACGGCCTCGCCGCCAGCGCCCTGCACGCGGCCGCAGAAGCGGCACTCCCGGCACGTGCGGCCCTCCCACGGGTCGGGCCGGTTCCACGGTGCCCTGGGGTCGGACTCGAAGCAACCGGGCGGGAGGTTCCACCCGCTTGAAGGCTCGTACCCGCTCACATGCACCGCCTGTCCCTCGGCAGCCGACCCCAGCCGTCCATGGCCAGGGCATCCGCGTACTTGGTCGGTTCCGGCAGCAGCAGGTACTCCCAGTGCCCCGAGCCCGGCGGGGCGGGGCGGTTGAACCTCTGCTCGGCCCTGACCCAGCGGAAGTGCAGCCGGTTGGCGTGCGCCAGCCCGTGGCAGCCGCTGCCGTTGCCGCTGCCGCACAGCATCACCGTGGGCTTGGGAACCTCGCGCCCGTCGCGGAACAGCTTGCCCGCCCCGCGCCTCACGATGTGGTGGCGGTTGAGCGGCCACGGCGCGCCACACCTGGGCGTCTCGATGCTCGGCCCCTCCATGAGGGGGCGCAGGATCTCGGGCAGCGTGTCAACGTTTGCCATTCGATAGCCTCCTGTCCTTGCCTTGCAGCTCGTACTTGTCGCACATCTCCGACAGGCGGCTCACGATGGCCACCGCCGTCTCCTCGTCGCCGTTCTTGGCCAGGCGGCGTATGAGGTCGCCCTTGCCGTACTGCGTGGTCACGACCACGGGCCTCATGTTCTCGTACCTGTCGTTCACGACGCGGAACACCTGCCCCAGCGTCCAGTCGGTGGGGGACTCCTTGCCCAGGTCGTCCAGCACAAGGCACCCCACGCGGGAGAGCCTGGACAGCACGCCGTCCTCGGTGCCGTCGCCGCCGTAGGTGCCCTTGATGGCGGCCAGCACGCCCAGCATGTCGGTCACCCTCACGCTGGTGCCGCCGTCCACCAGGAGCCGCGCCACGGCGCTCGCCAGGTGGGTCTTGCCGGTTCCCACGGGGCCGCAGATGTACGCCCCGCGCCCTTGCTCAACCTTCGCGGCAATGCCCTCGGCCATGGGGGAGGCGGCTGTCATGAAGCGGGGCTTGATTCCGGCCCGCTCGTAGGCCCGGCGGCGTTTGGCTGCGGCCTCCTCGGCCTTGGCCCTGGCCTCAAGGCGCGAACGCTCGTCGCGCTCCGCCACGGCACCCGGGCAGCCGCACGGCTTCCAGCCGCAGAAGGTGCGGCGGCCAGCCAGCACCACGTAGCGGACCTCCAGCTGCGCCCCGCAGTGGGGGCACTCAGTCGTACTCGGCATAGCCGTCGACCTCCTTCCGGGTCCTCGGGCCGCGGTTCACGTAGTCCTCGAACTTCGGCGAGAACAGCGTGGAGGGCCGCAGGTACTTGGCCATCTTCGGGTCGCCCGCCCACTCGGCCGCCATCGTGTCGATGACGGCCAGGAAGTCGGGGAGGCGGTAGCCCTCGGCCCAGCGGGCGTGTATCAGCCTGCGGGTCTTGGCGCTGCTTGAGCGGTAGCGGGTGCCGGCTGCCTCGTTGAGCGCATGCACGATTTCGTCAAAGGGGATTAAGGGGTTATCTATATACTCAACCTCAACCTCAACCTCTGCATTGCCGCAACTCGATGCGCCTGCATGTGCATCCGCATCTGCTTGCGCATGTGCGGCTGCATCTGTATCAGCATATGCTCCCGCATGTGCTTGCGCATCGGCTTGCGCCCGTGCCGCCGCATCGTCCACCGCGTCTTCCTTCCCCGGCCTGTTGCCCCAGCGGGCGTTGGCCGCCTTCCTTGCGCGCTCGCTCTTCTCGTCGCCCATGTCGAGCCTGCCCTTGAGCACCAGGAAGGTAGGCAGCCACGCGGGGCTGCCCTGCGGCTCCTTGCCCGTAAACCGGTACTCGACGATGGCGTAGATGAACGGCGCGCGCTGCTTCTCGGGCATGGCCTGCGCGGCCGCCCAGAAGTCGTCGTGTATAACCATGCCCATAGTGTCGCCGTCGCCTTCCCTAAAACGGGATATCCTCGTCGTACAGATCGGGCATGGCCTGCTGCTGCGGCATGGCCTGCTGCTGCGGCGCGGGCTGCTGCGGCGCGTACGCCTGCTGAGTGGCCGGCTGCGGCGCGTAGGCGGGCTGCTGCGGCGCAGGTGCCGGGGCGGGGCGTCCCTGGCCGTACGTGCGGGCCTGCGGCGCTTGCGGGGCCGCCTGGGGCGCGTACTGCTGCGGCGCGTAGCCCTGCTGCTGTTGCTGGCCGCTCATGAACTCCAGCTCGTCCACCACGACCTCCAGCGCGCTGCGCTTCTGACCGGTCTGCTGGTCGTTCCAGCTGCGGTAGCGCAGCTTGCCCTCGATGGCCACCTTGCTGCCTTTGGCGAGGTACTGCGCCAGCTTCTCGCCGCGGGTGCCGAACAGCGTGCAGTCCACGAAGTTCGGGTAGTCCTCCCACTGCCCGGTCTGCTGATTCTTGCGGCGGTCGTTGACGGCCACGCCCATGGACAGCACGGACATGCCGCCAGACGTGGAGCGCAGCACGGGGTCGCGGGTCAGGTTGCCGGATATGCACACGCGGTTGATGCTCATAGATACCCTCCTTGGGTTACGTCCCCGCTGTTCCAGATGCGGGTGATCTGCGCGTCTACCATGCGGATACGCAGCTTGATTACGTTGATGGCCTCCTGCGAGGCCTTGTAGATGGCCTCGGAGCAGTCGCGGCGGCGCTTGGCCTCCGCTATCTGCTCCTGGCCCCGGCACACGTCGCCGATGATGGTGACGGGCGTGCCCTTCTGGCGCTCGTTCAGGATGGCGATGCGCAGGGCCTTGCGGTACTCGGCCTCGTTCTCGGCGTACTGGCAGCCCGACTCCTTGCAGGTCTTCAGCTCGGCCTCCAGCCTGTCGGTCAGCTCGTCCAGCTCCTCGGTGAGCGCCTGCATCTACTCCACCTGCCAGTCGGGGCGCGGGCAGCACGGGCTGTTGGCCACGAACTCCATGTACTGCGGCATGCTGGCGAACTGGTAGCGCGCCCCGCAGCTGCGGCAGTGGGCCGTGAAGGGGCCGTCTGCGGGCGGCTGCTTCTCCTCGGGCGCGGGCTGCTCCTCCATGGCGTCGGGATCGCTCTGCCCGTCGATGGCGAATGCGCCGCACAGCGCGTACTTGCGGGCGTAGCTCGACGCCATGCCGGTCACCTGGGCGTCGTCCGAGCCCTTCTTGTGCTCGTCCTCGCGGGCGTAGGCGCTCACCTGCAGCAGGCCCTCGCCGCCCTCGGCGGGGAACACGCACGCCGTGGACTTCACGTAGTAGCGGTCGCCTATCTGCACCAGCTCGTCGGTCATGAAGAACGCCAGGCCCTCCTTGGCGCACGGCTCCTTCAGCGCGGCCACTATGTCCTCGTAGCTGCGGTAGCTGAACTTGCCGAAAGCGTTGTACTTGGCCTTGGGCACCACCACGGCGCGCTGCACGCGGGCAACGGCCGCCATGAGGTCGATGGGCTGCTGTTCCTGGGTCATGCTAGTAGCCTCCGTTCATTCGCTCGTAAACCTGGCCCACCGTGCCGTGCATGATGGTGCCCACGACGCCCTGCGCTTTGAGGGCCGCCGCGACGCCCTGCATCTGCTCGCGCGTGGCGCACGGCACCACGACCGTCCACGGGTCGCCCGCCATGGCCACGGGTGCCGGTGCGGGCGGCGCTGGCGGCACCGGGGCGGGCATGGGCGCGGGCTGCGGCTCGGGCATCTGCTCAAGCGGCTGCGGGAACTCTGCGGGCTGGCATTCCGCAGGCTCGGGCATCGCTTCGGGTTCGGGTTCGGGCTCTTCCACGGGTTCCGGCTCCATGGCCGCCTTCAGCTCGGCGATGCGCCGGCGCTCCTCCTCGGCCTTGTGCGCCGCCGTTATGGCCGCGCCCAGGTCCAGGGTGGCGAACAGCTCGCGCTCGGCCTCGTCGTAGAACGGCTCGCCCTGGAACTGCGCCTTGAGGGTTTCCCAGTCCTGGGCCAGGCGCTCTACCTTGGCCTCCAGGGCCTTGAATGCCTTCACCTCGCCGAAGGTCTTGTTGGTCCACTGCTTCTCGTGGAAACGCTCATAGGGCACGACGGGGGCCAGCAGCCCGGCGAACTCCTCGTAGTGCTCCCGCAGCTTGGCGTACGCGCGCAGCTGGCGCTCCTCCTCGGCCTCGTCCAGCTGCGCCTTGATGCCGTCGGCTGCCTGCTTCGCGATGCCCGCCACGGCCTTGCACCTGTCCTCGAACGCGGCCAGGGGCTTCGTGTACTCGCGGCTCACGGCCTTGCGGCGCTCGTCTATCTCCTTGGCGATGCCGTTGAGGTAGGCGCGGTCGCGCTTGGCGGCCTTCACGTTCTCGTCCTTGCCCATGTCGTAGGTCGCGCCCTCGTAGTCGGCCACCAGCCTGCGCACGTGCGCCTCCAGGGCGTCGAAGTTGGCCTCGATCACGGCGGGGGAGTACGCCACGGTCAGCTCTGACGCCTCCTCGGGCTCGATGATCTCGGCCTCAACTGCTTCGCTCATTTACTCCTCGCTTCCCAGGCGCGCCATGCACGCCTCGTAGGTTTCCGTCTCGGCCGCGTTCGGCTCGTAGCCGTCGGCCTTCATGGCCTCGTAGATGATGGTCACGTTCTCGACCGTCGCTCGGTTGAAGTACACGGAGCTGCCGCCTTCCATGAGGCTCCAGGCCGTCCAGCCGCTCATGCTCCACGCTGCCCGCCAGCCCATGGCCACGGCCAGTTCGGTGGGCGTGCGGTCGATGGGTCGGCCCAGCAACTCCTCGAACGATTCCACGGCCTCGGCCTCCATGGCGAACGCGGTCAGCGCCAGAGCCGTGCGGCGCATCGACTTGAGGTCGCCCGCGTGGGCGGCAAGCCACTCGCGGCGGGCCTTCGCGCCGTCCTCGTAGGCGGCTTGGAAGTCGGCCTTGCGCTGGGCTGCGGCCTGTGCGGCCTCGTCGGCCCCCTCGGCCACCGGCGCCAGCAGGGTCACGCCGAACGGCGTCTCCTCGGCCAGAAGCCCCGCGCCCGCGTTGTCGGCCACGTAGGCGTCCAGCGCCGCCAGGTCGGGGCGGTAGTCGGAAAACGTGCGGCATGCGGCGAAGCCCTCGGGGCATTCGTCGACGAACTCGACGCCCGCGTCGGCAAGCACCGCCACCACCTCGGCGCGGTTGCGCCTCTGCTCGGCCTCGGCCTTCAGGCCGGCGTACACGCGCTGCCATTCGGACTGCTTGCAGTCGCGCAGCTCGGCCACGGCCTCGTCGTCGCCCTCGAACTCGGCGATGGCCGCCAGGCGGTCGAGCGTCATGTCGTAGGCGGCGTCCTGCACCCTGCGGGCGGCGCGGCGCGCCTTGGCCACGGTGCCCGCATCGGTGCGGGCGGCCACGGCCACCTCCTCGTCGGGAATGTCGAGCGCCAGCATGGTCTGCACGCCGCGCGACTTCTCCTCGGCGGTCAGCCCCAGCTTGGCGTCGGTCTCCACCATGGCCTTGGCGGCCTCCACGCGCGCCAGCTCGGCGTCGTCCAGGTCGTCGTAGACCTCGGCCAGGAACCGCTCGGTGCCGATGGAGCGCATGGCGCGCACGCGGCACTCGCCGTCGATGATCCAGTAGATGCCGCCCTCCTTGTACAGGATGGGCTTCATGACGGGCTGGCCGGGGTTGAGGCGGTTGGCCTTGAACTGCGCGGCCAGGCCCGCGATGTGCTCGGCGCTCTCCCTGGTGGTGAAGTCGCGCGGGTTCATCGGCTCGCCGTCGGCGCGCTCGTAGGGGTACACGTCGCAGATCGCGACCTCCTCTAGCGATTGCATGCGCGGGCCTCCTCGTCTACGACCACGCGGCACTCCATGCCCACCAGGCGGGCGCGGCACGCCACGCGGGCAACCTCGCCCATGAGCGCGATGCGCTTGGTGGGCACGGGGCCGTTCTTGATTTGCGCGGCCATGCAGGCGGCCCCCATGTTGAACGCCTGGCGCATGGCGGCGTCGAAGCCGCCGTCGCCCGGCTCGGGCACGGGGACGGCGCGCTCGATGCGCTTCAGGATGCTGTCCACCGTCTTGTCCGCGACGGTCTTGCTGATGATTTCCGTGAGCATTTGGGTCTCCTAACTGGGAAAACTAAAAGTGATAAAAACTTTTCAGGATTTCGGAACTTTTTTCTCTATGCGCTCCTTGCGCTTCTGCGCCGCCTTGACCCTGCGGTACAGGTAACGGCACAGCCACCGCTCCATGGCCTCGTCGTGCGCCTCTGCTGCCTTGTCGGCGGCGTAGCGGCTCATGCCCGAGGTGTCCGGGGCCTGCGGCATGGGGTCGGCGCGGCTCTCTCGGCCGCACTCGGTGCGCTCGTAGGTGCGGCGCTCCTCTGCGGTCAGCCTCGGCAGCAGCTCGGCTATGCGGGCCTCTATGGCCTCAAGCTGCTGCTGGCGTCTGCACGGTTCGCAGATGCCGTCCTTGCCGAGGGTCGCCCTGCGGCACCCGCACGACGGGCACAGCTCCAGGCGGTGGCGGTAGCAGCGCAGGGACACGTGGCCGCCGCTGGCGTTGATCACGCGCCGCGCGTTATCCAACTGGTTCTTGGACAGCCGCAGCTCGCGGCGAATCTCGCGGGCGGGCACCTTTCCCGCCAGCTCGGCTATGCGGTCGAGGTCGGCCTTGCGCCACGCCCTGTGCGGCCTGCCCTTGTCTCGGCGGGTCACTCGTCGCTCACCTCCACGACCACGCGGGGGCGCGCCCTGTCGGTGAGCACCCTGTCGGGGCACTGCTCCACGTACTTGCGGGAGTCGTCCTTGATTACGCCCGCCGCCACCAGGCCGTCGAGCACGAACTTGCGCGCGAAGCCCACGTTGTCGGCGTCGCGGCGCATGTCGGGCTCGTAGAACGTGGTGCGCACGGTCACCCGGCGCTCGAAGCGCGGCGCTCGCTGCTGCATGACCGCCGCCCTCACGCGCGCCGTCTCGCGCTTCTTCATGGCCGCCGCCTTGTAGCGGTTGGCGCGCTCGGCGCTGATGTAGTCGTTCAGGCTCGGCATTCGGCCCTCGACCGTGACGGTGCACCTCATTGCGCGCCCCTGTCGTAGATGCCCTGCGCCTCGGTTAGCGTGGAGGCGGCGAAAACGGCTGGGCCCACGATGGCCTCCCACGTGCCCACCAGGTCCACGGAGTCCACCGGCGTGCGGCGGAAGCTCACGGCGGCCAGCATGGAGGGGCGCTGCAGCACCATGTAGCGGGACAGCACGCTCCACAGGTTGTGGTCGCGCTTGAACTCGCTGGCCTCGCTCACGGTCATGCCGTTCTGGCACGCCAGGGTGTACACGTTGTCGCGCTGGATGACGTGGCCCTCCAGCATCAGGCGGTAGCAGATGCGGCGCAGCTTCGCCCATGTATCGGGGTTCGAGGCAACCCAGCCGCACGCCTTGGCCACGAGGGCCTGGGCCTTGGCGTCTACCTCGGCCATACTGTTGCCTCCAGCGCCCATGTGGCGGCGATGCACGCGCAGACGAACAGGGCGGCGAAAACGGCCTGCAGCCTCTCGCGGCGCTGCTCGGGTGTTACACTGGTCTCGGTTCGGAAGTGAACCGTTGCGGTGCGCGTCTTTCGCTTGCCGGCTGCGACGCGCACCCTCTTTCCCTTGATCTTTTCCATTCCTGGAACTTCCTCTCGTTCTCTGGGTCCTTGTAGAACTCGCGCATCATGGCGGCGCACTCGTCGCACATGGCGCGCTGTATCGGGGTCATTCGCCCGCGACGCCCGGCAGAAGCAGCGGGGCGTCCTCGTAGGCGACCTCACCGGTGTCCCTATCCACGAACATCACCTCCTGGTCGTCGTACACGTGGATGTTGAGCATCTGCCCCGTGAACTCCACCAGCTTGGGGATGAAGTCACGGAACTTCGGGTCCAGCTCAAACTGCAGCACGCACTTGCCGCTCTTCACGTTGAGGGCGGTGAACCCCCCCCCGTACGGTCACCTCGTTCAGCATGGCCTACTCCTTCTCGTCGTACGCGGTGTCGCGCGCGATGGTCTTGAAGTCGGTGCTCCAGCCCTTGCCGTTCACGCTGAACTGCACGGAGTTGTAGACGTTGAACTGCATGCCGCCGAGCTCGAACCAGGTCGTGCTCGCCTCCAGAAGCTCGATGCCGCTCGTCTGGAAGCCCCACATGGCCGCGATGCGGCGCTTGAGGCTGACGTGCGTCTCCTCCATGCAGCCGTTCTCGGCCAGCTCGAAGTTGACGGCCACGCGCTTGCGGTCGTCGGTGAGGTAGTCGAGCGTTTTGCCGATGATCTCGGCGGCGAACTCGGGCTGGTGGCTCTTGGTGGTCATGGTGTGTCTCCTTTTCTGATAGGTAAATCTAATTACAGTTTGAAGCGAAAAAAATTTCTTCGGGTTTGTAGCCCAAGAAGTCGGCGGCCTTTTTAGCCGTCTCGATGCGCATACGGTCGGGGTGGTCTTCATAAACATCGTATGTAGGTCCTGAAATGCCCAGATGTTCAGCCATTGCCTTCTTGGTTACGCCCTTGCTCATGCGCGCCTGCTTGAGTGACTTCATACTCCCTCCTTTCTGTCCATAACTGTAATTAATCTTCAGAACACGGTCAAGATTAATTTTGGTAAAATTGAAAATAAATTTAAGTCCTGGAAGGAGTTAAGATGCCGATATCCGACAACATAAAGAAGTTACGGCAGATTTTCGACGTTACCCAGGATGAACTGGGTGAGATTGCAGGTGTAACAGGTAACGCCGTTTCGCAGTGGGAAAATGGCCGCTCCGAACCCCGTATGGGAGCTATTGAGCGCATGGCGGCCTGCTATCAGATTAGTAAGTCACACCTTATAGAAGACGGCGGAATGGATCAGATTGACCCCGTGACCAAAAAGCCCAAGGGCAGCTCCTATATGCCCGCCGGTGCCATGCCCGTGGTGGCCAGCAGCGCCACCGTGCCGCTGCTCACGCTCGGGCGCGTGCACGCCGGCGCGCTCGCCGACGAGGAGGAGATAGCGCACCGCGTTGAGGTGCCCGCCTCGGTGTGCGCCGGGCATCCGCGCGCGTTCGCCCTGGAGGTCGAGGGCGACTGCATGAACCGCGTCATACCCGAGGGCAGCCACGTGCTGGTCGACCCCGACCGCCAGCCCGCCAACGGGTCCATCGCCGTGGTGGAGACCGAGGACTACCGCGCGGTCATGCGCCGCTGGTACAAGGGCAGCACCAAGCTGATGCTGTCGGCGGATAGCTTCGAGGACTACGAGGACATGATTTTCGGCATGGACGACGGACCCGTGCGCGTGATCGGCACGGTGGTGTGGTTCCAGGCCGCCGACGAGATGGAGTAGCCGTGGGCGGGCGCGCGGCGATATACGCCCGCTTCTCGAGCCACAACCAGCGCGGCGAGTCCATAGAGATACAGGTGGAGAAGTCCCGCGCCTACTGCGCCGAGAACGACCTGCGCGTGGTGGCCACGTACTGCGACTTCGCGCAGACGGGCACCAACACCGACCGCGCCGAGTTCCAGCGCATGATGGCCGACGCCAAGCGAGGGCTGTTCGATTTCGTGGTCATATATAAAGTTACCCGAATCATGCGCAACCGCGACGAGATGGCCATGGCGCGCATCATGCTGCGCCGCTGCCGCGTCGAGATACTGTACGCGGGCGAGGACATTTCGGACGGCTCGGCGGGCGTGCTGCAGCTGGGCATGCTGGAGGTGCTGGCGGAGTACGAGAGCGCGCTCGACGGCGAGCGCATACGCGACGGCATACAGAAGAACGCCGAGCGGTGCATGGCCAACGGCTGCGTGCGCTACGGCTGGGACATAGTGGACGGGCGCTACGTGGTCAACGAGGAGGAGGCCGCCGCCATCCGCCTGGGCGTGCGCATGGTCTTGTCGGGCAAGTCGGTGGCCGACGTGGTGCGCGCCTGGGAGCCGTACCGCACCAAGCGCGGCGGCAAGTGGCGCTTCCAGACGGTGCGCCGCATACTGATGCGGCGGGAGAACGGCGGGGAGTACCGCTACGCGGGCGTGGTCGTGCCCGGCGGCATGCCCGCCATCGTTCCCATGGATGACGAGGAGAGGGTGATACGGATGCTTGAGGACTCGCACAGGCCCCGCGCCAAGACCGAAGCGTGGGACTTCCCGCTCACTGGCAAGCTCTACGACGGGCGCGACGGCGGGCTGATGACCGGCACCAGCGGCACGGGCAAGTCGGGCAGGCCCTATCACTACTACCGCTGCCGCAGCTGCGGGCGCACCGTGCGCCGCGATGTCGTGGAGAAGCGCGTGGCCGACGCCGTGCGCGAGGCCCTGGGCAGCGCCGACAGCCGCGAGCGCATCGCTCGCATGCTGGCCGACGCCGAGGAGGAGCGCGCCGACGAGAAGCCCTTGAGCGAGACCATAAAGGGCGAGCTGGCCAAGATCGAGACGGCGTTCTCCAACATATGGGCGGCCATCGAGTCGGGCATCGCGCCGCCGGGCGGCAAGGAGCGCATAGACGCGCTGAAGCAGCGGCAGGCGCTCCTCAAGGACGAGCTGCGCACGGCCGAGGCCCTTGAGGCCGCCCGCCTTGACTACGACCGCGCGCTGTTCTGGCTTGAGGGCATGGCCGCCGCCGAGGTGGACGACGCGCAGCTTCTGCGCACGTTCGTGGCGCGCGTGGTGCTGGGCGGCCCCGACGATGACGACGGCCTGCGCGTGGCGTTCACGTTTGACGATTCTGCCGGCTTGGGCGATAATCCGTCGCTGCCTGGCGCTATAGGTCCAGGTGGCGAGGTGTTCGACCGAATGAACGCCAGCTCCACCATATGTAACAGGCAGGTAGATATGTATATCTACCTGCCTTTTTATTTCTAGTCCGTACCGCGGAGAATCGAACTCTATGCAGGGCGCGAGCGTTAAGCAAACGCGAAGCGTTTGTAGCGAGCGGACGAGGACGCCGGCAGGCGGCCGAAGCCGGTGCGGATTTGCGAAGCAAATACGCGGATTCTCCGCGCAAAGCCTCGACTGGATATAGATTCGATGCCGACCGGATGACAGCCTGCCGTGTCCCGCGCGGACGGATCCCCTCCACCCGCGGAGAATCGAACTCTATGCAGGGCGCGGGCGTAAAGAAAACGCCTCAGTGACTCAGACCGGGACACGCTTTCCCAATGGCAGCTCAAGCGGAAAGCGCATCCCGGAATCTAAGCTCGGAATGGGATTCATTTTCCGGATGTCGCCTCAAGCGGAAACTGCAACCCGGAATCGAGCCGTAGAGCGGGACGCGCTTTCCCAACGGCAGCCCAGGCGGAAAGTTCATCCCGGAATCCGCGCTCAGACCGGGATACACTTTCCGCTTCACCTGCCGCCTCGAAAAACCTGCGCGCCCTCCATCCCAAAACTGGGTAGAAGAAGGCCAAAACGCAATCGCAGGAGGTCAATATGACTGCAGAAGATAAGGCAAAGAACGCCGGCAAGGTCGCGCTCGTCTTGGAGGGTGGCAGTTTTCGTGGGCAGTTTACCGCCGGCGTGCTCGACGTTCTCATGGAGGCCGGTGTCGAAATTCCGGCGGTGTACGGCGTTTCGGCCGGTGCGCTCAACGGCGTCAACTACAAGTCGCACCAGATCGGTCGCACCAACCGTGTCAATTTGACCTTCTGCAACGACAGCCGCTACATGGGCGCCGCGTCGTTTGCGTCCACGGGTTCCATCGTGGGTTACGACTTTATCTTCAACGACGTCCAGGACCGCCTGGATCCTTTTGATAACGAGACGTTCGACGCCAGCCCTATCGAGATGTACGCCGTCGCGACGGACATGCTCTTTGGAACCGCTGCCTACCTGCCGGTCAAAAGCGCCGTGCTCGACCTCGATGCTGTGCGCGCCTCTACCTCGCTGCCGCTGGTGACGCCGCCGGTCGAGATCGACGGGCACAAATACGTCGACGGCGGTGTAGCCGATTCGGTCCCTATCGAGCATGTGCTGGAGGAGGCCGGTTTCGAGCGCGCGGTTGTCATTGTCACGCAGGACCGCTCGTACGAGAAAAAGCCCTACGAGTTTATGCCTGCCGCGCGCGCCCGCTATGCCGACTACCCCTACCTGCTCGAGGCTATCGAGACGCGCCACGACCGCTATAACCTCCAGCGCATGCACCTGTGGAAGTATGAGCGCGAGGGCCGTGCGTTGGTCGTCGCTCCGCAAAAGCCGGTCGAGGTCGGCCATGTCGAGCACGATCCGGCAAAGCTTTTGGACCTGTATATCCAGGGCCGTCAGGAGGCAAAGCGCCTGCTCGCGGAAATCCAAGAGTTCGTTGAGCGCTAGCGATAGCGAACCCTCAAAAAATGACAACAGCTAAAGAGCTGGAAAAATTATGGCTCGTGGATGACATGTGCAGAAACTCTGGTCGGAGCCAAAATACCTGTTGACTCGTACGGCGAGCGGGGTAATATGGACGGGTTACTTGCAGAGCCCCGTGAATCTCTGTAACAACACGTACTGTACATGGAGGAGTCTAAGTGATTTCGAAATCGACTCACTACGCCAAGCAGGGCGAGGTCCAGCGCAACTGGGTTCTCGTCGACGCCGATGGTGCTGTCCTGGGCCGTCTTGCCACCCAGATCGCAATGATCCTGCGCGGTAAGAACAAGCCCCAGTTCACGCCCAACAGCGACTGCGGCGACTTCGTTGTCGTCATCAACGCCGATAAGGTCCAGCTTACCGGTAACAAGGCCGACACGAAGACCTATTATCGCCACAGCGGCTACAACGGCGGCCTCAAGGCTGAGAGCTTCCGCCAGGCTATGGAGAAGCACCCGGAGAAGGTCATCGAGCGCGCCGTTCGCGGTATGCTGCCCAAGACCACCCTCGGCCGTGCCCAGATGACCAAGCTTAAGGTCTACGCTGGTGCCGAGCATCCGCATGCTGCCCAGAACCCCACGAAGATTGAGCTGGAGGCTTAAAGATGGCTGAGAACACCGTTGTCTACCAGGGTACCGGCCGTCGTAAGAACGCCGTCGCCCGCGTCCGTCTCGTCCCCGGCACCGGCAAGGTGACCATCAACAAGCGTGACGCCGAGCAGTATTTCGGCCGTCATCAGCTCGTTGAGAACGCCCTTGCTCCCTTCAAGGTGACCGACACCGCCGGTCAGTTCGACGTTATCGCTCTGTGCGATGGCGGCGGCATTTCCGGTCAGTCCGGCGCTCTGCGCCTGGGCATCGCCCGCGCTCTTCTGAACGCTGGCGACTACCGTGCTGACCTCAAGAAGGCCGGTTTCCTTACGCGCGATGCTCGCGTGGTCGAGCGCAAGAAGTACGGCCTCAAGAAGGCCCGCCGCGCTCCCCAGTTCTCCAAGCGCTAAGGTTTTATCTCCTTTCGAGATACAATGTACAAGCGGGGCCTGCCGATTCCTCGGCGGGTCCCGCTTTTCTTTTTCGACTAGGGTGGGCGGTTGTATATCGCCTGCTAGGGAAGGAGCAATCCTATGCCCCAGAACATCTTCGGTACCGACGGCGTCCGTGGCGTCGCCAATGCCGACCTCTCGTGCGACCTCGCGTTTCGCCTGGGCCGCGCGGCGACCAAGTTCCTTGGTCCGGATATTTGCATCGGCCGCGACACGCGCCTTTCGGGCACCATGCTCGAGAGCGCTCTGACCGCCGGCATTATGGCCGAGGGCGGCCGTCCGCATTGCTGCGGCGTCATTCCCACGCCCGCCGTGGCGCTGCTCACTGTTCAAAACGAGCTCGACGGCGGCATTGTCATCTCCGCTTCGCACAATCCGCCGGAGTTCAACGGCATCAAGTTCTTTAGCCGCAAGGGCATGAAGCTTCCCGATGCTGTCGAGGAAGAGATCAGCGCCTGGGTCATGTCCGAGGAAGCCATGGCTGCCGACACGCTGCCGACCGGTGCCGGCGTGGGCCACATCATCAAGATGAAGGACGCTCGCAAGGCATACGTCGACCACGCCATCGATACGCTTGATGGCCTGAGGCTCGACGGCCTAGTCGTTGCCGTCGACTGCGGCCACGGTGCTTCTTGCCAGACCACGCCCGCCGCGCTGCAGCGCCTGGGCGCCACGGTCCATGCCATCAACACCGATTACTGCGGCACTGACATTAACGTTGAGTGCGGCTCTACGCACCTCGAGCCCCTGCGCGAGCTCGTGCTGCGCACCCATGTTGATATCGGTCTGGCCCACGACGGCGACGCCGACCGCGTACTGTTCGTGGACAGCGAGGGCAATGAGATCGACGGTGACTACATCCTGGCTATCTGCGGTTCTGACCTCGCCGCTCGCGGCAAGCTCGCCAACTCCGAGATCGTCTCGACCGTCATGTGCAACCTTGGCTTCTCCATCGCTATGAAGGAGCAGGGCTTCGAGATGGTCCAGACCGCCGTGGGCGACCGCTACGTTCTGGAGCGCATGCTCGCGGACGGCGCCGTCATCGGCGGCGAACAGTCCGGCCACATCATCTTCCTGGAGCACAACACCACCGGTGATGGCCTGGTGACGGCTCTGCAGCTGCTGGCCGTGCTCAAGCGCACCGGTCGTACCCTCACCGACCTTGCCGGCATTATGAAGAAGTACCCGCAGGTACTCGTCAACGTGCATTCCGACAACAAGGCCGGTCTGGACGATTGCCAGCCCATCTGGGATGCCGTCGCTGCTGCCGAGAAGGAGCTTGACGGCCGCGGCCGCATTCTGGTGCGCCCGAGCGGTACCGAGCCGCTGGTCCGCGTGATGGCCGAGGCCGAGACGCACGAGCTGACCCAGCGCGTTGTCGACGACATCGTCGAGGTTGTCAAGCGCGAACTTCCCTAATGGTCAAAAACCGTTGCCAAGTGGTAAACTGTTAAGGTTATTTTGATTGATTGGTATGTCCGAGGGGGAGCATGTTCACTAAAGTCCTAAGGTCTTTTGGTATGCGTGGTCGAGTCCTTACGCTGGATGCTCCCATCTCGGGCGACGTCATTCCGCTTTCCGAGGTAAACGACCAGACGTTTGCCACCGGCCTTTTGGGCCAGGGCGTGGCGATTCGGCCCACCGGAACGCGTGTGATTGCACCGGCTGATGCCAAGGTCGAGGCTATTTTTCCCACGGGACACGCCGTTGCGCTTAACACGGTCGATGGTCTGGACGTGCTTATCCACGTTGGTTTGGACACTGTTCAGCTCGAGGGCAAGCACTTTACCGTACATGCGCAAGTGGGTGACATCGTCCATAAGGGTGATGTGCTCATTGAGTTCGATCGCGAGGCAATTGCTGCCGAGGGCTACGATGTGACGGTTCCCATCTTGGTGTGCAACTCCGTTGAGTTCTCGAGCATCAAGGGCTCCGTTGGCGTGCATGTCGAAGAGATGGACCAGCTCATCGTTGCTCGCGAGCGCTAGCAAGTGCGCGTGGCCATTAGCCTACAATTCAAACACGTTTACGGAGGGCGCCCTTGAAAGAGGACGCCCTCAGTGGCAAGATGGGATTTGTCCGAAGCTAAAAGGCTTTGGGTCACCGTGGACGGGCAGGGGCCTCGACGCGGCTAGACACGAGACACATACATTACGCGACCTCGCCCTGGTGGCCGCACACGTTGGTTGCGGCCGACGCGGGCCGCGGGCAAGTGCTTGTAAGGGAGCCTTGCCTCTCTTGTACGAGAAAGGACGCGTAATGAAGATCATTAAAGCTAAAGACTACGAGGATATGAGCCGCAAGGCCGCTAATATCATCTCGGCCCAGGTTATCCTCAAGCCCGACTGTGTGCTGGGTCTTGCCACCGGCTCCACCCCGATCGGTGCCTACAAGCAGCTCGCTGCTTGGTACAAGAAGGGCGACGTCGACTTTGCCGAGGTCAGCACCTACAACCTGGACGAGTATCGCGGCCTTTCGCACGACGATCCCCAGAGCTATCACTACTTCATGCGTGAGAACTTCTTCGATCACATCAACATCGACCTGAACAACACGCATGTGCCCGACGGTTCCAACCCCGACGCCGCCGCTGCCTGCTCTGAGTACGACAAGATCGTCGCCGAGGCCGGTTACCCGGATCTGCAGCTGCTCGGCATTGGCAACAACGGCCACATTGGCTTCAACGAGCCCGATGACCACTTCTCCAAGGGCACGCACTGCGTCGACCTCACCGAGAGCACCATTCAGGCCAACAGCCGCCTGTTCGACAGCATCGACGATGTTCCCCGTCAGGCCTACACCATGGGTACCCAGACCATCATGTATGCCCGCATGATCCTGGTCGTCGCCAACGGCGAGGCCAAGGCTCAGGCCGTGCATGACATGTGCTATGGTCCGGTTACGCCCGAGTGCCCGGCTTCGATCCTGCAGCTGCACACCAACTGCGTTGTCGTTGCCGACGAGGCCGCCCTTTCGCTCTGCGAGTAGCGCGAATCCTGCAGCTCGACATAGCCTTGCCTAAGGCCTCCGCTTTGCGGGGGCCTTTTTGCTATCCCATTTCGCCCACTTGACCAAAATCTTGCCGCAAGCTTGACGAATGCCGGATGCCCAACAGCTTGATTCATTCTATATCAGATTCTATGCAAAAATGCCACTAGAAGGTCGTAGACGGTAGCGGGTGCTAGGCGAGTTGAATGACATGGCTGAACCTTGTTCATCTGCGTTACACTGCCGCTTAGATGGGACAAGCTGACAAGCTCATTTACCTGCTTAAAGACCGATTAGTCGGGGGATTAATAACAATCGGCCCTTGCTGTACAAAAACTTGCCGCTTGCGTACCAAAAGACAACCTAAAACACAAGGTCGCTCTATTCATAGCGCGGCTTGTATGGTCTTGCGGCTACAGTGTCCATACGGTCGAGTTGAGGAGCGGGCATGGTAAACGATTTGAGCGGTATAGACGACCTCGAGCTGATGCCGCTGGGCGGAGGCTATATGGTGCGACGCGAACGCTTGATGAATGAGCTTATCGCCAAGGGCCGAAAGGCCGGCATCGTGGTTCTTTATGCGCCCGACGGGTTTGGGAAGACCTCGGTGCTGCTGCAGTACACCCATGAGGTTAAATGCGATCCGACGCGAGGCCCCGTGCGGATTATCGAGGCCGATCGCGCCACTGGGCGCGAGGTGTTTATGCAGCTCGAGGTGGTTACCGAAGAACTCAAAGACAAACCGCATTCCCTTATCGCGATTGATAATGTGCCAAACCTCGATCAGCACGATACCGAGGACCTCATCGACAGGATTCGCGGCCTGCGCGCTATGGGGGTAGGGGTCTTTATCTCCTGCCGTCCTTCAAATCGTCAGTTGATTCATGGGCTGGGCGATTCGGTTAAGATCAATGCGCAGATGCTCAAGGTGCATGCCTATGAGTATTCGGCGTGGGCATCGGCGTTTTCGATCAGCACATCGCTCGACTTTTATCAGCTCACGCAGGGCGTGCCCGAGCTCGTTTCGGCATTGCAGACAGGTCTGTATGGCCAAGGCGACGTAGCCGGCCTGCTCGAAAACGAGATTGTCAACGTGTATGGCGCGGCACTTGCCGATCTGGCTTCACTCGACAATAATGCGCTGTTTTGCGTGGCATGTCTCATGGTTTTGATGGGCGAGGGCAATATCGCAGAACTCGAGGCCTGTGGGGTGAGGCTGTCGATGGTCGACCAGTCCTACTTTGTACGCGACTACCCGATCTTTGGCTTGGACCCCGCCGAGCGGAGTTTTACATGTCTGGGCACGGAGGATAACGGACGCTTGCGTTTGCGTAAGTTGGTGGCCGAGGTTCGCCCCGAACTTGTTCCGAGGGCGGCCCGGATTTTGCTTAAGGCGGGCCGATGCGATGCGGCGATGGGCCTGGCGGACGCCTTTCTGGACCGTGAAGCGGTCCTTGAACTTGCTGGGCAGTATGGGGTCGATCTGGCTCTGACGGGGCACGGGGCCGATATCTGCCGAGCGGCGCTGGGCACGATCGATGCCGACGATCCGGCTCCAGAGCCAACGCCTGCCGAAGCGCTTGGCGTATATCTGGCAGCGGTCAGCGTGTCCAATACAAAGCTCGCTCGCTATATGGCATCGGTCATCGAACGCGGGGGCGAACGGGCGGCCTGCGAAATAGACCCTGTTTCATGGAGGGTGGCCCAGACACTGACGGCTGTTTGCTATGGGGACAACGGGCTTGGGCTTCCTACGAACCTGGCCGTGCCAGAAATCGAGACATCCCATACCGCACTCGATATGTTGTCTGCGCATATCGAGGTCAAGCGCTGCCTGACCGAGCGGGGAAATGACGGCGGCGTTCTACAACAGCTCAAAACGAGCAAGGCCTACGACTGCGAGCTCGACATCGCGGGGATTGTTATACGGGCCGATAGCATGCTGGTGGAGCTCTTTGACGGGTCGTTTGCGGGAACCGACGAGCGCGACGACGAGATGACGGTGGCGCGGGAGGCGCTCGACGTACGTGGGCTTAAGGCGATGGCTATCTGGGTGCGCATGGTGTTGGCGGCACGGCGGCTCCTTTCCGGCTTGCCGGTAACCGACGACGCGGCGTTCAACGAGCTCGATCGTTTTGCCGTGCGCATGCGCGACAACCAGATTCAGCTGTTTGGGCTGTTGCTAGAAGGCTGGCAGTCGCTGGCAGAGGGACGGCCGGTTAATGCAAAGTTCCGTGCGGTCCAAGTGCTCAAACTTGCCGAGGAGTCGATTGCGTACATGCGCGATAACGCATTGCTGCTGGAGCGCGCGGCATATCTGCGTAACACCTCGATGGTTTCGGTGCGCGAGGAAGCGGAGTTGCTCGATATAAGCCAGACGCAGGTTGGTGGAGCGGAGGCCTGGATGGTGGCGCTGCATTTGGCCTGTGCGGGCCGAGACAGCGATCTTGCGGCCTGGATGTCCATGAATCGTGCGGGGATTCTAGAGCCATCGTATCGGCTCTTTGCGCGCCTTGCCATGCATTGTCTGGGCGAGCCGGCGGGCAGGATACGCAAGAAGCTTCCCGTGCGCGAGCTGTCGCGGTACTCGCTGCGCGACGATTTGGAAGGAGAGGGCGAGCGCCTGTTCCAGGCCGGCGAGGTTGAAGCCGTTGATACCATCGACCATATCGAGATTCGCATGTTTGGTGCGTTTCGCGCCGAGCGCGATGGGTTTCCCATCACGGACAAAATGTGGCGTCGCAAGAAGGCGGCGACGCTTGCCGAGCGGCTTGCGCTGGGCATGGATGCGCTCGTCGATCGTGAGACGCTGGCCATGGAGCTGTGGCCCCATGCCGAGTTTAATAGCGCCCGCAACAACCTGTACTCGACGATATCGCGCTTGCGGTCGGCTTTGGGACCGACGCCGGATGGCAAGTCGTGCGTGCTCATCCAAAATGAATGCATTGGGCTCAACGGCGACTACGTCAAGACCGATGTACGGCTGTTTGACCAGATAAGCCGCGAGGTTTTGGGAAATCGCACGGGTGCGCGCGGGCCCCATTTAGTTGAGCTGTGCCTTAAGATTGAGCAGCTTTATGCCGGACCGCTGTATGTTCCCAATGGCTGTAATCCCACCTACTTTTTGCGCATGCGGCGCATTATGCAGTCAAAGTACATCGATTGCATGATTAAGGGAGCAAATGCCGCTCTAGAAGAAAACGATCTGCAGTCGGCGATTTGGCTGGCGGAGTCGGGGCTTCGACAGGAAACGGCGCGTGAGGATATGGTGCGCTGCGCCATGCGCGTCTACAGTGCGGCGGGGCGGCGGCGCGATATCGTCGAGCTGTACAGCGGGCATATGCACCACCTGAGGGAGCAGGTCAATGGCGTGCCCGAGCCCGAGACGCGGCGTCTATACGAGCGCTTGGTGGAGGGGCGGCTCAATCGCGTGCTGGTCGAGCGATAAAAAACGGGCGCCCGAAGTACTTGGGCACCCGTAAGCTTGCTATGTGTTGGATCGCCGGATCATTGGCTCTTAGACGAGCTTGATCTTCTCGATGTCCTTGCGCGAGGACTCGCGATACAGTGAGAACTTGCGGCCGATGACCTGGACGACCTCGGCGTGGCAACGCTCGGCGAGCTCCTCGGCGGCCTCGCGGGCGGAAAGGCTGGAGCCATCGAGCACGGAGCACTTAACGAGCTCGTGCTTCTCCAGGTAGGCGACCGTCTGCTCGACGGTGCCCTCGTTGACATCGGACTTACCGATGATGATGGCGGGGTTGAGGTGATGGGCCATGCTGCGAAGCTGCTTGACCTGTGCTCCTGTCAGTGCCATGGGTTCTCGCTTTCTATGTATGGGGCGCCCCGCGACGGGGCCTTAATTTACGTGAGCTGTCCCACGATAGCGCAGGAACGGTGCGGTGTGGAGCGCGTTTGCCCAGTTCAAAAAGAATGCGGATGCCGAGTGAGTGGGCAGTGCGGGCTGCGAACAGGCTATGAGCTGGGCGCAGAGACCGGCTCCCATGCAATAAACGCCCAACGAACCTTGCGGACATGATCGAGCATATAGCGCCCCTGCGGCACGCCCTTGGAGCCCGGCTCACCGGCATGGGGGTTCTCAATCATGTGTTGAGCGATATAGTCGCGCAGGCGGTCAACCTTATCTTCGTTACCGTGCTCGAGCATGCGGGAGAAGTCTGCCACGCCCGCCTCAAGGCTATCGAAAGTATCGCGACGAGGCGATTCAAAGTATGTAACCTGCGGCAACGCACCCATCTGAATGAGGATATTAAAAGCATACACAAAGCCATTACTGCAGGTAACCGAGGCACCGATGGCGTTCATCAAGTGCAGATCATAGCGCGGGCTGGAGTTGGCGACCATCGTGACAGCGCAACGCCGACGAGCCGTACGGTCAAGCTTGACAAGTGCGCCTTTTAGGTTGGTCGTGGTGACAGAGCGACTGGCAAAGGCAACATCCACCGCTTTCGCGACCGGTCCAACCAAATCCCAATCATCATCCCAAGCAAGCTCAAGCGGTGTAATGCGATCATCGAGCCCATAGTACTCAATGCCGGCATCAAGCGTGCCCAACATGGCAGGGGAGAAATCAGCCGCAATCACAGGATGCCCAGCCTGAGCAAGCGGAATAGCAATCGACCCAGCTCCGCACCCCATATCGAGCACCGACTCGTCGGGCTCAAGGGCCAGCAATTTCATAAAATCCCGGGTATACGGAGCAGTCTCCAGTGGACGAAAATGCCGAGCCCGCTTATCCCATTCAAAAGAATCATCAGCCCGATGCCGAGCGGCCTGCAGACGCATCCATTCGCCATTCCAATCCGCAGAAAGCAGCTCAGAACGAGTATCCCCATCAACCACGGGCCAACCTCCTAGCAACAAAAAAGCGACTCCCCCCAAAAGAAGAGCCGCAACCAGCATATACCAGAAAAGAACCGTTCCAATGCCAAACCGCCGCACCAGCCAAGTGGTGCAGGAGCGAAGCAACTGCAACCGGGATAGACCCCAACTGAGGTCCCGTTGTGCGGGAGCCCCGGGGAGGGCAAATATATAAGGTCGATCGCGAGTTCCGCACGAGCCGGAGAGCACTTAATGTGCTCTCCGTGCGAGTCAGGACTGTCCGAGCAGGCGACCTTATATATTTGCCCTCCCCGGGGCTCCTCGCCAGTCCCCCTCAGCTAGTTCTTGAGCGAGTTCAGCGGAGCCGGGAAGCGTCCACCGCGGTGGGCAAGCACGGTGCCGGCGTTGGGGTTTACCGGCATGATGGGCGCACGGCCGAACAAGCCACCGTACTCGACGCAGTCGCCCACGCCCTTGCCGATGGCGGGAATCACGCGGACGGCCGTGGTCTTGTTGTTGATGACGCCGATGGCCATCTCGTCGGCGATGATGCCGGCGATGGTCTCGACCGGAGTGTCGCCAGGGATGGCAATCATGTCCAGGCCAACGGAGCACACGCAGGTCATGGCCTCGAGCTTCTCGAGCGAAAGCGCACCGGCCTCGACGGCGGCGATCATGCCGGCATCCTCGGACACGGGAATGAAAGCGCCCGAGAGACCGCCCACGCTGGAACTGGCCATGACGCCGCCCTTCTTGACGGCATCGTTGAGCATGGCGAGCGCGCAGGTCGTGCCGGGGCCACCGCAGGTGCCCACGCCGATGATCTCGAGGATGCGCGCGACGGAGTCGCCGATGGCAGGCGTGGGAGCCAGCGACAGGTCGACAATGCCCTTCTCGACACCCAGGCGATGGGCGGCCTCGCGGCTCATGAGCTCGCCGGCGCGGGTGATCTTAAAGGCGGTCTGCTTAATCTTTTCGGCGACTTCCATCATCGATGCGGAATCGGGCAGCGTCTCCAGGGCTGCGGCCATAACGCCGGGGCCTGAGACGCCTACGTTGATGACGGCGTCGGCCTCGCCACCGCCGTGGACGGCGCCCGCCATAAACGGGGAGTCCTCGACCATGTTGGCAAAGCAGACAAATTTGGAAGCGCCGACGGAATCCTGGTCGGCCGTGAGCTTGGCGGCATCGATGATGGTCTGGGCGGCCATGAGCACAGCGTCCATGTTGATGCCGGCACGCAGGCTGGCGACGTTGACGCTGGAGCAGACGCGGCTGGTGGTGGCGAGCGCCTGCGGGATGGACTGGATGACGCGGCGGTCGGCGTCGCCGATGCCCTTCTGGACGAGTGCGGAGAAGCCACCCAGGTAGTCGATGCCGAGGGTCTCGGCCGCGCGGTCGAGGGCATGCGCGATGGGGGTGAGGTCCTCATCCTTGCAGCACGCGGCGATCTGCGCCACCGGGGTGACGGAGACGCGCTTGTTGACGATAGGGATGCCGTACTCGCGCTCGAGGTTCTCGGCGGTCTCGACCAGATGCTCAGCCGTGTGCGTCACGTGGTCGTAGATCTTCGTGCACATGCGGTCGAGGTTCTCGTCGCCGCAACCCATGAGCGAAACACCCATGGTGATGGTCCTGATGTCGAGGTTCTGCTCCTCAACCATGCCGCGGGTTTCCGCGATTTCTGCGGGCGTGATCGCCATTCTTGCGCTCCTATCTGCCAAAACGAGCATAGTCTTATCTATTCTAACGTGCCGCACGCGCCAAGTGGCGCATGCGGCACGTTTTGGTGCTCGGTTGTTTCCGTTGTGTTACTTCCCAAAGACCTCTTCGGCGATGCGCGCGCTCTCGGCGGCGTCCTTGGCGTAGTAGTCCGCGCCGATCTGTTTGGCGTATTCGGGGGTGAGCACGGCGCCGCCCACGATAATCTTGACGCCCGGCACCTCGGCATGAAGCAGTTTGATGGTCTCCTCCATGGCGACGACCGTGGTGGTCATAAGCGCCGAAAGGCCGACGAGCTTAATGTCGCGCTCCTGCACGGTCTTGAGCACCTCCTGCGGATCGACATCGCGACCCAGATCAAAGACGGTGTAGCCGTAGTTGTCGAGCAGCATCTTGACGATATTCTTACCGATGTCGTGGATGTCGCCCTTGACGGTGGCCACGCAGATCTTGCCCTTGTCGGCAATCTCACCGGCGGGCATCAGGCGCTTGATGGTGTCGAAGCCCACACGCGCGGCCTCGGCCGAGGCCATAAGCTGCGGCAAGAAGAACTTGCCCTGGTCAAAGAGGACGCCAACCTCATCGAGGGCGGGGATAAAGTGGTTGTTGATGAGGTCCATGGCGTCGTGGTCGGCCAGCAGGCGTTCGGTCTCGGCCGCGATCTCGCCCTTGCGGCCCGAGACGACCATGCGACGAATTGGGTCGTCGTTGCCGTCGGTGCCGGCGGTGCCAGCAGCGGACACGGTGTCGGTCGATGCGGCCTGAGCTGCTGCCGGGTTTGCGGCGATCTTGTACGGATCGGTCCAGCCGGCGTAGCGCTCGATGTATCCGGTCGAGCCCTCGTCCTCAACGCTCAGGACGCGATAGCTGTAGACGGTATCCATAAAGCGCTTGGAGCCCGGGTTCATGATGGGGGCGTCCAGGCCCGCGCCGAAGGCGGCGGCCAAAAAGACCGAACCCAGCAGCGGGCGGGCAGGCAGGCCAAAGCTGATGTTCGACACGCCGAGCGCGCATTTGACGCCCAGACGCTCCTTGCACAGGGACATGGCGCGTAGGATCTGCTCAGCCTGGCGTTGATTAGTCGAGGCGGTCATGACCAGACAGTCGATGAGGATGCGGTCCGGGCCGATGCCGTAGCGGGCGGCCTCGGCCACGATGCGCTCGGCGATGGCGAAGCGGGCCTCGGCGGTATCGGGGATGCCGCCTTCGTCGAGCGTAAGGCCGACAACGTTGGTGCCGTAGTGGGCGACCAGCGGAAAGATCTCATCCATGATCTGCTGCTTGCCATTGACCGAGTTGATGATGGGCTTGCCGGCGTAGCGGCGCACGGCGGCCTCGACGGCTGCGGGGTCGGTGGAGTCGATCTGCAGCGGCAGCAGCGTGGAGCCCTGGAGCTGTTCGGTCGCCTGTTGGATGATCTTGACCTCGTCGATCTCGGGCAGGCCCACGTTGACGTCCAGAATGTCGGCGCCCTGTTCCTGCTGGCTGATGCCCTGGCTCACAACGTAGTCCAGGTCGCCGTCGCGCAGGGCCTGCTGCAGGCGCTTTTTGCCGGTGGGGTTGATGCGCTCGCCGATGACGGCGATCTTGTGGCCGTCGCAGGGAAGGTCCACGACCGTTTGGGCGCTCGTGACCGACATGCTGGGCTTGCGGCGGCGCGGGCTGGGCGTGTGGTTGTCGATAAGCGTGCGCAGGGCCGCCATGTGCGCCGGCGTGGTGCCGCAGCAGCCGCCCACGACGCTCACGCCGTCGGCGATCATGCCGGCGACGGCCTCGGCGTATTCGGGGGCTTGGATATCAAAGACGGTGTTGCCGTCGTCGTCCACATGGGGGAGTCCCGCGTTGGCCTGCACCATAATGGGCTTATCGGTAACGGTGAGCATACGTGCGGCGAGTCCTCGTAGCTCGGCCGGTCCCTGGCTGCAGTTGATGCCCAAAACGTCGGCGCCGATGGCATCGAGCGTGATGGCGGCCACCTCGGGACTCGTGCCCAGGAAGGTGCGACCGTCTTCCTCGAAGGTCATGGTGGCAAAGACGGGCAGGTCGGAGTTTTCGCGACAGGCGAGGACGGCCGCCTTGATCTCGGCCAGGTCGGTCATAGTCTCGATAATAAAGAGGTCCACACCCGCGGCGACGCCAGCGCGCACTTCCTCGGCAAAGAGGTCGTAGGCCTCGTCGAAGCTCAGGGTACCCAGGGGGCGAAGCAGCGCGCCGATGGGGCCGATATCGCCGGCGACGTAGCGGGCGCCGGCCTCGCGGGCACAGGCGACGGCCGCGGCAAAGACGTCTGCCACGGTGGCGGCACCGTCGAGCTTGTGGGCGTTGGCGCCAAAGGTGTTGGCGGTGATCACGTCGCAGCCGGCCTCGACATATTGACGTTGGATATCAGTGATAACCTGGGGCTCCTCAAAGTTGAGCAGCTCGGGCAGGGCGCCCGCCTTCATGCCAGCGGCCTGCAGCATGGTGCCCATGCCGCCGTCGAACAGCAAGTGCCCCGTGCCCTCGATGGCGGCGCGCAGGCGATCGTCCTTAATGCGCAGATCGTCGATCGTGCGCGTCTTGTACGTGGCACCGTTGCGACGTGCGGCATCAACGGGTGCCGCCAATGCAGTGCCGTCAGAATCATGAGTGATAAGCGGAGTAAACATCGAGGGCTCCTAATGGCTGGAATAGCAGGTGGTGCGGGCGGCGCGGAAGCGGCAGTTCTTGCGCATGCGGCAGATATTGCAGGTGGGGCGGGTCTGGGCGTCGTGGACTTCGCCGTCGAACAGGCCGATCACCGCGGTCACGCTTTTGGTGGGCATGAGCAGGCTGGTGGGCGTGACGGTCAGGCCGATGAGCCGCGTGGCGTTGAGCGCATCCACGATCGAGCGCTGGGCCGAGAGCGGGCAGTCGCCATAGCCGGGACTGAAGCGCCAGTTGCCGGCGAGTCCGTGTGCGGCGGCGTCCGTCTTGACATGTTGGTCCATTTGCTCAACGGCGGCTTCCACGTAAGCGGAGCACGCGGCGTCGAGCACGGCTCCCTC
>NZ_JBDGAV010000004.1:49573-114965 GCF_040910325.1 Collinsella aerofaciens | reverse complement strand
ACGCAAGTTGGGGCCTTTTTTCATATAGGCACACAAGGTCAAAGGCGGCACCATGATCCTCCTGGTCGACAAGATCGAAAAAAGCTTCGGCGCACGCGTCCTCTTTAGCGGCGCGTCCTTCCAGATCAACCCCGGCGAGCGCTTCGCGCTCGTGGGACCCAACGGCGCCGGCAAAACCACCATGCTCAAAATCATCATGGGCATCGACAGTCCTGACGCCGGCCAGGTCCAGTACGCCAAGGACTGCCAGGTGGGCTACCTAGAGCAGGAAACCAACCTAGAGCAAAAGAACACCACCATCCTTGCCGAGGTCATGGCGGCCGCCAAGGAAATCCGCCGCATGGGAGAGCGCGCCAACGAGCTGCAGGCTCAGATCACCGAGCTCTCCGAGCAGGGCAAGGACGTCGATGCGCTCCTCAACGAGTACGGCCAGGTCCAGGACCGCTTTGAGCATCTGGGCGGCTACGAGCTCGAGAGCAACGCCCGCAAGATCCTGTCCGGCCTGGGCTTTAAGGTCACCGACTTTGAGCGCCCTTGCTCCGAGTTCTCGGGCGGCTGGCAGATGCGTATCGCGCTCGCCAAGCTCTTCCTGCGCCACCCCGACCTGCTGCTGCTGGACGAGCCCACCAACCACTTGGACCTCGAAAGCGTCCAGTGGCTGCGCGGCTTTATCGCCAACTACGACGGCGCCGTCCTCATCGTCAGCCACGACCGCGCCTTCATGGACGCCTGCGTCGACCACGTCGCCGCGCTCGAAAACCGTCGCGTGACCACCTACACCGGCAACTACAGCAGCTACCTCAAGCAGCGCGAGGACAACCTGGAGCAGATGCGCGCCAAGCGTGCCGCTCAAGAGCGCGACATCGCCCACATGCAGGTCTTCGTTGACAAGTTCCGCTACAAGCCCACCAAGGCAGCCCAGGCCCAGGAGCGCATCCGCAAGATCGAGCAGATCAAAAAGGAGCTCGTCATTCTGCCCGAAGGCCACAAGCACATCGACTTTAAGTTTCCCGACCCACCGCGCTCCGGCGATATGGTCGTGGGCCTCGAGGGTGTGTCCAAGTCCTACGGCGACAAGCACATCTACAGTGACATCGACCTCAAGCTCTACCGCGGCGAGCATGTGGCGCTCGTCGGCCCCAACGGCGCCGGCAAGTCCACCCTCATGAAGATCCTCGCCGGCCTGGAGCCACCCACTACCGGCACCCGCGACCTGGGCACCAACGTGGGCGTGGCCTACTACGCTCAGCACGCACTCGAGGGCATGACCGAGTCAAACACCGTCCTGCAAGAGATCGACACCGTCACGCCCAAGTGGACCGTGCCGCAGCAGCGCAGCCTGCTGGGCGCCTTCCTGTTTAGCGACAACGATTCCATCGAAAAGCAGGTTCGCGTCCTTTCCGGCGGCGAAAAGGCGCGTCTGGCCCTGGCAAAGATGCTCGTGGCCCCCGAGGCGCTCCTGTGCCTGGACGAGCCCACCAACCACTTGGACATCGACTCGGTGGACATGCTCGAAAACGCCCTGCAAAACTTCCCCGGAACCATCGTGCTGATCAGCCACGACGAGCACCTGGTGCGCGCCGTTGCCAACCGCGTGATCGACATCCGCGATGGCAAGGTAACGGTCTACGACGGCGACTACGACTACTACCTCTACAAGCGCGAGGACCTTACGGCCCGCGCCGCCGCCGAGGCGGCAGGGGAGAGTGTGCCGGCCACGGCCAAGTCCGCCAAGGTCACCGCGGCCCAGCCCGATGCGCCCGCCGCTGCTTCCAAGCCGGCCGAGGGCAAAAAGACCAAGGAGCAAAAGCGCGCCGAGGCCCAGGCCCGCGCCGCGCTCAACAAAAAGCTCAAGGGCGTGCGCAACCAGCTCAGGAAGATCGAGGCGGAGCTCGACAAAAAGCGCGCCCGCTACGACGAGCTTATGGAATTGATGGCAAGCGAAGAGCTTTATGCCGATCAAGACAAGTTCAACGCCGCACTGGGGGAATATAACGGCCTTAAGCAAGAGCTACCCAAGCTCGAGGACGAATGGCTGGAGCTTTCCACCCAGATCGAAGAGGAGACCGCGCGTGAACTCTCGTAAGGCCGCCGCCGTGGCGATGAGCATCATCGCCATCGCTTGTCGCATCTGCGGCATTTTTATGAGTGCGATGACTGTGCTGCTGTGCTTTAGCGGCCTCACCGCCAAGCTGCAGATCGTCGGCTTTGTCGTCGAGCTTTCGCGCGCGCTGCCGAGTGCCATCGCCGGCTACGGCGTTATCACCTCGCCCTTTGGCGGCGTGTTCCGCTTGGATTACGCCATCGTGGCCGTCATCCTGTTTGTGGCCGACTACCTGCTCGCGCGCGCCTCGCGCCGCGTCCGCTAGGGGAGTGCCATGTCCAACAGCTACTTCATGAATCTGCTCGCCAGCGCCGTCGCCGTCATCGTGGGTATTGTTATCCACGAGAGCGCGCACGCCGCCGCTGCCTGGGCGCTCGGCGACAAGACGGCCCGCTCCCGTGGCCGCGTCTCGCTCAATCCGCTCAACCACATCGACCCGTTTGGCACCGTCCTCCTGCCGCTGCTGATGCTCGCGGCCGGCGGCCCGGTCTTCGCCTTCGCCAAGCCCGTGCCCGTCTACCTCAACAACCTCAAGCACCCCAAGCGCGACGAGGTCCTGGTGAGCGCGGCAGGCCCCGCATCGAATATCGCGCTCGCGTGCCTGGCCGCAGCCCTCATGCACCTGGCCTACGGCAACCTCTACACCAGCATGTCCTTTGCCGTAGCGTCGCAAATCATGAACTTTGGCGCCACGTTTATCGTGGTCAACCTGTCGCTCGCGTTCTTTAACCTCATCCCGATTCCGCCGCTTGACGGCTCGTCAATCATCGTGCCGTTCCTCAAAGGTAAGGCGCTCTCCAACTACTACCAGCTGCAACGATACGCCATGCCTATACTCATCATCGTGCTGTATCTGCTGCCCATGTGGACCGGCATCGATGTAATCGGCCGCTATTTCGACGTTACCGTGTATCCGCTGGCCGAGTGGCTGCTCAACTTCGCAATCGCCGGCATCTAAGGTAAACTTACAGGTCGACCGCGCAAAACGGTCGCAACATGCACCCAAACCGCGCCGCGAAGGCGCCGTCAAAGGAGGTCGAAGATGTCGTATCGCGTGTCGACGCAGGTCTACAGCGGACCGTTCGACCTGCTGCTGCAGCTGGTAACCCGCCAAAAAGTAGATATCGGCGCCATCTCCATTAGCGAGGTGGCCGAGCAATACCTGGCCGAGGCCGAGCGTATCGAGGCGCTGGACCTAGACGTGGCGAGCGACTTTTTGCTGGTCGCAGCGACCCTTTTGGACATCAAGGCTGCCTCGCTGGTGCCGCAGGAGGCCCCGCGCAAAGCCGACGACGATGACGAGTTCGACGATGACCTCGAGGAACTTAGCGCGCTCGACGGTGACGCCCTGCGTGAGGTCCTGATTCAGCGTCTGATCGCCTACAAGCAGTTTAAGGGCGCGGCGGCGGCTCTCGGGGCCCGAATGCAGGCCGAAAGCCGCATGCACCCTCGCGTGGCCGGCCCCGACCCCGAGTTTTTGGGCCTCATGCCCGACTACCTGGCCGGCATCACCCTGCGCGGCCTGGCCGTCATCTGTGCCGACCTGGACGGCAAGCGCCAGACCTTCCTGCTGGAGGCCGAGCATGTGGCGCCGCATCGCGTGCCGCTCGACCTGACCGTGGCCTCAGTCGACCGCTTTACCATGGCGCACCAAACCTGCACCTTCCGCGAGCTACTGGACGGCGATGCCACCACCGAGCAGCTCGTCGTCACCTTCCTAGCTATGCTTGAGCTCGCCAAGCGCGGCTCGCTCACGCTGAGCCAGGACGAGATCTTTGGAACCATCCGCATCAACCGCGTCGAGGGCGCCGAGGCCTATGTGCCCGGCGAGGGCCCCGAGCTCACCGAATAGGAGCCGCAACCATGTCAACCCTTTCCACGCTGGAGGCAAACAGCCTCAAAGGCGCCCTCGAGGCGCTGCTGCTGGTGTCGAGCGACCCGGTGAGTGCGCCCGCGCTGGCCGGCGCACTGGATATCGCCCCCGGCGAGTGCGCGTCACTGCTCGCCGAGCTCAAGGTTGAGTACGAGGAGGCCAACCGCGGCTTTCAGCTGCGCGAGGTCGCCGGCGGCTGGCGCCTGTTCACGCACCCCGCTTACCACGACGTGGTCGAGGCCTATGTGTTGAGCTGGGACACGCAAAAGCTGTCCCAGGCGGCGCTCGAAACCCTGGCCGTCATCGCATACCACCAGCCCGTGACGCGCGAGGTGGTCAAGGGCATCCGCGGCGTCAATTCTGACGGCGTCATCGCGTCGCTCGTGGACAAGGGCCTGGTGCGCGAGCTCGGCCGCGACCCCCAGCGCGGTCAGGCCATCATTTACGGCACGACCAACGCCTTCTTGGAAAAGTTCGGCCTGCGCTCCACCCGCGACCTGCCCGATCTGGAGCAGTTTGCCCCCGACGAGCAGTCGCGCCAGTTTATCCGCGAGCGTCTGAGCGGCCGCAGTATTCAGTCCACGCTCGAGGAACAGGCCGAGGACCTGGACGAAGAGCGTGAACTGCTCGATACCGATGTTGAAGATGTTGAGGCAGTCGAGGACTTGGAGACCCTGGTCGTCGACGAGACCTCGGAGGATTTGCATGACGAGGACTAACGAAGTAGGGGAGACGCGCGCCATGGGCAACACAGCACCCGCAACCGACGCCCAGCCCGTCTATCCGCACACCATGCGCCTGCAGCGTTTTTTGGCGCGCGCGGGCGTGGCGAGCCGCCGCGGCTCGGAGGACCTGATGACCGCCGGCCGCGTGACCGTCAACGGCCAGGTCGCGACCGAACTGGGCACCAAGGTCGACGTCGACCGGGATCACATCGAGGTCGACGGCATGCCCGTCAAGCTCAACCAGGGCGCCGTGTACTTGATGCTCTACAAGCCGACCGGCTACCTCACCACCATGAGCGATCCGCAGGAGCGCCCTTGCGTGGCCGACCTGGTCCCCCGCGACCGCTTTCCGGGACTTTTCCCGGTGGGCCGCCTGGACCGCGACACCACAGGCCTTTTGCTCTTTACCACTGACGGCGACCTTTCGCAGAACCTGCTGCACCCGAGCAAGCACGTCTACAAGACCTACCAGGCACTCGTGGACGGGCAGCTGACCGACCGCGACTTGGAGCCGCTCCGTCGCGGCATCGAGCTCGACGATGGCCTATGCCAGCCGGCGATCTGCCGCGTCATTAACGCGCGCGAGGCCGAGGCCGTGGCTCCGCAAGGTATCAAGCCCGGTACCACCGCCGTGGAGGTCATCATCCGCGAGGGACGCAAGAATCAAGTTAAGCGCATGTTGAGCAAGATTCACCATCCGGTAATCCGTCTGCATCGCTGCAACTTTGCCGGCCTGGAGCTCAAGGACGTGGCCAAGGGCTCGTGGCGCGAGCTCACCGACCGCGAGGTGCAGATCCTCAAAAGCGGTGGTATCCCGCCCAAGCAGGCCAGCGCCATACGCGGCGGCAAGCCCCAAGGCACGCCCGCCAGCCGCACGCGTCATCACGGCAGCCACGGCTCCGCACCCAAGCGTAACACCTACCGCGAGCGCTACACGGGCTAGGCAACCCACCGCGCCCCAACGCCCGCGCATCATACCAGCACGTCAACCACCGAAAGGAAGCATTGTATGATCGTCGCCATCGACGGCCCCGCCGGTTCCGGCAAGTCCACCATCGCCAAGGAGATCGCCCGCCAGCTGGGCTTTAACAAGCTCGACACGGGCGCCATGTATCGCGCCGTCACCTTCGCCGCGCTCGATCGCAGCATCGATCTGGATGACGAGGCGGCCATCGACGCCCTCGCCGAGCAGATCGAGATTCGCTTTACCAACGGCACCGGTGAGGATACGCGCCTGACCATCGACGGCCAGGACGCTTCGGCTGCCATTCGCACCCCGCAGGTCGACGCCAACGTGTCCAAGGTCTCGGCCTACCCGGGCGTGCGCGCCGCCATGCTCATCCACCAGCGCCGCGCCGCCGAGGACCGCGATATCGTGGCCGAGGGTCGCGACATCGGAACCGTCGTGTTCCCTAACGCGCAGGTCAAGGTCTTCCTGACCGCCGACCCGCGCGAGCGCGCCCGTCGCCGTGTGCTGCAGCGTCACCAAAACGATGCCCAGCCGCTCACGTCCGAGCAGCTCGAGGCCGAGGTCGACGAGACCCTCGACGCCCTTAAGCAGCGCGACAAGCTCGACAGCAGCCGCGAGGTCGCCCCGCTCGTGCCCGCCGAGGACGCCGTGCACGTCGACTCCACCGCTCACACCATCGACGAGGTCGTTCGTATCATCGAGGACCTCATCAACCAAAGGAGGTAGCCCATGCGCCTGTTTAAGCAGACGCCCGAGGATTATTACAACGCTCCTTATGCAGAGTTCCCAGTGCTCATCCGCGGCACCGTCGTCGTAGTCATGGCCATCCTTTGGGCCTTCTCCAAGCTCATGTGGCGTTGGAAGGTCGAGGATGCCGATCTGCTGTTTGAGCGCCAGGACGGCCGCGGGAGCGTAGTCATCTGCAACCACACCTCGATGGCCGAGCTCTTGGCCGTGGAGACGGCGCTGTTCTTTGGCGGCCGCCGCATTCGCCCCATTTTTAAGTCCGAGTTTGCCAAGAGCAAGATCGTACGCTGGGCCTTTAGCCGCGTGGGCGGTATTCCCGTCGAGCGTGGTACCGCCGACATGAAGTGCCTGCGCGCCGCCCAGCATGCGCTGCAGCGCGGCGAGGACGTCCTAATCTTCCCCGAGGGCACGCGCATCCGCTCGCGCGAGATCAAGCCCGAGGTCCACGGCGGCTTTGCGCTCATCGCCCAGATGGGCAAGGCACCTGTGAACCCGCTCGCCATCTGCGGCTGGTCCGACATCACGCCCGCGGGCAAAAAGATCATGCGTCCCAAGAAATGCTGGATCCGCGCCGGCAAGGCCGTCTCGCTTTCCGACGCACCGGCCGGGCTTAAGCGCACGGAGCGCCTGGAATGGTTTGAGTCCGAGGCCATGAACCGCGTCTACGCCATGCGAGACGATCTGTGCGACGAGCATCCGGGTAGGTTCTAGCCATGAGCGAGAACGTGACAAACACCTCCGCGACTGCGTCCGACCAGGACGGCGCGCCCACCATCGAGATCGCAGCCCATGCCGGAACGTGCTACGGCGTGCAGCGCGCGCTCGACATGGCGTTGGCCGCCGCGCCGCAGGCAGGGGAGTGCGCTCAGGTCCATACCTTGGGACCGCTCATCCATAACCCCATCGTGGTGCGCGAGCTTGCTGAGGCAGGCGTTGGCCTGGCCGAGACTCTGGACGACGCAGCATCGGGTACCGTGATCATCCGCGCACACGGCGTAGTGCCGCAGGTGATCGATGCTGCCCGCAAGCGCGGCCTCAACGTGGTCGATGCCACCTGCCCCTACGTGAAGAAGGTCCATGTGGCGGCCGAGCGCCTGGTGCGCGAGGGCTACCGTGTGATCGTCGTGGGCGAGCCGGGGCACCCCGAGGTCGAGGGCATTCTAGGCCACGCAGGCGACGATGCGCAGGTCGTGAGCTGTGCCGCTGACGCCAACGCCTTGTCGCTCAAGGGCAAGGTAGGCCTCGTCGTGCAGACCACCCAGACCGCGCAGAACCTCGCCGAGGTCGTGGCGGCTATCACCCCGCGCGTGCAGGAGCTGCGTGTGATCAACACCATCTGCGCCGCCACGAGTGAGCGTCAACAGGCAGCAGCCACACTTGCCAACCGCTGCGACTGCATGGTCGTCGTGGGCGGCAAGAACTCGGGCAACACCCGCCGCCTGGCTCAAATTTGCGCAGACGCCTGCGAGCACACGCATCACATCGAGGAAGCTTCCGAGCTCCAGGGCGCGTGGTTTACCGACGCTCACCACATCGGCATCACCGCCGGAGCCTCCACCCCGCAAGAACACATCGAGCGCGCCGTCGAGCGCATCAAGGAGCTTTACCGCTAACCATGGACCAGACCGTACCCGCATACGCCGCCGAGGTGGCCGATTACGGGCGCAGCCGCGACCCCGAGCCGGGTGAGGGCGCGCTCGTAAAGAACGTGCGTCCCGAATCGCCCGCATGGGATGTGGGTATCGAGCCGGGCATGCGCGTGCTCACGGTCAACGGCGAGCAGCTCACCGACATGATCGTGTGGCTCTGGGAGGCAGACGACGACACCGTCGACCTCGAGGTTTTCGACCCGCGCGACAACAGCGTCACCCCCGTCGAGCTCGACCGCTTCCCGGGAGAGGACTGGGGCCTTGAGTTCGATGGCCCCATCTTCGACGGCATGCGCACCTGTGTAAACGCCTGCGTGTTCTGTTTTATGACGATGCTGCCCAAGGGCGGCCGCTCCACGCTCTACATTCGCGACGACGACTACCGCCTGAGCTTTTTGCAGGGCAACTTTGTCACGCTCACGAACCTTACCGACGAGGACGTGCAAAACGTCATCCAACGCAACATGAGCCCCATGAACGTGTCGGTCCACGCCGTGAGCCCCGATGTCCGCCGACGCATGATGGGCCGCAACGCCCAGCGCGGCATGGATGTGCTCGAGGCCATCATGGCCGCCGGCATCGAGATTCACGCGCAGATCGTGTTGTGCCCCGGCATGAACGACGGCGAGGAGCTGGAAAAGACCCTGCGCTTTTGCGAGGAGCACGAGCAAATCACAAGCCTGGGCATTGTGCCGCTCGGTTTTACCAAGCATCAGAACCGTTTTAGCTGGTCCTACAGCGACAAGCCCGAGCTAGCACGCGAGACCATTGCCATGATCCGTCCCTACCAGGATCGTGCCTACGAACGCTTTGGCCGCCACACCTTCCAGATGAGCGACGAGTTCTATCTGGACGCCGGCATCGATCCTCCCGAGGCAGACTTTTACGACGGTTACCCGCAGTACTACGACGGCATCGGCATGATCCGCTCGTATCTGGACGAGACGGACGATGTGCTGACTACCGACGACGAGCGTCTGGCCCGCGTCCGCGAGGCCGTCGCCGCCCGCAACCAGCGGCTTCTATGTCTCTCAGGCGCCAGCGCACGCGACACCGTGGCGCGCTTTGTGGAGTCGCCGTATGGTCTCGCCGGCACCGTCACAGCCATCAAGAACCGCTACTTTGGCGGCAATGTGGACGTGACCGGCCTCATCGTCGCGTGTGACATCTTGGAGCAGCTGCCCCAAGACCTGTCGGGGGTTATGCTCTTTGTGCCTAAGCTCATGTTCAACGCTGACGGCATGACGCTTGACGAGTATCATCGTGACGATTTACTCGCAAGCCTTACCAGTCGCGGCGCCGAGGTTCATGTGGTGTCGACCATGCCGCATGAGCTGCTCGATACCCTGGAACACATCCTTGGCATTGTGCCCGCAGACTCTAACACTTCCACTGACCCTACCCATTAAAGGAGAGCAGATGAAACCTATCGTCGCCGTCGTCGGACGCCCCAACGTGGGCAAGTCCACGCTCGTTAACCGCCTGGCCCAGACCTCGGACGCCATCGTCCACGAGTCCCGCGGCGTCACGCGCGACCGCTCGTATCACACGGCCGATTGGAACGGCCGCGAGTTCACCATCGTCGACACGGGCGGTATCGAGCCGCTCAAGAGCGATGACGTCTTCGCCACGTCCATTCGCGACCAGGCCCTCGCCGCCGCCGAGGAAGCCGCCGTCATCCTGTTTGTGGTCGACGGCCGCACCGGCGTTACCGAGGAGGACGAGTCAGTCGCTCGCATGCTCAAGCGCTGCGACAAGCCGGTCTTTCTGCTGGTGAACAAGCTCGACAACCCCGATCGCGAGAACGACAGCATCTGGGAGTTCTATTCGCTCGGCATCGGCGAGCCCACGCCGCTCTCGGCCCTGCACGGCCACGGCACGGGCGACCTGCTCGACGACATCGTGGCCCTGCTTCCCGAGGAAGAGGACGAAGTCGCCGACGAGTTCCCCGACGCGCTGAACGTCGCCATCATCGGCCGCCCCAACGCCGGTAAGTCTTCGCTGTTCAACCGCATCCTGGGCGCCGACCGCTCCATCGTGTCCAACATTGCCGGCACCACGCGCGACGCCATCGACACGGTCGTCGAGCGCAACGGCAAGCACTACCGCATGGTCGACACCGCGGGCATTCGCAAGAAGAGCACCGTGTACGAGAACATCGAGTACTACTCCATGGTTCGCGGCCTGCGCGCCATCGACCGCGCCGACGTGGCGCTGCTCGTCGTCGACGCCTCCGTGGGCGTTACCGAGCAGGACCAGAAGGTCATGGGTCTTGCCATCGAGCGCGGCTGCGCCATCGTTGTGCTGCTCAACAAGTGGGATCTGCTCGACGATGACCGTAAGCGCGAGGCCTGCATGGAGACCATCGACCGCCGTCTGGGCGTCATGGCTCCCTGGGCCCAGTACCTGCGCATCTCTGCCCTCACTGGCCGCAGCGTCGAGAAGATCTGGGCGATGGTCGACGCCGCCGAAAAGACGCGCTCGCAAAAGATCAGCACCTCGCGCCTCAACACGTTCCTCACCGATCTGCGCGAGTTCGGTCATACCGTGGTGGACGGCAAGCGCCGCCTGCGCATGCACTACGTGACCCAGACGGGCGTCAACCCGCCGACGTTCACGTTCTTCGTCAACCACAGCGATCTGGTCAACGACACCTATCAGCGCTACATCGAGAACCGCATGCGCTCGACCTTCGATTTTGCCGGCACGCCCATTCGACTCTTCTTTAGGAAGAAGGAGCAAAAGGATGCATAATCCGATTCTGCTGACCGCCATCTGCGCCGTGGTCTCGTTCTTTATCGGGGCGATTCCGTTTGGCCTGATTCTGGGCCGCGTGTTCAACCACACGGACATCCGCAAGGCGGGCTCCGGTAACATCGGCACCACCAACGCCCTGCGTGTGGCCGGCCCCAAGGTGGCCGCGCTCACGCTGCTGCTCGACTGCCTTAAGGGCGCCATCAGCGTCCTTATCGCGCGTCCGCTCATTGCCGACTTGGGCTATGGCTTCCCCGTGAGCATTATGGCCCCCGGCGCCGCCGGCGACTGGATGCTCGGCGTCATCTGCCTGGCAGCCGTGTGGGGCCATATCTTCTCGCCCTATCTCAACTTCCACGGCGGCAAGGGTATCGCGGTTGGTCTGGGCGTCATCCTCGCTTGGTACTGGCCTATTGGCCTGTCGCTGCTGGGCATGTTTATCGTGGCCGTCGTCATCACCAAGTTCGTGTCGGTGGGCTCGCTCGCCGCGGCCATCGGTCTTCCCATTGCCGTCTGCGCGGTCTTTCCGTACAGCAGCCTGGGACTTAAGTTTTGCATGGCGCTGATCGGCATCACCGTGGTGTGGGCCCATCGTGCGAACATCAAAAAACTCATGACGGGTAAGGAGTCCAAGCTCTCGTTTACCAAGCGCGTCACCGAGCCCGACGATAAGTAGGAGAGAGTCATGAATGTTGCGCTGATTGGCTCCGGCTCCTGGGGAACCGCCGTCGCCGGCCTTGCCGCCGCGCGAGCCGAGCGCGTGACCATGTGGGCCCATAGCGAGCAGACGGCCGCCGGCATCAATGGCGAGCACCGCAACCCCCGCTACCTTGTGGGCTACGAGCTGCCCGGCAACGTCGTCGCCACGACCGAGCTCGTGCAGGCGCTCGACGGCGCCGAGGCCATCATCTTTGCCGTTCCTTCGACGCACCTTCGCAGCGTGTGCCACCAGGCCGCGCCCTTTATCGCCGCCGATACCCCGGTGCTCTGCCTCACCAAGGGCATTGAGCCCGAGTCCGGCCTACTCATGAGCGAGGTCATCGCCAGCGAGATCGGCAACGAGGCACGTGTGGCGGCGCTCTCGGGCCCCAACCATGCCGAGGAGATCTGCCGCGGCGGGCTTTCTGCCGCCGTCATCGCCAGCAAAGATCCGCAGATAGGGGAGACCTTTAAGGACCTGCTCCTGTCCACGGCCTTCCGCATCTATCTGTCGCAAGACATGACCGGTGTCGAGGTCTGCGGCGCCATGAAAAATGTCATCGCCATCGTGTGCGGCATCTCCGCCGGCTCGGGCGCGGGCGATAACACACTTGCCCTCATCATGACGCGCGGCTTGGCCGAGATTAGCCGCCTGGTGCACGCCCGCGGCGGTCAAGCTATGACCTGCATGGGGCTTGCCGGCATGGGTGACCTCATTGCCACCTGCACCTCGGAGCATTCGCGCAACCGCACCTTTGGCTACGAGTTTGCCCACGGCGTGTCGCTCGACGAGTACCAGACGCGCACGCATATGGTGGTGGAGGGCGCCGTCGCCGCCCGCAGCGTCAGCGAGCTTGCACGTTCACTGGGCGTAGACATTCCGCTCACCTTTGCCGTCGAGCAAACGCTCTACAACGGTGTTACTTTGGATAGGGCGCTCGAGATTCTCACCGACCGCGTCCCTTCTCAAGAGTTCTACGGACTCACCGACTAGCGCAGAAAGGCTACTACCATGGGTTCCATTAAAATCGCTCCGTCCGTCCTCTCGGCCGACATGGCCAACCTCAAGGGCGAACTCGACAAGATCGCCGGTGCCGACTTTGTGCACTTCGACGTCATGGACGGCCACTTTACCGGCAACCTGACCTTTGGCGTCGACATCCTTAAGGCCGTCAAGCGCTCCACCGATGTACCGGTCGACGCGCACCTGATGGTGTCGAACCCCGATGAGACGGTCGATTGGTACGCCGACGCCGGTGCCGACATGATCACCGTGCACTACGAGGCTTCCACGCACCTGCACCGCACGCTCACCCATCTGCAACAGCGCGGCGTTAAGGCCGGCGTGGTGCTCAACCCCGCCACCCCCGTGTGCGTGCTCGATAGCATCATCGACGTCGTCGATATGGTGCTGCTGATGAGCGTGAACCCGGGCTTTGGCGGTCAGAGCTTTATCCCGGGCACCATCGCTAAGCTCCACGAGCTCAAGGCCATGTGCGAGCGTCACGGCGTTTCGCCCCTCATCGAGGTCGACGGTGGCATTTCTTCCAAGAACATTGCCGAGGTCGTCAAGGCCGGCGCCAACGTGCTCGTGGCCGGTTCTGCCGTATTTAAGTCCGAAGATCCCGCTGCCGAGGTTGCGCTGCTGCAGAAGCTGGGCAACGAGGCTGCACAGGAGGCATAAACCCTTATGACCGCAGGTCAAAACCGCATACCCGTGAATCTTGACTACGCCGCCTCGACGCCCATGCGCGCCGAGGCGCGCCTTGCGCAGCGTGAGTACGACGATAGCGAGCTTGCGGGCGTCAACCCCAACTCGCTGCACTCGCTCGGCCGCAAGGCTGCCGCGCGTCTGGAGGTTGCACGTCGCGAGATCGCCCGCAGCTTTGGCGCGCGCGTTCGCCCGTCTGAGATTGTTCTGACCAACGGCGGCACCGAAGCCAACCAGCTGGCGCTACTCGGTCTTGCCGAGGGTGCACGTCAGCGCGACCGTAAGCGTAACCGCGTGATCGTATCTGCCATCGAGCACGATTCGATCCTGGACAACCTGCCGCTGCTGCGTGCCGCCGGCTTTACCGTCGACCTAGTTCAGCCCTGCCGTGCGGGCTACATCGAGCCTGCCGCGCTGAACGACTTGCTTGGCGACGACGTCGCGCTCGTGAGCATCATGGCAGCCAACAACGAGACCGGCGTGGTGCAGCCCATCCGTGAGCTAGCCACGGTCGCGCATACCGTGGGCGCCCTGTTCCACACCGATGCCATCCAGGGCTATCTGCACATTCCGCTCGATGCCACCGAGTTGGGCGTCGATGCCATGACCGTTGCCGCGCATAAGATCGGCGGTCCTGTGGCATCTGGCGCGCTCTACCTTAAGAACCGCACGCCGCTGCGTCCGCGCATCTTTGGCGGTGGACAAGAAGCCGGCCGTCGCGCCGGTACGCAGGACCTGCGCACGCAGCTGGCCTTTGCCGCTGCCGCCCGCACGCTGGCGCCCCATGTGGCCCAGGAGCGTGCGACGCTGCAGGCCTTGTCCGACAAGCTCTACGCCGCGCTTACGGCCCATCCGCGCATTCACGCCACCATGGGCGACTATGCGCAGGCCGACCGTCTGCCCGGCATGGTATCGATCTACATTGACGGCATGGACTCCGAGGAGCTCATCATCAAGCTCGACGCCGCCGGCTTTGAGGTTTCGGCCGGCTCGGCGTGCTCGAGTGGCAGCATGGACCCGAGCCATGTTCTCAGCGCCATGGGCATTGGTCGCGAGCAGGCATTGGGCGCTCTGCGTATCTCGTTTGATGACCGCGTGAACCCGGCCGATCTGGACGAGTTTGCCCAGACGCTGCTCTCAATCGTGGGTGCCGCATGATCGTCGCCGAGCTTGAGCGCGCTCTGCTGGCACGCCATCCCAAGACCGATGCCGAGAGTTGGGACCATGTAGGACTCTCCGTCGGCGACCCTGCCGCGGAGATTACCGGTGTTGCCTGCGCACTCGATGCGACCGAAGCCAATGTGCACCGCGCCCAGGAGGCCGGCGTCAACGTGCTGCTAACGCATCATCCCATCTATATCAAGGCGCCCGAGGCGTTTTGTCCGTCGGATGCGTCACGCCCCCAGTGCAGCGCGGCGCTCTATGAGGCCGCCCGCTGCGGCGTGAGCATTATTTCACTCCATACCAATCTGGACCGCTCGCACGAAGCGCGCACCTGCCTGAGTGAGCTGCTGGGTGCCGCACCCGTGAGCTCACTGGAGCATGTGGACGACCCCGAGGCCTGCGGCCTGGGCGCGCTTGCAACGCTCAACGACCCATGCACGCTGCGCGATCTTGCCACCCGTGCTGCCACGGCCTTCGGCAGTGACCCGCGTGTGTGGGGCGAAGCCGAGCACGCATGCCGTACCGTCGCTATTTTGGGCGGCTCCCTGGGCGACTTTGGAGAGCTCGCCATCGCCGCGGGCGCAGATGTCATCGTAACCGGCGAGGCAGGCTACCACGTGGCGCAAGACCTTGCCTTGCGCGGGCTGCCGGTGATCTTGCTCGGCCACGACCGCTCCGAAGAGCCGTTCGTTGATATATTGATGAACTCTGCAGTTGACGCCGGGGTCGACCCCCGTCATGCGATTAAAATACTGAACCCTTGCCAATGGTGGACTGTGACAAAAGGAGAGAACTTATGAGCGCCGGCGCTACGCTACTCAAGCTGCAACAGATCGATTTGGAGCTCGCCCGCAACAAGAGCGAACTTGCCAATATGCCGGAGCTCAAGGAGCTCGCTTCCAAGCGCAAGACCTATGTGAAGCTCAAGTCCGAGATGACCAAGCTCTACGCCCAGCGCAAGGATCTGGACATTGAGCTCGACGATCTCAACACCACCGAGATTCAGACCAACAACGCCATCGAGGCTGCCAAGAAGCGCCATGTCGACGGCTCCGACTACCGCGAGGTTCAGGACCTGGAGAATGAACTCGCAACCCTGGCCAAGCGTCTGGACAAGATTGAGCACACCCGCAAGGATGTCGTCATCGCCCATAAGGAGGCGCTCGACCGCGAGGCCCGCGCGCAGGCAATCATCGCCAAGTTCGAGGAGGGCGTGAAGGCCGATACCAAGGCCGCCCGCGCCAAGGCTGCCGACCTGCAGGCTCAGATTGACGCCGCCACTAAGGAGCGCACCGCGCTTGCCGCCACGCTGCCGGCCGACGTGCTCACCGACTACGAGCGTCTGCTCAAGCAGTTCCGCGGCCTTGCCGTCGAGACCATCCAGGGCAACATCCCCACGGTTTGCCACACCGCGCTGCAGGCATCGTCCATGAGCGACCTCAACCACGACGGTAGCGAGATTACGCACTGCCCGTACTGCCACCGCCTCCTGGTACTCCCGAGCAAGGAAGCCTAGCAATGACGGCGGCATCCAACAATTCAATGCAACTTGAGGGAAAAACGATCCTGCTGGGTATTACCGGCGGGATCGCCGCCTATAAGTCGTGCAATATCGTGCGCCTGCTGCAAAAGCGCGGCGCGCGCGTCAAGGTCGTCATGAGCGAGCATGCCACCGAGTTTGTGGGCCCGCTCACCTTCCGTGCGCTCACCAACGAGCCCGTTGCCGTGGGCCTATTCGACGATCCCTCCGACCCTATCCACCACATCTCGCTCGCACAGGAGCCCGACCTGGTGGTCGTGGCGCCCGCGACGGCCAATATCATCGCCAAGATGGCCAAAGGCATCGCAGACGACCTCATCTCCACCACGCTGCTGGCAACGCCGCGACCCATCGTGATCGCGCCGGCCATGAACAATGGCATGTGGAAAGCGCCGGCGACACAGGCCAACATGTCCACGCTGCGCGAGCGCGGTGTCCATGTGGTGGGACCCGGCAGCGGCTACCTTGCCTGCGGCGACGTGGACACGGGACGCATGAGCGAGCCCGAGGACATCGTCGAGGCTGTCTGTGAGGTGCTCAACCCCGTGCCGCAAGACCTGACGGGCAAGCGCATCGTCATCACTGCCGGCCCCACGCACGAACCGATCGACCCGGTGCGCTTCATTGGCAACCGCTCATCAGGCAAGATGGGCGTCGCCCTTGCAGGGGAGGCCGCACGCCGCGGTGCCGAGGTCACGCTCGTGTTGGGACCGGCATCGCTCGATGTTCCCCGCGGCGTGGAGTGCGTGCGCGTGCAGACCGCCGCAGAGATGCTCCAGGCGGCACTGAGCGCCTTCCAGACGGCCGATGCTGCAATTTGTGCGGCCGCCGTCGCCGACTATACCCCCGCCACCCCTGCGGACCATAAACTCAAAAAGGCCAACGAGCGCTTGGATCACATCGAACTGGTCGAGACAGTCGATATCTTGGCCGAGCTTTCGCGTCAGAAGGGCGAGCGTTGTGTGATCGGCTTTGCGGCCGAGACCGATAACGTCGTGGAGTACGCGCAGCGCAAGCTCGCGCGCAAGGGTTGCGATGCCATTATCGCCAACGATGTATCGCGCGCCGATTCGGGCTTCGGAACCGACACCAACAAGGCCTGGATCGTGAGCACAGCGGGCACGCAAGAACTTCCCGTGCTAACAAAACCCCAGCTCGCAGATACAATTTTGGACTTGCTTCAAAATTTGTAAAAAAGTTCTTGCACAAGGACAAAGTTTCGGGTTAATATACTCCCTGTTGCGAGCGAGAGCAGAGCAACAAATAAAAGCTTCGGGACGTGGCGCAGCTTGGTAGCGCACTTGACTGGGGGTCAAGGGGTCGCTGGTTCGAATCCAGTCGTCCCGACCAGAAGTTTGCAGGTCAGGCACTTAGTGCCTGACCTTTTTTGTTTTAATCACCATGATTATTTTGCTTAAAGTAACAACGTTCCCGATCGATGTAATCACCGAATCAAAACGTGTACATTAGCCACCAAAATCGACATTTTTCGACATGTTTGGAGGCAGATGTACACGAATGCGAAATCCCCCGCCTAATAGCGCCCTCCACATGTCTGGACTCTCTATGCTTACGCTGGATAGACATCGCCGGAACGGGTATAGTATCGAAAGTTTTGTCGTTAACCAGCGGGGGAGTCCTGTGGGCATCAAAAAGAAGATCAAAAAGGAGCTTATCGGCACTTCCGATTACCCGTCGAATAAGATCTTTACGATCTCCAATTTCATCACCTTTACGCGCCTGATCCTCACCCTGGTATTTCTGTACCTGTTTGTGACGGACAACAACCGCGTCATCGCCATCGTTATCTACGCCGTTGCCGCCTCCACCGACTGGATGGACGGTCAGATCGCCCGCATGACTAAGACGGTATCGTGGCTCGGCAAGGTCATGGATCCCATCTGCGACCGTGCCCTGCTGTTCACCGGCGTCTTGGGACTGGTGGTCCGCGGAGAGTTGCCCATCTGGGTCTGCGTGCTCATTATCGGCCGCGACATCTATCTGGGCATCGGCACGCTAATCGTGCGTCATTATCACCGTCGCCCCATCGATGTCGTCTTCCCCGGAAAGATTGCCACAGCGCTGCTCATGACCGGCTTCTCGCTCATGCTGCTCGGGTTCCCCGTTATTGACGGCCTGCATCTTTTACCTTCAGCCCTTACGGCCTTCCCGGGCCTCAACGGAAGCTCGATGCCCCTCGGCATCTTCTTTGTGTACGGCGGCGTGATCTTCTCCATGCTCACCGCTGTCATCTACTCCATTAAGGGCGGAGCGGCCATTAAACAGGCTCTCACGCATCCCGAGGACGAGGACATCGACTTTCTGAACCCTGAAATCGAAGACTGATTCGTTGGGGTATGATTACGTACGGTTCATTATTTGCGGCACGTCCGCGATAAGTTAGGGGTTGTCATGGACAACATGGTTAACAATATGCCTCAGAATGATAAGACTGCTGACGCTACCTGCGTATTCCGCGTGCCTTCAAGCGACGTCACCGTTCCCGACCTCATGGCCAACGTGCGCATCACCGCCCCCGTTCTGTCCATCGTCAAGGGTCCGCAGACTGGTGCCGCTTTTGAGCTCGAGGATGACGTGACCACCATTGGCCGCGATCCCGCGAACGGCATCTTCCTCAATGACATGACCGTTTCGCGCAGCCACGCGCGCATTATTCGCGAGGGCCTCGGCGCTCGCATCGAGGACTTGGGCTCGCTCAATGGCACCTGGGTCGACGGTGCCATCGTCAATGCAGCCCCGCTGCACGACGGTTCTTCCGTCCAGATCGGTACGTTTACGCTCATCTACCACGAGAGCACGCCGGAGCGCATCGAAACCGGTGAGTAGGGCATGGCCGAACGCAACTATCTGAGTATCGGCCAAGTCGTCAACCTACTTCGAGGCGCATACCCCGATCTTTCGAACTCAAAAATTAGATTTCTAGAGGATGAGGGGCTCATTACCCCTCATCGTACGCCTAAGGGATACCGTCAGTACTCCAAGGAGGACGTTGATCGCCTGGAGGTCATTCTGCACCTGCAGAAGACTCGCTACATGCCGCTCAACGTAATTAAGCAGCGCTTGGAAAACGCCACGGACCTGTCAACGCTCGCTTACGAGGTGGGCTTGCTGTCCGATGTTCCACTCAAGACGGAACCCAAGGAGACTAAGCAAAAGCTACATCCCATCGAGACCATTCCCGATATGCTGGGCGTCGAGATTTCGTTTATCCGCTCGCTCGCCGAGAACGACCTCATTCGCATCATCAAGAGTCCGCAGAATCGTGAGCTCGTCGATGGCCGCGATTTCCCGATCATCCGCTACTGCTCCGAGCTGTCGCGCTTCCATATCGAGCCGCGCAACCTGCGTCAGTACGTGTCTTCCGCCAACCGCGAGTCCTCGATGTTTGAGCAGGTGCTCGTGAGCATGCTCGGCATGGACACCTCCGATGACGAGCGCGACGCCAAGCTCGAGCGTGCGTTTAAGAAGCTTCACGACCTGACGGAGGGCGTGCACACCGCGCTGCTCAAGAACCGCGTTTTTGAGTCGCTCAACGCCGTGGTCGAGGACGCCGACATCGATGCACTCGATGAGGAAATCACTCGCTCCGAGTCAACCAAGGCCAAAAACGAAGAGATAGGCGCGCCGGCTTCGCACGAGGATTCCCTCGTAAAGCCGCTCAAGGTCGTCACCCCTTCGCAATCCGGCACCGCCACCGCGGGCAAATAACAGCTGCCGCTTATCCGGCAACCCATTGAAAGGTCATGCAATGTACGACTTCGAATCTCAAATCGTCGACATCCCCGACTATCCCGAGCCCGGAGTCATCTTTAAAGACATCACGCCGCTCTTTGGCAATCCCGAGGCGCTCAAAGCCATGACCGATGCCCTCGCCGAGCACTTTGCCGGCATGGGAATCACCAAGGTCGTGGGTCCCAAGGCTCGCGGCTTTATGGTTGGCGTACCGGTGGCTGTAGCCCTTGGCGCCGGCTTTGTTCCCGCACGTAAACCTGGCAAGCTACCGCGCGAGACCGTAAGTCAGAGCTACGAGCTCGAGTACGGCACCGATTCAATTGAGATCCATGCCGACGCTATCAGCTCTAAAGATACCGTGTTGATTCTGGACGACTTGGTCGCGACGGGCGGAACCGTCGAGGCAACAGGTAAACTGGTGCGAGATATGGGCGCAAAGCTTGTCGGTTACGGTTGTATCCTTGAGCTTGCGTTTCTCAACCCGCGCGAGAAGCTCCACACCGTCTAATGACGATGTGGAGCTCTTTAGCCTGGTGACGGTGGACTAGCCGTTACCCTTAGTTACTGGAAAGGAAGCTACATGCGCACAGCAAACACGCACAAAAACATGGCACGCTGCGCTGCTACGGCAACCCTCGCTTGTGTTTTGGGCTTGGGCCTCGCGGCTCCTGCCTACGCCGATACCGCATCCGACCTTGCCGCTGCTCGTACGAAGCTCGAGCAGATCGGTACCCAAACTCAGCAGATTTACGATGAGCTCGCCACGCAGACGCAGGCGCTCGATCAGACTGCTGGCGAGATCACGCAAAAGCAGCAGGAGATCGCCGATGGTCAGGCCAAGCTCTCGACCTATGTCGCCGGCGAGTACAAAACCGGCGGTCTGAGCCTGCTTCAGGTTCTGACGGGCGTCGATGACCTGAGCGATATGCTCAACCGTCTGTTCTACTACGGCAAAGTTTCCGATAAGCAGGCTCAGACCATTCAAGAGGTCAAGGAGCTCAAACAGCAGCTCACCGATAAGCAGGCCGAGCAGGAAAAGAACGTCGCCACCACGCAAAAGAAGGTCGACGAGCTTAACGCCCAGCAGGCTGAAGCACAGAACGTCGTAAACTCTCTGGATTCACAGCTGCAGGCTGAGCTTGCCGCTGAGGCCGAGGCCAACGCCGCGCTGCAGGCCGGCATCAACGCCAGTACCGCCGAGAAGGCCACGGTGAGCAACGAGACTGCCGGTGCGACCGAGAACACCAACAACGGTGGCCAGACCAGCAATAACAACAACCAGGGCGGCAACACTCCGGCTCCTACGCCGGCACCTGCTCCGACACCGCAGCCCTCCACGCCTGCCCCGGCTCCGACGCCTTCTGCTCCGAGCCAGTCCGTCGATGGCGGTTCTGTTGTCTCGCGTGCATACAGCAAGCTTGGTTGCGCCTATTCCTGGGGCGGAATTGGCCCGAACAGTTTCGACTGCTCTGGTTTTGTTAGCTATTGCCTCACTGGTCGCTATTGCCGCCTGGGCACCACGGGCACCTTTATGGGCTGGACGCGTGTGTCCGATCCGCAGCCCGGTGACGTTGTGGTCAACTCGTACCACACCGGCATTTACATCGGTGGTGGTCAGATGATTCATGCTTCCGACTACAACACGGGTGTTATCATCAGCTCCGTTGCCGCCGGCATGAACAACAACTACATTTTCGTGCGCTACTAAGTATTCAGATAAAGCAAACGGATATGGACCTCGTGGCTTTGAGTCATGGGGTCCATTCTTTTGCCTTTAGTGCAGTCCGCTATCTAGTTTTGAATACTAGATAGCGGCCCAATCGGTCTGCAAGATGGCTATAATTGAATGGGAACGATTAGAAAGGACCCTCTATGAGCTGGGCACTTATCTCCGATTCAAGCTGCAACCTCCGCGATTGGCAACCGATCGCACCCCATACCACCTTTGCATTTGCTCCCCTCAAAATTCGAGTGGGGGAGCGTGAATTCGTCGATGACCTTTCGCTCGATGTTCATGAGCTCAACTGCGCTGTTCAGGCGGAGACGGACGCTTCTTCGAGCGCTTGTCCCAGCGTAGGGGAGTGGGCCGAGCTCTTCAAATTGGCAGACAAGACCATCTGCATGCCGATCTCTGAGGGCGTGTCGGGCAGCTACAACGCGGCAGCCACGGCTCGCGATATGGTTCTTGCCGAGGAGCCCGACCGACAGATTCATCTAGTCAATTCACGCGCAGCTGGCGGCAAAATGGACCTCATTTTCTTGCTGTTCGACCGCTATCTTGCAAGCAATCCGAATGTCTCATTCGAGGATGCTTGCGCATACTTCGATAGCCTTGAACAGAACAGCAAAATCCTCTTCAGTTTGTGCAATTACGAAAACCTCGCCAAAGCCGGACGTATCCCTAAGGCAGCCGGCGTCATTGCCAACAAGCTCAATATCCGCATTTTGGGCACAGCGAGTGAGGCCGGTAAAATCGAACTCGTGGGGCACACGCGAGGCGAAAAGAAGATGCTAAACAAGATCATCGACACTATGGAAGCCGAGGGCTTTACGGGCGGTGAGGTCGTCATCGATCACGTTGAGAACGAAGCTGGAGCCCAGGCGCTTACTGACCGCATAGTCGAGCATTGGCCCGGCTCCAAGACCATCATCATGCCCTGCAACGGCCTGGATTCCTATTACGCCGAGATGCACGGCCTGATTATCGGCTACGGTATGGGCGTAGCTTCGGGCAAATAAAGTCCAACCAAGCAAAAATACGGGCGGGACAAAGCGACAGATGGCTCTTTGTCCCGCCCGTTTTATACGTCGGTTAGCTACTAAACCCGTTGAACTTGAGATAGCTCATCAGGTACGCCTTCGAAACGAAGGATGAAACCGCACTGCGCACAAGCAGCGACTCACGCGTTACCTGATGCGCCGTATCGGGAACCGGCGTCTGCTCGACGGAAAACGCCGAACGAATCGATGCCTCGAGCTGATCGACCACATAATCGAAGGCCGTAGGGTCATCGTAGCTCAAACGCTGAATGTTAAAGAGTGCCTGCACCGCAGCAATAGGTAGCACCTGCTTAAAGATGCAGATAGCGATCAGACGGGCAATCTGCTCGCGGCCATATTGCTTTTTGACCGGAGCAGGCACCAAGCCGACCTTCACGTAGTTATTGATCATCGATGGCGTAATGACAGGCTGCTCAACGCAAATGGACAGTGGCTCCATCCACAGCGCAACATACTCAATGACCTGGTCGCGGTAGAGCGTCACATTGGGCAACTGGTTATAGCGCGGCAGACTCAACGTATTGAGTTTGCGCACGATATCGGACTGAATAAATGCATCTGGTAGCACCGTAGGCTGAATATCCTCAGGCTTAATGCTGACCGACGAATCGGACATCGGAATAACGTGTTTAACGTGGTTCATAAAGGTCCTCCGTTCATTTTCTATATTGTATTCTAGATTATCTAGTTTTGCATACCACATAGCCGGCAAGATAAATGGCGGGATAGTGCACTGATGCATCATCCCGCCATTTAGTTAATTGATAGCAACCTTACATAAGATATATTATCGTACTTATCCACGGAGAAACGCGTATACGCTCGTTGCCGCTATGGCTCCATCAGAAACGGCAGTCACAACCTGGCGTAAACGCTTGGAACGGATGTCGCCAGCGGCAAATAGACCTGGCGTGCGGGTCGCCATGGAATCATCAGTAACAATACCGCCGTCCGGCGCCAGATCGACTAGATGCTCAACGAGCTCGGAATGGGGCTGCGTTCCGGTAAAGACAAAGATACCAAACGAGCCAGGGACAAATGACTCGGTGTGAGTTTCCCCGGATGCATTGTCCTTAAAGGTAATCGTCGTTGGCATGGCTTCGCCCGAGAGCTCGACAATACTAGTTTGGTACCTAACTGAAATATTATCTTTTGCAAGAACTTTTTGAACCACACCATCGGGGGCACGGAACTGATCGCGGCGCAAAACGATGGTCACGCTGCTGGCGATTTCTGACAAGAACAGAGCTTCCTCGCAGGCAGCATTGCCGCCGCCGATGACAAAAACCTGCTTGCCGCGAAAGAACATGCCGTCGCACGTCGCGCAATACGAAACGCCGCGACCGCGATAGGTATCCTCGCCAGCGAAACCTGCCGGACGCGGCGTGGCACCCATGCAAGCGATAACGCTCGAGGCAAGCGTATCGCCCATATCGTGATGCACCGTAAACAGCGCTGCATCGGCATCGTAATCGATACCCGTAACCATGCTCCATGTAACCTGCGCTCCCAGCCCCTCTGCATGTTGCTGAAAACGCTCGCCGAGTTCGGCGCCACTCAAGAGCGGAATGCCCGGATAGTTCTCGACCTCATTGGTCGTGGCGATCTGTCCACCCGACATGCCCTGCTCAATCACGGTCGTCGTCAGGTTGGCACGCGCAGCGTAAATGGCGGCAGCATAGCCCGCGGGGCCTCCACCGATAATCGCAACATCAATCGGCTGATCGGTAGTCATGAAGAATCCTCTCGTCGAAACGTTGTCGTTCTTTGCGCTCATACCCAAATTTACGTGAACATGACACTCATGCACTACAATGATAAATCGCGTAACAAAGCTGAAGGGGAGTTATCGATGGATCAAACGCAGACGAGCAATAGCGCTCCCCTGCCCATGCAAGCCACTCCCCAACCGGAGCAAATGACCGTTTTACCTGCACAAAAACCCCTGGTAACCATTGTGCACGCATCAGTTGGATCGGGCCACAAAGCCGCCGCCAACGCGATTGCACAAGCATTTGACCTTATCCGCGGCACCAAGGGAATCCCTGAGGATATTGAAATTGAAGTGCTCGATATCCTTGATTTTGGACGTATTAAATTCGACGGCAATAAGACCGCGGCTTCTTTTACGGGAGCCACACGCCCCATTTACGACCTGACCTGGCGATATACGCTTACGGGGCATCTTCTCTGGGGTGGCGGCACGGCATGGTCGCGAATTATGTTCCCCGCCTTCAACGAATATATTCGTCGCCGCAGGCCTATAGCCGTGGTCGCAACGCACATCACAGCAGCCAATGTTGCCGTGGGTGCCCGCGTTATTACGGGTATCGATTATCCGGTCATCTGCGTACCAACAGACTATGAAGTCGAAGGCTTTTGGCCCCACAAGGACACCGACCTGTTCTGCGTGGCCAACGAGTTTATGGCCGAAACGCTGCGCCCCCGCAAAGTTCCCGAGTCAAAGATCCGCATAACGGGCATCCCCATCCGAGCCGGTTTCGATTCAAATTACGATCGCGAGGAAGAGCTGAGCAAGTTCAATCTCCCCATAGACAAAACCGTCGTATTGGTGATGGCCGGCGCCAGTTTGCCCCAACCATACGTGCGTTTCCGTGCCGCGATGGACCACACGCTCCCCTTCTTACGCAGCTTTGAGGACATGCACTTTGTCTTTTTACCGGGCAAGGATAAGGAATACGCCGCCCGACTCAAGACGCTCTTCGACGCCATGAAGCTCGACAACGTCACGGTTCTGGACTACGTGGACGACATGGCGGCCCTCATGCACAGCTGCGACCTGGCAATCCTCAAATCAGGCGGACTCACGGTCACCGAGTGCCTGTGCGCTCATCTGCCGATGATCCTGCTGGGCAAATCATACGGTCAGGAAAAGGCCAACACCACGATGCTTACCGGCATGGGCGCCAGCATGCACGTCACCACCGCACGCGAGCTCATCGTGACGCTTCGTCACCTGCACGACCACCCTGAGTCGCTCAAAGCGCTACTCATCAACGGCGAAGTACTACGCCGCCCCCACGCAGCCGAGGACATCGCCATCGCAACCATGGAGCTAGTAGGCAAACCCCAAAAGCGCAAACGAGCCTTCTGCCGCTTCTACTGGGGCGGAAAGCCCGCGCATATCCGCTAGTCGAATGTCCGCCGCTCTGCCGGAGCCGCCCTTATATCATTCCATGCTCAAACATTCTCGCTTCGCTGCGAAACTGCGCGTGGAACGATATAAGGGCGGCTCCGGCAGAGCGGCTGCGTTTACTTACTAGCAGCTACTTCGGTATCCCCTCCATTAGAACCTGCAAAGGTAAAACAGGAAAATATAAATACAGTAAGCCGATGCGACAAAGGGACAGCCCCTTTGTCGCATCGGCTTACTAGAAAAGTAAATATTGTTTCAAGCGAGTAGCCGCCCGCCCGGGGCTTACCTATATCGTTCCACGCGCAGTTTCGCAGCGAGCGAAGCGACGCGAGAATGTTTGAGCATGGAATGATATAGGTAAGCCCCGGGCGGGAGGGATACGAGCGCCCCTAGGCGACGCCGCTGGAGCCGAAGCCTCCGTTGCCTCGGTCGGTTTCGTCTAGTTCTTCTACTTCTATGAGGTTGACCGTGGGGACTTCTTGGATGACGAGTTGGGCTATGCGGTCGCCTTTGTTGATTTGGATGTTGTTGGAGGGATCCAGGTTGATGAGGATAACCTTGAGTTCTCCTCGGTAGTGGGCGTCGATGAGGCCCGGCGTATTGACTATAGACAGGCCCTGCTTGATGGCCAAACCGCTTCGGGGCTGGACGAAGCCGGCGTAGCCATCGGGCAGGGCGATGGCCAGCCCAGTAGAGACCAGACGGCGTTCGAAGGGCTTCAGAATGCAGTCCTCGTTGGAGCGCAAATCCAAGCCGGCATCGGTGGGATGGGCGTATTTGGGAAGCTCGACGGTGGGGTCGAGACGCTTTATGTTGACGGTAATGTTGGACATGGAATCACCTTAGCTTGTCGAGCTCTTGCAGAAACTCATCGACGTCTTTGAAATCGCGGTAGACCGAGGCAAAGCGGATGTACGCCACCTTGTCGATCTTGGCCAAGCGCTTGAGTACCATGTCACCCAACTCATGGGACGTAACGGCCGTCAGCGTGCGAGAGCGCAGCTCGACCTCGATGTCATCGATAATCTCATTGAGCTTCTTAGTGTCGATATCGCGCTTGATAGTGGCGCGCATCAAGCCGACGAGCAGCTTATTGCGATCGAACCGCTGCTTGGTTCCGTCCGACTTAATGACCTCGATTGGGTCTTCGCATCGTTCGAACGTTGTAAAGCGATAGTTACACGAGCAACATTCGCGGCGACGCTTAATGGTGTTATTTGACTCCTGCATACGGGAATCAACGACGCGGGTATGTGCCTTGCCGCATTTGGGACAGCGCATGGTACCTCCTCTTAAACGATAACAAGGGTACCATGCGCAGCGCGATAATGATTACGAACGAGCAGGAACCTTAAGATGCGCACCGGCGGCGAGCGAACCATGCTCCAGATGATTGACGTTACGGATCATGTCGGAAGTCTCTTGCGTGGAAAGGCCTTCGATTGGATATTCCTCGGCAAGCGACCAAAGAGAATCACCAGACTGAACGCGAATGGTCTCATAGGTAACGTTGGAAACGGACTCGGCATACGCGGCGTGACGAGCGCTAAAGACCGACGTAGCGAGGACAAAGAAGAGCGTAAGCGCAACGGCAACGGCGACAATCGTCGGAACCTTCAGGGCAACGCGGCCCGGCGCGGCTACAGCCTGCTGATTGCGAGCAGGCTTTACGGTCAAAGGCTGAAAGCCGGAGCGGCCACCCTGAACAACCGTAAAAGTGTATTCTGCAGACGTCTCGAGCTTAAGGGCGAGGTTTCCCTGGACCATATTCGTTGCGTTCATCATGTTCTCCTCTCGCGTGTTTTGCTGAGAACAGTTTTATCAAGCCGCGCGGACAAAAATGTCTAGCGCGAGAACGAATGTTCGGTTATTATTATCTTCGAACAGTTGTTCCTGTCAAGCAAAATTCGAACATTTGTTTGACATGGGTAGAGAGGATGCCCTGATGGCTCGCAAAATTACCAAGCGTCAGCAGCAAATTTACGACTTCATCAAGGAATATCAGCAGGAGAAGGGTTATCCGCCCAGCGTGCGCGAGATGGCTTCTGCCGTGGGCCTTTCCTCCCCCAGCACCGTGCACGCCCATCTATCTGCCCTGGAGGCGCGCGGGCTACTCAAGCGCGATGCCACCAAACCGCGCGCTCTGGAACTCTTTAACGAGGACGGTTCCTCTGTCTCAATTTCTAAATCTGACGAGACCACCGCACCTCGCGGAACGGTCTCACTACCGCTCGTTGGTCGCGTCGCGGCTGGGATTCCCATTCTGGCCGAGCAGAATATCGAAGACACATTTACTATCCCGACCGAAATCGCCACTGATCAGGGTTCCTTTATCCTTGAGGTGCATGGGAGCTCAATGATCAATGTCGGTATCTTCAATGGCGATTACATCATCGTCCGTGAACAAAAGAGTGCCATGAACGGCGAAATTGTCGTGGCTATGATTGATGGTTCAGCGACCGTCAAGACGTTCTACAAGGAGCAGGGACGCGTACGCCTGCAGCCTGAGAATGACACCATGGAGCCTATCTATGCAACGAATCCCGTTATCTTGGGCAAAGTCGTCGGCTTGATGCGCCGGTTCTCGTAATGCAAAAACGCATCACCATCTTTGATACCGTCCGCGGGTTTACGATGATTTCAATGGCAGGTTTTCACGCTTGCTACGATCTCGCCTACCTGTACGGTTGGGATATGCCCTGGTTTACACAGACCGTCTTTCAAGACATCTGGCGTGCCAGCATCAGCTGGGTATTCTTGTTTATCGCGGGTTGGATGTGCACGCTCTCACGCAACAATATCAAACGTGCCGCCAAATACGCCTTAGCAGCACTCGTCGTCTGGTTGGCAACAACACTTGTCTCAGTAGACGATTCGGTTAATTTTGGCATCATCTACTGCATGGCCGCATGTACCGGCATCGTGGCGTTGACCGATCCCGTCCTTAAGAAGATATCGGCGAGATGGGGCATGTCCCTATGCCTTGTGTTGTTCGCCCTCACCTGGAGTATCCCCAAAACGATCTATCCTGTCCCCTACCTGGCGTGGCTGGGATTTCCGAGCCCTGGGTTTGTTTCAGGTGATTACTACCCCATCATCCCGTTTTTCTTTATGTATCTTGCAGGATACTTCGCCGCACACATAGCGCAGGGAATCGATAAGACCGTCCCAAGCTGGGCCTACGCCAATCCCATCCCGGCGCTCGCCAGCCTTGGACGTCACGCACTCCCCTTTTATCTACTGCATTAGCCCACTATTCTGGGCTTTTTGGAGCTCGTCTACTCGGTGCGATAACGCTTGAGCCGCGGCGCGATACGAGCCGGCAGCTTCGCAACAATACGAACGCCGCCCTCAAGATATTCCTCGTGCAAAAGGGTTCCCTGTTCATGCACCAGCGTGATGAGGGCGCCCTCGCGATACGGGATATCAGCGGAGAGCAACACATCGGTGGCAGCCGCCTCACAAGCAATACGGTCGACGAGATCGTCGAGTCCCTCGCCCGTCTGGGCCGAGAACAGCACGGCCTCGGGATAGCGACGACGGAAACTCAATCGATCAACGCTATCGAGAAGATCGATTTTATTGAACACCGTAAGCGTCAAACGCTCGCCGGCACCGATCTCGTCAAGAACGCGATCGACTGCCTCGAGCTGGCGCTCGTAGTCCTCGTCAGAGGCATCCACAACTTTAAGGATCAGATCGGCACCAAGAACCTCAGACAGCGTGGACTTAAAGGCATCAACGAGACCATGCGGTAGCTTTTGAATAAAGCCAACGGTATCGGTAATCGTCATGCCGCGACCGCCGGGCAGGCGATACGAACGCGTCGTCGGGTCGAGCGTAGCAAACAGCTTGTCCTGCGAAAGTACCGTAGAGCCGGTCAGGCGATTAAGCAACGTCGATTTACCGGCATTGGTATAACCGGCTAACGCGACGCGAAACGCCGGTGACTCAATGCGGCTCTTGGACTGGACATCGCGACGCTGTTCAACCTGCTTGAGCTCACGACGAAGCGCAGCGATCTTATTACGAATGAGGCGACGGTCGACCTCGAGCTGACTTTCGCCCTGACCAAAGCGTGAACCGATGCCGCCGCGCGTCTGCTCCTTGGCAAGATGGCTCCACATACCGCGCAGACGAGGCAACAGATATTGAAGCTGCGCCAGCTGTACCTGTAGGCGTCCCTCACGCGTCTGAGCATGCAGGCCAAAGATATCCAGGATCAGTGCTGTACGATCGATAATCTTTACCGGCTCGCCCACGGCTTTCTCCAAATAGGATTGCTGCGAGGGCGATAAATCGTCGTCGAAGATAACAACATCGACATCCATACGATGCACGAGCCCGCAAAGCTCCTCAACCTTACCGGAACCGATAAACGATTTTGGATACGGCTTAACCAGACGCTGTGACAAACGCGCCACGCACTGGGCGCCAGCCGTATGGGCCAGGCGCTCAAGCTCGTCAAGCGAACGATCGAGCGGCCATGCATTGTCGCGCCACTCAACACCAACTAAAATGGCACGCTCGGGCTCGGGTGCCGTGGGAACAAGGGGGAAACGGGCCATTAGGCAGCCTCAATACGATGCAGGATGTCCTCAACGACCTCATCGATCGTAAACTCGTCCATATCAAACCACACGATACGGTCATCGCGCTTAAACCACGAAAGCTGACGTTTGGCATAGCGACGCGAACGCATCTTGATGAGTTCGCGAGCCTCATCCATAGAAATCACGCCATTGAAAGCATCAATGATCTCTTTATAGCCAATTGCCTGCATCGAAGTCAGGGCATCTCCCAGCCCCTGGTCCATAAGACCGCGAACCTCATCAACAAGACCCTGTTCAAACATCAGATCGACACGCAGGTTAATGCGCTCGTAGAGCACCTCGCGATTACGCGTCAGACCAAACCATAGAGCATGATAATGCTCGCGCGGAACACTAAACTGACTTTTTTGCTGTGCATAGGAGATACCATCATCATGCATCTCGAGCGCACGAATCACACGGCGCACGTTATGGGGATGAATAACAGCAGCCGATTCTGGGTCGCGCTCGGCAAGCAGGGCATGCAGTTCTTCCTCGCCAATACGCTCGGCAAGCTCCTGATAGCCCACACGGCGATCGTCCTCAAGTTCACCCGAGGGAAAGTCCATCTCATCGAGGGCGGCCTTGAGATATAGCCCCGTACCTCCGCAAAAAACCGGCAGACAACCCGAACCAATGAGACGTTCAACATGCGCGCGAGCGTCAGCCTGATAAAGCGCAGCAGAATATGCCACACCCGGCTCTACAATGTCGACGAGACGCAGCGGCGCCGTACACTCATCGGGCGTCATCTTTGCGGTACCGATGTCCATGCCGCGATAGATTTGCATCGCATCGCACGACAGCACTTCGGACGAAAGACGAGCGGCCAAACGGTCGGCAACATCACTCTTACCAACCGCCGTCGGACCGACGATCGCAACGGCGGAAAGACCTGCCCCGGAAGAAACCATTAGCGCGGCTCGCCCACAACGGAGCCGGACAAATACCAGGTCTTGGCAACGTCAACGTCAACATCAACGATCTTGCCAACAAGCTGATCGATGCTGTAACCCTCGGGGATAGGCGCATGCACGGTCTGATTCTTGGGACTCTTGCCCAGCAGGACCGCGTCGTTCTTTTTACTCGTTCCCTCAATGAGCGCCGGAACCACAGTATGAAGTTCACCCTGGTTATACTCATGTGCCGTGGTCTCGATAACCTTAACCAGGCGGTTGAAACGCCCGAGAATAACCTCATGCGGCGTAGGATCGTCAATCTCTGCGGCCGGGGTACCGGCGCGCTTGGAATAGATGAAGGTATAGGCCTGGGCATAGCGGACCGTCTCGGCAAGTGAAAGCGTCTGCTCAAAGTCTTCTTCAGTCTCGCCCGGGAAGCCAACGATAATGTCAGTCGAGAGCGCGATATCGGGCATGCGGTTGCGAATGCGATCGACCAGGCCCAGATAGTCCTCGCGTGTATAACGGCGATTCATCTCTTTGAGGATCCGCGTCGAACCTGACTGGACGGCCAGGTGCAGCTGCGGCATAACAGCAGGCGTCTCGGCCATGGCGTCGATGGTCTCGGGCAGCAGATCCTTGGGATGCGAAGACGTAAAGAAGATGCGCTCCACACCCGTATCGCCCACGGCACGCAGCAAATCGGCAAAACGCGGCTTGCCAAACAGATCGCGACCATATGAGTTAACGTTTTGGCCCAGCAGCGTAATCTCACGCACGCCCTGGCGCACCAAACCGGTCACCTCGTCGACAATCTCCTCGAAGGAGCGGCTCTTTTCGCGACCGCGCACGTACGGAACGATGCAATAGGTACAGAAATTATTGCAGCCCGTCATGATGGGCACCCAAGCGTGATACTGGGTCTCGCGATGCCACGGCATGCTCATGGCATCCGTATCCTCATGCTCATTGGTGCGGATATGACGCTTGCCATCAAGGAACGCCTCGGCAATGAGCTCTGCCACATGTGCGATGGAATGCGTACCAAAGATGACATTGACGTTATCGACGTTGGTGAGCAGGCCCTCGCCATCGCGCTGCGCGATGCAACCACCAACGGCAACCACACGCTTGCCCGAAGGCGAAGGCGGCAGGCTTTTACAGGAATTGCACTGGCCGTACAGGCGAGTATCGGCGGCCTCGCGCACGCAGCATGTCATGAAGACAACAATATCGGCATGCTCGGGATCGAGCGCCATGAGGCAACCATACGAATCGAGCAGACCGCTCACGCGCTCGGAGTCGTGCTGATTCATCTGGCAGCCAAAGGTGCGGATAAAGTAGGTTTTACCGGCAAGAATATCGCGTACGGAACGCTGGTCCATGTGCATAAGTCCTAACGATGGAGAGGGGGGGGGGCGAATCGAGGCAAGCAGAAGCTATGCCACAGGCTTAACATCATCCATGACGACGTTATCCATAGCAGCTCGATTGATCTGGTGAACGTAAATAGAAAGACGGATGGCCGTGCGCGACTCCCCGTTAATGAGGATGTCGGAGAACACGGGCGCGCAGGAAATATCAAACCCGGTTGGAATCAAAAAACCGCGCGCAATAGCCACGGCCTTTATGGCCTGGTTGACCGCACCGGCGCCGACACACTGAATGTTGACGGGCACACCATCCTTGACCATGCCGGCGATGGCGCCGGCAACGGACGCGGGCGATGATTTGCTTGATACCTTCAGGCAATCCATGAAGAAACTCCTGCGTTTAAAAGTACGTTTTAACTGCAATAACTGTATCGTACCGAGTGGACTCGGTAAAGGCACTATTCCTCTTTGGCAAGATCGAAGGTCACAGTGATTCGATCACGCGAAACACGAATCTTTGGGTCACCGCAAAGGTTGAGATAGTACCGGGCGGCAAGGTCATTAAAGTCACGCTCCACAGCACGCGAAAACTGTGCCATGTCATCCTTGGCAATACGTAGCCCGCGACGATCCTTTGCAAGATCGACAGGAGCCGGCGCATGCGAGGACGAATCACGCTCGCGCAGCAGACGCGCGGTCACACCGCGAACGGGTTTAATCTGCCCTGCCAAAATGCGATGGGCCGTGCGCTCGGACATCTCAAGACCCAAACCCGAACAGATACGGATAAAGTCCTCGGCATCAGAGGCAAGGCCTAAACGATCGACAACCGGAAGCTCGCTCTCGTCATCAATGAACAGGAGACGCGACGTATCGAGCCGACTTGACGCCTGAGCATAAAGGGTCGCGGCAATCTCAGACGGAGAACCAAGATAGACATCGCAACCACGCAACTCCTCGAGCGCAAACTCACAGGCAGCGCGAATAATATTATGCGGGCCGCGAGCACAGACATAACGTCCGTCCTCATCCTTGACGGCCTGGGGCCAGCTGGACTGATCGGCACGCTCGCTGAGGCGGTCGGCTGCAACGCTCACCTTAAAGGCTGAACCAAGATCGACGCCGGACGTGACCACACGGGCCTCGTCGGTGTTCTGCTTGATCGAAAACAATGCCATGCCACGACCGTGAACGCCCCAACGGTCCATCTTCATGCTCTCGAGCTTGGAGGTAACGCGAGCATCGAAGATTCGCTCTTGCATATCCTGCGGAACGCCCGAACCGTTATCCAGAAAGACAAGCGTGCGGACGCCATCTTCCTTGGTCGTGGCGAGATAGACCTTGTCGGCACCAGCATCGCGAGCATTACGGAGCATTTCGATGACGATATCCTCGACATGCTGAATGTCGTGCTTTGCCTGGCGCCGCTCGGCCTCCGAAACGCGGAGGCGGACATACCCCTCGCCAAGGTTCTCCTCGACGCGAAGGTTGCCCTCCCCCGACATCGACGCGATAAATGAGATGAGCTCGTTCGCGTCGCTCATGTTATTTAGCGATATCGACAGCGCGGCTCTCGCGAATCACGACGACGCGCACCTGACCGGGATACTCCATCTCTTCCTCGATCTGATGGGCGATATCGTGAGCCAGGACCGTGGACTGGGCATCGGAGATCTTGTCCGGCTGAACCATGACGTGTACCTCGCGACCAGCCTGCATGGCATAGGTACGCTCGACGCCTTCATGGGAGTTGGCGATCTCCTCGAGCTTCTCGAGACGCTTGATGTAGTTCTCGGCAGACTCGCGACGGGCACCGGGGCGAGAGGCAGAGACAGCATCGGCGGCCTGCACCAGGACATCGAGCACCGTGTTGGAGTCGACATCGGCATGGTGAGCCTCGATAGCGTGGACGATAACGGGCTTCTCGCCATAACGGCGGGCAAGCTCAGCGCCGATGACGGCATGCGGCCCCTCGACGTCATGGTCGATTGCCTTGCCCAGGTCGTGCAGCAGGCCGGCGCGCTTGGCGGTCACGACGTCCAGGCCAAGCTCGGAAGCCATCACGCCGCACAGGTCAGAGACTTCGAGGGAGTGCTGAAGCACGTTCTGACCAAACGAGGTACGGTAGCGCAGGGCACCAAGGGTCTTGACGATCTCGGGGTGCAGGTCGTGAATGCCGGTATCGAATGCAGCTTGCTCGCCAGCCTCGCGCACGCGCTGCTGAACCAGGTCGGCAGCCTTGTGATACATCTCCTCGATGCGGGCGGGGTGAATGCGGCCGTCGGCGATGAGGTTCTCGAGGGCGACACGGGCGGTCTCACGACGGACCGGATCGAAGCTCGAAAGAACGACGGTCTCGGGCGTGTCGTCGATCACGAGGTTGACGCCGGAAACCTGCTCGAAGGTCCGGATGTTGCGACCCTCGCGACCGATGATACGGCCCTTGAGGTCATCAGAGGGAATGTGCACGGAGGTAACGGTGACCTCGGCAGTGTGGTCGGCAGCGCAGCGCTGAATCGCCAGGGAAAGAATCTCCTGGGCGGTCTTGTGGCACTCGGCGCGAACCTGCTGCTCGGACTCGCGAATAATCGTGGCGGCCTCGTGGGTGACCTCGCCGCGAACCTTATCGAGGAGCTCCTTGTGGGCATCCTCGCGGGTAAGGTCGGCGATACGCTCGAGCTCGGAGGTCTGCTTTGCGCAGAGTTCCTCGAGCTCACGGGAGCGCTTCTCGACCTGACCGGCCTGACTGGACAGCTGATGCTCGCGCTTGTCGAGAGCGTCGTTGCGGCGATCGAGGGATTCCTCGCGCTGCATCACGCGGTTCTCGAGCGTACGAATCTCGCTCTTACGCTGCTTGTCCTCGGCCTCGGCGGCCTGCTTGTTCTTGATGATCTCCTCTTTAGCCTCGAGCAGAGCCTCTTTTTTGAGGGTCTCGGCCTGACGCTTTGCATCACCGATCAGGGACTCAGCCTGTGCGTGTGCCGACTGGATCTTTTCGTCGGCCTCGTGAAGACTACCCTGCTTGGCGGTGCGCATGTAGGCAATGGCGGCAATGGCACCCAAAACGATGCCAACGAGCGCTGCAATGATAGGCATGCTCACTCCTTTTTATGGATTCGTTACACAACAAAGCGAACCGTCCTTATGAACGGCTCGCGACATTTGAGTAATATGGGCGCAGCTTATGCGGGTCGGATACAGATAAACATATAAACAAACTCATCACAGATGAGCACATATCACAAAGCAAATGACAGTGTTTATCGTACGTTGAACCACAACAACTGTCAAATAAATGGCCCCAGTACGGCGGCTAAAACGCGGTGAACGGCGGGGCCACAAAACGCATACGCCTAAAGCGCACATCCCTCGCATTCGGCATCGAGACGTGCCTTAACGGCATCGGCGGCGATGTGATACGAGAAGCCCTTGCCCATCAAAAACCGAACCAGTTTTTCGAATCCGCACGTCTCTGGAACACGCCGCTTGGCGAGCAGGGCTGACGCACGCGCCAAATCGTCTTCGACGGCAAAATAATCCTCGGGATAACCGGGAATGTCATCGAGCACGACATGACGGCGCTTAAGTTCGGTCTCGATTTTGCGCTGACCCCAACCGCGCCGCTTGCGTTCCTCGATAAAGTACGAGCAAAAGCGGTTCTCGTCTAAAAAGTGATACTCGGTGGCGCGCTCGACGGCGAAATCGATCGCGGGCTGGCGGAAGCCGTAGCAAGCCAGCTTGTCACGGACCTCACCCGTCGCATGGTCACGGCGTGATAACATCTCGGTCACCATGGTAAGTGCACATTTACGCTCGATGAGCTGCACAGCCTCACGAAAGTTATCCCAATCACAGGGAAAATCGGGGCGGTTTTTGAGATACAGCCGCGCAACCCGCACGGGAATCCAAATGGACCGTTCAAAACCGCCCTCAAGCTCACAATCGATATGCGCGCAGGGCTTTTTAGACGCATACCCGCTCGAGAACGAGGAGGCCGCCTTCTTATCGGGAAAGACGACCGTAGCCTCGGTCACCGTATACGACATGAGCGTAACCGCTACTCGTCGTCATCATCGAGCATGGCGGAACCATCGATGGCGTAAAGCTCGTCAAACTCCTCAGGCGCAGGCTGATCGGTCAGCTCGACCTCGGACGGAGCATCGTCATCAAACTCAAGCCCGCAGGCAAGGCGGACCTTATGCTCAATCTCGTCAGCGCAATCGGGGTGTTCGCGCAGGAACGCCTTGGCGGCCTCGCGACCGTTGCCGAGCTTGTCCTCGCCATAGGCAAACCAGGAGCCCATCTTCTTGCAGATGCCGCACTCGACAGCCATGTCCAAGATCGAGCCCTCCTTAGAGATGCCCGTACCATACATGATGTCGAACTCAGCAGAACGGAACGGAGCCGCCACCTTGTTCTTAACGACCTTGGCGCGCACGCGGTTACCGATAACCTCGTCCTTAAGCTTAATGCTGTCGATACGGCGAATGTCGATACGCACCGAAGAGAAGAACTTAAGGGCGCGGCCGCCCGTCGTAGTCTCGGGGTTGCCGAACATGACGCCGATCTTCTCACGCAGCTGGTTAATGAAGATGCACGTCGTGTTGGACTTAGACAGCGAGCCGGCGAGCTTGCGGAGCGCCTGGCTCATCAGGCGAGCCTGAAGACCGACCGTAGTGTCGCCGATCTCTCCCTCGATCTCGGCACGCGGGGTCAGCGCGGCGACGGAGTCGACGACGATGGCATCGATGGCGCCGGAACGCACGAGCATGTCAACAATCTCAAGCGCCTGCTCGCCCGTATCGGGCTGGGAAATGAGCACCTCGTCGATATCCACGCCGATGCGCGCGGCATACGTGGGATCAAGCGCGTGCTCGGCATCGATAAATGCCACAACGCCACCCATAGCCTGGGCCTCTGCCAAAATCTCGAGCGAAAGCGTCGTCTTACCGGAGGACTCAGGACCGTAAATCTCGACGATACGGCCGCGCGGCACACCGCCGATACCCAGAGCGGCATCGAGTGCCAGAGCGCCCGTAGGGATGGCCTCGACCTCGAGCTCGGGACCACCGTCGCCGTACCTCATGATGGAACCCTGGCCGAATTTCTTCTCGATCTCGGCCTTGGTGGTGGCGATCATCTCATCGCGCTCTTTACCCGTCGTGCGAGCATGAACGGTACGTACGGGACCTGAATTCTTGGCCATGAATAGCCCTCCTCTTAACAACCTGCATCGATAATAAACGAACGGCTGTTCGTGGTCAACCGTTCAGGCCAATCATATGCAGGCGGTCTTTCCAAAACCCAACCAAACGCCGACCAAACACTGACCAAATGCTTGACCACAAAGGACCAAATATGAACAAGGCAGGCAAAAATACATCTACAACCAGCACAAACGCCAAATGAGCCTAAGGTCCCTATCTCCACAATTAAGGGGCTCGGAGGCCCCTTAAAACACGTCTATTCCATAGAGTTGAGCACAAGGGCAATGCGACCCAATGCCTCCGTGACCGCATGGGCACGAACACACGAACGGTCGCCCTCATAGTGGCAGCGCACAGAGTCCACGACCGGCACGCCCCCATCGGCGGAACGATGCGCCCAGCCAATATAGAAAGTGCCCGCCGGATCGTCCTCAGTACCACCGCCGGGGCCGGCATAACCCGTTGCGCTCACTGCAATATCGCTCTGGTACAGCTCCAGCGAACCCGACGCCATCTCGCGCGCAGTCTGATGCGACACCGCAGTGTAACGGTCGAGCGTCTCCTGCTCAACACCCAGCACGCGATGCTTAATCTCATCGCAGTAGGTCACCGCACCGCCACGCAGCACCGCCGAGGCACCAGGGATATCGGCGATCGTCGAGGCGATCATGCCAGCTGTCAGAGATTCAGCCGTCGAAACCGTCACACCACGAAAGCTTGCACGCTCGACAATATCGCGTGCGAGCTCTTCGTTATGCGCGGCAATCTGCTCAAATGATTCCGTCATGCCTACCAGGACCTAGACGGAAAAGACTATCTTGCGGCAGTTCCAGAAGTACTGGGCGCCCGAGATAACGGTCAGGACAACGGCAACGGCGTACAGGAAGCGCGACACCGAGTAGATGCCGAGCGTCAGCGCCACCGGGCCAAGGTGCAAGCCGGCCATAGCAAAAACGCACAGGTAACCGCAAATGGAGACCATCGTGGTTGCCGTCTTGTACTTGCCGAGCTTATCGGCCGCAACGACCACACCGGCCGCACTCGCGACCATGCGAAGGGCACTCACCAGAAGCTCACGGAACAGGATAATGAACACGGACCACACGGTCACCGCGCCAAAATCCAAGAACAGCAGCAGGGCCGAGAACACGAGCAGCTTATCGGCGATGGGGTCCAAGAACTTACCGAAGTCGGTGATCTCGTTGCGCGAACGCGCCAGATAACCGTCGACCTTATCGGTGCACGACAGAATCACATACAGAATGAAGGCAGCGGCGGCGAGCGGGCCGTCGAAGGCACTCCAATCCGTACCGGCAACACTCGTGTGAGAAAGCGCCGACACGATCATGAACACCGGGATAAAGACGATGCGAACGCACGTCACGATGTTGGCGGGCGTCCAGACACTCGTCAGTTCCTTATTGCTCTCGTTAGCCACGACGCTCTCCTACTCCACAACATGACCGATAAGCTCATAGCAGAAGCTATCGGTAAACTCGACGGTCAGAATATCGCCCACGGACGCCTCGCTGGCGTCCAGATGCACCGCGCCATCGGAATCGGGCGCCTGGAACCAGGCATGGCCGATCAGCTCGGCGCCATCCTCGGTCTCTTCGATACCGTCGACGATCACCTGGGCGCGCTCGCCCACATGTGCGGCAGTGGCGGCAAAACCGAGCGACTCGGCCAGGTCCATGGCCTCCTGGGCGCGCTCGAGCTTGACCTCTTCGTCGACCTGACCCTCCATCTTAGCGGCCAGGCTGCCCTCCTCCTGCGAGTAGGCAAAGACGCTCGTGTAGTCAAAGCCGACGGTGTCCATAAAGTCGATAAGGTCGCGGAACTCGTCGTCGGTCTCGGTCGGGAAGCCGACCATGGCCGTGGAACGGATCACGATGCCGGGGATACGCTCACGCAGATCGCGGAACAGGTCCTCGAGCTCCTGGCGTGAACCGGAGCGACGCATGGCCTTGAGAATGCGCGCGTCGCAGTGCTGCACGGGGATATCGATATAGGGCAGCACCTCGGGCGTATCGCGAATCGTCTCGATGAGTTCGTCAGTCATGCCCTCGGGCTGCAGATAGAGCACGCGGACCCAGACGTTGTGCGGGCGCACGGCCTCGGCGACGGCACGCAGCAGCTGCGCCAGATTGCGCGGCGAGCCATCGGCGACGTCCTCGTCGGCAAAGTCGGTACCCCAGATGCCCGTGTCCTGGCCGATCAGCACGATCTCGCGCACACCGCCGGCAACCAGGTCGCGCACCTCGGAGATGATGCTCTCGGCATTGCGCGAATGATAGCGGCCGCGGATGTAGGGAATCATGCAGAAGCTGCAGAAGCGGTTGCAGCCATCGGAAATCTTGACGTAGGCGACAGCACCCTCGACGGTACGTTTGACCTGCGGGATATAGGCTGCAATCTCGCGCTCGACACCCAGCACGCCATCGATGACCGCCACGATGCCGTCCTCCTCGTCGGCCTTCACAAAGGCAGCGACCTCGGGCAGCTCGTCAGGTAGGTCATCGCCATAGCGCGACGGCACGCAGCCGCACATGACGATGGGGCAAGAACGAACGCCGTCCTGAACCTCGTTGGCGAGTTCGAGCGTGGTCTCGATGCTCTCGGACGTTGCGGAGGCGAGGAACGAGCAAGTATTGACGATGGCAATATCGGCATCCTGCGGGTCGAATGCCTCCTCGTAGCCCGCGGCGGTCAAAAGAGAACGCATGCGGTCAGTGTCAACCTCGTTCTTAGCGCACCCGAGGGTGATGTAGAGCACGGAGCCCAACGGTGTATCCATGTTGGAGAGCGGTCCTTTCGATTGATATTAGCGGTAGTTGGTGAACTGCAGCGGCTGGCCGTAGTCCTGGTCGCGCAGGAACTGGATCACGGACTGCAACGCGTCCTTCGAAGCAGAGGAAACACGCAGTTTGTCGGCCTCGATGGTCACCTTGACCTTGAGCTTTTGGTCCTTGATGTCCTTGTTGATCTTCTTGGCGGTCGCTTGGTCGATACCCTCGACGATATGGCCGAGCACGCGCACGGTGCCGCCCGATGCCGCCTGCGGAGCATCCCACGAGACGGCCTTGAGGTCGATGCCGCGCTTGATGAGCTTGGAGCTCAGCACGTCGACAATCTGCTTGGAGACAAAGTCGGCCGGGGCGTTGATCGTAAAGAGCTTGTCGCCCTTCGAAAGCTCGATCGTGGCGCCGGAATCCTTAAGGTCATAGCGCTGGGAAATCTCGCGCGTGGTCTGCTGAAAGGCGTTATCGACCTCTTGCATGTTGACCTCGGACACGACGTCGAAGCTGGAATCTTTAGCCATGATGTTTCCTTTCGCGTACGAGCGGCCTAGTAGCTATCGTACGAATTGTCGGTAGAATCGGTGGGTGTCTGACCGTCAGTTGCGGTATCGGCGCCATCCGTGGACTGGGCATCGGTACCGTCGGTGGTATCGGTACCATCGGTGGTGTCGGTACCATCAGAACTTTCACCATTCTCGGAATCAGTCGTCTCCTTCTTGGGAACGGTGATTGTCACACGTGCCACGCCCGAGGTCTTGGTATCGTAACGGACCTTTTCACCGTTCTTGGTAACGGTGACATCGGAAGGCTTGGATGTGGTGATCTCGATCGAGGACTCGGGCGTGTACTCCTGCTCAAAGGGGCCAGTCGCCTGGGCGCCATAGACCGACTTGCCGTCGACCTTGACCTCAATCCACGCGGTCTTTCCCTTGGCAACGGAGACCTTGACCTTCGTGACCTCATTCTCTTCCTTCTTGGCCGTCGTCTTGGTAGCGTCCGAATCAGTCGACGCATCCGTCGCCTCATCGGCGTCTTCGTCCTCGTCGACCGTTTCGGACTTCTTAGAAGACTTCTTGGTCGTCGTCTTGGTAGCAGTGGGCGTCTCGGGCGTGTTCTCGGGCGCCGAAGATGCGCAGCCGCGCAGAAGCACCACGATGAGCACGATCAGCAGCAGCGCCACGGCACCGATGCCGGCGTAGACGATACGCGGATCGAGCCCGTTGTTTTGAGGAGTACGGGATCCGCCACGTCCACGACCGGAACTGCTGCGGCCGCCTCCCTGAGGCATACGACCACGATTGCTATCGGAACGGCCGCGATAGCCGCCCTGGCCCTGAAGGCTGCGCTGACCCGAGCGGGGCGCAAGCTCACCGCGGCCTTGATAGCCACGCTGGCCCGAACGCGAAGCCGAAGAGCGCTGGCCATACGGCTGTGATTGAGAGCGAAGACGCGGCGTCACCTGCGTGGTATCGGCATCCGCATAGCCACCGCGAGAGCGTCCCATAGAGGCACCACGGTAACCACGATCGGAATAGCCGCCGTCGCCGTAGCCGGCACGAGGGTCACGCGCCACGCCGCGGGCAGCGGGAAGTGCACGGTCCTCGGGCATCGGCGTACTGCGGAACCGGTCACGCTGTGAGCGAATCTCCTCGCCCGAACCCGTCTCGGTAATATAACCGGCCTGCTGAGGACGCTGTCCATAGCGGGTCGAACGACCGCCCTGAACCATCAGGAAGCGCCCGTTATCGACCGAGGAACGCGAATTGACGTAGCCGGCGGCGTCCTGAAAACGACCGCCCTGCTGCGACGTCTCGCGTTCGTATGCCATCAGGTCGTCAAAGTAGGCATTGACGACCTCGCGCGGATTGAGGCCCAAAAAGCGAGCATAGCTCGAAATCATGCCCTGCGCATAGCCGCGCGGCGGCATCGAGGCAAAGTTACCGGTCTCGAAAAACTCGATGATCTGCGGCCTGATTTTGATGGTGTTGGCGACCTGCTGAATGGAAAGGCCCATTCGGCGACGCTGCTCGAGCAGCATGTCACCAAAGCGTGCAGCCATCAGAATCCTCCAAACTCACGATCTTCACGTGCTATCTCGGCGTCGACAGATTCCAGCGCGGCAAGCCCCTCCTCGTCCAACAGGACCTCGCGCGGCTTGGAACCGTCGGGCGGGCCGACGACACCCTTTTCTTCCAGCATGTCCATAATACGCCCGGCACGCGCATAGCCAACCTTCAGACGACGTTGCAGGCCAGATGTGGAGCCAAGCTGCGATTCCACCACAATATGGGCGGCTTCCCAAATGAGCGGATCATCGTCTTGCGGCTCGGCTACTCCGGTGCGGACAATACCGCCGCCACCCGCCATGGACATGGAAGCGGGCGCCACGGCAGACAGAATCTCCTCGTGGTAGTCGGGCTCGCTCTGCGACTTGACGAACTCGACAATCTCGTTGATCTCATCATCCGAAACAAAGCATCCCTGAATACGGCGAGGCTTGCCCCAGTCGACCTTGGAGAACAGCATGTCGCCCAAACCGGTAAGCTTTTCGGCACCCATCTGGTCGATGATGACGCGCGAGTCGATACCCGTGGCGACGTTAAAGGCGATGCGGTTGGTGATGTTGGCCTTGATAAGGCCCGTCACCACGTTGGAGCTGGGGCGCTGCGTGGCCACGATAAGATGAATACCGGCGGCACGGCCCAGCTGGGCGATACGCACAATCGACGCCTCGACGTCCTTGCCGGCAACCATCATCAGGTCCGAGAGCTCGTCAATAATGATGACCAGGTAGGGCATCTTTTGCGGCGGGTTGTCGTAATGCTCAAACTCGCCGGCGGCCTGCTTTTCGTTGTAGGTCGAGATCTTACGCACGTTAAGGCGCTCGAAGACCTTCAGGCGACGCTCCATCTCGGACACGGCCCATTGCAGAGCGCTCGCGGCCTGCTTGGGTTCGGTAACGACCGGTACATAAAGATGCGGCAGGCCGTTATAGCCCGCAAGCTCGACACGCTTGGGGTCGACCATGATCAAGCGAACGTCCTCGGGAAGCGCGCGCATGAGCAGGGTCGTGATGATGGAGTTGATCATCACCGACTTACCGGAACCAGTGGTACCGGCGATCAGCAGGTGGGGCATCTTGGCAAGGTCGGCGACGACCGGCGTGCCCTCGGCATCGCGCCCGATTGCGAGCTCGAGCGGACCGCCCTTCACATAGGGCAGCACGTCGCCCAGGTTGACGTTCTGGCGCTTGCGATTGGGGATCTCGATGCCCACGAGCGAGGTGCCGGGGATCGGGGCAAAGATACGCACCGACTGGGCAGCGAGCGAAAGCGCGATATCGTCCTCGAGGCTCGAGATCTTGCTCACGCGCTCGCCCTCGCCAGGTTGCAGCTTAAAGGTCGTCACCGTGGGGCCGGCGATCCAGCCGACCACGCGGGCACTGCGGCCAAACTCAAGCAACGTGGACTGAAGCGACTCGGCAGTCTGCTCCAGCTCCTTGTCCGAAGACGCGGCGGACGCCGACTGCGGGTTGGCGTGCAGGATCTCGAGCGGCGGAAGCTTGAGGCCGTCCTCTTCTTCGCCCTCGTTATCTGCGGCGCCGCCGTCCGCTCCCCCATCGCTAGCCGCAGCCGATTCGACAGCACTCGAGGCAGACGCATCGGCAACCTTGGGATGCTTCAAGAAGTCGGGGATCTGAGGTGCTGCCGAAACAGGATTCACGGCAAACGGCGGCTCGGACTCGTCGATCTTATCGGGGTCGTCTTCCATCGAAAGCTGACCGGTTACCTGGTCGCGCTTTGCATGGCGGCGCGGCAGCAAAGTTGTCTTTGCGGTCTCAATCGGAGCCTCGTCATCCTCGTCATCGCCCTCGGTGAGCTCAATCTCGCTATCGGACCAAGACGGGTCGGGCTCGCTTGTATTGAGCTTAGGCGCAGCCTTGCCCTTCTTGGCATGGCGGCGCGGCAGCAGCGTCGTCTTAGCGCGCTCAGCCTCAACCGACTCGGACACGTCGACAAACGGATCCTCGTCCTCGTCGTCATCGTCCAAAACCGGGTCCACATCGTTGCCCATGACCGTGGTCACGGCAGCATCGGAGCCCTTTTGACGAAGAATGCTCAGGTGCGGACGGGCAACGCCGGGCACCGACAGGGCTTCGTCGTCACCCCACGGGCTGGCGTTGACATCGGCACGACGGCGCTCGGCAAAATCGGCCGCACGGTCGCGAGCAGAGCGCAAAACGCCGCCAACCGAAAAGCCGATGATGACCAAGCCCACGACGACAAAGCCCAACAGGACTACCATCGCGATAGGCTTACCCAGGGCATTCTGCAGCGCACTCGCAATAAACGCACCGATGTAGCCACCCGAGGCGGACAAATTTTGCGGCGTGAACATAAGGTCACAAGAGACACTCGTACCCGGCACCATCAGCGAAAGAATGGAGACGACGGCGATAAAGACCACGGCGCCGCCCGCAACAGAGCGTACGTTGAGCGGCGAGTCCTCGCCTAAAAAGAGCGTGGCGGCAAACAGCAAAATGACGATCGGCAGCACGTAGGCGCCCAGACCAAAGCCCAGGTGGTAGAAACCGGCAACCGCAGCCGTAACGGGTGCGGTCGCCGGCGAAATCACGGCAATGAAGGACGCAATCGCCAAAACGGCGATGACCACGCCGGCGATATCACGGTTGGCCGAGGGCTCAACCAAAGGCTCAAAATCGTCGAAGTCCGCCTCGTGGCCCTTATTGGCACGCAGATGGGAACCGGCACCCTTAGCAGATGCCGGTTGGTTATTGGCCTTATTGCCTTTGGCGTTTTGTGCAGATCCACGCGCCAAACTAAACCTCCATGACGACCGGGATGATCATCGGACGGGTGCGCGTACGGCTCCAGATAAAGTTAGAGAGCGAATCGCGCACGGCCTTACGAATAGCATCGGAACCGCTGCTCGTAAAGCTGAACTTGCCCTTCTCGATCGTCTTCATGATGGACGCGGAGGCATCCTCAGAGAACTGGTCGTCGATGGCAAACGAGACGCCGCGGCCCGAGAACTCGATGGCCTCGATCTTCTTGTGTTTAAGCGAGACGATGGCAACAGCGGTAACCATACCGTCATTGGCGAGCTTCTGACGATCGCGCAAGACGATGGGGTCGGTATCGCCGATACGAAGGCCGTCGACGTAGACGACGCCGGACTCGACGGGCGTACCGCGCTTGACGATACCGCCGCGCATCTCGAGCGTGTCGCCGTTATCGAGGATAAAGATATGATCGTCCTTGATGCCCATCTTGCGGGCAAGCTGGGCATGGGCGCGCAGGTGCACGGCCTCACCGTGAACCGGCATAAAGTACGTGGGCTTGGCCATGGCCATCAGGAGCTTGAGCTCCTCCTGGCTACCGTGGCCCGAGACGTGGACAAGAGCGCGGTTCTTATCCCACACGTCGCAGCCGAGCTTGGCCAGGCTGTTGACGACCTGCTGGACGGCTTTCTCGTTGCCGGGAACGGGAGTTGCCGAGAGGATGACGGTATCGCCCTCGTGGATAGAGAGCGTCTTGTGCTCGCCATTGGCCATGCGGGACAGGGCCGACAGCGGCTCGCCCTGCGAACCGGTGCACATGACGACGATCTTGTCGTCGGGCAGGTTATCGATATCGAAGGCATCGATGATATCGGCATCGTCGATGTTGAGGTAGCCCAGCTCGCGCGCGACGCGGGTGTTGGTGAGCATGGAGCGACCGGTCACAACGACCTTACGGCCGCACTTACGGGCGGCATCGCAGATCTGCTGCAGGCGATGAATGTGGCTCGAGAACGACGCGACGAACACGCGACCCGGGGCGTTCTTGATGGCGTGCAGCAGATTGGGACCAACCTCGGCCTCGGACTTGGTAAAGCCAGGAACCGTGGCGTTGGTGGAGTCGGAAAGCAGCAGGTCGATGCCCTGCTTGGCAAAGCGGCTGATAGCGGCATAGTCGGGAGTGACACCATCGATGGGCGTCTGGTCGAGCTTAAAGTCGCCGGTGTGCATAACGGTGCCCTGGTTAGTGCGAATGAACACGCCCAGAGCGCCGGGGATGGAGTGCGTCATCGAGAAGAAGTCGAGCGAGATGCCACCGAGATTGACATGGCTTCCGCCCTTGACCTCGCGGAACTTGGGCGCGCGGATGCGGAACTCAGAGAGCTTGCCCTCGATAAAGCCAAGCGTCAGCTTGCTCGAGAAGATGGGCACCTTGTTGTTGAGGTCCTGCAGCAGATACGGAAGCGAACCGGTGTGGTCCTCGTGGCCGTGGGTGACGACGATACCGCGGAGCTTCTCCTCGTTCTCCAGGACATAGGTGTAGTCAGGAAGCACCAGGTCGATACCGGGCTGGGAGTCATCCGGGAACATGAGACCGGCGTCGACGAGCACCATGTCGTCGCCGCACTCGAAGACCGTCATGTTCTTGCCGATGCCGTCAAGGCCACCGAGCGGAATGATCTTCAAGGGAGATGATTTTTTAGCTGCCATAGGTTAGTGTGGTTTCCTTTCTTCGAAACGGGTCTGGAACAACCGGCGGGGCGCTTCTGGCAAACCGACCGCCGGGAACGTACAAACATGCATCATAGAGTCGACGCAGTAACCTCAGTATGATACCCATTTGCCCACCAACAGACCACCCATGCATCAAAGCCCCATCTGAACTGGTCCATCCCGCCGGTTTCCCGTGGGGCGGGCACTGATGAAGTTTCCTGCTCTACAGTCCTGCTCACGACGGAGGCCACATTAAGTGGCCTCCTGTTCGTGCGGAACTCGCGATAAACTTCATCAGTGCCCGCCCCACGGGAAACCTGCCAAATAGAGACAGGTTTATTTTGGTCGGTTTTATCTGGGAAGATGCTGCTGCGGCTATCTACAGATCTGTAATCTGACTACTGAATAGACTGTCTAACTAAATAGCGAGCGGCATTAACCAGCCCTTTTGCTTGCGCCCGGGAGGGACGCATATGAAGTTTATCGCGAGTTCCGCACGCAAAGGAAAGCACTTAATATGCTCTCCGTGCGAGCAGGACTGTAGAGCAGGAAACTTTACCTGCGGCCCCGCCGAGAATAGCAAAAGGGCGACCCCCTTAGGAGTCGCCCTTGTTGAGCTGCTTATGTACGGCTGTTACTCGGCGTCGTGGTGACGGCGAGGCTTTCGGCCTCCGTTGTCGCCGGGACGGCGCGGGCGGTCGCTGCGCTCAGAGCGCTCGCGACGCGGACGCTCACGGCGCTGGAAGTGCTCGCCGTCGCCCTCGGAGGCACCCTCGGCGCGAGCCGGGGCCTCGGGCTTGTCAAGACGATCGAGCGAGATCTTGCCGCGATCGTCGACCTCGATGACGACGACCTTGACCTCGTCGCCCACATTGAGGACGTCCTCGACCTTCTCCACGCGGCCCTTGGCGACGCGGGAGATGTGCAGCAGGCCGTCCTTGCCGGGCAGAAGGTTCACGAAGGCGCCGAAGGGCTGGATGGAGACAACGCGACCGGTGTACTCCTCGCCCGGCTCGGGAACCTTGATGATGAGCTTGATACGCTCGACAGCCTGGTCGACGGACTCGCCGGTACCGCCGACAAAGACGGTGCCGTCCTCCTGGATGTCGACCGAAGCGCCGGTCTCGTCCTGGATGCCGCGGATGACCTTACCGCCGGAACCGATGACGTCGCGGATCTTGTCGGTCGGAACCTGGATGGAAACGATGCGCGGGGCAGTGCTGCGCGTGGTATGGCGCGGCTCGGGGATCACATCGAGCATCTTCTGCAGGATGAAGGCGCGACCCTCCTTGGCCTGCTGCAGAGCGCGGGCCAGAATGTCGAAGGTAAGGCCAGTGGCCTTATTGTCCATCTGCAGGGCGGTGATGCCCTCGGTGGTGCCGGTGACCTTAAAGTCCATGTCGCCCAGGAAGTCCTCGAGACCCTGGATGTCGGACAGGACCACGGTCTTGCCCTCCTCCTGGATCAGGCCCATGGCGATACCGGAGACCGGGCGCTTAATGGGCACGCCGCCGTCCATAAGGGCGAGCGTGGAGCCGCAGGTCGAAGCCATCGAAGAGGAGCCGTTGGACTCCATGACCTCGGAGACGACGCGAATGGCGTAGGGGAACTCGTTCTCGTCGGGGAGCACCGGAAGCAGAGCGCGCTCGGCAAGGTTGCCGTGGCCGATCTCGCGGCGCTTGGGGCTGCCCATGCGGCCGGTCTCGCCGGTGCAGAACGGCGGGAAGTTGTAGTGGTGCATGTAGCGCTTGCCCTCGGTGGGCTCGATGGTATCCAGACGCTGGCCCTCGTTGAGCATGCCGAGCGACAGGACGGAAAGCACCTGGGTCTGGCCGCGCTGGAACAGGCCGGAGCCGTGAACGAGCGGCAGGTAGTTGTCCTTCACCATGATGGGGCGAATCTCGTCGGCAGCACGGCCGTCGACGCGCTCGCCGGTCTCGACGACCATGGTGCGCATGGCCTTCTTCTCGAGCTTCTTGAGCGCCACGGGAATCTCGCGCTCCCAAGCGGCCTGCTCCTCCTCGGTGAACTCGGCACGGATGGACTCCTTCAGAGCCTCGACCTTGCCGATACGGGAGAGCTTGTCGGCGTCGCGAAGGGCGGCTGCCATCTCGTCGTAGTGGGCGAAGATGCGCTCCTGGACCTCCTCGACGGGCTGGTCGAGCGGGTACTCCTTCTTGACGATGGGGCCGTTGACTTGCTCCCACTCGGCGACGAACTCGTCCTGAGCCTGGCAGAAAGCAGCAAGGGCCTCCTGGCCAAACTTCATGGCGGCGAGCATGTCGTCCTCGGAGATCTCCTCGGCGCCGGCCTCGACCATCGAGATGAAGTCGGCAGAGCCGCCCAGCTCCAGGTCCAGATCGGAGTTCTCGCGCTCCTCGTAGGTGGGGTTGACGATAAACTCGCCGGTCTCCACGTTACGGCCGATGCGCACGCAGGCAAGCGGGCCCTCGAAGGGCACGCCGCCGAGCGTCATGGCCAGGGAAGCACCCATGACGTTGATGACATCGAAGGGGTTGACCTGGTCGGCGACGAGCGAGGTGGCGACGATATGCACCTCGTTGCGGAAGCCGTCCGGGAAGCTCGGGCGAATCGGACGGTCGATCATGCGCGCGGTGAGCGTGGCCTTCTCGCTGGGACGGCCCTCACGCTTGAGGTAACCACCCGGGATGCGGCCGGCGGCGTACATCTTCTCGTTGAAGTCGACGGTCAGCGGGAAGAAGTCGTAGTTCTTGCGCTCCTTGGAGACGACAACGGTGTCGAGCATCGTGGTGTCGCCCTGCTTGACCAGGCAGGCGCCGGTGGCCTGCTTGGCAAGTTCGCCCGACTCAAAGGTGTAGGTCTTGCCGTACAGCTCAAAGGTCTTGGATACGAGTGTCATTGTTCTCCTTTACCCCACAGGCCCCTTGCCTGCGGGCTTCTCATGTGACGCGGGCCCCCTGCCCCCGCCACGCTTCAGAGCGTGATTGTTCACGCCCTTACACAAAAAGAGCGCCCCGCTGCGCAGGACGCTCTTAGCATGTACAAATCCTTACTGGATGTTGTCGCGGATGCCCAGAGCCTTGATGAGCTCACGGTACTCGACGATGTCGCTCTTCTTGATGTAGGAGAGAAGACGACGACGACGACCGACGAGCATGAGCAGGCCACGACGGGTGTGGAAGTCCTTCTGGTGGGACTTCATGTGCTCGGTCAGCTCCTTGATGCGCTCGGACAGGATGGCGACCTGAACCTTGGGGTTACCGGTGTCGACCGGGGTGTTACCGAACTGGGCAGTCAGCTCCGCCTTGCGCTCTTTGGAAACAGTCATTGTTTCACCTTTCGTTTTACGTCGCCCGCGGGCGACTCGATTCGCCTCGGACTGGGAAGCCGCCGGTGGAGCGAGCAACCAAGGTCGAGGTACCAACAAGTCGGTATGTTACCACAAGCAGCCCGCGCCCGCGCATCATCACCGACCCAACATGAATTCCATCGCACGGAGGCGCTGATCGGCATGTGTTGCCGCCCAGACATGCGAAAGCCCCAACAAAAAAGCGGCAGTATGGGGATCGATCCTCTCAGCCAAAAGCGCATCGAAGGTCATGGACATGAGGGCGCGCAGCCATGCGACCTCACCGGTCGATACCAACTCTGCACCCGGAACGCTCGACGCGCACGAGCCGCACATGAGCCCGCCGGCCTGGGGCGAAAAATACGACAGCATGGGGTCTCCGCACAGCACGCAGGCCGAAAAATCGGGTCGATAGCCAACATACGACAGCAGCTTAAAGACATATGCCGCCACAAGTAGATCCATATGCGCCGTGTCGAGCCCGCTGCCCACCAGGGCAAGCGCTCGCTGCGTTATGGCAAAGGTAAACGGGTCCTCGGCGTCCTCGAACGAGCACACACGCGCGACCTCGGCGATCGCGCTCGCGGCGCAGGTCGTCTCGTAATCGGGCGCAGCGCCGAGCGGCGCCTCCATAAGCTCGGCCTGGGAAACCACGTCAAGCGACCGTCCATGCGCGAGCAGCATATCGACGGTACAGAACAGCTCGCAGCGCGCCGCCAGGCGCCCACCGGGTTTGCGGGCGCCCTTTGCCACGGCGCGAACCTGCCGGCCCCGCTCGTCAAGCATCGTCAGGATCAGGTCCGTCTCTTTGAGCTTCGTCTTGTCGAGGACGAGCACCTTCGTGCGATATGTCCGGGAGCCTGCCATGCGCGCCGTGCGTCCTTAGTCCTCGGCGTTGTAGCCAAAGCGGCGAATCTGGGCCTCGTCGTCACGCCAGCCGGCCTTGACCTTCACGTCCAGCTCCAAAAAGACCTGCGTGCCAAAGATGCGCTCGAGATCGCGGCGGGCGTCGATACCGATATGCTTGATCATCTCGCCGCCCTTGCCGATGATGATGCCCTTTTGGCCCTCGCGCTCGACGTAAATGGTGGCGTGCACGCGCAGCACCTTCTTGGTCTGCTCGAGCGCATCACAGATCACGCCAACGGAGTGCGGAATCTCATCACGGGTGCGGCGCAAGACCTTCTCGCGCACAAACTCGGCAACGAGCGTCTCGTCGGAAGCGTCGGTACCCATGTCCTCGGGGAACCAACGCGGACCCTCGGGCAAAAAGTGCGCAACGGTCTCGATGAAGGCATCAACGTTGAAGTTCTTGACGGACGACGTCACGATCTCATCGTCATATTCCATGAGCTCGTGGGCTGCCTTAAGCTGTTCCATGACCTGTGCGGGGTCGGCCTCATCGGCCTTGGTGAGCACCAGGACCTTCTTGGAACGGGCGCATCTGACGCGCTCGGCAACCCAGGCGTCTCCCCTGCCGATCGGCTTGGTGACATCAATCAAAAACGCGACGACGTCGACATCGTTCAGTTCGAACAACGCGCTCTTGTTGAGCTCGGACCCCAGGCCGTCCTTGGGCTTATGAATACCTGGGGTATCGACAAAGACCAGCTGGTAGCCGGGACGGTTGACGACGGCGCGCATGCGACGACGGGTCGTCTGAGCCACCGGCGAGGTGATGGCGACCTTTTTGCCATAGCAGGCGTTGAGTAGCGTGGACTTGCCGGCGTTGGGGCGGCCGACCAGGGCCACGAAGCCGCTGCGGAAACCGGGTTCAACGTCGCCAAAGCCCGCGAGGCTGTCGTCCTCGTCGCACAGGGCGTCGAGCTCCTCATCGCTCATGCCCTCAAACGGGTCGAACTCCTCGGCCTCGTCATCCAAAATCTCATCGATAGGCTGCATATTGTCGGACATGGGAATCCCTTTCTAAATAAAGCCGAGTGCGTGGGCAAATACCAGCACGCCCACAATCGCGGCGGTGATGGAAAGAACGTATACAGAGGCGGCGGCGATGTCCTTCGCACGCTTGGCCAGCGGATGGAGCTCCTGGGTCGCCAGGTCGACGATGGCCTCCATGGCGGTGTTACACAGCTCGCCATGAATCACCAAGCCACAGCAGATGATAATCGTGGCCCACTCGGCAATGTCGAGCCCCACGATGCAGCCGGCAATGACGGTACACACGCCCGCAACGAGCATGACCTTAATGTTGCGCTCGGTCTTTACGGCGGTGACGAAGCCCTCCATGGCGTAGGAAAACGACTTTAAGAAGGACGGATGGTCCTTGTTAGATCCGGGAATCATAGACGGCTCCTAGTCGTGGGCGTGGTTGGTGATGGGGCCGACATGGACTAGCTTGGGGTCCTCGCCGCGCTCGAGCGCCAGATCGCGCAGGATGGCGTCCTCGCGGGCCTCCATGACCTCGGCCTCGTCGTCATCAATATGGTCATAGCCCAGCAGGTGCAGCATGCCGTGAACGAGCATCAGACGGCACTCGTCAGCGGGGCTATTGCCAAAACCGGGGGCCTGACGGGCAATAACCTGCGGGGCCAAGATAATATCGCCGAGCTCGAGCGTCTCATCGGCGGGAATGTCATCGTCAAAGGCCGAATCGCACTCAAACGAGAGCACATCGGTGGTGCGGTCGATGCCGCGCCACTCGTGGTTGAGCTCGTGCATCTCGTCCTCGTCGACATACGAAAGGGAAATCTCGACTTCACGCTCAACGCCCTCGGCGGCAAGCACGACCTCGCAGATGTGCTCCACCTCCTGCGCGTCGAGCAGCGTATCGAGCTCGGCATCGTTGCTGATCAATACACTCAACGGGACTCCTTTCGGTCGCGCGGGCGCTGCTCGCGCACGTCATCATAAGCATCATATGCCTCGACGATACGACCCACCAGGGCATGACGCACCACGTCGGCACGCTCGAGGTGAGAAAATGCGACATCGTCGACACGGCCCAAAATCTGCTCAACGTCGGCAAGACCGCCACGACGACCCACCAGGTCGCGCTGGCTCAGGTCGCCGGTAATCACGAACTTGGAGTTGAACCCAAGGCGTGTCAGGAACATCTTCATCTGCTCGGGCGTGGTATTTTGCGCCTCGTCGAGCACCACGAAGGCATCACTCAGCGTGCGGCCGCGCATGTAGGCAAGCGGGGCGATCTCGATCACGCCGCGCTCCATAAGCTCATCGGTGCGCTCGCGATCCATCATGTCAAATAGGGCGTCGTAAAGCGGACGCATGTAGGGATCGATCTTTTCCTCGAGGGTGCCGGGCAAAAAGCCCAGATTCTCCCCCGCCTCGACAACCGGACGCGTCAAGATCAGACGGCCCACCTCGTGACGCTTGAGCGCGGCAACGGCGAGCGCCATAGCCAGATAGGTCTTACCGGTACCGGCAGGACCCAAGCCAAACGTGATGGTATGCGAGCGGATGGCATCCACATAGCGCTTTTGCCCGAGCGTCTTGGGGCGAATGACGCGGCCGCGATACGAAAGCAGCACGTCATCGCGAAGCGACGTAGCCTCGTGCTCACCGTCGCGCAAGACAGCCAGGCAGCGAGAGACATCGTCGATAGACAGCGTGCGCCCGGCGGCCGCCTCGCGAAAAGCGTGTTCGAAAAAACGCGCCACGAGTTCGACCTCATCCGGGTCACCGCTCACGGCGATGCTATCGCCACGGGCGACCACGTGAGCGCGAACCAAACTCTCAAGCGCACGAAGAACGCCGTCGCCGACGCCCAAAACGCGCGAGGGATCAATTCCCTCGGGAACGGTAAGTCTAATCTTCGAGGCTTCCATGAACCTCCCTGCGTGCATGGACCAAGCCGGAATCATCGACTCCGATGATAGCAACATCGAGCAGGCACGGGGCTGTAAGTCCACAGGTATCGTCAAGACGGGCATGATGGAACGAGCCGAGCGTCAGGTTGTCACCATACTCGAGCACGGCACGCTCGACCGTGCCCACGCGACGACGAGCGTCGGCAATAGCGAGCTCCTGTGCGGCGGCCCGCATACGGCGGCTGCGCTCGGCCATAACCTCGGGTGGCACCTGGTCGGGCATGTCGGCAGCAAGGGTACCGGGACGCTTGCTGTAGCGGAACACGTGCATACGCGAGAAACCCACACGGCGGCACAGCGCCAGCGACTCCTCGAACTCCTCGTCCGTCTCACCAGGAAAACCGACGATGACATCGCACGAAAGGGACGCCTGGGGCAAGTTGGCGCGAATCATACGCACCGTGTCCTCAAAGGCCTCGGCGCTATAGGGACGGCCCATGCGATGCAGGGTCGCAGTGCAGCCGGACTGCACGGGCAGGTGCAAAAACGGGGCGATACGCTGCGGATAGCGAGCCATAACCTTAAGCAGGCGCTCGGAGATATCCATGGGCTCGACCGAGGAAATGCGCACATGCGGAATAGACGTGCGCTCCATGATGGCCTCGAGCAGCTCATCGATTTCGACGTGCTCGTCGGTCGCGCTCTTGCCATCGTAGGCACCCAGGTTCACACCGGTCAGCACCACCTCGGGCACGCCGGCCTCCTGGGCCTCGCGAACTTGCTCGAGCACGGACTCGACGGGCACGGAGCGCTCGGGGCCGCGTGCCTTCCACACAATGCAATAGGTGCAGCGATGGTTGCAGCCGTCCTGAATCTTCACGCCCAGGCGAGAGCGACCGAGCGCATCGACCACCTCGCCATCGCTGCAGGCGGGAACGCTATCGGATTCGACACCCAGCACCTCGCAGACGCGCTCGGCGACGTCAATCTTGGACGGCTCGGCGATCACGCGATCGGAGAGCTCCAGCAACTCCTCGGGATGCAGGTTGACGACGCAGCCGGTTACGACCACGTAAGGCTCGCCCGGATAGGCCAGCGCATGACGGACGGCCTTACGGGTCTTGGCCTCGGCCTCGCCCGTAACGGCACAGGTGTTAATGACGATCAGATCGGCATCCTGGGGCTCCACAATAGCAAATCCCAGGCGCATAAGATCGGCAGTGATACGGTCAGACTCAACCCGGTTGACGCGGCAGCCGAGGTTGACGACGGAAATATGGGGTGCGAGCACGCGGGCTCCTTAATCGAGGATATCGTCGAGGGCACTCTTGATACGGTCGGTAACCGACTTCTTACCGGAAGCGACGTCATCGCCCATCTCATCGGCAAAAGCACGGAGCAGCTCGCGTTGCTTATTGGAAAGATTGGTGGGAACGACCACGCGCAGTTGCACGATCAGGCGGCCACGCGAACCGCCACCGCCAATGCGCGGCATGCCGTAATTATTGACGCTCACGGTATCGCCGTACTGGGCGCCGGCGGGAACCGTCACCTTAACGACCTCGTCGGGCATAATGCCCTCGACCTCGATCTCGCAGCCGAGCGCAGCCTGCGCAATCGAGATATCGCTCACCAGGTACAGGTCATCACCGTTGCGCTTAAAGCGCTCATGGTCGGCGACGCGCACGTTGACAATCAGGTCGCCCGAAGGCTCGCCGCGAAGGCCGGCCTCGCCAAAGCCGCTCACACGCAGCTGGCGACCGGTCGAAACGCCGGCGGGAATATCGATGTCGATCTTTTCATGCGAAGGCGTGCGGCCCTGACCGTCGCAGGTCTCGCAGGGATGGTCGATGACCGTGCCCTCGCCATGGCAGTCGGGGCAAGGCGAAGAGGACTGAACCTGGCCCAGGAACGAACGCTGAACCGTCGTGACATAGCCCGTGCCGTGGCAGCGGCCGCACTGCTTTTCCTGTGCGCCCTCTGCCCTACCGGTGCCGTTGCAGTCCTCGCAAGGAGCAAGGCGGTCATAGCTGATCGTCTTTTTGCAGCCGAGCGCCGCCTCCTCGAGCGTCACCGAAAGCGAGATGGCCATGTCGCGTCCGCGACGACGCTCACGACGGCTGCGGGCGCCACCGCCGGCACCGCCGCCAAAGAACGACGAGAACAAGTCGTCCATGCCCATGCCACCAAAGATATCGTTGATATCGACGTAGCCCGAACCACCAGGACCGTCGGCGGTGCCGTAACGGTCGTAATTAGCACGCTTCTGCTCATCGGAAAGAACGGAATAGGCCTCGTTGAGCTCCTTGAACTTGGCCTCGGCCTCGGGGTCGTCCGAAACGTCCGGGTGTACGGTACGGGCCTTCTTTAGAAACGCGCGCTTAATCGTCCGCGCGTCGGCATCCCTGTCGACGCCAAGCACCTCGTAGTAATCCCTATTTTCCGACACGACCGAATCCTTCCGACTTTCATTATTGTCACAGTGCGTCCTATACCCAAGCTGGGCTGGCCGCAAACAGAGGGTTTGATGTTATTGCATTTGGTACGGCGAAAGCATGGCCCGTTGCGAGCAGCTCGCGAACCAAACTGACACGAGCGCGAACATGAAGCCGTTGGCAAAACCGTTGGCAAACTGCATCGCACCGCGCTTCCACCACAGCAGACTACGATGAAGCACACCGTCCGAAAGCACCATAAACAGGCCCATGGTAAACGGAATAAAGCACATCACGGCAAAGGCCGAGAACACGCCCGAAATGGCCGACAGCACCAAAAACGGCGCCACGATGCCCATCAGGTAAAAACCGGTACGAGCTTTGCCTTCCAAGCGCTCGGCTTCAACATGGGCGCGGCCGACCAAGTCGCCGCCCGCGGCACCGTTGGTGCCAGCATGTCCCATGCCGCTAATGCGGACCTCGTCGCCATCGTGCGTGCCGGCAGGAAACTCAATCGTCTGCTCGGAGGTTGCGCGAGTACGACCGCTGCCACCACAATCGGGGCAGGGGTCGGCCACGACCTTACCGGAACCGCCGCACTCGGGGCAGACCGACTGGAACGTACCCGCACCAAACAGGAAGGACAGGTCGACGTCGATGTGGCCGCGGCCGCCACAGCTTGGGCAGGTATGGGCATGCTCGGAGGAGACAGAACCCGAGCCGCCGCAATGTCCGCACGTATCGAAGCGCGTGTAGCGGACGGTCTTGCGGGCACCGCCCTTGGCCTCCTTGGCGTCAAGTTTGATATCGACGACCACGTTGGCGCCGTTCTCGGGATTGTAGGCAGCCTGTCCACGACGCTGCTGGCCCCAGGCGCCACCAAAGGGAAAGCCGCCCTCAAAAGGATTGCCATAACCCGTGCTGCCGGCGTAGCTGCCACCATAGGGCGAAGCCGTAGGAGCACCGGCAAAGGGATTGCCAGAACGCATGGCGTCGTAGCGCGCACGTTTTTGCTCATCCGAAAGCACGGCGTAGGCCTCGGAAACCTCTTTAAACTTTTCCTCGGCATCCGGCTCTTTGTTGACGTCCGGATGGAGCTTGCGGGCCTTTTGCTGGAAGGCCTTTTGAATATCACGCGAGGTGGCGTCCTTGGAGACACCCAAAATCTCGTAGTAATCTTTTTCGTTCATCGTCGCCATGCGCGGCAACCTCCTGCTCACAGCAGCGTATATATTCCGGTAATTCTACCCGAGCGGCCTAAGCTAGATCCCAAAACAGCTCGAACAGAACATTTCCATCGAGCCAGCCCAGGTGTGTCGTCGCCAGACGAGCTCGAACATGGCCCGCGACGACATCTGCCGAAGTGAAGGGTCCCTCATGGACCCCGAGCGTCTCGGGCACCCAAGTGGCAAGACCCAATTCGAGCGCGCGATCGCAGGCAGCTGCCAGCTCGCCCGTTGGGATGACACGAACCGCGCGAACCAACAGGTCGGACGCGACACCGCGCGTCATGCGGCAAGCAAGCATCAGGTCTTCGGCCGCGGCCTCGCGCTGCGAGAGATATTCGGCCTCGAACGCCGTCGCGTCATCGTCACGTTGCACCAGACGCACGCGGTACGCATCGCCTCGAGAAGACACGCCGGGGAACAAACCCGCAAGACGGTCGAAATCCTCGGCGTCGAGCATGCCCGCGGCGGAACGACCCAGGCCCAGGTAGCCCCGTCCGGTCCAGTAGGCAATGTTATGGGCGCACTCATGGCCGTCGAGCGCATAGCTTGCCACCTCATAGGGATGATAGCCGGCCGCACCCAGACGCTCACGCGCCACATCCATGCACGAAGCTTGAAAATCCTCGTCGGGCTCGAGCGACTCATCGCGGCACGCCATGCGATAAAGGGGCGTCCCCTCCTCAAGCGTGAGCGGGTAGACCGACACATGATGCGGAGCCGCCGCCAGCACGCCATCGAGCGTGCGCTTCCAACTCACTGCGGTCTGCCCGGGAAGTCCGCACATAAGGTCGCACGACACGTCAAGCCCAGCGTTCTTGACCGTCGCGATGGCAGCGAGCGCCCGATCGGCATCGTGAATACGGCCGATGGCAGTAAGTTCGGTGTTATCGAGCGTTTGCACGCCCAGAGAGACGCGTGTGACACCAACCTTGACAAGTGCAGTGGCAAGCTCGGCGGTCAGCGACTCGGGATTGGCCTCGCAGGTAAACTCAACGGGGGCGCACCACGCACGAATACGCCGCGCCAGCTCCACCAGGCGCTCCCCCGCCAGCGACGGCGTACCGCCGCCAACATAGACGGTGCGGATCTGGTCGAGGGCCCCAGCCTTGCCAAAAGCATCGAGGCGCGCGTACAACTGCTCAAAATAGGAATCGAGCGCAGCGCTCAGGTCGCACGGAGCAAAACTGCTCGAGTCAAAGTCGCAATAGCGGCATTTATGAGCGCAAAACGGCACGTGCACGTACAGCGCGGTAACGGCCACCCTTAAGCCTCCAGCGGATGAGGGGGCACCAATTCGCCGGCGGCAAGGGCAGCCTCGCAGGCCACCACATCGCGCTCGATCTCATCGACCAGCGCCATGAACTCCTCATACGTGGAGCAGCGCACCACATGGGCACGCCAAGCGGCGGCATGGGGCATGCCTTTTAAGTACCAGCTTGCGTACGTACGGGCACGCGACATGAGCGGCAGGAGCTCATGCGTCAGCGTTAGGTGCTCACGCAGGGCGTCTAAGCGCTCGACGGAGCTGCGCGCCGGCACCGGCGTGCCATCGAGCGCAAGGGCGCGAGCATCACCGAACACCCACGGATTGCCGTAGATGCCGCGCGCGATAAACACCGCGCTGGCACCCGAGCTGCGCAGATGCTCCGCGGCATCCTCGGCGCAGAACACATCGCCCGAACCGATCACGGGAATCTCGACGGCGTCGGCCACCTCATCGACGACCGACCAATCGGCCTGCCCTGTGTAGAGCTGCGTGGCGCAACGACCATGCACCGCCACCGCGGCGGCACCGGCGCCTTCGAGCATCTGGGCAAACGTCGCGGCATTACGGTCCTCGGCGTAAAAGCCCTTGCGGATCTTTACGGTCACGGGCACGTGCGCCGCGCCCACCGTGGCCTCGACGATCTTCTCGGCCAAATCGGGCGTGCGCATAAGGGCAGAGCCCTCGCCCTTGGTGACAACCTTGCGGGCAGGACAGGCCATGTTGATATCGATGAGCGACAGACGATCGCCCACACGATCCTCGACGGCGGCGACGGCGCTCGCAAACTGCTCGGGCTTGGAGCCAAAGAGCTGCACGCAAATCTGCTGCTCCTCGTCGGCCGGCAGCACCAGGCGCCACGTTTTGTTGCTAGCATAGGCAAGGCCCGCCACGCTCACCATCTCGCTATAGGCGAGATTGGCACCGCGGCGACGGCACATGATGCGGTAGGCGGGGTCGGTCACGCCCGCCATGGGAGCCATAAGGAACGGTTGCTCGGCATAGGCGCCCAGCAGCCGCAGACTATATTCGGAAAGCGCCATAGACCTACTCGTCCACCTTGAGGATCGCCATAAAGGCCTCCTGCGGAACCTCGACAGAACCGATGGCCTTCATGCGTTTCTTGCCCTCTTTCTGCTTCTCGAGCAGTTTGCGCTTACGCGAGATATCGCCGCCGTAGCACTTGGCAAGCACGTCCTTGCGACGCGCCTTGACGGTGGAGCGGGCAATGATCTTGTTGCCGATAGCACCCTGGATGGGAACCTCGAACAGCTGACGCGGAATGATTTCCTTGAGCTTGTCGCATAGACCGCGGGCAAGACCGTAGGCCTTGTCCTTGTGGACGATAAACGACAGCGCGTCCACCTCGTCGCCCGAAAGCAAGATATCGAGCTTCACGAGCTCGGAGGGACGATACTCGTTGAACTCGTAGTCGAGCGAGGCATAGCCCTTGGTTCGGCTCTTGAGCTGGTCAAAGAAATCCAAGATGAGCTCGGCAAGCGGCATATCGAAGCGCATCTCGACCGACTTGCTCGTGAGATGGATCATGTCGGTAGTAATGCCGCGGTGCTCGATAGCGAGCTGCATGACGGCACCCGTATACTCGGGCGGGCAGATAATCTTGGCCTTGAGGTAGGGCTCCTCAATGCGCTCGATGCGCGTAGCCTCGGGCAGATCCTGCGGGCTGCGGACATCAATCATCTCGCCGTCAGTCTTGTAGACGTGATAGTCGACCGATGGACTCGTGGCAATGAGGTCAAGATTGAACTCGCGCTCCAGGCGTTCCTTGACGACTTCCATGTGCAGCAGGCCCAAGAAGCCCACGCGGAAGCCAAAGCCGAGCGCCACCGAGGTCTCGGGCTCCCACACCAACGACGGGTCGTTGACGTGCAGCTTATCGAGCGCGTCACGCAGGTTCTCGTAGTCCTTGTTATCGATCGGGAACAGGCCCGTATAGACCATGGGCTTGGCCTCGCGGTAACCGGGAAGCGGCTCGGGGCAGGGATTCGACGCCCACGTGAGGGTATCGCCCACGCGAACGGCCTCGGGGTCCTTCAGGCCCGTGACCACGTAGCCCACCTCGCCGACCGTCAGCGCATCGACCGGGGTCTCGGCGGGACGCTTGACGCCCACGCCATCGACCAAAAAGTCGCCCTTTGCCTGCATCATGCGCAGGGTATCGCCCTTTTTGATGGAGCCGTCAAAGATGCGCACCGTGGCGACGACGCCACGATACTCGTCGAAGTACGAATCCAGGATGAGTGCCTTGAGCGGCGCGTTCGCATCGCCCTTGGGCGGAGAGATCAAAAAGACAATGGACTCCAGCAGATCGTGGATGCCCTCGCCGGTCTTGCCCGAGACACACACGGCATCATCGGCAGGAATCGCCAGGTCATCCTCGATCTCGGTCTTAACCTCGTCGGGATGAGCCGAGGGCAGGTCGATCTTGTTGATGGCCGGCACAATGTCCAGATTGGCGTTCATGGCAAGCGTCGCGTTGGAGACGGTCTGTGCCTCGACGCCCTGTGTGGCGTCGACAACGAGCACCGCGCCCTCACAGGCTGCCAGCGAGCGCGAGACCTCATAGGTAAAGTCCACGTGGCCCGGCGTATCGATCAGATTGAACTGATACGTCTCGCCATCGTCGGCGTCATAGGACACGCGAACGGCATTGGACTTGATCGTGATGCCGCGCTCGCGCTCGATATCCATGGTGTCGAGCAGCTGCGACTCCATGTCGCGTTCGTCGACGGTATGGGTGAGCTCGAGGATGCGATCGCTGATCGTGGACTTGCCATGGTCGATGTGCGCAACGATTGAGAAGTTGCGGATGTGGGAAATGTCAATTGAAGTATTCATGCGGACTATCTTACCCGAGCGGTACAAAAAATGGAGCCTGTTCCATAAAACAGGCTCCATTTATGCGCGTAATCTGTGTGGTGTGAAATTTACAACTTAGGCGTTGATGCTGTTCACGAGCTTGGCAAGACCGGACTTGCGGTTGGAAGCCTGGTTCTTGTGGATAACATGCTTGGCGGCAGCCATGTCGAGACGCTTGGTGACGGTCTTGAGGGCAGCCTGGGCCTTCTCGGCGTCGCCCTCGGCGACGGCGGACTGGACGTGCTTGGTCAGCGTCTTGAGCTCGGACTTGACAGCCTTGTTACGCATGCGAGCTGCCTCATTGGTGCGGATACGCTTCTTCTGAGACTTGATGTTTGCCACTTCTGGAGTTCCTTTCGAGTTCCTTGCAAAAAATGTATGACACCTCTGAGACACGGTGAGGTCATGCAAGCGCCTACTATAGCACGCTCCCCCTCAAAGGGATAGAACGAATTTGTCAAATAGGCAGGTATCATCACGATTTTCTCAAGATGTTCGTAATCCAGAGCAAAAGCGCGGTCTGAGAATCGGCCGAACCCTTGAGCGCGAGCTCCACATCAACGGCACCCTCGAGCGCTGCGACGAGCTCTGCCATCGAAAAGCGACGTGCCCAGGTCAGGTGATTCTTGACCTGCCAGGACTGGAGTTTGAGCGTTGCGGCCAGCTCACGACCCTGTCCGCGCGCATCGAGCGCCTTGGCAACGATAAGCTCGCGAATGCGGCCGCACAGCAATGTGTACGTCCACACGTAGCTCTTGGCGGGCATTAGATTGAAGAGCTCGAGCGAACGGCGCATGTCACGGGCCGAGACCGCATTGAGAAAGTCCCAGGGTTGAACCTCGGCCGTACGTACAATCCAGCGCTCCACATCGGCAAGCTCAATTTGGGGCGCCTCGACCATCTGGGCAAGCTTAACCAAGTCGTTATCGAGCATGCGAGTGTTTTCACCCGAACGCGAGACGAGTTCCTCGGCGGCCGCCGTCGAGATCGACTTGCCGTGCTGCGTCGCCATCTGCTGCACGCGACGCGGCAGCTCCCAGCGCTTGGTGCCGGAGCAATCGATCACGGCCTTCTTGTCGATTTTGGCGATCGCCTTATACAGGCGCGTGTTCTTGGCAAGCGAGTCGGCGATGATGAGGCAGACCGTTGTGGGGCTGGGACTCGCCAGATACTCAACGAGCGGCTCCGAGACCGCCTTAGCGAGCTTTGAGCAGCCATCAAGGATTACCAGGCGAAACTCGCTGCCCATCGGAAAGGTGTTAAGCGATCCGATAATGGACTCGATATCGGGGTCCTTGGTCATGTCGCGCTCGTCGATGTTGAACTCGACCATGCCCGTCTTTTCCAGACGCGCTTTCATGCGCGAGACGGCGTGATCGCGCTTGACTCCGTCGGTACCGACGATCAGATATGCCGGCAGCAGACCGATTTCGGACATTGCGCTCCCCTCCCGCAGGCCTTCGTATTCGTTCCGTGCCATTCTAGCCCAGGGGCCCACCACACGCCAACGACGTCGTCATGGTCGCTGGCATCGCATCGCAAAGCCATTCGCAGTTGGCGTGACGGTAATGTCGCCGTGTTCGATGGTGCACGCGAACACGCCGCCCGCTTCCATAACGGCATCGATGCAGGCATCGGACGGATGGCCGTATCGATTCCCCTCGCCCGCGCTCGCGAGGGAAAGCTCGGGCTTCAGGACGTCCAGCAACTCACCATCGACTGAAACCTTAGAGCCGTGATGCCCAAGTTTAAGTACATCGATATCTCCCACCTCCTGCACGAATTCCCGTTCTTGATCGAGCTCGGCATCACCGGTGAGGAGCACACGCAGGCCCTTGCCTTCCTGAACATAAGAGAGCAGCAGGACAAGCGAGTCCTCATTTCCCTCGCCATCCACGGACTCGAATGGCCACATCACGCGGGCGCAAAATGAGCCGATGTCGACCGTATCCCCACGGCGCACCTGCCGATACTCCACGCCAGGTCGGTTCAATACCTCGGCAGGAGCATCCTCCAGCGCATCCGCCGCCACGGCAATCGTTCTGACCGAAAACTGATCGAGCACGGCAGGCAGACCACCCCAGTGGTCCTCATCCCAATGCGTCACAAAGACGGCATCGATATGGTGCACGTTATTGCGAACCAACGCCGCCACCACGCGCTCGTCGAGCCCGCAGTCGACGAGCGCTACTGTGCCGCCCTGGCGGATAAGAATCGCATCGGCCTGGCCCACATCGAGCACCGTCACCGAAGGCGGAGCGAACCGATCCCAGTAGGCGTACGGAATCGCAGCCAAGAACACCAGGCACGTAAGCCCCACCGCCATAGGACGTGCACGGGGACGCGGCCACCAGACCAGCAGAACCGCCAGCAAACACGGCACTAGGTAAATCCACATGCTATCGGGCGGCACACTCACGGATGCACCCGGCACGGCGGCAAACAGCTGCTCGAAGAACAGTGCGCAACGGGCGGCAACCATGGGCACAATGAGCGCCCAAATCCGCAATTGTGCCACGAGCGAATAGGGAACCAGTACGATCGACACAGCGAGCAGTACGCTCACCACCGGACCGATGACCGCATTTGCCAGCGGAGCAATGAGCGAGAACGTACCGAAGGCAGGAATGGTAATGGGGAGCGTCGCCAACTGCGAGCACAGCGTGACGGAAAGCATGCTGGCAACGCCCGACGGCACACCCAACTCACCCAAAGCGTAGGTCGCATAGGGGCAAAAGCACAGAATGGCTAAGACGCTGGCACATGAAAGCTGAAAGCCCATCTCGAACAGCACCGTCGGCCGCAGTAGCACAAAGATGGACATGGTTACGAAGAGCGCCGATGCGCCGTGCCGGCGACGCCCTGCGCCGTTTACGACAAGCGTCGCGAACACCATGCAGCACGCGCGCACGGCCGAGGGAGACGCGCCCGTAAAGGCAGCGTAGCCCACAAGCGTTATCGCCAATATCGCCCGCCGAAGACCACGTGAACACCGAGTCTTTTGCAATACGCCCTCAATTACAAACCCCACGATAGCCAAATGGCTGCCCGAGACGGCGATAAGATGCGCCGTACCCGTCACCGAAAACCAGTCGCCCGCCTGCTGGGCGCGCAGCTCGGCCGAACGACCGCAAACGACACCGGCTATGAGCGCACGCGCCGGGTCGGTCGCAGGCGCAATGGACGCAAGCAGCTCATTTCGCAGCCGAAGCAGCGGCCCCGGAGAGCCCTCATCGACCGACAAAATCCGAACGGCTTTAACCTTGCGCACCTCGCCTCGGAGCGCTCGCGATCGTCCATACGCATCGTTCTCAAAACGTGAAACGCGACCGATAACACGCACGTGCGCCCCAAACTTGAGCTCGCGGTCACACGTTAGGCGAACCGTTGCCAAGCTCTTACCGTCCGCGCGTGCCTCGCAGGTATAGGAATACACGTCGTCGTTTATGGAT